>JARRQJ010000061.1:0-25357 GCA_037381915.1 Gammaproteobacteria bacterium | reverse complement strand
GGCGAGTTTGGCGCTGTAGCGCGACGGTTCGCGGGTGGCGAGCACGATCTCGATAAGGTAACGCTCCAGGTTGTCGGCCATGTAGACCGCCAGTGCCTCCTCGCGAGCCGCCATCAGTGTGGTCTGGGAAAGCTTGTTGGCCACGGCCGCGGTGACGGCGTGGCTTGTGCGCGCCTCACGACGCGCCAACTCCAGGATCTGCCGTTCCGTTTCCGCCTGAGGATAATCGATCTTTACATGCAACAGAAAACGGTCGAGCTGCGCCTCGGGCAGGGGATAGGTGCCTTCCTGTTCGATGGGATTCTGGGTGGCCATGACCAGGAACAGCTTGGGCAGGGGATAGGTAGTGGTGCCGACGGTGATCTGCCGCTCCGCCATGGCCTCCAGCAACGCCGACTGCACCTTGGCCGGCGCGCGGTTGATCTCGTCGGCGAGTATCAGATTATGAAACAGGGGACCGCGTTGAAATTGGAAGGAACCGTCCTGGGGACGGAAGATGTCGGTGCCGGTAAGGTCCGCGGGCAGCAGATCGGGGGTGAACTGGATGCGGTGAAAATTGGCTTCGATGCTGTCGCTCAGGACCTTGATCGCGCGGGTCTTGGCCAGCCCCGGCGCACCCTCCACCAGCAGATGGCCGTCCGCCAGTATGGCGATCAACAGCCGGTCCACCAGGGTCTCCTGGCCCAGGATGCGTTGCGATATCTGTTGCTTTAAACGCTGAAAGGCCTCTTGTGTCGGGGACGGCCCGGCCGGTGCTTCCACTGTTGTTGTTGTGCTCATCGTCAATCCCGTGAAGTCAGAATTTAAGCGAATTTCAGGCTTGTGGTCGAACTTTGACTATCGATATCCGGCCACAGCTGATGATCTATCTCGAGGCAAAGCTCACCAAGCTGAACGGCGATTCAGTTTCCAAAGATATTGTTCCGCTGGCAGTCCATCTTTGATTTCATACTGACACTCCGGGGATATCTTTATTTCTATCGCTATTTTCCCAGGGAAAATCGTACTGTTCCCCGAAAACCTTTATCCCGAAGCTTTTCCCGATCATACCGCAATCCGGCTCTATTCCCGATCAAGGCCGGGTTTCCCTTCCACAGCGTACGACCAATGGGAGCACGGAAAGTTTCACCGGCGGCCGCCGGGACGAGGGAGAAACGGCGCCACTGCGCTTCAGATAGCCGACTGCTACTCAGAATGGGGTGACGTCGAGACGTTCGCATCCGGATTCTATGCGCATTGTTTCCTCGATTGAGATGCATACCCGGCATCATCCGGGTTGGCGGAAATCGCATGAAGGGTGGTGCGACGGAAAGAAGACAAACGTGATCGGCCCATCAGCCATTCACGGCCGGGGGACGCGGCGCAAATTACCGCGTTGCCATTTATAATTGATAAAATTTAGAACCCATCTCAAAATTAGCAGGCGATCCACTGCTGCCCCACTTGCTCCCTCTGCCTCAGGGAGGTGAGGCGGAAAGTGGAAAAGGTCCAGTGGACCTTTTCTCCGCCGAACGGGCGCACTCGGTTTTGGTGCGTCCCGGCGGGGATCGGGTGAGGGGATAAAATTAAGCCCCGTACCTGATTCAAATCCCCCTCATTCTAACCTTCTCCCAAAGGGAGAAGGGACCAAGATCAGCATTTTTATCACTGGTTACATATGCTCATACGTCGCAACTAAGTGAAATTCAATTTTGAGATCGCATTCTATTGCTGTCATTCCGGCGAATAACCAAAGGGCATAAAAGCCGGAATCCGGAAACCCGTTGAGTCAAAGGCACTGGATTCCGGGTCTCCGCTACGCTACGCCCGGAATGACGAATCATTGCGTCCTTCCCAAAAAATGAGCCCTAACCTTTCCGCTTATAGAATTCCCGGGTTTGCGCGTAGAACGGGCGCAGATCCAACTGGTAGAAACCACTGACGCCGCGCAGCAGGCGAAATTCATGTTCCTTTCCCGGCGGATATTGCGCCAAGTACTCGTCGACATGCAGGCCGGTTAGGTCGATGGCCGGCAGTTCCCGATCTAGCGGCTCGAAGCGCCCCGCCGCCACCGCCTTGTACGTGATCGACTGGGGCTCGGCACTGAGCGCGTTGACCCGCAGCAGGCCAGGATAAACCGCCGCGGTCAGCGCGACCACCGTGATTATCCCCACGACAGACCGTTCGAGAGTCGGCGCTCCGCGACCAAGGATGGATACCGTCACCAGGGCAACGACGGCGATGACCAGGAAGGGCAGCAACGGCAAAGTCTCCAACGGCTTGAAAGCGGCGATGAACAGTCCGTCGACCAAGGCGTAAAGACCCGCGCCGAAAAACAGGACAAGTTCGATCAGCAGGCCGCGATGCTTCGCCAGGTCGAAGCCGACGGGACCGGCTGCGGCGGCGCCCGCAGCTTCCACAAAATCTATCCCCCGCTGTTGCAGACTCTTGATCAGCGGCGCACGCATAACCAAATCGGCGGCTTGGATCTTCTTTGCGTTGAGCGTTTGCCGTAATGTCAAACGATGGTCAGGACCGTTGCGCATGATCCAGAAAAACGGCGACAAGCGGATCTGGCCCCTGTCGGTCTCCAGCACCAGTCGATAGCCGGCGAGTTGGTGCATCAGCTGAGGCATCGGTTTACCCGGCTCCAGCCTGGCGGACCGAATCGATCCCCATAGGACTTTCCAATGCCCGGTGGTCAGATTCCGTCTCGCCAGACCAGTCCAGCGCGGTATGTATCCTTCGATGCCGTGTGCAGTAAGCCGGATATAGGCGAGGCGCTGCATCCACATGGCAGCCATACCCAGTGGAACGATCACCGCAAACACCACGAAGTGCCATTTCATTCCCGGGTCTTTGTCCATTTGCAGCAATAATTTCTTCCACACGTCGTGTGCGTGCAGGGTACCGCCATGGGGATTCATGGTCAGGAACCCGACGATCGCCACCATCGCCAGGGAAAGACCCATGGCAAGGAAATTGAGCCAATGCGCGTGAGAACGGCGCAGCAACGATGAACCGATGCGAAACTCCAGGGTCCGTCCGGTAAGACTTCGGCTACTTGAATCGGTATGCATAAAGGCCTCCCTTTAAGTAGGTAGCTGGGCATACCGGAATGCAGTACGCGTTTTCTGCTCAGCAGCGCCATCATCCGGGGCATAAGCATAATCGGCCGAGGCGCTGGGCCCCTGAAGGCAGGCGCGGGCGCAGGGGCAAGTAACGGTGCCAAAAGGGATAATCGCGGTGTCTTTGCAGTCTAACGATACTTCGCCTCATTCAGGTTTGTTGTTACCATCGCCGATAATCATGCACAGCGCGTCGCAACGGGAGGAGAGTGCCATGGGTGCCGTATTAATCATAACGCTGGTGGTAATTGCCGCCATCGCCATTTACATCACGTCGATTTACAACCGGCTCGTCAGCTTGAAGAACCGTTTCAAGAACGCCTTCGCCCAGATCGAGGTGCAGCTGAAGCGGCGCTACGATCTGATCCCCAATCTGGTGGAGACCGCCAAGGGCTATATCAAGCACGAACGGGGGACGCTGGAAGCCGTCACCGAGGCGCGCAACGCCGCCGCCAGCCTGTTGAGCCGCGCCAAGGCCGACCCGGGCAACGCGGACGCGATCAAGTCCCTGAGCCAGGCGGAGGGCACCCTCGCCGGCGCGCTGGGACGCATGAACATGGTCATGGAGGCCTACCCCGATCTCAAGGCCAACCAGAACATGATGCAGCTCTCGGAAGAGCTGACCAGCACCGAGAACCGGGTAGCCTTCGCCCGGCAGGCCTTCAACGACGCGGTGATGCAATACAACACCTACAAGCAATCCTTCCCGCCGGCAATGTTCGCCTCGATGTTCGGCCACGGTCCGGACGCGAGCCTGCTGGAGTTCGAAGACCACGCGGCGATCCAGGCGGCGCCCAAGGTTTCGTTCTGACCTGAGTGCGGCCCATGAATTTCTTCGAGGCCCAGGACCGGGCTAAACGCCAAACCGGCTGGTTGATATTGTTGTTCGGCCTCGCGGTCGTGGGGCTCATCGTCCTCACCAACCTGCTGGTGATGGCGCTGATCGCCTACAACCGCGACGCCCGGCACTTTTCCAGCCAGACCTTCTGGCAGCAGTTCGACTGGGGCCTGTTCACCGCCGTCGCCGGGGCCGTCACCATCCTCATCGTGCTCGGCAGCGTCTACAAGATGGTGGCCCTGTCCGGCGGCGGACGCACCGTGGCGGAGATGCTGGGCGGCCGGCTCATCCCCCGCAATACCGACGATGCCGCACAGCGGCGCCTGTTGAACGTAGTGGAGGAGATGGCCATCGCCTCCGGCATTCCGGCGCCGCCGGTGTACCTGATGGACGATATGGGCATCAACGCCTTCGCCGCCGGCTATTCGCCCAACAACGCGGTGATCGGGGTGACCCGCGGCGCCGTCACCTATCTCAACCGGGACGAACTGCAGGGGGTGATCGCCCACGAGTTCAGCCACATTTTCAACGGCGACATGCGCATGAACATCCGCCTGATGGGCGTGCTGCACGGCATCCTGCTGCTCGGCCTGGCGGGTTACTTCCTGCTGCGCTCCACGGCCTTCATGCGCGGCTCGCGCAACCGCAACGGTGGCAACGCCGTAGTCGCCTTGTTCGCCCTGGGCGCCGGACTGGTGGCCATCGGTTACGTGGGCTTCTTCTTCGGCCAGTGGATCAAGGCGACGGTGAGCCGCCAGCGCGAACTGCTGGCGGACGCCTCCGCAGTGCAATACACGCGCAACAACCAGGGCATTGCCGACGCCTTGAAAAAGATCGGCGGCTCCACCTGGGGCTCATTGCTGGAGAGCCATCGGCGGCTCCACCTGGGGCTCATTGCTGGAGAGCCCCTCGGCGCAGCAATACAGCCACGCCTATTTTTCCATGGGCGTGCGCGGCTTCCTGCAAAGCCTGTTCGCCACCCATCCGCCTTTGGACCAACGCATCAAACGCATCGATCCGAGCTGGGACGGCAAGTTCATCGAGCCCAAGGTGCAGGAGATCGCCGCGGAAGAAGCGCCGGAACATATCGCCGCCGCCAAGCGGGCGGTGATGGCGGGGGCGGTGGTCGCCGGGATGCTGCAGCCGGACGACGCGGTCGCCCTGGTGGGCAACGTCAAACAGGAACATGTGGATGCGGCGCGGGACATCCTAGCGTCCATTCCCGATCCCCTGCGCCATGCCGCCGAGGAACCCTTCGGTGCGCGGGCGGTGATCTACGCCATGCTGCTCGACACCCGCCCGGAGATCCTGGCCAAGCAACAGGCGCTGATGTCGCACCTGGCCGATCCCGCCGTGATGGAGCAGACCGGGAAACTGCTGCCGCTGCAACCCGAACTGCCCGAGGCAGCGCGCCTGCCGCTGGCGGGTTTGACCCTGCCGGTGCTGCGCACCCTGTCCATGGAACAATACCGCCGCTTCCGCGTCCTGATCCGGCAACTGGACGAACACTTCAATCTGCGCCCGCGCCCCAAGGCCAAATACAGTTATCTGGGTGCGGTAAAAGCGGAAGCCGAAACCCTGCTGTCGTTGCTGGCCCATACCGAGCACCCGGATGATGCCGCGGCCCAACAGGCCTTCCAGGCCGGCATCAGAGCGGCAGGGGTCACCGCCTTGAAGTTCGTCTCTCGCGAACAACTGACGTTGGAGAACATGAACAATGCGGTGAACAAACTCGCGGAACTCAAACCGCTATTGAAACCGCGCATCCTCAAGGCCTGTGCCGCCTGCCTCATGCACGACGGCAAAGCGACCATTCAGGGCCGGGAACTGCTGCGCACCATTGCCAGTTGCCTGGAAAGTCCGATGCCGCCGCTTGCTCAGGGGAAGACTCTTAACAGCTCAATCAATCGAGTCTGACCCTTTTGATACATAGTTTGCAATTAATTTGACTGGTATCTATAGCTACATAACGTAAGTGGTAACGGGCTGGCCTGGAGCATAGCGAAGCGGCGCGTAAGGCCAGTCCCAGTTGACCGCCCTTGTTAGCTGCTTTTTTCAACTTGCTTTCTCATCACCATGATATTTTGGTTTTCAGTAAACCCTAATGCTGAATAGAAATCAGATGGAACACTATCTCTTTGGGTAAAGAGGTAAATCCTTGATACACCATTTTCTTTCAATATTTCTTCAAGTTTTCCAATAAGGCTTTTCCCAATCCCTTTTCTTTGAAGAGCATCAAGAGCACATATTTCTTTCAACTAATAAAACGAAGCGCCATTCCATTGCTGAATTTCCCCAAATATAAAACCACATATATTTCTGTTATGTATAGCTTTTACAGCAATGGACTTGGGGGAAGCTAAAAAATCACTGAGCCTCTCAAAGGCGTCCTCCGTACTCCATTCTTCATTCCATGGAGATCCACGAAAAGTAGCTACATATAGCTCAGTGGAAAAAAATAGGGTCAGAGAGGAATTTCCGCTAATATTAGCAACAACTGTTCTCTGACCCTATTTTTGAAATTACTGTGCGTAGGCCATGTGCAAATACGGCATATCACCTTAGATCATTGTCAAGCAGGGCTATGATGATCGTTTAATCCTCACTCTCCATACAATCCCACATCGCACACAAGCGCTCCAGGCGCTGCAGAGGATCGTCCATTTGCAGCAGGTGTTGTTTCTGCAGGTTCTCGATGGGCAGCAGCTCCGCCAGGCGGCCGCTGACCCATAAGGGATCGTCGTAGTCGGCTTCGAGTTCGGCGAAGTGGCCGCCGACTTTGTTAATGATGTCGCGCAGCAGCGTGGCGCCTGCGGCGAATTGCGGCGGGATGGTTGGGGTGGGTTGTTCTTCGAGCAATTCCACGTCGGCGTGGATGAGTTGATTGGGCTGGGCTTCGGTGGAGAGGATGCGCAGGCGTCCCTGGCTTTGCACCGAGATGCCCAGCAGACCGTCATCGCGCAGGTTCCAGTCGATGACCTGCACGTAGTTGCCGATCTCGTAGGTCTTGGCGGCCTCGCCCACTTCACTGCCGCTGAGGATCAGGGCGATACCGAAGCCGCTGCCCTCCTTCATGCAGGTGCTGATCATTTCCAGGTAGCGGGGTTCGAAGATGCGCAGCGGTAGCACGCCGCCGGGGAAGAGGACGCTGTTGAGGGGGAAGAGGGGGAGGAGCATCCGTGCCATGGCGTTATCCCCAGCGCGGGCCGAGGTCGTGTTCCACGTCCAGGTGATCGAGGATGCGCGCCACCACGAAGTCCACCAGGTCATCAATGGAGGTGGGGTTGTGATAGAAGCCGGGATTGGCGGGCATGATGGTTACGCCCAGGCGCGCCAGCTTGAGCATGTTGTCGAGATGGATGGCGGATACGGGCATCTCGCGATGCACCAGGATGAGCTTGCGGCCTTCCTTGATCACCACGTCGGCGGCACGTTCCAGCAGGTCGTCGCTGCCGCCCTGGGCGATGGACGACAGGGTGCCGCTGGTGCAGGGGCACACTACCATGGCGCGGGGCGCGCTGGAGCCGCTGGCCACCGGCGCGGTCCATTGTTCGCGGCCGAATACGCTGAGCTGGCCGGGCTCGGCTTGATACAGAGAGGCGAGGGTGTCTTCGATCTCCGCCGGGCGGCCCGGCAGCCGGAGCTCGGTCTCCATGCCGATCACCACCTGGGCGGGGGCGGATAGCATGAGGTAGACCCGTTGTTTGGCCTGGATGAGGGATTCCAGCAGCCGCAGGCCATAGATGGCGCCGGAGGCACCGGTCATGGCCAGGGCGATGGCGTCGCGGCTCACTTTTTCAGCGCCTCCACCAATTTCTCGTGTACTCCCCCGAATGCGCCGTTACTCATGATTAACACGTGATCGCCGGGGCGCGCAAGGGCGGTGACCGCGTCGACCAGCGCCTCGGCCACCGCGACCAGGTCCCAGTCCAGGTCCGGCGGGTCGTATAAGAATACCGCGTCTGCCTCGGCCAGGCTGGGGGCCAGTTGCTCCCGGTGCACACCCATGCGCATGGTGTTGGAACGCGGTTCCAGCAGGGCGATGATGCGCGCCTTGCCGACGCGGTGGCGCAGGCCCGCCAGGGTGGTGGCGATGGCGGTGGGGTGGTGGGCGAAGTCGTCGTAGACGGTGATGCCGTTGACGACGCCGCGCTGTTCCATGCGCCGTTTCACTCCACGGAAATCGGCCAGCGCGGCGATACCGTGGGCGGCGGGCACGCCGGCGTGGCGCGCGGCGGCGACCGCGGCGATGGCGTTACGGACGTTGTGCATGCCGATCTGATTCCACACCAGCTTGCCCTGCAACTGGTCCCGCCAGTACACGGCGAAGCTGCCGCCGTCGGGGGCGATGTCGCGGGCGGTCCAGTCGGCGTCGCCGTCCAGGGCGAAGCGTTCCAGCGGAGTCCAGCAGCCCTGGGCCAGGACATCGTTCATCGCCACGTCGTCGCGGGGTGTGACGATCAGGCCGTTACCCGGCACGGTGCGTACCAGGTGGTGAAACTGGCGCTGGATAGCGGCGAGATCGGGAAAAATGTCGGCGTGGTCGAATTCCAGGTTGTTGAGGATCAGGGTACGCGGCCGGTAGTGGACGAACTTGGAACGCTTGTCGAAAAAGGCAGTGTCGTATTCGTCCGCCTCCACCACGAAGAACGGCGCGTTGCCGAGGCGCGCCGAGATGTCGAAATTGCCGGGGACGCCGCCGATGAGGAAGCCGGGGGTAAGACGGGCGAACTCCAGGATCCAGGCAAGCATGCTGGAGGTGGTGGTCTTGCCGTGGGTGCCCGCCACCGCCAGCACCCAGCGGTCCTTGAGCACGTGGTCGGCGAGGAAACCGGGACCGGAAGTGTAAAGCAGGCCGCGGTCCAGCACGTACTCGACGGCGGCGTTGCCGCGGGACAGGGCGTTGCCGATCACCACCAGGTCCGGCGCGGGTTCCAGGTGGGCGGGTTCGTAACCCTGGCCGAGGCGAATACCCGCCCGTTCCAGTTGGATACTCATGGGCGGATAGACATTGGCGTCGGAACCGCTGACGGTGTAACCCATCTCGCGGGCCAGCACCGCGATGCCGCCCATGAAGGTGCCGCAAATGCCGAGGATATGAATGTGCATACGCCGCCTCTAGTGGGGAAGAAAGATTCGCATCAGTTCGAAGGTAAGATAGCCATAAACTACCGCCAAGCCTATGCCCACCGCCAGGAACGTGGAGAGGGCGTGGCGCAGGATGTGCCCCACCACCACCACATTCCAGACCATCCAGATCATCAATAACCAGGTGGGCAGGGTGGGGGCGGTGGCATCGGTCACCCCGACGAAGCTTTGCCACATCACCAGCGGCACGGCGATCAGGGTCATGACCGTGCCGCTGCCCGCCATGGCCGTCAGGGTCTGGACAAACCGGCCACTCAGCATGCGTGTCCATAACAGAATACGACACAGCACCGCGACAAACCCGGTATCGAGCAGGGCGGCGGGCACGGCCTGGGAAAGCGGCCACTGCACTGCGGCCACAACGACGCCGGTGACGAAATACGCCAGCAGCGCCAGGCCCAGCAGGAAGGACGACGCCGGCAGGTCCTGCGGCGCCGCCTTGAGGGCGCAGATGTCCCAAAACATCTTGATGAGATGGATCACTCGCCCTTATCCAGTGCAAATCGCGGAATAACGAAAAACTTTGGTGCGGCGCATGCCTCGCCCGAGTCCCTGGTGGTCATTCTGTAATACTCCTGACACCCACTCTCATAATCTCCTGCATCATAACCCGCTCCCAGCCGTACAAAAAGCCGAATTGGTCAAATTTACATCTTGACCCGGCACGACGTTTATCACTATCGTAAAAGCGGATTGATTTACCCGGTGACGACTGGCTATGTCCGTTCTGTCTCGACTGGAACAAAAGATTCATTTTGGTCGCCTGTTGCTGAACCTCCCCGGTGGTGCGCGCGAAAGCTTTGGCAACGGCAACCCCGAGGTGGAATGGGTCGTCCATAAAGCGCGCACCTTGTCGCACATCGCGCGCGATCCGGAAGTGCGCCTGGGCGAATCTTACGTAGAAGGCGAATGGGACGCAGGCGAATGCGGCTTGCTGCCGTTGCTGGAGGTACTGTTGCGCAATTACCCCCTGCAACGCCCGCAAGGCTGGCAACACCTGGTGCAGGTCCTGCGCCAGTGGCAGCGCCAGTGGAACCGCCTCACCCAAAGCAAGCGCAACGTCGCGCATCATTACGGACGCGAGGAAGAGTTCTTTCAATATTTCCTGGATCCGGAACTGCATTATTCCTGCGCCTATTTCGAGGAACCCGGCGTCAGCCTCGAGCAGGCGCAACGCGCCAAATGCCGGCATATCATGAACAAACTGTTACCGGAGCCCGGCCAGCAACTACTGGATATCGGCTGCGGCTGGGGCGGCCTGGGTAGCTACCTCGCCGAGCACGCCGGGGTCAACGTCACCGGGCTCACGCTGGCCGACAATCAACGGCGCGTCGCCGAGCAGCGCGCCGCAGAGCGCGGACTGGACGGCCGGGCGCGTTTCCTCCTCGAGGATTATCGCACCCACCGCGGCCGCTATGACCGCATCGTCAGCGTCGGGATGTTCGAACATGTGGGGCTGCCCAACTACCGCCGCTACTTCGAAGCCATCAAACAACAACTGGCCCCCGACGGGGTGGCCCTGGTGCATACCATCGGCTGCTTTACCGATACCGGCGGCGCCAATCCCTGGCTGGAAAGGTATATCTTCCCGGGCAGCGATTGCCCGTTATTGTCCGATATCCACCGCGCCATCGAGGCGGCGGGGCTGATCTCCGCCGATATCGAGGTATTGCGCCTGCACTACGCTTGGACCCTCAGCGCCTGGCTGGAAAGGCTGCAGCAACACCGCCGGGAAATCTCCGCCCGCTGGGGCGAGCGTTTCTATCGCATGTGGGAGTTCTATCTGGCCGCCTGTTCCGCCTCATTCCGTTGGCGGGATACGGTGGTGTTTCAAATCCAACTGTCACATCGGCTCGATACGGTCCCGGCCACCCGTGATTACCTCTACACAGGGCAGGCGGATTGGCAAACCGGCCATCCCGCCTTGCTGTATCCGGCCAGCGGCGAGCGCCGCTCCTCCCGCGGCGACCGGCGCAAACGAGTAACCGACATTTAGCCCCGCCCCCCACGTGCCGTAAATTCAGCTATAGTCATCGATGTAGTCAATCCGGCGTCAGCGCCGGATCCCGTTGAGGGATATGAATCAGCCCGTGAATGCTTTCATCATCACTTTCCCGGCCAACATCAAGTCCGGCGCCAGCGATGAGCCCAGTTGAACTAGACAATACGCCGTTTCCATGGCGCGACGGCAATCGCTTTCGATTGCTCATGGACGGCGATCAATTTTTTCCCGCCATGCTCGGCGCCGTTGCCGCGGCCGAATCCTACGTGCTGCTGGAGATGTATCTCATGGAGTCGGGCACGGTGACCGACCGCTTCATCGCGGCGCTGTGTGCCGCCGCGGACAGGGGCGTCGCGGTATCCATCCTGCTGGATGACTTCGGCTGCCTGAGGTTGCAGCGCGTGGACCGTGAGCGGCTGCAGCGCGCCAATATCAGCGTGCGTTACTACAATCGCCTGCGCTACGGCAAATTGCAGCGCAACTTTGCGCGCGACCATCGCAAGCTGCTGCTGGTGGACGGTCGGGTCGCCTTTGTCGGCGGAGCGGGCATTACCGATGAATTCGATCCCCCTCTGCACCCGGAACGCCGCTGGCGCGAGACCATGGTCGTCATCGAGGGGCCGGTAGTGGCCGACTGGCATGCCTTGTTTCGCAGAAACTGGAACCAGATGGCGGACGGCGACCTGGCGCCGCCCAGAGTCAGTGACTTGGCGATGGGCAATCAACGGGGCCGCGTCAATTTCAGCCGGGGCATCCTCCACGCCGACATCAAGCGCACGGCCATATCCCGGATCCGCCACGCACACTATCGGGTCTGGCTGGCGACCGCCTACTTTGTCCCCTCTATGAAGCTGCGACGTGCCCTGCGCCGCGCAGTGCGGCGCGGAGTGGATGTGCGCCTGCTGCTTCCCGGCGATCACACCGACCATCCCGCGGTGCGGCACGCCGGAAGGCGTTTTTACCGTCGCCTGCTCCACCACGGGGTGCGGATTTTCGAGTTCCAGCCCCGCTTCACCCATTCCAAGGTACTGTTGTGTGACCATTGGGCCAGCGTCGGTTCCAGCAACCTGGACCGCTGGACGCTGCGCTGGAATCTGGAGGCCAACCAGGAGGTGGACGACGAGGCCTTTTCAGACCAGGTGCAGGGAATGCTCAAGCAGGATTTCGGGCATAGCCGCGAACGTCTGTACAGCGAGTGGACCCGCCGTCCCTGGTATCGCAGCTGGAAGGAAGACTTCTGGGGTTGGGTGGACATCTGGATGGAACGCCTTTTTCGCCAGCCCCCTCCGCGCCGCCCACATGAATAACGGCAAATGCCCCTAAGCAACTGTAACAACTAGCATATCCATTATTTGATAATATTAGCATTTAATTATATAATGCGCTCATGGACGAATTCCCTGAAGAAAAAATCGTCGAGGCAACGCGCTTGCTGCGCGGCGTCGCCCATGAATTGCGCCTGTCCATCTTATGCCATTTGGAGGAAGGGCCGTTGACGGTATCCGAGCTCATGGCCCGCACCGGTGCCAGCCAGTCGAATCTTTCCCAGCACCTGGCCAAGATGCGCATGATGGGGCTGTTGAGTTGCGAACGACGGAGTCAGCAGGTCTTGTATCAACTTGCCGACCCGACCTTTGCCCAGCTGATCGAGGTGCTGAAGAGTATTTATTGCCCTACGCCCCAATCATCGGGGAAGCGGGAAAAGTAGCGATAACGATTCCGTTTACTTGGAGGAAGTGACATCATGAACAGCGAAAGATTGATTCGCATTATTGCCGGGAGCTTTATCCTGTTGTCGCTTGGGCTTGCCCATGGCTACAACGGTGTGAAACTGTTCGAGGAACCCACCTGGTTATGGTTTACCGCCTTCGTGGGGGCCAATCTGCTGCAATCCGGTTTCACCCGCTGGTGTCTGATGGAACAGATCCTCAAAAAGATCGGCGTCAAGTCCGGTTGCGTCCAACGAAGCGGCGCGCACTAGGTGGCCCGCCGGGCCGCCGCTGCTATCGCCACGGCCGCGACGGATAACGGCAGGGACCGATCCATGCCATGAGTCTATGGGTATGGGTATTTGCACCGTTCATCGGTCTGTTGCTCGGCTTGTTCGGCGCAGGCGGTGGCATGCTCACCGTGCCGCTGCTGGTCTACGGTGCCGGTCTCCCGCTTAAACAGGCCATCGCCTCCAGCGTGTGGATCGTGGCCGCCGTCAGCCTGGTGGCCGCCTTCCACCAGCGCGCATGGCGCGTCATCCAGCCCGGGCTCTTGGTATTCTTCAGCCTCGGCGGTATCGTGGGCAGCATGGGGGGTGCCTGGCTGGGGGTTAGAATCGACCCGGTGCTACAACAGGCCCTGTTCGGTGTCTTGCTGCTGGTGGTGGCCATGTGGACATGGCGCGTCCGGCTTCACGAAGCGCCGCCTGCGGCGGGCACGTGTCATTGCCTCGCCGCCTTTGCGGTGGGCATCGGCTTGGGGGTGCTCACGGGTTTGTTGGGGGTAGGGGGTGGCTTCTTGATGGTCCCCGCCTTGATCGCCTTGGGCGTTTCCCATTTTCCGACGGCGGTCGCTCACTCCCTGCTGTTGATCACCATCAACGCCACCACGTCGGGCATCACCTATCTGGGACAGATACCCTCTTTTTCGCCTGAAACCATGATCGCCGTGGGCGCGCTGGCCGCCATAGGCAGCATTGTGGGTTCCCGTCTGCTAAAGCGCATCCCCCTTAAACCCTTGCAGCGGGCCTTCAGCATCGGGCTGGCCTTGATCGGTGTCGGTATGCTCATAGAGCTGCTGTTGAAATAAAATAGAAGAGGGGCCGCGGGCCGAAACGCCTACCAGCTGCGGTTTATCCCGAGCATAAATTGCGATTCGGAGAAATTGCCTTCGTCGAAGTACATATTGAAATTCATGGGTCCGAGGTCCATCGTCATCCCGGTCCCCGTATGGTCCGTGGCGAGGTTCATATCCAGTCCCTGAAGATCGATGGGGAGCAGCCCATTGCCGCTCCAAAATTTGTTCTTAAATCTGGCGAACCAGCCGTCTTCATGTTTGTCTGTATCCAGCGGCAGCTTGGTCTCCAGGGGGAGATTGCTAACAAAGGCGGTGTTGGATTGATAGGCGGGAGGGGAGAGTGATACACAAGGATACACGAGTCTGGCCTTGCTCAGACAGGTTGCCATCGGGCCCTTGAAATAGATTCCGCCGTCATCTGTCAGGCTCTCCGCCCCGGCGGTCAAGGTGACGGCCATCCCTACCAAGAACACTAACGCTATCATTAATTTAGGCTTGCGGTAATACATTGCACTCACTCTCAGCTTGAGCGGCTCCGTGCCTGGACATTCACTTTCTGCCTTTTCTACCTGTTAACCATTATTCGCGCACAAGGGGGGGAATTCTGTGAACTGCGTCTCAATTTGCGGCGCAGCAGTAAATATACTTCATACACTTAGCTTGTAGTGGCGATCGACCCAGCTGCGGGGGAGCGCTTCCCCCGACGGGAAGTCCAGCTCCTGCTTAGAAAAATCCGTGGGTTCCTGGAGCTCTTCGCCGGCGTGGTAGCGACCCGGCACAGTCTCGCGGCACGGATCACACAACGCGGCAACATCCAAAATCTCCACCAGTGACCCACTGACTTTATGCTTGAGATACATGACGTTAACTTCCTTGTCGCGACATCCCACCCATATGACCTGGAGAATACCCTAAATTTGGGATGGTTAAACGTAGTCTTTTCACGATACACCTGAACGCTGCGGCTTGCCACCTGTCTCATACTACTGTAAGAATTCAGTACTCGATGTGGCCTGGCACCTTAATTTCTAAGTAAATCTCCTGTTAAGCCGATATCTTAGAGCGAATAACCACGTGTCACGCTAAACAATGAAGAATTAGGAGAGACACCATGAACCCATTGCGACGCCTACAAGATTTCGGCCAAAGCATCTGGTATGACAACATCGAACGCAAAATGCTCAATTCCGGTGAACTGGCACGCCTCATCGCCGAAGACGGGCTGCGCGGTGTCACTTCCAATCCAACCATTTTCGAAAAGGCTATCGCCCATTCCAACGATTACGATGACAGCCTGGCCAGATTGACCTATGCCGCCGGCGACCAGGACAGCCGCTCGCTGTTCTTCAATCTCGCCATCGAAGACATCCAGGGTGCCGCCGATTTATTGAAACCCGTGTACGACGCCACCCACGGACGGGACGGCTATGTGAGTCTGGAAGTCTCACCGGACCTCGCTTATGACATAGACGCCACCGTGGCCGAGGCGCAACGCCTCCACGAGCGGGTCAATCGGCCCAATCTCATGATCAAGGTCCCCGCCACCCAAAAGGGTGTAGTGGCCTTCGAGGAACTGGTGGCGATGGGTATCAATGTCAATGTCACCCTGTTGTTCTCCGTGGAGCGCTATAAGCAAGTGGTGGAGGCCTATCTGGCGGGCCTGGAGACACGTCTGCGCAAAGGCCTGGCGATCGACACCATCGCCTCCGTCGCCAGTTTTTTCGTGAGCCGCGTGGATACGGCGGTGGATAAGTTGCTGCATCAGGCCGCGACCTCCGAACCCAGCGCCGCCGACCTGCAAGGGCACATCGCCATAGCCAATGCCAAACTCGCCTACGCCTGGTATCAACGGGTATTCACATCCGCCGGTTTTGAAAAACTGAAAGAGGCCGGGGCCGGAACGCAACGGTTACTGTGGGCCAGCACCGGCACCAAGAACCCCGATTACAGCGACGTGATGTACATCGATTCCCTCATCGGCCCGGACACGGTCAACACCATTCCTCCCGCCACCTACGCCGCCTTCAAGGACCACGGCCAGCCGCGCAGCACCCTTTCCGAAGGCCTGGACGATGCCGAACGGCAGATCTCGCTGTTAAACAACTTCGGCGTGGATCTCGAGGTAGTGACCAAAAGGCTGGAAGACGAGGGAGTGCAGTTATTCGCCAAATCCTTCACCACCCTGCTCGACGCCATCTCCACCAAGACGGAACTGCTGCGCAGCGACAAGCGCGCCGCCGGTTAAACGCGATCCGCGGCGCCGCCCGGTCGGCGGCGCCGCACCTCTAAACTCTTCATTAGGTTCCGCTTTGCAGCATTTGCGTATTTGTTGGACAATACCTGCGTCTTGTCAAGTTAAGCCCTACTGTCAGCGAGGTCACGCCTTCATGTGATCATGTTCAGTTGCAGACGGAGTATCGCGCTTGAATCCCTACATCATCATTCTCATTTTGTTTCTCGTGGGAGGCTTGGGCACGACCGTCTGGGGATGGACCATTATTGCCCGCGGCAGAAAGACGCTGCGCTGGCCCGCCGCGGAGGGCGTCATCGAAAAATCGCAAGCGGCATCGAACAGTGACGACCTCCTTCCCCAGATCGTGTTCAGCTACACGGTGTCCGGCCGGCGTTTCCAACGTGAGTTGGAATTCCCCAGTGGGACTAATCCGACCCCCATGCTGGCCGCGAGCTACGTCAACAAGTATCCCGTGGGGGCCAAAGTCACGACCTACTACAACCCCGCCCAACCCGAGCAGGCCACCCTGGAACCGGGCCCTGGCCGCGATGACTGGTTTATCTTCATCCTGGGCATCGTGGTGACCATCATCGGCGTGGGTTTTCTGATCTTCAGCGGTTGATACGGCCGAGCACCTTGCAAATTCTTACCCGGCCGTCGCCGTGACGGCATCGCGATATGGTTGCGCATCAGGGACCTCGACGCCGCGCCTCACACCGTAGGAGCAGCCTGGTCCGTTTACGGGTAAAATCAGGGGCCTGGAATCGTGCCTTGGTGAACACATGATCGATTGGTCGGAAATTGCCGCGGCGATATCATCCGTCACCGCCGATCCCTTCGCCGTCGCGGCAACCCGTGCGGTGGGCGGCGGCTGCATCAATCGCGCTTACAGCATCGAGGACGGCAAACGTCGCTATTTCGTCAAGCTCAACGAGGCGGGCGCGGCGGAGATGTTCGCCGCCGAGGCCGAGGCCTTGCTGGCCTTGCAGGCCACCGCCACGGTGCGGGTGCCGGCGCCCATTTGCTGGGGCGCGACGCGCGAAGCGGCTTATCTGGTGCAGGAATACCTGGAGTTCGGGCAGTCCACCGCGTCCGGCGCGGAGACCCTCGGTATCCGACTGGCGCACCTGCACCGTCATTGCGGCGAACGCTACGGCTGGCATCGCGACAATACGATAGGCTCCACGCCGCAGCGCAATCAAGCCAGTGGGGACTGGCTGCAATTCTGGCGGGAAAACCGGCTGAATTATCAACTGCGTCTCGCGGCACGGCACGGTTTCGGCGGAAACCTGCAACGCACGGGCGAACGCTTGTTGGACGCCTTGCCTCAGGTGCTTGGCGGGCACAAGCCCCCGGCGTCGCTGCTGCACGGCGACTTGTGGTCCGGCAATCACGCCGTCCTGCGCGACGGAGAGCCGGTGATCTTCGATCCCGCCAGTTATTACGGGGATCGGGAGACCGACCTCGCCATGACCGAATTGTTCGGCGGTTATCCGCCGCGGTTCTATGCGGCCTATCGCGAACACTTTCCCGTAGACGAAGGCTATCGACTACGCAAAACGCTTTATAATCTCTATCATATACTCAATCACGCGAACCTCTTCGGCGGGGGATATGCGGCCCAGGCGGAACACATGATGGACGCCCTGTTGGGCGAGGTGGCATAGAAGCAAGGATCTTTATGGCGCGCGGCAAACAGATTTATAAAATCATGTTCCACAATCAGGGCAAGATCTACGAGATGCACGCCAAGCGGGTCAGCCCCAGCGGCCTGTTGGGCTTCATCGAGGTGGAGGGACTGCTGTTTGGCTCCGGGTCAGGCGTGCTGGTGGACCCGTCGGAGGAACGCCTCAAGGCCGAGTTCGCGGACGTGAAACGCACTTATATTCCCATGCAGGCAGTGATTCGCGTCGACGAAGTCGAGAAGGAGGGGATTAACAAGATCACCGCGGCTGCCGACAAGGCAGATAACATTACCCCCTTCCCCTCGCCCATCTTTACCACCAAGAAGGACAAGCCTTAGCTCTTTGCGACTGGGCAAACACGCACTCAGCCGCTGTCACTGAGGCGCGCGGCCCATGCCAGAATCGACTGCAGGCGCGGCGGCAGCAACTTTTGCGCCGCCTCGTAATCCACCCAAATATATTCATCGTGTTCGGGCCGTCCCAGTTCCGGACTGACGGGAAGGTGGATGTCCCGCCGCGCGGTCTCCGCCACATAGTAGCGGGCCACCTTGCCGCGGCCGTAGCGCTGGGTCTCGCGGTAATCATATCCCCAACGGAAATTTAGATCGATGATGGAGGTTTCTTCCTCGACCTCGCGGATCGCCGCTTGCAAGGGATCTTCACCCGCCTCTACCATGCCCTTGGGAAAATCCCAGTTACGGTAGGCGCGCAACAACAGGTAACAATGCTGCTCGCCCTCGTCGCGGATCACCACTACGCCGGCGGATAAGGTCTTTGGCACTCTTTACCCTCCATAGTAAAGAAAACCGCAAATGCCGTAGCTGCGCATGCCTCCCCTCGCGGGGGAATCTTCAATTCGACAATCCCTGCGCCTTTAAGTGCTCCATGGCCTGGCGGGCGAGGAGCGCCATCTCCAACTCGTGTTCCCAATCATATGGGTCGGCCGACGGCTGATCATCTTCCACCTGGATGTCCGCGAAATCCTGGTGGGCGAACACCTTGACGTAGCGTGTCTCTTCGATGCTGGGGGTAAGATCCGGCCATATGTCGTAAAACAAATCCTTCGGCCGCGTCATGCCCCATTCGTGGATCAGCTGGTAGCGGTCCGGGAGTTCGGTGAAGGCATCGGGCACACCGGTCTGGGGTTCAGCGGTCTCCTCCCGGCTATGCTTGGTATAAATGTAGATAATGAGCTTCGGGGAGTGTTTGAGGATCTGCGGCGTATAGTTACTGCCCGCGGGCATCCAGCAGGAAAAGGCCACGTCGAAGGGGAAATCGATGGACTCGATGGGCTGTTCCCGCAATTCATAATGGTCGCGGTCATAGAAGTCTTTTATCTGATTGTGCTTGGCGGCGGGATCGCGCACCCCGATAACCTTCAACCCTTCGCGCGCCAGCAGACTGCCGACAAAACCGTTGCCGGCGTGCAGATCACAGATCACCGGTTTATGCGCCACTTGCCGGGCGTAGGCCGCAATGCGTCGCATCTCGTCGCGCAGGGGGATGATGTGCGACACGGTCGGCCCCATCTTGGCGGGATCGCGGTCGGGATTGCTGAATACCAGGTAATGCAGCGGCAATCCCTTGATGCGTTCGTCGAAGGGTAACTCGGCGTCCCAGGCGGGATGCTGCCGTTCCTGGAAGGCGATGATGCGGTTGAACATGTCCTCGCTGAAAGGACCCATGTTTCGCAGCGGTTCGAAATGAGGAATCATAACTTGGCTCTCTGCTGATCTCGGCAACGCTCGCCGGGCCCGCAGGTCCGCGGCTCCCGCTCCGTCATTGATGATAAGCTTCGCTCAACTCGTGCACCGAGTCCACCAGTACCTGCACATGTTCGGGATTCACATGCTGGTGAATGCCGTGCCCCAGGTTGAAGACATGACCCGTGCCACGACCGAATGCGCCGAGGATGGTCGCGACTTCCTGGCGGATGCGCTGCGGCGACGCGTAGAGCACGCAGGGGTCCATGTTGCCTTGCAGGGCGACGCGATCGCCCACCCGCTGCCGCGCCGCGCCGATATCGGTGGTCCAATCCACGCCCAGAGCGTCGCAGCCGCTCTCGGTCATGGACTCCAGCCAGGCGCCGCCGCCCTTGGTGAACAGGATCACCGGCACCCGCCGGCCGTCGTGTTCGCGCGTCAGACCGTCCACGATCTGGGCCATGTAGCGCAAGGAAAAATCGATGTAGTCGCGCGGACTCAGTACCCCGCCCCAGGTATCGAATACCATCACCGCCTGGGCGCCCGCGGCGATCTGGGCGTTGAGATAGGTGGTGACCGAACGCGCCACGGTGTCCAACAATTTATGCATCAGCTCGGGGCGGTCGAACAGCATGCCCTTGACGTGAGCGTACTCCTTGCTGCCGCCGCCTTCCACCATGTAAGTGGCCAGGGTCCACGGGCTGCCGGAAAAACCGATCAGCGGTACACGGCCGTCGAGTTCGCGGCGGATCACCCGCACTGCCTCCATCACATAACCCAGCTCCCCTTCAGGATCGGGCACGCCCAGCCTGTCCACGTCGGCGGCGCTGCGTACCGGCCGGGCGAACTGCGGCCCTTCGCCCTTGGCGAAGCTCAGCCCCAAGCCCATGGCGTCGGGGATGGTCAGGATGTCCGAGAACAGGATCGCCGCATCCAGGTCGAAGCGCGCCAGCGGCTGCAGGGTCACCTCGCAGGCCAGCTCCGGGTGGGTGCACAGCTTCATGAACGAACCGGCCTTCTCGCGGGTGGCGCGGTATTCGGGCAGATAACGGCCCGCCTGGCGCATGATCCAGATGGGCGTGCGATCCACGGGCTCGCGGAGCAGGGCACGGAGCAAGCGGTCGTTGTGAAGTGTTGCCATTGACTATCATCCCTCGCTGAAACAGAAAAAAATCCAATCACCGCGGGGCACACGAACTAAGGGCTTGTCCAACTCTCCGTGTCCCCCGCGCTCTTTGGTAATGCACTATCGCTGAATCAAACCCCCAGAAAATCCAGGATCCCCTCGGCGGCGGTGCGGCCCTCGAACACCGCGGTGACCACCAGATCGGAACCGCGCACCATATCGCCGCCGGCAAACACCTTGGGGTTGGTGCTCTGATGCTTGTATTGCCCCAGGGCGGGCGCCTTCACCCGGCCGCGTTCATCGCAACCGATACCGAATTGCTCAAACCACGGCGCAGGATTGGGTTTAAATCCAAAGGCGATGATCACCCGGTCGGCGGGGACCACCTCTTCCGAACCGGGCACCACCTGGGGCGTGCGCCGGCCGCGGGCGTCGGGGGCACCCAATTCGGTGGTGACCACTTTCACGCCTTCGACCTTGTTGTCACCGATGATTTCTACCGGCTGGCGGTTCCACAGAAACTCCACGCCTTCCTCCTTGGCGTTGGCTACTTCACGCTTGGAGCCGGGCATGTTGGCCTCGTCGCGGCGATACGCGCAGGTGACGCTGGCGGCGCCTTGGCGTATGGAGGTGCGGTTGCAGTCCATGGCAGTGTCGCCGCCGCCCAGCACCACCACCCGCTGATCCTTCATGTCGATGAAGTTCGCCGGGTTTTCCAGCATGCCGAGGCAGCGCTTCACGTTGGAGATCAGGAACGGCAGAGCCTCGAAGACGCCGGGCAGGTCCTCGCCGGGGAAGCCGCCCTTCATATAGGTATAGGTGCCCATGCCGAGAAAGACCGCATCGTATTCATCGATCAATTTTTGAAACTCGATGTCCTTGCCGACCTCGGTATCGAGCACGAACTTCACGCCCATCTCTTCCATGAGCCGGCGGCGGGTACGCACCACTTCCTTTTCCAATTTGAACTCGGGGATGCCGAAGGTGAGCAGGCCGCCGATCTCTTTGTGCCGATCGTACACAACCGGCTCGACGCCATTGCGTACCAAGACATCGGCGCAACCCAGGCCGGCCGGTCCGGCGCCGATCACGGCGACGCGCTTGCCGCTGGGTGTGACGCCGGACATGTCCGGCCGCCAGCCGCGCTTCAGCGCCTCGGTGGTGATGTACTTTTCGATGGAGCCGATAGTGACCGCGCCGAAGCCGTCGTTCAAGGTGCACGCCCCTTCGCACAAGCGGTCCTGGGGACAGACCCGCCCGCAGATCTCGGGGAGGGAATTGGTCCGATGGGACAACTCGGCGGCCTCTTCGATATTCCCTTCCTCCACCAGCTTCAGCCAATTGGGAATATAGTTGTGCACCGGGCATTTCCACTCGCAATAGGGATTACCGCAACTCAGGCAGCGCGAGGCCTGGGTCACGGCGCTCTTGGGATCGAACTGACCGTAGATCTCGCGAAAATCCTTGATGCGCACCTCCGCCACGGTCTTGGCGGGATCCTGACGCGGCACCTCTACGAACTCAAAATTTTTTGTCATCGCGCTGCTTACCTGTGAACGAACGGGGCGGGGGGGAGCCATGACGCATTATGCCGCATTGAGCAAGGCGTCGAGCAAGGAGTGAATCTCCAACGCCTTGGGTTTGACCAGCCAAAAACGTGGCAGGTAGGTGGCGAAATCATCGAGGATCTCGCGCCCCCAGGCGCTGCCGGTCTCGGCGACGAACTCTTCGATCATGCCGCGCAGGTAATTGCGATGCATCTCCATGGGCTCGGTGGTCAAGCGATGAATGTCCACCAGCTCGTGGTTGTAGCGATCGACGAAACCTTTATCCAGGTCAAGCACGAAACTGAAGCCGCCGGTCATGCCCGCGCCGAAGTTGAGGCCGGTGCCGCCCAGCACCACCACCACGCCGCCGGTCATGTATTCGCAGCCGTGATCGCCGCAACCCTCCACCACGGCGTGGGCGCCGGAGTTGCGCACGCCGAACCGCTCGCCCGCCATCCCCGAGGCGAACAACTTGCCGCCGGTGGCGCCGTACAGGCAGGTATTGCCGATGATGGTGGTCTCACGGCTGTCGAACTGACTGCCCTTCGGCGGGCAGAGTACGATCTTGCCGCCGGCCATGCCCTTGCCCACATAATCGTTGGCATCGCCTTCCAGGATCAAATGCAAACCGCCGGCGTTCCATACGCCGAAGCTTTGTCCCGCCGTGCCCTTCAATCGCAGGGTAATGGCAGCATCCTCCATCCCCTTGTCGCCGTGGCGGCGGGCGATCTCGCCGGACAGGCGCGCGCCGATGGAACGGTGCACGTTACGCACCGGATACTCGAAGGTCCCGCCCTGCTTATGCTCGATGGCCGCCAGGCAATCGCGCACCATCTGTTCCGCCAGCTCGCCCTTGTCGAAGGGCGCGTTGCGCGGCTCGGTGCAGTAGTGCGGTTTGTCCTTGGCCACCCCGCCGTCGGAGAGAATGGGTGACAGATCCAGACGCTGCTGCTTCGGTGTCTGACTTTCCATGATCTCCAGCAGATCGGTGCGACCGATGAGTTCGGCCATGCTGCGCACACCCAGCACCGCCAGCCATTCGCGGGTCTCACGGGCCAGGAAGCGGAAATAATTCATTACCATTTCCGGCGCACCGATGAAATGCACCTTGCGCAGATTGTCGTCCTGGGTGGCGACGCCGGTGGCGCAATTGTTCAAGTGGCAGATACGCAGATACTTGCAGCCCATGGCGATCATCGGCCCCGTGCCGAACCCGAAACTCTCGGCGCCAAGGATCGCAGCCTTGATCACGTCCAGGCCGGTCTCTCCCAGGGTCCACCGGCGTACTTGATGGAGGTCAACGGACTCGCGCCGGTACCACCGTCGTAGCCCGCGATGGTGATCAGGTCCGCGTAGGCCTTGGCCACCCCGGCGGCGATGGTGCCCACGCCGGGTTCGGCCACCAGTTTGACCGACACCAGGGCCTGGGGATTCACCTGTTTCAGATCGAAGATCAATTGCGCCAGATCTTCGATGGAATAGATGTCGTGGTGAGGCGGCGGCGAGATCAAGGCCACGCCGGGACGGGCGTAACGCAGCCGGGCGATGAGCTTGTTCACCTTGTCGCCGGGCAACTGGCCGCCCTCGCCGGGCTTGGCGCCCTGTGCGATCTTGATCTGCAACACCTCGGCGTTGATCAGGTAGGCGGGCGTCACACCGAAACGGCCCGAGGCCACCTGCTTGATCTTGGACATCCGATCGGTACCGTAGCGCGCCGGATCTTCGCCGCCCTCGCCGGAATTGGAACGGCCGCCCAGGCGGTTCATGGCCGTGGCCAAGGCCTCGTGGGCCTCGGGAGACAGGGCGCCCAGGGACATGCCGGCGCTGTCGAAACGCGGCAGAATCTTCTCGACCGGCTCCACCTCGTCGATGGAAACGGCCTTGATGCCGTCACGAATCTTCAGCAGATCGCGGAAGGCAGCCGCCGGCCGGCCGTTGACCTGGTCGGCGTACAACCTGTAATCGGTGTATTCGCCGGTCTGCACCGCACGGCGCAGGAAGGTCACCACATCGGGGTTGTAGGCGTGATACTCCCCGCCGTGGATGAACTTGAGCAAGCCCCCTTGTTGAATGGACTTGCGGGTCAACCACGCCTCACGGGCCAATTGAGCCTGATCGTTTTCCAGGTCTTCGAAGGTAGCCCCTTGAATGCGACTGCAGGTGCCGGTGAAGCACAGATCCACCACATCGTCGTTGAGGCCCACCGCCTCGAACAGCTGGGCGCCGCGATAGCTGGCAATGGTGGAAATGCCCATCTTGGACATGATCTTGTACAGTCCCTTATTGATACCCTTGCGGTAGGCGGGTGCCAGCACCTCCGCCTCCTTGCCCTTGATCTCGCCGCTGCGCACCATATCGCACAGGGACTGGTAGGCGAGATAGGGATACACCGCCGTGGCGCCGTAACCGATGAGGGCGGCGAAGTGGTGGGGGTCGCGGGCGGTGGCGGTCTCCACCACGATATTCGTGTCGCAGCGCAGCCCCTTGCTCACCAGGCGGTGATGCACCGCGCCGGTGGCCAACAAGGCGTGAATCGGCAATTTGTCCTGCTCGATATCCCGGTCGGACAAGACCAGGATGACCTTGCCGTCACTTACCGCCGCCTCCGCCTGTTCGCACACCGCTTCGATTGCGGTGCGCAGGCCCATGGCGGGGTCGTAGTTGAGGGAAATGCGCGCGTGGCCATAGTCCGGATCGTCGAGGACCAACAGCATTTGGTATTTCTCCTCCGACAATACCGGCGAGCCGGTCACCAGCCGCGAGGCGTGCAGCGGCGTTTCCTCGAACAAATTGCGCTCGCGGCCGAAGCAAGTCTCCAGCGACATGACGATCTGCTCGCGCAAGGGGTCGATGGGCGGATTGGTGACTTGGGCGAACTGCTGGCGGAAATAATCATAGAGCGAGCGTACCCGCCGCGACAGCACCGGCATGGGAGTGTCGTCGCCCATGGAACCCACGGCCTCCTGGCCCGCCTCGGCCAACACCCGCAGCACCTGATCCCGCTCTTCGAAGGTCACCTGGAACATCTTATGAAACACGGCCATCCGTTCTTCGTCCCAGGGTGCAGCGGTCTTGGCGTCTTTGCCGGCTTTCAAGGCGAGGTAGTGTTCCTTTAACCACTGTTTGTAGGGCTGGCGGGACTTGAGCAGGTTGTCGATGTCGGGCGGCAACAACAATTCGC
>JARRQJ010000060.1:0-15861 GCA_037381915.1 Gammaproteobacteria bacterium | reverse complement strand
AGCCTGCGGGAATTCGATGACCGCATTACCGCCCCGTTGCACGGATTTCGTGACGCCGACGATTATTACACCCGTGCCAGCTGCAAGCCCTATCTCGCCGCCGTGACGACGCCGTCATTGGTGATTCATGCCGCCAACGATCCGTTCATGTCGCCGAGCGTGGTGCCTAAGGCAAGCGATTTGTCCGCGGCGATCACCCTGGAACTGTCGAATCACGGCGGGCATGTGGGCTTCGTCGCCGGGCAGCCGTGGGCACCGCACTATTGGCTGGAAAGCCGCGTACCGGCGTTCCTCGCAACCCACATTGCTTGAGTCCGTGCTTAGGCATGGTTTGCATAATTCATGGAGGTAAACCCCCGGCTATGCCGGAGGACTCAAAGTGGTTTGAGCGATACGGCGGTCGCATGGGGGAAGTCGGGTTGAAGCTGGAAGCTCGACGATAACGACACCCTGCCCTTCAAGGGGGTGAGGCGGAAGGAGGAGAAGGTCCGGTGAACGTTTTCCCCGCCGAACGGGTGCAGAAGTGATGCTCCACCCCGGCGGGCATAGAGGTGGGGGTGAATTTCATTAAGGATACATAGACGCCCGGCAAGCACCCCATCCCCCTCCCGGCCTCCCCCTTGAAGGGGGAGGTGATGATCTCCCCCGGCCTGGTGGGGCGTTATCTACCGGCGGGAAGAAACGAACACGGTCAGGTGCGGCCGGCTTGGGCGGCTCTTGATTTTGAGGCGCCTTTGAGGCGTTCTTTCTTTAGAATAAGCCCCGGGCTTTGACCGGGGTCGTTTAACTGCTTATATCATTCGGGCGCATACCCTAAAGGGCATAAATACCCTGAAGGGCACAAGGGCCGGAATCCAGTGATCAGCCGAGACAAAGCTGCTGGATTCCGGGTCTTCGCTGCGTTACGCCGGGGATGGCACGTTGTTCAGAGTTGCCTTAACGCAATGGACGGTCAATTCCAGCTCAGGGGTGGCTCGTCGAGCAGGGCCGCCTGTTCACGGAGGGCGAGGATTTGTTCTTCCCAATAACGTGCGGTGTTGAACCAGGTAAAGGCCTGTTTGAACGCCGGATCGTCCCAGCGTCGCGCCAGCCAAGCGGAGTAGTGCATCATGCGCAGGGTGCGCAAGGCCTCCACCAGATTGAGTTCGCGGGGATTGAAATCGAAGAACTCAGTGTAGCCCTCTAGGATGTCCGAGAGCTGGATGGTCATGTCGCGGCGGTCCCCGGAGAGCAGCATCCACAGGTCCTGGATCGCCGGGCCCATGCAGCAATCGTCGAGGTCGACGAAATGGGGGCCGCCGTCGGTCCATAAGATATTGCCGGGGTGACAATCGCCGTGCAGGCGGATGAAGTTGACCTCGCCCGCGCGCGCATAGCAGTTTCTGACCTGAATCAACAGGTCTTCCGCCAGGGAGCGGTAGGCGAGTTGCAGTTCAGGGGGAATGAAGCCGTGCTCGAGGACGTAGCGATAGGAATCGTCACCGAAGTGCTCGATGCTGAGGGACGGACGGTGCCGAAACGGTTCTATCGCTC
This sequence comes from Gammaproteobacteria bacterium, assembly GCA_037381915.1. Classification (GTDB taxonomy): domain Bacteria; phylum Pseudomonadota; class Gammaproteobacteria; order DRLM01; family DRLM01; genus JARRQJ01. The sequence continues at coordinate 14,328 of JARRQJ010000060.1, read as the reverse complement.
CCACGGCATGAATGCGGCCGATAAAGCGGCCCAGCCACAGCAGATTATCCGGATTGTCCAGTTCGGGCCAGCGCCCGCCGCGGCGCGGATACAAGCTGAAACGAAAGCCCCGATAATGATGGAGGGTCTCGCCGTGATCGTCGCGCAGCGGCGCCACCACCGGGATCTCCCGTTCTGCCAGTTCCAAGGCGAAGGCATGCTCTTCGCGGATCCCTTCGTCGGACCAGCGTCCCGGGCGGTAAAACTTGGCGACGACGAAGCCACCGTCCTCAAGACCCAGCTGATAGACGCGGTTTTCATAACTGTTGAGGGCGTGCAGATGGCCGTCGCAACGCAGGCCTGTCTCTTCCACGGCATCCAATATGCGATGCGGGTCGAGGCTTTGATAGTCAGGCTGCATGGAGAATGGGAGCCACTTTAAGCTTTCGGTGCCGCAAAGACCCGCCCGTCCAGCAGCAGGTTCAAAGTGTAGCGTACCCCGAAACCGGTGGTGGCGGTAGGAATATGGGCGAGCCCGCCCTTGTTGATCGCACTGGCGAGATCAAGGTGCACCCAGGGAATCTTTGCGTCGACGAAGCGCGTCAGGAAACGCGCCGCCAGGATATGGTCGGCATCGCCCTCCAGGCTGCACTGCTTGACGTCGGCGATATCGCTTTCCAGGCCCTTGTCGAAATCCGCATCGGTGGGGAAGGGCCACACCCGTTCACCTGCGGCGACGCCCGCGGCGATGATGGGATCGACAAATTCCCTGCGATTGGTGAATGCGCCGCTGTACTGGGTGCCCAGGGCATAGACGCAGGTGCCGGTGAGGGTGGCGTAGTCGATGATCATGCCCGGTTTGGCCTTGCTTGCCAGCGCCAGGGTGTCGGCCAGCACCATGCGGCCTTCCGCGTCGGTGTGCACGATCTCGATGGTGGTGCCGTTGAGGGCGGTGACCACGTCGTTTTGCTTGTAGGCGGTGGGGCTGATCATGTTCTGCGCCAGGGCCAGCCAGCAGTCCACGGTGAAATCGACCTTCAGCCGGCTCAAGGCCAAGAGAGTGCCCAGGGCCACCGCACTGCCCGCCATGTCCTCGTGCATCCCGAGCATGTGTTTGGCGGGCTTGAGGTTGTGTCCGCCTGTATCGAAACAAATACCCTTGCCGACCAGTGCGAGGGAGGTGCGTCGCGTTTTGTCCTTGGGTTGATAACGCAGGTGCACGATGCCGTCATCCTGTCCCGCGCCGCCTTGCGCCACCGCGAGAAAGGCGCCGGCCTTCATGCGTCGCAGCGCCTTGATATCGAAAAATTCCATACGCCAGCCATGTTCCTTAGCCAACGCCCCGACGCGTTCGCGATAACGCGTCGGGGTGAGTTCATTTGGGGGCAGGATGGTGAGGCTGCGGGCGAGATGGTTGCCTTCCGCCTCGGCCAGGGTCCGGCTCAAGTCCAGCTTGCGGGTCTGGCCGAAAATCGTGATGCTCTTAAGTGAACGCGGGGGCCTGTCTTTGCTCTTGAAGCGGGGGAGCGGCACGGCCCGGGCGAGCAAGGCCGCGACCACCGCTTCCATGACGCGCGCCGCCAGGGCCGGCGCCACGCCGGGGGCGGCCAGCGCGATACGTGCCGGTGCGGCATTCCAATGCGATGCCACCAGTTTGCGGGCCAGGGTGAGTAATTCAAAACTGGAGATATCGGATTTGACCGAGGTCCAACTGACACGGGTATCATGGACGTTAGGAAGGTCGGTCACCAGCGGGCCGTTGTCCTTGCCCAATTTGCGGGCACGGCGGGCCAGGATTTCCCTGTAAGGAATTTGCGGCCAGTCTTTGGGAGGCAGGACCAGGATAACATGGTCCCAGGTATCGAATTCTCGCTTGCTGAGTTGGTTTTTATTCTGTTTGATAGCGACTTTTTCCATTATGGTGCAGTCCCTTCCATGCGGCTCGGCTTGACCTGTTGGCGCAAAAACCCGATCATACCGCGTTTCCGCCGCAACGGGTCAACCTAACGGGGTTGCCGACGGCGACGGCCGTGACAGTTAAGTGCCGGTTTCCAATTCATTAACCAAATGTTTTGCAAGGATCAACGTAAGGATTCCTATGAATGCCGCGGATAAAAAACGGCTGCTTCGCGATATGCTCTTTGCCCGGCGTTTTGAGGAACGCTGTTATGAGGCGTACGTGGAGCGCAAGATTGGCGGTTTTTTGCACTTGTATCCCGGACAAGAGGCCTGTGTCCATGGCGTCATGGCGGCGGCGCGGCCGGGACATGATTATGTCATCACCGGCTATCGCGACCACATCCACGCCATCCTGTGCGGCGCCGATCCCAAAGAGGTGATGGCGGAGCTGTACGGCAAGGAGACCGGTTCCAGCAAGGGCCGCGGCGGTTCCATGCACATCTTCGACGGCCCGAAGCGCTTCATGGGCGGCTATGCCCTGGTGGGCGGTCCCTTCCCCCTGGCGGTGGGCATGGCCAAGGCCATCAAGATGAAAGGCGGTGACGAGATCTCCATCTGTTTCCTGGGCGACGCCGCCAACAACCAGGGCACCTTCCACGAATCCATGAACATGGCCAGCCTGTGGGAGTTGCCGGTGCTGTACGTGTGCGAGAACAACCTCTACGGCATCGGCACGCGTATCGACCGCTCCACCGCGGTGGTGGACCAGTACAAGCGGGTATGTGGCTACAACATCCCCGCGGTGCAGACTGACGGCCAGGACGTGGAAAAGGTCTACGAGGCGGCCCAGGTCGCCGTGGAGCACGTGCGCGCCGGCAAGGGTCCATACTTCCTTGAGCTGATGACCTACCGTTACCGCGGTCACTCCATGTCCGATTCCAACGCCTACCGCGCCAAGGAAGAAGAACGCATGTGGAGCAAGCGCGACCCCATCATCATGTTGCGCGACCGCCTCATCGAGGCCAAGAGCATCACCATGAAAGATTACAAGAAGATGGATGACGGGGTCCTGGACGAGATCGAAAACGAAGTGATCAAGTTCGCCGAGGAATCGCCGGAGCCCAAGTTGGAAGAGCTGGAGAGATATGTGCTGGCGGAAAACGATCCCTACGTACGCGGGGGGGCGCACTGATGGCGAATATGATGTATTGGGAGGCGATCCGCCGCGCCCACGACGAAGAGATGAGTCGCGACCCGCTGGTTATCTGCATGGGCGAGGACATCGGTGTGGTGGGCGGGACCTACAAGGCCACCCAGGGCCTGTATGACAAATACGGCCCGGAGCGGGTGATCGATACCCCCATCAGCGAAAACAGCTACACCGGCCTCGGTATCGGCGCCTCCTTTCTCGGGGTGCGGCCCATCATCGAGATCATGTCGGTGAACTTCGCCTGGCTGGCCACCGACCAGATCGTCAACGCCGCCGCCAAGGTGCGTTACATGTCCGGCGGCCAGGTGACCGCGCCGGTGGTGATCCGCTCGCCGGGCGGCACCGCCCACCAGTTGGGCGCCCAACATTCGGCCCGCATGGAAAAGGTGTTCATGGGCATCGCCGGGTTGCGGGTGGTGACGCCCTCCAATCCCAAGCAGGCCTACGGTCTGATCAAGTCCGCGGTGCGCTGCAACGATCCCGTGTTCATCAACGAACACGAACTCATGTACAACATGAAGGGCGAGGTGCCCGACGGCGAATACTTCCATCCCCTGGAAGGTTCCGAGATCGCCCGTCCCGGCAAGGACGTCACCTTGTTCGGCTATAATGTTTCCGTGCACTGGTGTCTGCAGGCCGCGGAGCAGCTGGCCAAGGACTACGGCATCGACGCCGAGGTGGTAAACCTCTTTGCCTTGAATCCCCTGGATCGCTCCGGGATCAGGCAATCGGTGAGCAAGACCCATCGCGCCGTGGTCGTGGAAGAGGCGGAGGCCCCGGTGGGTGTCGGTTCCGAAGTCATTGCTATCATCAATGAAGGGTGTTTCTTCGACCTGGACGCGGCGCCGCTGCGGGTATCGGCGGCCAATGTGCCGATTCCCTACAACCACCATTTGGAAAAGGCCGCGATCCCCAACGCCAAGCGGGTGGTCGAGGCGGTGCGCAAGATCTTTGGCAGATAAATGTAGGATGCGTTGCGTGCACCACTGGGACGTGCGCGGTGCGCACGCTACGAACTAGCTTGTAGCAGAGACGATCATGGCCGAACCCTACCTAATCAAGATGCCGCAGCTCTCCGACACTATGACCGAAGGCGTGGTGGTGAGCTGGGAAAAGAACATTGGCGATAAGATTTCCCGCGGCGACATCGTCGCTACGGTGGAAACCGACAAGGCGGTGATGGACGTGGAGGTGTTCCGCGACGGCTATCTGTCCGGACCCTTGGCGTCGGTGGATGCCACTGTGCCGGTGGGTGAGGGCATCGCCTATCTGGTGGAAAGCGCCGATCAGGTGCAAAGCGGTGATGGCGCCGCGCCTGCCTCCGCCCCCGCCAAGTCTGAGACGCCCCCGGCCGAAACGCCCGCCGCCCAGCCCGCCGCCGCGCCCGCCGCGGAGGAGGCCCCTTCGCCGGCAAGCGCCACCTATACCATCAAGATGCCGCAGCTCTCCGACACCATGACCGAGGGTCTGGTGGTGAGCTGGGAAAAGAACATTGGCGACAAGATCAGCCGCGGCGACATTGTCGCCACGGTGGAGACCGACAAGGCGGTCATGGACGTGGAGGTATTCCGCGAAGGTTATCTGTCCGGGCCCCGGGCCGAAGTGGACACGGTCGTCCCGGTGGGCGGAGCCTTGGCCTATTTGATGGATAGCGCCGAACAGGTCCAGCAGGGGAGTATCGCCACCGGCGCCGCTCCTGCCAAGAAAGAGCAAGCCGCCGCGGCCGCCGCACCGCAAACTCGCGAAGCCGCTCCAACGCCGGCGATTTCGGGTAAGGCCGTGCCCCTGAGCCGGCCCGACAACAAACAGGCCACCCCCTATGCGCGCAAGCTGGCGGCCGAGCTGCATGTGAATCTCAACAACGTGCGCGGTACCGGCACCAACGGGGTCGTCACCGCCGACGACGTGCTGCAAGCCCAGCCGGTGCACCGCGCCGCCGAAACCGTGGCGGTGGTACCGGCGCACATGATGCCCGAGATTCAGGTGCCCGGAGAAGGCCGGCTCATGAGTTCCATGGAAAAGGCGGTGAGCCATTCCATGACCGCGTCGCTTACCATGCCCACCTTCCGCGTGTCGGTGAATGCCAAGCCGGAGGCCTTGATCAAGGCGGCCAAGAACAAGGGCGTGTCGGTGACGGTGGCCATCGCCAAGGCCTGCGCCGAGGCGATCGAGAAGAATCCGCGCATCAACTGGTGCTATCAGCCGGTGGACAAGATCGTGGAGCACGATACCGTCGACATCGGCATGGCGGTGGCCGCCGAGGGCGGCGGCCTGGTGGTACCGGTGTTGCGCCACTGCGAATCCAAGAGTCTGGAAGAATTGAACGAGGACTGGGGCGGCTTGGTGGAGCGCGCCCGCAAGCGCCGCCTCGCCCCCGAGGAATACACCAATCCCACCTTCATGGTCTCCAACATGGGGATGATGGGTGTCACCTATTTCGATGCCATTCCCACGCCGGGCACGGCAGCGATCCTGGCCATCTCCACGGCGGGCAAGGACGGCATGCCGCTGACCATCACCGCCGATCATCGCGTGGTCAACGGCGCCGAGGCAGCGCTGTTCCTCACCACCTTGAAGGGTGTGATCGAGCAGCCGGAGGAGTGGATGGGGCCGATGGGTTCGGCCATCCCCGAAGGCGACTGGGATTATGACGTGGTGGTGATCGGCGGCGGGCCGGGCGGCGAAGACTGCGCCCGCGACCTGGCCGAGCACGGCGTCAAGGTGGCCATGATCAATGATTCGCCCTTTCCCGGCGGGGAGTGCCTGTGGCGCGGCTGCATCCCCTCCAAGGCCTGGCGCGCCGCGGCGGACCGTATACGCGACCGTCATCACGACGTACACCTGGGCGTGGAAGGAACCACCGAGCCGCGGCTCAGCTGGGAGAAACTGGAACAGACCCGCCGCAAAGTCCTGGAGACCCGGGGAGAGATGGCGCTCAAGACCGACACCGGGGTCAAGATCAAGGTCATTCAGGGCTACGCCCATTTCGAGACCGACCATCGGGTATTCGTGGATACCAGCGCCAACGGCAAGGATCCCCATGGCCGTCCCCAGCCCGGCGATCGTTCCAAGGGCGAGCACATCACCTTTGGCTGCGCGGTGGTTGCCACGGGCGCGCCGCCCTTCGTCCCGCCCATCCCCGGTGCCCGCGAAGGCCTGGAGAGCGGCGGAGTGCTGACCTCGGATACGGTATGGGGCCTGAATGCCGTGCCCAAGATGCTGGCGGTGGTGGGCGGTGGCGCCATCGGTGTGGAAATGGCGCAGATCTTCCAGGACTTCGGGACGGAAGTGGTGCTGGTGGAGGCTCAGCCACGCATCCTCGCGGAAGTGGAACCGGAGGTGGCCAAGAACCTTACCCAGATTCTCAACGATGACCCGCGCCTGAGCATTCACATCGGTGCCAAGGTCGGTGAGATTAAGGGTAAACCCGGCAAGATGCAGATCAGCTTTGAGGACGGTGAAGGCAAAAAGCACAAGGTGGTGTGCGACTATGTGCTGATGGCCACCGGCAAGCGGCCGGTGCTGGAGCCCCTGGAACTCAACAACGCCGGCGTGGCGGTGGAGAGGGGTGTGATCAAGGCCGATGCGCGCGGCCGCACCAGCGTCCCGCATGTCTTCGCCGTGGGCGACGTGGTCGGCGGCTACATGCTGGCCCATACCGCCGGCCAGCAAGGCCGGGTCGCCGCTGCCAATATCCTCGGCGAAGATATGAAATACGAACAGGATAAGGACTGCGGCGTGATCTTCACCCGCCCCGAGGCGGCCTTCGTCGGGCTGTCCGTGGAACAGGCCAAGGCCAAGGGCATCGACGCCGTGGAGGTGAAGGTGCCCATGGCCATCGACGCGAAGGCCATGATTACCGACGAGACCCTGGGGCTGATCAAGATCGTCACCGACAAGCAGAGCCATCGCGTCATCGGCGTGCATTTCCTCGCCGATCATGCCGACACCCTCATCGGCGAGGCGGTGATGATGGTATCCGCCAACATGTCCCTGGAGCAGGTGGCCCAGGCCATCCATCCCCATCCCACCCAGACCGAATTGTTCGGCGAGATGGCGCGCCGTCTGCTGTCACGCCTGCGGCGCAGCGCCAAGGTCAAGGCGAAATAGTCTCTGTAACACCGTTTGATCGATTGTCTGTTGCGGATGCAGCGGGTCCGGGGACGACGTCGCTACCGCTAGCGTGTGGATCAGCGTATAAACCAAGAAGATAACTCGCCGCTCGGCGGTCTCCGCCGGTCCCTATCCGTTTTGATCGTCTCCCGTCCGTGACTTTGCGGTGCGGGCGAAGGCCCTGCGGTGCTTGCGCAAGGACCGGAGAATTTATCTGACTTATGTCTATCGACAGGCGTGCGGCCGCTCGATTACAGTGGATTGCCGCCTGCGGCCTTGCCCGTGGGCGGGAGATAAATCTCTTTATCTTTGGTAGCGAGGAGCTTTCCATGAACAAAGTTGCGTTAGGCGTGGGATTGGTCCTGTCCTTGATGTCTTGGTCCGCGGTCGCGGAGGAGCAGGGTTCCATGCACGAGGCGTCCTCCAGCATTGAGGAACAGTGCCGGGTCATGGCCGTGCAGCACGGCATGAAGGAGGATAACTTGGATGCGTGGGTGAAAAAGTGTGTGGAAATATCGGAGAAAATGCAAAACGACAGAGGGATGGGCGAGAATGACGACAGCAATGATATGAATGACAATAATGACATGCAGGATTCCGAAGAGGGGGATTCCGACATGGGCGACGACGGCCAATAGCCGGCTCCCCGCCGCGGCCATACGACTGCGGCGGCTTTCTCTGCGCAGGGTGTAGGCTTGTATAGTCGACGCTCAAGATGCTTGCCGATGTGATGAGTGGAACCGCTCGGTCAGCATGTCTCTTTTTCGCCAGAGACAGGATCGCAACGCAATGCCGCTGGGGACAGGGCGCGTTGGGGGGGCGGATTACGCTTCGATCTTGAGTTTTGTCAGACGATAGTACAATTGGCGGGTGCTCAAGCCCAGGCGGCGGGCGGCAAGTGTCTTGTTGCCGTCGGATTCGCGCAGCACCTCGATGATTCTGGTGCGCTCGTCGGCGCAGACTTTCTTATGGGGTTTAAAGGATTCCACGGCGGGTGGGGTAGATGGCCTGCCGCGCCGCCGGCCGCCGTCGCCTTCCAGGTCGTCCAGGGTAATGGCGGTTTCCGTGCCGAGGATGCGGTCGATCTCATCATTGGTGATGAAGTCGGCATCAGACATGATCACCAGGCGTTCGATGACGTTTTCCAGTTGGCGTACGTTGCCCGGCCAGTCGTAGGACTCCAGGCAGCGCAAGGCCTTGCCGGTGAACAGTACATTGCGGTGTTGCTGCTGGTTGTAGCGGGCCAGGAAATACAAGGCCAATAGTTCGATATCGCCGTCCCGGTCACGCAGCGGCGGCAAGTGGATGGGCAGGACGTTGAGGCGGTAATAGAGATCGAGCCGGAATTCGCCGCTCTTGACCGCATCGTTGAGCTGGCGGTTGGTGGCGCTGATGATGCGCACGTCCACCGGGATCTCGGCATTGGAGCCGATGCGCTGCACGGTCTTTTCCTGTAACACGCGCAGCAGTTTCGCCTGCAGGTCGGGCGTCATGTCGCCGATTTCATCGAGAAACAGTGTGCCGCCCGCGGCGATCTCGAACTTGCCCTTACGCTGGGCGGTGGCGCCGCTGAAGCTGCCCTTCTCGTGACCGAACAGTTCCGCCTCGAGGAGGTTGGGCGGGATGGCCGCGCAATTGATGCAGACGAAGGGTTTGTCGCGTCTCGCACTGGCGAGGTGGATCATGCGCGCGAAACGCTCCTTGCCGCAGCCCGATTCGCCGATCAGCAGGACGGTGGCGCTGGAGGCGGCGGCCTTCTCCGCCTCGCTCAGGGCGCGGCGCAGCGCCGTGCTTTGGCCCACGATGCCGTGGACGGCGGCGTCTTCCATGGACTTGACTCGTTTGAGGTGAGCGTTCTCGCGCATCAGCTCCCCGGTGCGCTCGCCGATCAGGGTGTGGATGCGCAGGATCTGGCCGATCATGGCCGCGGTGATCTGCAGCACATAAATATCGCCTGCGGATTGAGGCGGATCCAAGGATTCCCGTTGTACCGCCAGTACACCGATGCAGGTATCGTTTTGCATGATGGGCACCGCGATATAGGCCGGCAGGATGCGCGTGGATTCAATGGATGAAATGCGTCCGATGTAGGCCGGTTCCTTGTGTACATCCGGAACGAGGGCGATCTCGCCGCTGCTCATGACACGGCCGGTCACGCCTTCGCCAATGGCGTAAATGCCGTTGGCGATTTCCCGATCGTTGAGTCCATGGGAATAGGTCACGCGCAACAGGCCGCCATCGGCGTCGGCCTGGATGACCCGCCCCTTTTTGAGGTGTAGACGCTCGGCGAGCAGCTTGAGGACGGCGCCGATACTGACGCTGAGGTCGAGCGATGTGCCGATCAATTGCGCAGCCGCATGGATAACGGCCGCCTGATCTGATGACAACGCAGGGGTATCTGCAGCGGTGATCGGGCTCATGTCTTTCGCGAAGGATAAAGATACCATCATGCCTCTTATTCAATATCAAACTACGGTGACAGGCGCATGACGACAGACCGAATTCACGCGTCCCTCATCGCAGTCATCCATACCTGGGTAGATCATTTAGAAAATTTATATTGTTTGTCATGCCTTATCGTCCATCAGCTACGACGCCCGCGAAAATGAATAGTTCCGTAGGATACACGTTACCCTACCCGTATCTACCGTGATATGCGTCACAGTCGACGCTATTCGATCCGCGCTCATCGGCAGCATCGAGTTTACGCCAGGTGCCGACACCTTAATCGGATTCAGAACGCTGTAAATGTCGGCACTGTCCCAGCACGGCGGAACGACTGTGAATGGAACTACGCTAAAAAGCGTGAGAGTGCACAGGCACTCTCACGAAGAGGGGAGATTATTGGAGATAGTTGTTCAGATGCAACTGTCGTTGTCCGGAGACAGCGAATGTCGTCAGCCGGTAACGCCGTGGGATACGCGATGCGGAAGAACGGATGTCTGTGGTTTGCGACGTAAGGCGTTGAAGGCCGCGTAGAAGGGGTCCCAGCCGATCAAAGCGGTAAAGAACGGGTAGATCGCCACCAGCGCCAGCCATGGCGGAAGTTGCGGCAATGACAACACCGCCACGGCGATGAGCAGCGAAAAGATGGAGCGAATGACTTGCTCGTGAGTTTTGACATTGGTGTTCATGAACGTTACTCCTCTGCATTATGGGTCATCGGGAGTATGGCAATGAGTGTGCCAATGACGAAGTATTCTCCTAAGGTGTTATCACGGATATAAATAATCGGATCCTTGCCAGTGCGCGTCGTATGCGGTGCCGGCGAACAATGTACACATTGTCGATATTGTCAAGGTAAATATGCCGCAACGTGTTCGACGGTTGAATCGATGCCGGTTGGAGTCGGGCGGGAACGAGTAGTCAATGCGACGGTAACAATTCGTCGATAGTGATAAGAGGGTAACGTAGGGGCGGTACCGGCAAATCAAGGACCGCTTCTTTCACCGCATCAAAGGAAGGGGACGCTGCAAGCCGCGACGCTGCGTGACCGTCGCGACGCGTCTGGCGGGAAGCCCCGCATAAGAGACTTCCCGCCATCCCGTCGGTATCATCCCTAGCGCGGCGGCCCCTCGACAACCTGTGCCAGGTTCTCGGGGTTCACCCACTTTTTGAAGGCATCCTGCACCTGCTTGGCGGACATGTCGTAGTAGCGATGCGCCGCCCGCGTGGTTTCATCCAAGGGCAGACCGATAAGAGCATGCGCCAGCAGGCGGTTGGAGATGCTGTTCAGGCTCGCATCCGACAGGGCGATTTGGCGCAGGATGAGGGATTTGGCCTGATGCAGTTCATCCTTGCTGACCGGGGTGGTCTGCATGGCGGTCAAGTCGCGCAATATCATGGCGCGCGCCTGCGCCACCTTGGGCGGATCGCTGGCATAGCTTACCGAGAACAAACCGCGGGTTTCGCCCGCATTTACCGATGAGCCGACGAAATAAACCAGTCCGGCCTCTTCACGCAGGTCGTGGTATAAGCGGCTGGCGTAGAATCCGCCACTTAACACATGATTGCCCAACTGCAGCGCGTAATAATCAGGATCGAAGCGTGTCAGCCCCATTGTCTGGGCCAGGGTGACCTGGTCCTGGACGTGGCTGGCATCGGGTACATGCGTCACCGACGGCTTGTTCAGCGGAACCTTGGGCAGCAAGGTATTGGGCTTGGGTCCTTCGGCCTTCCAGGAACCGAAATATTTTTCCACTATCGCCCGGGCCTTTTTCGGGGTGATATCGCCGATGACCACGATGGTGGTCATGTCCGGCCGGAACACGCTGTGGTAATAGTCGTGCACGTCCTTCAAGCTCAGCGCAGTGACTGTCTTCGGCGTCGCCTCGCGCAGGGCAGGATCGTCAGCGGGATACAGAGCGGTGTGCAACGCCCGCTGGGTCAGATAATCCGGACTTTGCAGTAATCCTTTCAGGGAAGCCGCCACCTGGGTTCTGACGATGGAGAACGCCTTTTTTGGCAGTGCCGGGTGCAATTCATTGTCGGCTACCAATGCCACGGCACGGTCGAAATTGTCCGTCAGCGCTTGTGCGTAGAAACTGGTGCCCGCATCGAGTTCGGCCCCGATGTCGTCCACCGCCTTTTGGAAACTCAGGCGGTCGAGATGCGTGGTGCCAAAGGAGAACAGGTGTGCCAGGACGTTGCTCACGCCTTCCTTGCCCTTCGGGGTCTGGATGTCGGCATTATGCTTGATGCGGCCGGTCAGACTGACGGTATCGCTTATGGTTTCCGGTTGAACGATCAAGGTGAGACCGTTGGGCAGCGTGGAGACGACGGGGTTGATCAGTGATTTGGGCATGGGTAGACGGGACAGTTCCGCCGCCGCCCATTTGGGCAGTTTCACATCCTTGACGTGGCTGGAGGAGAAGGATTCCTCGCCTTTGAATTCCTGAGAAGAAACGGGTTTGCCCGACGGTGACGGGGTGAGTATGCCTGTCACCGCATGGGAGAAATTAAAATAGGTGCGGGCGACGCGGTTGACATCGGCCACCGTCACCCGCTGAATCGCATCAATACTGTCCTGAGGAGAGTGGAGCCGTTGGGATGCCAGGGCCTCGGCCCACATCATGGCGAGCCCCCTTACCGAATTTTTGCGAAACTCCACGGCGGTCAGTTGACGGCGTTTGGCCGCCGCCACTAGGTCGGGGGGCACCCCGTTCTTGGCGTAATGGGTGAGTATCGCCTTCAATTTATGCAAGGGCGGTTTGGGATCGTTCCCTGCGGGGAACAGCAGCGTCGCGAAGCCTAACCCCGCTTTGGGCAGGGCGTTCTGATCGAAGCCGGCCCCCAGGGCGTCACCCTTAACCACCAGGCCGTACAAATCGGCGCGCTGGTTGTTAAGGACATCGCCCAGGACCTGGGCCGCTGCATAGTCCGGGCTGTCATACCCCGGCATGCGCATCGCGATGGTCACCACGCTGAAGGGCCGGTCGGTGGTTTGATGCAATGTGATGGCTTTGACCGGTTGCAGATGGACCGCGGGCCGCGCCGGCAGCTTTTTGCGTGGGATGGATCCGAACAAGGTCTTGACTTGTGCCAGCACCTTGTCGGGTTGCACCGCGCCGCTGATGACCAGAATGGCATTATTGGGTGTGTACCAGGTGGAGTAGAATTTATGCAGCATCTTGATAGTGGTCTTATCGAAGGACGGCCGCGTCCCGAGCGCGTCGTGGGCATAGGGAGTACCGGCGAAGAGATGTTTGATCAGGCGCGTATAAAATACGTATTGCGGGTTTGACATATCCGCCGCGACTTCTTGCTCGATGGCGCCGCGCTCCTTGTCCCAGAGTTTTTCGTTGGACAGGATATTACGCATGCGCGCCGCTTCGATATGCAGCGCAACGTTCAGATCCTGGGCGGGCACCGTATAGAAATACTGGGTGAGATGCTGACGGGTTTGAGCGTTGAAGCTGCCGCCCATCCCCGCGCCGATCGCCGACAACTGATCGGCGGAAAGATCGGGGGTGCCGCGGAACATCATGTGCTCCAGGGCATGGGCCATTCCGGGGTAACCTTTTGGAGCTTCGTCGGAACCCACGAGATAATTCATCACCGTGGAGACCACGGGCGCCAGGGGGTTGCGGATAATCACCACGCGCAGACCGTTATCGAGGGTCGCCCGCGTGACGTTCTTCTCAACGTCAGGCGCGTTCTTCGCCGAGCCCAGCAGCGGCGTCCCTCCGAGGACGACGACCGCCAGCACTATTATCCATTGGCGCCACGGGCGCGGTTTGGATCTCGATGGGAAATGATGGGCAGTAGCTTGGTGACAGGAGTGGGCGGTGATGCTGGTGGATTCAACTCTCATGAAAACAATCCCTTCTATGTGGGTATAATGCGTTTGTCTCGGCGATATTGTTCAAAAGTCATGGGTGCAAAGTCGCAGCATCTTCCGGTCCCGGGTTTTAAGACCGGGAGGAGCGGTTCAGCTGCGGGTATTCCGCTGATTGGACAGCGAAACGGTCGTTTTGTCCCCTCGCGGGAGCACTGGCATTGTTCCCTTACTTTAAACTTAAACCCGGGATGGGCGGGTCGCATCCATCTCATAGCCGCCGGCCCGTACGCTTGCCCGCGCCGCCCGTTAAATTTGTCGTGCCATGCCGGCAGCGGGGATGGACGGGCTGCGGAACACATCCAACTATCGGTAACAGGAGTCGGATCTTTTAGGCGCCGTCCAATTCTCGACCTGGCTGTCCGGTTCATCCAGGGCAGCGCGCAATATAGCCGAATCCGGCGGGCATCTCAAAGTCGGCGCGCCCGGACGGCGCTGCTATGTTATCGCCGGTGCGGCGAGGGCATCCCGTTGCAGTCGTCCACAATGGGAACCTTCGCCGTGAATGCGACAGGTAACGGTGCTTATCGTGGTTGTCCCTGATTGATGCAAGAGTCCGGCACGGCAGCATCCGCCTATTTATAAGCCGCCTCCCTTGCCTGGGGGTGCGGCAAACTTTATCAGTTCCCGGACCCCGCCCTCGTGACATGCCGGGGATGATACACTTTCAGCCAATACGGCCATTTGACTGCATGCCGCCGACAAGGATGGATAAGAAATATACGGAAAGAGGTATACCGGGGAGGCTCTACGCCGGGCTCAACAGGCTCTACAATGGGGAAGGTCGCCG
>JARRQJ010000059.1:0-18210 GCA_037381915.1 Gammaproteobacteria bacterium | reverse complement strand
CATACGCAAAATGGGCGTGCCCATGGCCTCCATCGGCGGCGCCGGCACCTTCGACGGCATTTTCATCACCGGCATCGTCGCCGTGCTGCTCGCCTGAACGCCGCCGGCGTTTCGTCAATCTGCAGGCGTGGAGTTAAATGGCCCCCGGCAAACCCGCGGCTTATTCAGGGAGCGCCTCCCAGGTGCTGCACTTGACAGCGTTCGTTCATTCCCGGCCATAGATAATCCTCCGCCGCGCCGGGAAGATCATCTCCTCCTCCTTCAAGGGGAGGCCGGGAGGGGGATGGGGTGCTCGCCGAGGCTTTACGTGTGCTCAATGAGACACCCATCCCCACCCCTATGCCGGCCGGGGTGCAGTATGATTTCTGCACCCGTTCGGCGGGGAAAAGGTTCACCGGACCTTTTCCTCCTTCCGCCTCACCCCCTTGGAGGGGAGGGTGCCGTTAGCGTCGAGCTGCCACCTGCGACTCGACTTTCCTCATGCAACTGCCGTATCAAATGCCTTTGAGTCGTCCGGCATAGCCGGAGACTTACCGTCATGAACAAATTTTGCTCCGCCGCCTTCATCCGCCATTGGATGTAGAATGTAGTGGATCGTATCGCAAGACACGCGCCGCGGCGGCGTGAGCGGGAGCGCCATGAACAGCCATAAATACACTTTGCGCGAATTGAACAGAAATATCCCCGTTTCTCAAAAGCTGGCCTTCATCCACGACCTGGTCAAGGCGCATGCGCCCCATATCGACCGGATTTCGGTGGCGGTCTACGATCCCAAGACCGATTTATTGAAGACCTTCATTCACAGCAGCGGTGGCGCCGATCCTCTTTCCCACTATCAGGCCCGCCTCAGCGAGGTCGCCTCCCTGCAAGACATCGCCGCCTCCGGCGAACCGCGCGTCGTCAATGACCTGGAAGCACTCTATCGGGCGTCCAGCGAGCACAGCCGCAAGTTGAGCGCCGGCGGTTATGGATCCAGTTATACCCTGCCCATGTTCTTCAATGATCTGCTCTTCGGTTTCGTGTTTTTCAATTCGCACACCAAAGATGGATTCTGCGCCGAACTGCTTCCCACCCTGGACCTCTATGGCCAGTTGATCTCGCTCACCGTCATCAACGAACTCAGCATCATCCACACCATGCTTGCCGCGGTCAGGACCGCGCGGGACATGACCTCCCTGCGCGACGTGGAAACCGGCGCCCATCTCGACCGCATGGCACACTATGCCCGCTTGATCGCCAAGACCCTGGCACCCAAGTACGGCTTCAGCGATGAATACATCGAACACCTGTTCCTGTTCGCGCCGCTGCACGACATCGGCAAGATCGGCATCCCCGACCGTATCCTGCACAAGCAGGGGGCCCTGGATGCGCAGGAACGCGAGACCATGCGGCAGCATGCCCGCAGCGGGCGTGATGTCGTCGACGCCATGCTCAACGACTTCGGACTCAATTCCCTGCCCTACGTGGACGTGCTGCGTAACATCACCGAATTTCACCATGAAAAAATGGATGCCAGCGGTTATCCCCTGGGACTCAAAGGCAGTGACATCCCCATAGAGGCGCGTATTATCGCAGTCGCCGATATTTTCGATGCCTTAACCAGCCGCCGCCCCTACAAGCATGCCTGGAGCAACGAGGAGGCCTTCACCTTGTTGCACACGCTTGCGGACACCAAACTGGACGGGGATTGCATCCGCGCCTTGACGAAACAGGCGAGACAAGTGAAAAAGATACAGAAACAGTTTCGCAGCGATGAGTGGATTCCCCGCACCTCCGAATATGACGAGACCTCCGATCTTTAGCCCACCGTTCCATACCGCCCGGCAAATTCCCCGCGGCCCGTCCGTGGCGCACCGTCGCGCGGCAGACCGGCACCATCGCAGCCGCGCCACGCCATGAGCGGCAAGTCCGTTCTGATCACCGGCTGTTCCAGCGGCATCGGCCTGTGCGTGGCGGAAGGATTGCGGCGGCGCGGCTACCGCGTCTTCGCTACCGTCCGCCACGCGAAGGATATGTCCCTGCTCGAGCAGCGGGGCCTGGAAACGCTGCAACTGGACCTCAACGATTCTCATTCCATTCACCGCACGGTGGACGAGGTAATGACCCGCAGCGACGGCCGTCTCGACGCCTTGTTCAACAACGGCGCCTACGGCCAGGCCGGCGCGGTTGAGGACCTGAGCCGCGAGGTGCTGCGGGCCCAGTTCGAGACCAACCTGTTCGGCACCCTGGAACTGACCAACAGGATTATCCCGCTGATGCGTCAGCAAGGCGCCGGGCGCATCATCATAAACAGCTCGGTGCTGGGCCTGGTTACATTGCCCTATCGTGGTGCGTATAGCGCCAGCAAATTCGCCCTGGAAAGCCTGGCGGATACCCTGCGCCTGGAATTGGCCGGCAGCGGCATCCAGGTGTCCCTCATCGAACCGGGCCCCATCGAGAGCCGCTTCCGCGCCAATTCCCTGAAGGTGTTCAAACGCACCATCGACATCGCGCCCAGTGCCCATCGCCACCATTATGAAGGCGTGATGCGACGCCTGGAAAAGCCCGGGCCGGCGGCGCCCTTCACCCTCCCCCCCGAGGCGGTGCTGCGCCGCGTCATCCATGCCTTGGAAAGCCCCAGGCCTAGACGCCGCTATTACGTCACCTTCCCCACTTACCTGTTCGCCACCCTCCGTCGTGTGCTACCCTACGCGGCCCTTGACCGGATGCTCGCGCGCGTCTCCCGGGGGGAGAATCGTTGACAAGCCCCCAAGGCGCAGCGATCATCGTTTAATAATCTCTTAAGTAATATTTTCCGTGGGAACCCGCAATGGCAAGCCACCAACACAATCTCAACAGTTTTGGCACCCGGCAGACGCTGAATATCGAAGGCCGGACATACACCTATCATTCCTTGCCGGCACTGGCCCAGGCCGGCTTCGCCAAATGCGGGCAACTGCCCTTCTCCATCCGCATTCTCCTTGAAAACCTGCTGCGCTACGAGGACGGCGTCGCGGTGAAAAAAGAGGATGTCGCCGCCGTCGCCGACTGGGATGCCCAGGCCGTGCCCGACAAGGAAATCTTTTTCATGCCGGGGCGGGTGCTGTTACAGGATTTCACCGGTGTGCCGGCGGTGGCCGACCTCGCCGCCATGCGCGCCGCGCTCAAACAACTGGGCGGCGACGCCAAGCACATCAACCCTTACACCCCGGCGGAACTGGTCATCGATCATTCCGTGCAGGTGGATCAATTCGGCAGCGCGACGGCCTTCAAGGCCAACGTGCAAAAGGAATTCGAACGCAACCGCGAACGCTACGAGTTCCTGCGCTGGGGCCAGAACGCCTTTAACAATTTCCGCGTGGTCCCGCCGGGCAGCGGTATTGTCCACCAGATCAATCTGGAGCATCTGGCACGGGTCGCCATGACCACCGAAGATGACGACACCAGCTGGGTCTATCCGGATACGGTGATCGGCACCGATTCCCACACCACCATGATCAACGGCCTGGGGGTATTGGGCTGGGGCGTGGGCGGGATCGAGGCGGAGGCGGCCATGCTGGGCCAGCCCAGTTCCATGCTGGTCCCGCAAGTGGTGGGCTTCAAGCTCACGGGGCGGCCCCAGGCGGGCATCACCGCCACTGACATCGTCCTCACCATCACCGAGCGGCTGCGCAAACACGGCGTGGTAGGCAAATTCGTGGAGTTCTTCGGCCCCGGGCTCGCCGCGCTGGCCCTGGCCGACCGCGCCACCATCGCTAATATGGCCCCGGAATATGGCGCCACCTGCGGCATCTTCCCCGTGGACGAGAAGACCAGCGAGTATCTGTGCCTCACCGGCCGCGGCCAGACGGTGGCCCTGGTGGAAGCCTATTACCAGGCCCAGGGCCTGTGGCACGACGCCAGCCGGGCGGATGCGGTGTATTCCGAAGTGGTGGAATTCGACCTGGGCAGCGTAGAACCGAGCCTGGCCGGTCCGTCACGGCCGCAGGACCGGGTCACCCTTTCCGAGGTGCGCGGCTCGTTCCGCAAGGCGCTGCTAAAACACTATCACGAAGAGGTGGCGCTGCTGGATAAGGAGGCAGTTACGGTGTGGCTGGAAGAAGGTGGCCAGCCCATGCTGGTGGCGCCGGAATACGCTGAGAATCACAACGACAACGGCATGGACCTGTTCGGCAAGTGCGTGCCGGTGCGCCAGGCCAATGGCCTGTGCTACAACCTCTGCCACGGCTCGGTGGTGATCGCCGCCATCACCAGTTGCACCAATACCTCCAATCCCTCGGTGCTGATCGCCGCCGGCCTGCTGGCGCGCAACGCGGTGCGCCGCGGCCTGCACGTCAAGCCGTGGGTCAAGACCAGCTTTGCGCCCGGCTCCAAGGTAGTCACCGAGTATATGAAGGAAGCCGGGCTCATGCCCTACATGGAATCCCTGGGTTTTCACCTGGTCGGTTACGGCTGCACCACTTGCATCGGCAACAGCGGCCCCCTGCCGGAACACATCACCGAGGCCATACAAGGCGGCGACCTGGCCGCCGCCTCGGTATTGTCGGGCAACCGCAACTTCGAGGGGCGGGTTAACGCCCTGGTGCGCGCCAACTATCTGGCCTCGCCGCCGCTGGTGGTGGCCTACGCCCTGGCCGGCAATCTCAATCTCGACCTGACCCTCGATCCCCTGGGCACCGACCCCAACGGCGAATATGTCTATCTCAAGGACATCTGGCCGACCAATGAGGAAATCCAGGAACAGATCGAAAACCACGTGACCTCCGCGCAATTCCAACGCAGTTACACCGATGTCTTCGCCGGCGACGAAGAGTGGCGCCACATGCCCGCCCCCAGTGGTGAACTGTACCGCTGGCGCGCCGACTCCACCTACATCAAGGAACCGCCGTTCTTCAGCGACATGGCGCTGACACCGCAACCGCTTACCGACATCCACCGGGCGCGGGTTCTGGCCATGTTCGGCGACTCGGTCACCACCGATCACATCTCGCCCGCGGGCAGTATCGCCGTCGACAGTCCCGCCGGACGGTACTTGATCGAACAAGGGGTGAAGAAGGGCGACTTCAATTCCTACGGCGCCCGCCGCGGCAATCACGAGGTGATGATGCGCGGTACCTTCGCCAACATACGTATCCGCAACAAGTTGGTACCCGGCGTGGAAGGCGGCTACACCCGCCACCTCCCCGACGGCGAACAGCTGAGCATCTATGACGCGGCCATGCGCTACCAGCGCGACGATGTGCCGTTGATCGTAATCGCCGGCAAGGAGTACGGCACCGGCTCGTCGCGCGATTGGGCGGCCAAAGGTCCGCGCCTGCTGGGAATCCGCGCGGTGATCGCCGAAAGCTTCGAACGCATCCACCGTTCCAATCTGGTGGGCATGGGCATTCTACCGGTGCAATTCCTGCCCGGCGACAACGCGGAGACGCTGGGTTTGAGCGGTGAAGAGACATTTGACATCGATGGTCTCGCCGCACTGGAGCCGGGCCAGCGACTGCAGATCGAGGCCACCACGCCGTCGGGCGAAGCCAAGACCTTCACAGTGCAATCGCGCGTCGATACCGCCAACGAAGTGGAATACCTGCGCCACGGCGGCATCCTGCCCTATGTGCTGAGACAGGCCCTGGGCAAGTGATGGTGCGGTGTTTGTTATCCACCCTGCTTTTGGGGTGGACGGCAGCCGCGCACGCCATTGTCGACATCGAATCGATGCGCGTGGGCGAACCGCCGCAGGGCTATTCCGGCACGCTGAATGCCTCGATCACCGGCGAATCGGGCTATACCGATAAAATCAGTACCAGCAGCGGCGCGCGTCTGCAATGGCACTCCGGCATAATCACCAATTTCGCCATATTCCGTTACGACTATGCCGAGACTTCAGGCGTTTCGGATACCAATTATTTGCTGCTCCATGTCCGCCACATCCGCGAGATCACCAAAACAACCGCCTACGAAGGCTTTATGCAGGCGGAACGCAACGAATTCGCTCGTCTGTCGTTCCGCGGCTTGATAGGCGGCGGCGTGCGTCTCACCCTCAACAAAATGGCCGACGTCAAGTCCGTGCACCTCGGACTGGGCGGTTTCTATTCCCATGAAAAACTGACGAGCGAGCCCGGCACCACGGACAGCGGCATCCAGAACCTCTGGCGTGTAGGCACCTATCTCAATTACGTGCGTCAACTTAACGAGCAGGTCAAGGTGCTCAGCACTACCTATTACCAACCCGCCCTCGAGGACTTCGGCGATTATCGCGTGCTGGAAGAGGCCGGCTTAAGCGTCAAGATGACCGACGCCCTGGATCTTAAGTTGTCCCTGGTCGTGACGCACCAAAGCAGACCGCCGCAGACAGTGAAAAAGACCGACATCACATATAGCACCGGTATCGAATACAGCTTCTAGTGCGCTGTCCCACTTAATAACTTCAATAATGATTTGCCATAGCTGATTGCCTCATCCCCTATCCTTCGCCCGCGGAGACAAGGCTTCTATGTCCCCTCTCCCTCTGGGAGAGGGGTGGGGGTGAGGGTGATCATTGGCAAGACTATCAATGGGACAGCACACTACGACCGCATCACCCGCGTTGCTTCATCCGGCAGAAACTGGCGGCAAGTGCCGGCGATAGTTCGGCTCTGCAAGGGTTCGCACGTAATTTCCGATTGACACATAAGGCTATTGCCCGGGGCCCAGGACGGTTAGAATAGTGCCCCTGATTCGTCCGTGCAAACACCATGACCAGCCCCTCGTCCGCCAGCATCCGTCCGCTCTTCTCCTACCGCAAATACTGGGCACAGCGCTTCGGCACCACGCCGTTCCTGCCCATGTCCCGCGAGGAGATGGACGTCCTGGGCTGGGACAGTTGCGACGTCATCATCATCAGCGGCGACGCCTATGTCGATCACCCCAGTTTCGGTATGGCGGTCATCGGCCGCGTGCTGGAGGCGCAGGGCTTTCGCGTCGGCATTATCGCCCAGCCCGACTGGACGTCCACCGCCGATTTCACGCGGCTCGGACGACCCAATCTGTTCTTCGGGATTACCGGCGGCAACATGGATTCCATGGTGAACCGCTATACCGCCGACCGGAAGATCCGCTCCAATGACGCCTATACGCCGGAAGGCGCGCCGGGCAAACGCCCCGATCGCGCCGTCACGGTGTACGCCCAGCGCGCGCGGGAAGCTTTCAAGGATGCGCCCATCATCGTCGGCGGCATCGAAGCCAGCCTGCGGCGCATCGCCCATTACGATTACTGGTCGGACACCGTGCGCCGCTCGGTGCTGCCGGACGCCAAGTCGGACCTGTTGGTGTACGGCAACGCCGAACGCCAGATCGTCGAGATCGCCCATCGCCTGGCGGCCGGCGAACCGATCACCGCGCTCACCGATATTCGCGGCACGGCCTGCCTGCGGCGCGCCCTCCCGGCGGGCTGGACGGAAATCGACTCCACGCACATGGACCAACCGGGACGGATAGATACCCACCCCGATCCCTATGCGATGACCGCGGCGAAATCCTGCGCTGACGCCGTGTCCCGCGAAGACGGCACCAGGCCCATTCGCTTCCACCGCCGCGCACCCCGTTATGATCGGGCCAGGACCGTGATCCGTCTCCCTGACTACGAAGCGGTGAAAGACGACGCGGTGCTCTACGCCCACGCCTCGCGGGTGATGCATCTGGAGACCAACCCGGGCAACGCGCGGGCGCTGGTGCAAGCCCACGGCGGCCGCGACGTCTGGATCAATCCGCCGCCTATCCCGCTCACCACGCCGGAACTGGACGACGTATTCGATTTGCCTTATGCACGGCGTCCGCATCCATGCTACGGCCAGGCCCGTATCCCCGCCTATGAGATGATCCGCTTCTCAGTAAACATCATGCGCGGCTGTTTCGGCGGCTGCACTTTCTGTTCCATCACCGAGCACGAAGGACGCATCATTCAGAACCGTTCCGAAGATTCGGTGATCCGCGAGATCGAGACCATCCGCGACAGTGTCCCGGGTTTCACCGGTGTGATCTCCGACGTGGGCGGTCCCACCGCCAACATGTACCGTCTGGCCTGCAAGAGCACCGAAATAGAAGCGGCGTGCCGCCGCCCGTCCTGCGTCTATCCGGATATCTGCAGCAACCTCAATACCGACCACACACCCTTGATCAGACTCTACCGCCGCGCCCGCACCCTGCCCGGCATCAAAAAGGTATTGGTGGCTTCGGGCCTGCGTTACGACCTGGCGATCCGTTCCAAGGAATACGTCAAGGAGCTGGTGACCCATCACGTCGGCGGCTATCTCAAGATCGCCCCGGAGCATACCGAGCCCGGACCGCTAAGCAAAATGATGAAACCGGGCATGGGGGCCTATGACCGCTTCAAACAATTGTTCGAGCAGTATTCGAAACAGGCCGGCAAGGAACAGTATCTTATCCCCTACTTCATCGCCGCCCACCCCGGCACCAGCGACGAAGATATGCTGAATCTGGCTCTGTGGCTGAAGCGCAACGGTTTCCGCGCCGACCAGGTGCAGACCTTCCTACCCTCGCCCATGGCTGTCGCCACCGCCATGTACCACTCCGGGAAGAATCCCCTGCGCAAGGTCACCCGCGATAGCGAGGCGGTGCCTATCCCCAAGGGACTCAGGGTACGGCGCTTGCACAAGGCCTTTCTCCGCTATCACGACCCCAAGAACTGGCCGCTGCTGCGCGACGCCTTGAGACGCATGGGCCGCGCCGATCTCATCGGCAACGCCAGGCATCAACTCATCCCCGCCCGGCAGCCGCGGCGCGACGGCGAGACGTCCACGGCTCACCGAACGATGAAAACGCATCCGCCCGGGACGCGCCGCTTCATGACCCAGCACACCGGTTCGCCGCGAACCGTCAAACGGACGCGCCGTTCCCGCTAGACAGTGCGCGCCACTCCCGTTTTTCCGCACACAGGGTGCGCGCCGGCCAATGGGCAAAAAATAGCGGCATGAGACGGGGAAGGGAAAAGTCTCATGCCGCCCGACAAAGGATTCAGGTTGTCACGGCGTTGAGCGTCGCCGTTCCTCTTTGCTAAAGGTGAGGCTGCCGTCCGTTACGTCCAGCTTGATCACATCCCCGGGGATGAAACGCCCGGCCAGGATGTCCTGAGCCAGTTGATTCTCCACCATCTGCTGAATGGCGCGTTTCAACGGACGGGCGCCGTACACGGGATCGAATCCCGCCTCGCCCAGCAGGTCCTTGGCGGCATCGCTGAGCACGATGTCCATATCCCGATCGTGCAGGCGCCGGCGCAGATAACCGATCTGGATATCGGTGATGGCGCGGATGTTTTCCCGGCCGAGGGGATGAAACACCACCACCTCGTCGACACGGTTGATGAACTCCGGACGGAAATGTCTGGTGACGATATCCATCACTGCGTCCTTCATCTCCTTGTAGTGTTCCTCGCCGGACAGTTCCTGGATCAATTGCGAGCCGAGATTGGAGGTCATGACGATCACCGTGTTGCGGAAGTCCACGGTGCGCCCCTGGCCGTCGGTGAGGCGGCCGTCGTCCAGCACCTGCAACAGCACGTTGAAGACCTCCGGATGGGCCTTCTCCACCTCGTCCAGCAGGATCACCGAGTAGGGCTTGCGCCGTACCGCCTCGGTGAGGTAACCGCCCTCTTCGTAACCCACATAGCCCGGCGGCGCCCCGATCAGGCGCGCCACCGAGTGCTTCTCCATGAACTCGGACATATCGATGCGCACCATGGCCTCTTCGGTGTCGAACAGGAAGGCGGCCAGGGCCTTGGTCAACTCGGTCTTGCCCACCCCGGTGGGGCCGAGGAACAGGAACGAACCGCTGGGCCGGTTGGGATCGGCCAGGCCGGAACGGGCGCGACGAATGGCATCGGCCACGGCGCGCACCGCTTCGCCCTGTCCCACCACCCGTTTCTGCAGGGCCGCTTCCATGTGCAGCAATTTCTCGCGCTCGCCTTCCAGCATCTTCGACACCGGAATACCGGTCCACTTGGAGACCACTTCGGCGATCTCTTCCTCGTTGACGCTGTTACGCAACAGGGTCATTTCCTTGTCCTCGGCCTGCACGGCCTGGGCCAGCTTCTTTTCCAGTTCGGGAATCTTGCCGTACTGCAGTTCCGACATGCGCGTCAGGTCGCCGGCACGGCGTGCCGTTTCCAGTTCAAGACGAGCGCGATCCAGGTCCTCCTTGAAATGCTGCGCGCCCTGCAGCAAGGCCTTCTCCGCCTTCCACACCTCCTCCAGGTCGGAGTATTCCCGTTCCAGTTTGGCAATCTCGCTCTGCAAGGCCTCCAGGCGCTTTTTCGACGCCTCATCGTGTTCCTTCTTCAAGGCCTCGCGCTCGATCTTCAACTGGATCAGGCGCCGGTCGAGGCGATCCATGGACTCGGGCTTGGAGTCGATCTCGATGCGGATGCGGCTCGCCGCCTCGTCGACCAGGTCGATGGCCTTATCGGGGAGATTGCGGTCAGTGATGTAGCGGTGGGACAAGGTCGCCGCGGCGACGATGGCCGGGTCGGTGATTTCCACGCCGTGATGGACCTCGTACTTGTCCTTCAGGCCGCGCAGGATAGCGATGGTGTCCTCGACGCTGGGCTCGTCAACCAGCACCTTCTGGAAACGCCGTTCCAGGGCGGCGTCCTTCTCGATGTACTTGCGATATTCGTCCAGGGTGGTGGCACCCACGCAGTGTAGTTCCCCGCGCGCCAGGGCCGGCTTCAACATATTGCCCGCGTCCATGGCGCCCTCCGCCTTGCCGGCACCCACCATGGTGTGCAACTCGTCGATGAACAGGACGATCTGGCCTTCCTGTTTCTTGAGGTCGTTCAGCACCGCCTTGAGGCGCTCCTCGAACTCGCCGCGGAATTTGGCGCCGGCGATCAGCGCCCCCATGTCCAGGGCGAGGATGCGCTTGCCGCGCAGGCCTTCGGGCACCTCACCGTTGACGATGCGCTGGGCCAGGCCCTCGACGATGGCGGTCTTGCCCACGCCGGGTTCGCCGATGAGCACCGGATTGTTCTTGGTGCGGCGCTGCAGCACCTGCACGGTGCGCCGGATCTCGTCGTCGCGGCCGATCACGGGATCCAATTTGCCCTGCTCGGCCCTTTCGGTAAGATCTATGGTATACTTTTCCAGAGCTTGACGTTGTTCCTCGGCATTTTGATCTTCTACTTTTTGCCCCCCGCGTATCTTGTCTATGGCCTGCTCGATGGCGCCTTTGGCCGCACCGGCCTTGCGCAGCAATTCCCCCAGCGTTCCCCGATCCTCCAGGGCGGCCAGGACAAACAGTTCGCTGGAGATGTACTGATCCTTGCGGGTCTGGGCCAGCTTATCGGTGATGTTGAGCAGACGCCCTAACTCGTTGGAAACATGGACCTCCCCAGCCGCGCCTTCCACCCGCGGCAACCGCTCCATCGCCTCGCCGAGCTGGGAGCGCAGTTGGTTCACATTGACGTCAGCTTGGCTTAATAAATGCCGGACCGTGCCGCTATCCTGGTCTAACAGGGCATTCATTAAGTGAATGGGTTCAATGAATTGGTGGTCGTGCCCTATCGCCAGGCTCTGGGCATCGGCCAAGGCCGTTTGAAACTTACTGGTAAGCTTGTCCATGCGCATGCAGCACCTCGTTATTACCGTCGTTCGATCAATACGCCTGCATTTAATGGGGCTTACGGGAGCCGCTTTCAAGTTTCCATCGGTCCGGCCAGCTTAGCCGGATTTTTTAAGTTGTTTTTAAGCTTGGCGGCCTATATATAGTAGTCAATGAAAGCGTGACCTGCCTTGCCATCGCCCATCCAGGCGATAGACGGGCGGGAGAGAGGAAGGAACAGATCATGCGTGTATTACTCGTGGAAGACGACGCCCTGTTGGGAGATGGCATCCATGCCGGGCTGGTACAGCACGGCGCGGCCATCGACTGGGTCAAAAACGGCAAGGCGGCGGAACTCGCCCTGGAGGCCAACCGCTATGACGCCATGATCCTCGATCTCAATCTTCCCCAGGGCGACGGCCTGATGGTTCTGCAAAACCTGCGTGCCAGCGGCAATACCCTCCCGGTGTTGATCCTGACCGCCCGCGACACCATCGCTGACCGCGTCAAGGGGCTGGACAGCGGCGCCGACGACTATATGACCAAACCCTTCGACCTCGCCGAACTGGACGCCCGGCTGCGCGCGCTGATCCGCCGCTCCAAGGGTCGCGCCGCGCCCGAGCTGCGCCATGGCGACCTGGTGATCAACCCCGCTTCCCTGACCGTGACCCGCAACAACGAGATCATTCCGCTGTCTCGCCGGGAATTCGCGTTATTGCACATCCTGCTGGAAAACATGAACAAGGTGCTGTCCCGGGAACGTCTGGAAGAAAGCCTCTATGCGTGGAAGGATGAAGTGGAAAGCAATGCGGTGGAAGTGCACATCCACCGTCTGAGGAAGAAACTGGGCTCCGACTTGATTCGCACCATCCGCGGCGTGGGATATATTATCGACAAGGCTCCATGACTATATCGCTACGACGGCGCTTACTCATCGTCTTGTTATGTGCGGTAAGCGGGGCGTGGGTATTCTCAGCAACCGCCAATTACATCGACAGCCGTCACGAAATTGGGGAATTGCTGGACGCCGAACTGGCTCAGTCGGCAATGGTCTTGCTGGCCCTGAGCAACCACGAGCTGATGGAGGAGCGCTTGACCGGCCCCAGCACCATTTCGGTCGATGACCGGGCCGCCGCCGGCGAAGACGGGCCTGTTAACCGCTTCGCCCACAAATATGAAAAGAAACTGGCCTTTCAAGTGTGGTTGGGGGACTCGACCCTGGCCATCCGGTCCGCCAGCGCCCCCAGCATCCATCTCTCCAGCGTCACCAGCGGCTTTTCCGACCAGATCATCGCCAACCAGGCCTGGCGCATCTATTCGGTGCAGCACAAGAAGGTGCCGATTTTAGTCCAGGTGGGCGAACGCTACGACGTTCGCGGCGATCTCACCGAGCAAATCGTCCGGCGCATGCTGTCGCCCATGATCACCACGCTCCCCATACTGGCCTTGATGATCTGGTACGGCGTCGGCTTCGCCATGAAACCCCTCAACCGCCTGGCCAAGGAAGTCGCCACCCGCGCCGCCGATTACCTCAATCCGGTGGATCACCATCATGTACCGGTGGAGGCCCAGTCACTGGTCCATTCCCTCAATGCCCTGCTTGCCCGCCTGCAAAAGGCCTTCGACAGCGAACGGCGTTTCACCGCTGACGCCGCCCATGAATTGCGCACGCCGCTCGCCGCCATCAAGGCCCAGGCTCAAGTCGCCCAACGGACCACCGTCCAACAGGATCAACACCGCGCCCTGCAGCAGGTCATCAATGCCGTGGACAATGCCACCCGCGTCGCGCAGCAATTGCTGACCCTGGCCCGTGTCGATCCCGCCGTGCCGTTGACGGGCCTGAAAAAGGTGGATTTGACCCATCTCGCCACCACGGTAATCGCCGAACTGGTGCCCCAGGCCCTGAAGAAACACATTGAAATCAGCCTGGCCGAGCCCAGCCACGGTACCGTCTACGGTACCAGCGATGCATTGACCATTCTCCTGACCAACCTGGTGGACAATGCCATCAATTACACGCCGGAAAATGGCACCGTCATGGTAGGTGTTACCACCCGTGACAACCATGTCATACTGAGCGTCGCCGACAGCGGCCCCGGCATACCCGTCGATGAAAGGGACAAGGTTCTCGAGCGCTTCTACCGCGGCCAGGACGTCACGCAGCCGGGCAGCGGCCTGGGGCTGTCCATCACCCAACGGATTGCCGAATTGCACCAGGCCCGTATCGTCATAGGCGAATCCTCCATGGGCGGACTGCTGGTAGAGGTGATCTTTCCCTCCCCGTCCAGCTTCCATCCCGGCTGACACCGGGCGCCATAAATTTGATCAAGGCCCGCAAGTGCGTGATGCCGCCGTAGGCAACGCGGGAGGGGACTCGTGTCGCGCCCCGGAGTATGCTTTACTTCAAGCAGAGCATGCACGGGAAAACCGAGACCATGACCCAGCGGATTCATACCTCCTACAATCACATCACCCCGTTCATCACCAAAGACGGGTCGGTCATTCGCGAACTCATGCACCCCGCCCTCCACGGCAACAGCCGCCAGAGCCTGGCCGAGGCGCTCCTGCCCGTGGGCAGCACCACCTTGCTGCATCGACATCGCCTCAGCGAGGAGGTCTATCACTTTACCGCCGGCACCGGCTACATGCGCCTGGGCGACGAGGAATTCATGGTAACGACCGGCGATACCGTCTGCATCCCACCCGGCATCCCCCATGCCCTCATCAACCGCGGAGACGAGGAATTGCGCCTGTTGTGTTGTTCCTCACCGCCCTACTCCGATGAGGACACCGAGTTGCTGAGCCCGTGACCCCCTGGTTGAGGGAGAGCCACCCCCAAGGCGGACCGGCAGGCGCGCTTCAGGAACAAGTGTCATTTAATTCAGGTGGATAGCACAGTATCCTGATGAGAACCTGTAACTAACCGGCGTATTGCGCAATTTATCAAGAAACCTACGATTTTCAATAACTCATGTGTTAATATCTATGAAATATCTTCATGCCCGGAGAGGCATATTATTAATGGGGGAAGCACGCGGATCTGACGGGCAAGGAATCCCCCTGAATGGATAACTCTCTCTTTCCATGCCAAAAGACGGCGTGAAAGTCCCTGAGCAATCCGGTAGGCTGGTGGTCGCGTATCGAATTAGACATGCCGTTTTATGATCGACAATCTTCAAAAAGATGACCTGCCGGTGGAAACCGCTTCTCTTGTCCAACGCTTGCTGAAGGAAGGTACCGTCAAGCTGCTGGCGCGCCTCGTCCCCCTGGTCGTGTGCCTTGGCACCATCGCCGTCGGTCACGCCGCCACGTTCACGGTCAACACCACCGCCGACGAAGCGGACGCCAACCCCGCTGACGGGATCTGCCGGACCGCCTCCGGCCAGTGTTCCCTACGCGCCGCTATCCAGACCGCCAACGCAACACCAAACACCACGGATTTGAATGGTGTACTTCAGCCGGATGTCATCGATGTTCCGGCCGACACCTACACCTTGTCGATCGCCGGCGCCGGTGAAGACCAGGCCGCTACCGGGGACCTGGATATCACCGACAGTGTCACCATTTCCGGGCCCGGGCCAGTTCTTGGCTCCAGTGACACACTAAAGAGTCAAAATGGATGTATTGCCACTATTGACACTAGTGGCACTCAGACAAGCCAAAATGTATGCAGTACGATTAGTATCGATACTACTAAGCTGAGCGATCGAATATTCCATGTCATCAACAACGATCCAAATGCGGTTGTAACTGTCAATTTAAATTATTTGAGTATCGAAGACGGTCACCTTGATGGTGGCCTTGGTGGCGGCCTATACAATAACGGCGGCATTGTGACCATTTCAAATAGCAATATCAGCAACAACTCGGTTATAAACGCCACCTCAGGCGGCGCCAGCGGCGGCGGCGTCTTCAACAGCGGAACATTGGATTTAAACCATGTAACCCTTAAAAACAATATCGTGGACCTGAACAATGCCACCTCCACCGGCGCCGGCGGAGGCGCCGTTTACAACGCCGGATCATTGCGCGTGGAAGATTCCGTGCTCGACGGCAATCAAATCCTCAACGATGCCGGCAACAGCGCCGGCGGCGGCGGCATTCAAAACACCGGCGTCACCGGTCTCGGGCCCAAATCTTCATCGGCGCCGCCGGCGCCCTCAACCTGATCAGCACCACGGTCAGCGGCAACCAGGCCCGCGCCGGCGGCGGCATCTACAACCACAAATTCCTGAATGCGACCAATGCCACCATCTACGACAACAGCGTCACCGGCACCAGCGGCGGCACCGAAATATTCGCCTGCGGATCCGGGGATACGCAAACTCCCTCGACCTGTAATCAGGGGATTACCGCCACCAACGGCAGCCTGCTCATCAAGACCGATCTGGTCAACACCATCGTCGGCAACGGCAGTTCCACCGCCAACTGTGGCGGCGACGTGGCGGACCTGATCATTTCCCAGGGCCACAACCTGGAAACGGCGAACAGCTGCGGCTTCGCCGCCAGCGGCGATATCACCAACGCGGCGCCCAGCGCCGTGTTCGTCGACCCCGCCACCACCGGCCTGACTTACAATGGCGGCGAATTAACCTCCTTAAAGAGCATCGCCATTCTCAGTACTGGCCCCGCCCTAAACGCGGCCGACTTCACCTCATGCCCGCTCACCGACGAGCGCGGTTTTCTACGTGACAGTCAATGCGACATCGGCGCGTATGAATATAATGCTGAAAATAACCCTGCCAATGGCACTAAGAGCGTGTTGGACCTCGCCGTGAGCATTTCCGACAAGCTCGCCTCGCCCCGGAACGGCACCGTGCAGGTCACCATGACCTTCACCGTCGTGAACAAAGGCTCCATACAGGCGCACAACGTGGTACTTAAAGGCAGCATCCCCGCCCTGTCCTGGATAAACATCACCAGTCTGGGCAGCGGCTCGAGTGCCGGCAGCTGCGTGCAGACCTCCACCGGATTCACCTGCACCATCCCCACCGTCGATGCCTATGGTTCCGCCGACTTCTACGCCGCGGTCGTGGTCAGCCAGGCCGGGACTTTCCACGTAGGCGCCGATGTGCTTTCCAAAGAGGCGGACAACTACAATCCGGACAACAGTGCAAGCACGGCCATCGAAATTCCCACCGTGGCGGGCAGCAGTGTCTCGGGGAATAACTTCGCCGGTGCTTCGGGAGGCGGGGCGATGGACTGGCTGTCTCTCCTGCTCTTGTTACCGGCATTGGTCCGCCGACGGGGGCGCTCCGTCCCAGCCGGCTGAGAGCCTCGCTGTTACGTCAGCGTAACCCCCGTCCTCTGCATGTCATCGCATGCATCCTTTATGAAGCGGCTGCAGCAAATTCTGTCTGGCCATTACATCGCCACACACCTAACATTGTCCGTGGAGACTGCCGTGCAAGCCATTCCGCCGCCACAAACCGATAACGTCCGCGACGATGTCGCCCGCGCCTTGAAGGAAGACCTCGGCAGCGGCGACGTCACCGCCCTGCTCGTTCCGCCCGACTTGCAGGCGCAGGCGACGGTTATCAGCCGGGAGGAGGCGGTGATCTGCGGTACGGCCTGGTTTGACGGCGTGTTCCACGCCATCGATCCGCAGGTGCGCATCGACTGGCGCGTGCATGACGGCGATGCCGTCGCCCCGGACACGCATCTCTGCACCCTGAACGGCCCGGCGCGCGCCCTGCTCAGCGGCGAGCGCACCGCCCTCAATTTTCTCCAGACCCTGTCGGGAACCGCGACCCGGGCACAACGATTCGTCGCAGCGGTGGCGGGGACCGGCGCAAGAATCCTGGACACCCGCAAGACCTTGCCGGGACTGCGTTACGCCCAGAAATACGCGGTACGCTGCGGGGGCGGCTACAACCACCGCATGGGGCTCTACGACGCCGTCCTCATCAAGGAAAACCATATTCTCGCCGCCGGCTCCATCGCCCGGGCCGTGGCGACGGCGCGCGACGCCGCGCCCGGAAAATCGGTGGAGATCGAAGTGGAAACCCTCGAGGAACTCACTGAAGCGCGCGCGGCGGGGGCCGATATGATCCTGCTTGACAATTTCACGCCGCAACAGCTGAGGGAGGCCGTCGCCATTAACGGCGGCCGCGCCAAACTGGAGGCCTCCGGCGGCATCACCCTGGACAATATCCGGGGTATCGCCGAGACCGGCGTCGACTACATCTCGGTCGGCAGCATCACCAAGGACATGCAGGCGGTGGATCTATCCATGCGCTTCAGCGCACAGAGTTAACACTCTCCGCGGTTGCATATCAAACAATCCCTCTCCCTCTGGGACCTCGGTGCCCCTTGTGGGTCGAGGGCTGGGGTGAGGGGTTCAAAGCAAAAAATCTCACCCCCATCCTGTCCTGCTACCCTAAAGGGCATAAATCCCTAAGTGAGAAGGGACGTTTCAATTAATTCCGGAAAGAGTCGCTCCCAACGCTTCTCTCAAGTGGGGAGGGGTATACGCCACCAGCCACGGAGGCTAGAATTTCACGCTTTCCATACTGATACCGGGATCATCCATGCGCACCTCACAGCTGTTATTGTCCACCGTCAAAGAGACCCCCGCCGACGCCGAGGTCATCAGCCATCAATTGATGCTGCGCGCGGGGATGATCCGCAAACTCGCTTCCGGAC
>JARRQJ010000058.1:0-24098 GCA_037381915.1 Gammaproteobacteria bacterium | reverse complement strand
TATGACGTTGATGCGCGCGCGCACATCTTCGCTGCGCTTATTGTCGTGGGTGGAGGTGGCAAGCAGGCTGTGCGGCCAGTGCCGCCATCGCTCCTGGTTGAGATGATGGAAGGCCTTGATCGTGGTGCCGAAACGGCGTGGATCGCCGCCGACTTCGTTGAGGGACAGCAGCAGGCTGTAGTTGTAGAAGACGGTGTCTTCCAGGGACTTCGCCGTCACTGGGGCGGTGTATTGCTGAAACTTTTTGACAAAGTGCAGGGTGCTTTCCGGTGCCGCGCCGTTCTGCAGCAGAAGCACTTTGGCGACAAAGTCGAAAATGGTGACATCGGCGGCGGGGCTGCGCTTTTTCGCCTGGGCGACCGCCCACTCCACATAACGGCGATCCTCGGACGAGACGCCGCCAGCGCTGATGTAGGTGCGATAGACCGGAAAGCAGGCCACCACCTCCGTGAGCGCATCGCGCAGCCCGGAACGGGTGAAGTCGCGGGTGTTGCGGTCCTGCTCGGAGATGGTGTTGAGGAGATTGGTGAGCACGGTGAGTTCGCTGGAGAGTTGCACGCGGATGATGAGCTTTTTTCGGGCGTAAAGCAGATCGTCGAAATCCAGCTTGCCGTTGTAACGCGAATGGATGGTGCGTAATTTGCGCAAGGACTCGGGCCGGACGAACAGACCGTTGAGCAAGTTGGCGAAGTCGTAACCGGTGGTGCCGTGCACGGGCCAGTCGTTGGGCAGGAATTCATAGCCGGCCAGGATCTTTTCCACGACCACATAACAGGGCAGTGGGCCGCCGGCATCATCTGGCAGGGCGCGGCCCAAGGCCTGGGCGGCTCGCCGTTGCAGGCGGGCAAAGTACTCCGCAGGATCATAGAGGCCGTCGGGATGATCGATGCGCAGGCCGTTCACGTCCCCGGCGGCGAACAATTCGAAGACAAAGTCGTGGGTGGCGGCGAATACCTCGGCGCTTTCCACGCACAGTCCGGCCAGATCGTTGATATTGAAGAAGCGGCGGTAGTTGATATCATCGGCGGCCACCCGCCAGTGGGCGAGACGGTAGCCTTGCGCCTCGAGCAGTTCGTGGAGGCGGTCAAAGGTTTTGCTCCGGCCGGGAACGCCGTTGATCGCGGCAAGCGCTGTGTCGATGGCCGGCTGCGCTTTGACGTCGTTGTGACACCAATTGGCGAGGGCCTGTTTGGCGAATTCGCTGTCGTGCCGCCGCTGGGCGCGTTGCTCTGCCGTGAGCGCGTAGCGGGACGGCATATACCGGCACAACTCGATGATGGGATCGAGAACGTCCCGCAGCTCAGGCGCGCCGCAGGCGGAGAGGATCGACGGATAGCTCTGTGGATCGAGGGGACAACGGTGGTGAAAGTAATGAGCGCTGAATTCGCCGCGCGCCGCATCGAAGCGTACCTGGATCTGGCCCTGTGCCAATACGGCGCCGTAGTGGTCGCCCAGCAGCGGCAACAGCACCTTGCCGCGCAGACCCTCGGCCGCGGGCTGCCAGTCGATGTCGAAATAGCCGGCATAGTCGGAAGAGGGCCCGTGTTCCAGAACGTCGAGCCACCAGCGGTTATCGTCGCCCCCGACCGCCATGTGATTAGGCACGGCGTCGAGGATCTGGCCCATGGCGTGGCGGTGCAGTGCGGCGACAAAGCCGCTATATTCCTGCCGGTCGCCGATCTCGGGATTGAGGGCGTGGTGGTCGACGATGTCATAGCCGTGGGCACTGTTGGGGCGTGCCTTCAGATAAGGGGAGGCGTAGCAATGGCTGATACCCAGGGCATCAAGATAGGGGACGATCTCCTCGGCCTGCGCGAAGGTGAATCGCTGGTTGAATTGCAGGCGGTAGGTCGCGGTGGGGATTGTTGTTTTCCAGGTGTCGCTGGGTTCTAGGCTACTCATCGCGGCGTCCATTCTCGCGCAGGAACCAGGCCGCCGTTAATGGTGGCAGCGTGCCCTTCAACAATCCGTCTTCGCATTCGCCTGGTGTGGCGAACAGCAGCCTGGCCTCGGGAAGGGGAAGATCGCCGATCGGTGCGGTGCCGAAATTGGCGTACAGCAGCAATCGCGCTCCATCCCCCAGCCGCCACCAGGCCGCCACCGCCGATTCACCAAACGCACGGTAGCCCGCGCCGCCGCAACCGTTCTTCAGGCGGGGAACGATTTCGCGTTGACGCAGCGCCAACAGCCGTCGATGGTCATTCCAATAACCGGCATGAAGAGGCAGGTCGAGATCGGACCAACGCAGCTTCGCACGCTCGAAGCTCGTGCCAGCGAATGGATCCAGCATAGTCAATTGCTCGGGGTCGATCCGCAGGGTCTCCGCCAATTCGCGGCGCCGGCCGGCACGCACCGGGTCCACCAGGTCTTCGCCGAGATCGCAGAAAAACGGAAAGGGCTGCGCGGTTCCCCATTCCTGGCCCATAAACAACAACGGCGGGGGAGGCGCCAGGATCAGGATCGCCGTGAGGACGTTCATCATCGGTTGAGAACTCAGTTCAGTGAGCCGCTCGCCCAGGGGGCGGTTGCCGATCTGGTCGTGATTTTGAATGAACGAGACGAAGGCGGCGGGCGGCAATGCGGCGCTCGGCTCGCCGCGCGGCCGGTTGTCTCGATAGGGTGAGGGTTCGCCCTGATAGGCGAAACCTTCCGCCAGACACCGGCCCAGATGACGAACGGGGTGGGGGACATAGTCACGGTAATAGCTGTCGCATTCGCCGGTGGCGATCACATGCGAGGCGTGATGAAGATCGTCGTTCCATTGCGCCGTATAGGCGGCGGGGCTGCCCGTTTCGTCGCGACGCAGATAATGGGCCGCGTTATTGTCGTTTTCCAGCACCAGGTGAATGTGGCGGTGCTTGGCCGGGCCGTCGTGGACGGCCTGCGCCAACTCCTCTAGGAAATCCGGCGCGGAATCGTCGTAGATGGCGTGCACCGCGTCCAGGCGCAGGCCGTCCATGTGATACTCTTCCAGCCAATAGAGTGCATTGTGCATGAAGAAACGGCGCACCCACTCACTGTCCGCGCCGTCGAAGTTAATGGCCGCGCCCCACGGCGAGTGATGGTGTTCGGTGAAGAACGCCGGCGCATAGTGACTGAGGTAATTACCCTCCGGACCGAAGTGGTTGTAAACCACGTCGAGAAACACCATCAAGCCTCGTCGGTGCGCCGCCTCTACCAGGGCCTTCAAGTCTTCCGGGCGTCCATAGCGGCTGTCCGGCGCGAACGGGAATACGCCGTTATAACCCCAATCGCGGCGCCCGGGGAAATCCGCCACCGGCATCAATTCCACGGCGGTGATACCCAGATCGGCGAGATAGTCGAGTCTTTCCTCGACGCCCGCGAAGTTCCCCGCTTCCGAAAAGGCGCCTACGTGCAGCTCGTAGAACACGGTCTCCTCCCACGGCCGCCCATGCCATCCTTCATCCCGCCACTGCCAAGCCTTGGGGTCGATGATCTCGCTGGGCCCGTGCACGTCGTAGGGTTGATAGCGGGAGGCGGGGTCCGGTACCAGCAGGGATCCATCGATGCGGTAACGATAGCTCATGCCGGGCCGGGCGTGATCGATTTCCGCGCGAAACCAACCCTGTGCTTCGGCGTGCATGTCAAATTCGCCGATCTGCCCGGAAGATGACTCAAGCTGCAGGGCCACCCGCTTGGCCGCAGGCGCCCAGAGCTGAAAGCGCACCGTGCCGTGATCGGTTAGCTGGGTTCCGAAAGGCATATTGTGACAGCTCATAATGCACACTCGCTGCGTCACGTCGAAAGTAATTGTATGGCAACGCCTAGCAGGCGTATTGCTTCCGCGTCACCATTCAGGCGAGTTCGATGCGGTCGCTCGCCCCGTGCAGCAGCCCCACCATCAACGTCAAATATTCCCGCAATTGGCGCGTGATCAGGAAATTGTCCCTGACGAACTCCTGGGCCTTGGCGCCCATCGCCGCGATCTTGTCGGGCTGATGCAGCAGGTAGCGAATCCGCAGTGCCGCCCCTTCCGGCGAATTGACGAGAAACCCGGTGTGATGATCGACGACCTGCAGACGGATGCCGCCGGTATTGCCGCCGATAACCGGTTTGGCCTTCCACAGCCCTTCGGTGACCGTCAGCCCGAAGCCCTCTCGCGTGGACTTTTGCACCACGATGTCCGCGGCCCGCTGCAGCGCGTTGATGGTGCGGTGCGCGTCCGGCGGCAACAGCAGAATGTGAATGTCCTCATCCCCGCCCGCTGTCGCACGGACTTCCTCCAGCACCAGCTCGCCTTCGGGGTCATCGCTCGCGCCGCCGCCCGCCAGGACCAGCTGCAAACCAGGCACGAAACGTTTGGCCATCTGATAGGCGCGTATCACTCCGACGGGATCTTTGAACCGGTCATAGCGGGAGATCTGCGTAATGAGCGGCCGCGCGCGGTCGATGCCGTACTGCTCGCAGGTTGCCGAGACGAAGGCGTCCTCCAGGTCCACATTCTTTTCGCTGAGAGGATCGATGCTAGGCGGAATGATGTATTCGGGATGGGGCAGGGCCTGGGCGAATATCCCCAGGGAAAAGATGCTGGCCTCGAAGGGCGAGACAAATCTGCGCAGGTAACGCCATACCGGCCGATAGGGATGGCTGGCGTCGATGTGACAGCGCCACACCCATTTGCCCTTACGTTCCGGACAGAAATGGAGCAGGGGAGCCGGTTGAGGATCGTGGATAATCACAAAATCCGCTTCCTCGAGCTGGGGCCGCAGGCGTTCGGCGTTGATGCGGTTGGTTTCGAGATAAACGTCGAGGGCCTTTTCCGAGAGCCCGACCTGATTGCCCTGCAGGGCGTTATGCATGCCCTTGGTACACTGATAGAAACCCTCCTCGCCGGTGATGACTTCCCAGGCCGTATCAATGCCCAGCTCCCGTGTCAGCGGCACGAATTTTTCGAGTATCTCGGCCACGCCGCCGCCCGTGCGCGTGGAATTGACGTGCACCAGTTTCATGCCGCGCAACGGTTCCGCCAGCTGGCGCAGATGGTCGATGACGTCGCCGCCAGCCACTTTCGCATATTCGTCAAGTGGTCCCATAGTTGTCCCCTGTATACATATGGTTAAAAGTATTTATTAAAGATATCTGTCAGCTGATCACGCAGTTCGCTGAGGCTGCCGAAGTACGGGTCGATGCCGGCGAGATCGCCGCATAAGGCATCGTAGCGTCCGTTGTAAGCGGAAAGCCAGACGCGAAAATCGTCGCTGCTGTCGGACAAGCGGCGGCGTGCGTCGATAAAATGATAGAAGATGCTGCTGGGAGAAAGCCGCGGAATGAGGTGGGCGAGTTCTTCAGGTTGCTGGAGGCGTCTGTGGGTATCGAAAACAACGATCTGAGAACGGATGAACTCGAACGGCCGAAGGGCGCGTAACCAGGAGACGGCGGCTTCGCTGTCGATATGCTCCTCGATGACGTCCAGCAGATCGCTGCGCAGCTCTTCCAGATCCTTGTACTCCATGGGATCGATTACCGCCAGACGTTCGGCGAGACGGTTGTCATGCAGGGAATGGCGCGCCCAGCTGGCGAAATCGTTGTTGAATTGAAATGATAATAGATACTGTCGGTACGCACGCTCTGTAGATCGTTGCGCAGCTCCGAGAGCGTATAGTCCTGCTTTCCGGTGGCGATGGCGATGAGGGCGCAGTCCTTGACCGCGAATTCGGTGGGCTCGCTCCCTGCACTTGGTGATGCGTCACTCATACCGGTCTCCCAAAAGCGAAAACGGAGAGCAATTAGGGTAGATCGTCGATTATTCCGAGGCAATAGGGGATATTACCAATTGCCAAAGCCTCCCTACCTAAGATTGGGTGGTGCGAAGCCGGCCACGTGCTTATGTGAGCCCAGCCAATGGTGCGCATAATGTATATTATGTTAAATCGTAAAATGGTGTCGGCATTGCCACAGTTCAAGCCCTCTTTATTTACCAGCTCCTAGCCAAAGGAAGGTCCACCCCACCATTGACTACCAAGACTGGCATAAAGGATGGGTTTACTTTTAATAGAGTAACCGCTGTTTCTACTTCGGATTCGCACCAGGGGCGGTTGGGTTTGCCGTATAGGACGGGATCCAACCAGGCGAAGTCAATCAGTTAAACCCCCGCGATGAATTTTCATGGCTTCAAATCCAATTTATCGAGAAATGCGTTAGGTACGACCCATTATTTTTATGCCCAGCATATGATTTCCGGTTCAGTCATATCCTAGAGCAATGAAAATCGGAATCGTTTAGTCCATGGTATGGTCGTCAATAAGGAAAAGAGAAGAGTCGCTCATCCTTGATCAAGCAAAATAATTTCAGGGCTTCGACCGACATAGCGTAAGCCGCGAGTTCCCCCGACTATCACCACCCGTTGATAGATACTTAGCCAGGTGGGTTCGTGTGCAACAGGCTTTCTCAGTGCGGGTCATTCCATGTTTCCACCAACCACGTTTACCCTCCTCCCCCCACAGGTTGCTTATCTGTATCTGCAGTTCATAGTTTGTAGGCGGCCTAGAACGAAAAAAAGGCCCGTCCTGCAGCAGGAACGGGCCTTTCATGACCTTGATTGCTTACGTTTAACTTGAGTTATTGGACCATTTCTTTCAGCTTCTTCAAGGCCACAACCTTTACGACGGTGCGTGCGGGCTTTGCCTTGAATACGGTCTCTTCCCCAGTAAACGGATTGATTCCCTTGCGGGCTTTTGTGGCCTTCTTGCGGATCGTCTTGATCTTCAATAAGCCGGGCATCTTGAATTCGCCGGGACCCCGGGGTTTTACGTGCCGCGCAATCGCGTTAGTCAATTCATCGATTACGTTGCTGACATCCTTCCGGGATAAACCGGTACTCTCCGCGATGCTGGTCAAAAGCTCGGACTTGGTAAAAGGCTCTTTTACTGCTTTTACTGGAGCTGCTTTTGCTGCTTTAGCGGTAGCTTTCTTTTTCGCCATACTTCGTTCCCTTTTGTAAGTAAGATTGAGCGCGAGAATGCACCGTGCATTAAATTAGTAGAAAAAGCGCTACATTTCCAGTAAAAAATGCATGTGACGCGATTTTTTCTCGGGAAGAAGCGCTCGGATTCGGTCGGCGGATAATTTTTCGCTTCCCGATACCATGTGGCCGGAGCCCGTATGGTCAGTCGCTGAGGATGGGGGAACGGGCATTATCGTTCGTTGTTTGGTGCCCGGGACCGGAATCGAACCGGTACAGCCGTGTTAGGGCCGGCGGATTTTAAGTCCGCTGCGTCTACCAATTTCGCCACCCGGGCTGAGTAGCGTGGCATTGTAACGTGGCGTTACGGCAACGAAAAGCGAATCCGGGAGAGGATTGGAGGCTGGGGTCGGAATCGAACCGGCGTCCACGGCTTTGCAGGCCGCTGCATAACCACTCTGCCACCCAGCCTGCGGAGCCTTTCGGACTTTATTCGCAACCCTGAGGGAATGCGCTTGTGAAATTTCGAATTGGAGCGGGAAACGAGACTCGAACTCGCGACCCCAACCTTGGCAAGGTTGTGCTCTACCAACTGAGCTATTCCCGCTGTGGCCCTTATTAACCCTTATTAAACAGGCGCTCTATTGTATCCACAGCGCGGTGGCTGTCAACCTGTGCCGCGGGCTATTTGGGCCGAAGTACCGCCCAGGCGGCCTGCAGGTAGATGAGCATGGACCATACGGTCAGGGCCGCCGCCACGTAGAGCAGGACAAATCCGATCGTCTGGGTGGGCAGCCCCAGCAGCGGCACGTGATAGAGCAGCAGCACCAGTGCCACCATCTGCGCCGCGGTCTTGTATTTGCCCAGGAAGGACACCGCCACATGGGCGCGTTGGCCCAGTTCCGCCATCCATTCCCGCAGCGCGGAAACGGCAATCTCCCGGCCGATGATGATGGCGGCCGGCACGGCCATCCAGTAATCGGGGTGAGTCTGCATCAGCAGGATCAGGGCGACCGCCACTATGAGCTTGTCCGCCACCGGGTCCAGGAAGGCGCCGAATGCCGACATCTGATTGAGGCGCCGGGCGAGATAACCGTCAAACCAATCGGTGATGCCGGCGAGGATAAACACGGCGGTGGTGGCGATATTCGCCCAGCTGACGGGCAGATAATAAGCAATGGCTAAGATTGGGATCAGCCCGATGCGTATGAAGGTTAGAATTGTCGGTATATTCATTGGTCACCGGCCGTTGCCGTGCAGTACCTCATATATGCGCTGGGCCAATGCCTTGCTCACACCCGGGGCCTTGGCTATTTCCTCCACGCCGGCCCGCGCCACTTCCTGCATGCCTCCCAAGTGGCTCAACAACGATCTTCTCCGTTTGGGGCCCAGGCCCGGAATGCGTTCCAACGGTGACTGCATGCGCGTTTTGCCGCGACGCTGACGGTGTCCGGTGATGGCGAAGCGATGCGCCTCGTCGCGTATTTGTTGTATGAGGTGTAGCGCCGGCGAATCACCCGGCAGTATAAAGGGCTGTTTTACACCGGACAAGAACAAGGTTTCGGCGCCGGCCCGGCGCTCCGGGCCCTTGGCCACCCCGATGATGAGGATGGTGCCGATCTGCAGTTCCTCCAGTACCTTCGCGGCCTCCGCCACCTGACCTTTGCCGCCGTCGATGAGCAGGATATCGGGCAGCTTCCCCTCCCCCTGTTGCAGCCGGGTGTAACGCCGCAGCAGGGCCTGGTGCATGGCGGCGTAGTCATCCCCCGGGGTGATATCCTCGATATTGAAACGGCGGTAATCGCTCTTGAGCGCGCCCTCCGTATCGAACACCACGCAGGAGGCGACTGTGGCCTCGCCCATGGTATGGCTGATGTCGAAGCATTCGATGCGCTGCGGACGGTCTTCCAGGTCCAGCGCCGTTTGCAGGGCGTCGAAGCGCTGCGCGGTATTGGTCTTGTTGGCCAGATGCCGGGCGACGGCGTGTTCGGCGTTGGCGACCGCGAGGGCTAGCCAGCGGGCCCGCTCGCCGCGCAGCCGGTGCGAGATCACCACCCGGTGGCCGGTTTGCGCCGCCAGAGCCCGTTCGAATAATTCGCGATCCTCTAGGGCGCGATTGACCAGGATCTCTCCCGGAACGTCCCGTCCGAGATAGTATTGCGGCAGAAACGCCGCCAAGACGGCCGTGGGATCGTCGTCCTGGGCGTGTTGCGGGTAGAAGGTCTTGTTGCCCAGCACCAGGCCGCCGCGCACATAAAAGACTTCGACGCAGCTCAAGCCGTGCTGCGCGACACAGGCGATCACGTCCAGGTCGCCCCGTTCGCCGCTCACGTACTGCCGTTCCTGGACATGGCGCAAGGTGGCGATCTGGTCGCGGCAACGGGCCGCCTCTTCGAAATTCAACTGTTTGGCGGCCTGGTCCATGCGCGCTACCAGTTCATCGATCACCTGGCTGTTCCTGCCCTCGAGAAACAGTACAGCGTGACGCACATCCTGACGATAGGTTTGACGGTCCACCAGGCCGACACACGGCGCGGTACAGCGTTTGATCTGGTACTGGAGGCATGGGCGGGACCGGTTGCGGTAGAAGCTGTCCTCGCATTGGCGCACCGGAAACAGCTTCTGCAGGAGCTGCAGACTCTCGCGCACGGCGGACGCCGACGGATAAGGACCGAAGTATCGCCCCTTTTCCCGTTTGGCGCCGCGGTAGAAGCCGAAACGTGGAAAATCATCGTGGTCGGAAAGATAGATATAGGGATAACTCTTGTCGTCCCGCAGCAGGATGTTATAGCGCGGCTTGTACTCCTTGATCAGGTTGTTTTCCAGGATAAGGGCCTCGCCCTCGCTGGAGGTGACGGTCACTGCGATTTGCTGCACCTGGCCCATCAGGGCCCGGGTCTTGGCCGGCAAACCGCTGGCGCGGAAATAACTGGCGAGACGCTTTTTCAGATTGCGGGCCTTGCCCACGTAGAGCACGGTGCCCTCCCCGTTCATCATCCGATACACCCCGGGATGATGACTCAGCGTCTTGAGGAACGTCTTGGCGTCGAAAGGCGGCTGGTGTGGCATTGAACAGGGTCGATCACGCGGCGAGCCGGCGGCGGATGCGCAGGAAGATCTCGCGGAACATGGCTTCGGTCAGGCGGCGGGTCTGGGTATTGTAGCGGCTGCAATGATACGAATCGATTAGGTAGCGTTCCTGCGGCAGCTTATGTTCCCGCCCATGGGCGAAGGGAAACGCGGCCACCCGCAGGCCCAGGGCGCGTAACACCGCGTTATGGGCAACGGTGCCCAGGGCCAGGATCAGCGCACCCTCGCGTAATTGCTGCAGCT
Organism: Gammaproteobacteria bacterium; assembly: GCA_037381915.1. GTDB lineage: Bacteria > Pseudomonadota > Gammaproteobacteria > DRLM01 > DRLM01 > JARRQJ01. The sequence goes on along the minus strand of JARRQJ010000058.1, from coordinate 13,843 downwards.
CGCTTTCCAAGTAGCTGTTGCACAGCTTGATTTCGTCTCCGAGCGGTTTGTTCTGCGGTGGCAGGCATTTCACGGCATTGGTGATGCGGCAACCGCGCAGAATCAGGCCGTCATCGCGATGACTCGAGGTGGCTTGGTTGCTGAAGCCGAATTCGTGGAGCGTCTTGTACAAGAGAATGCCCGCATAGTCACCGGTGAACGGCCGCCCCGTGGCATTCGCGCCGTGCATGCCGGGCGCCAGACCGACGATGAGTAAGCCGGGGTCGTCGTCACCCACGGGCGCCACCGGCCGGGCATGGTAATCCGGGTAGTCTCGGCGTACCGAATCAAGGAAGCTTGCAAGCCGCTTACAACGGCGGCAGTGTTGGTCGAAGGGCGTTATATTCATGGTATCCATTCTATTTTAATGTGTATCCAAATTGGCACGGAATTTTAAAGGAAAGGACGGGGCGGCGGCTGCGTGGCGGAACCGGGCAGCAGTGAATGGACTTTAACAAAACGTGTGCAACATGCCTTAAGTAAGCCTTTTTCGAGCCGATAAGAAACGGACAATTCAGGACGATGTTGTTTCTTGTTTATTACTATCAATGCATTATGCATAGGCCAATTTATCGCTAAATTTTGATGAGGACAGTGAATGCCTAGGAAGCTAGCGCCGCAACCGTCAATTGATGTCTGGTACAAGACCGCCACTGGCGACATCTTTGAAGTGGTAGCCATAGACTCACACGAAGATACCATCGAAATCCAATACCTCGACGGGACCGTGGAAGAATTAGATACGGATACCTGGCAAAGCGTGGAGCCCAAAGTGATAAACCCGCCCCACGATGCCATGGAAGCTGACTATGAGGAACAAGGCGGCTACGACGAGGATTATCACGATCTGGTGGACCTGGATAGCAACGACCGTGACTGGGTCGGTCTCTTTGACGAATACGAATAATTCCGCTTTCGATTGCCGCCTGCGCCGAGTTAACGCCGCTCTCTTTTTACCTCAATAATGTTTGGCAATTGGCTGAGTTTTTGCAGCATTTTACTCAGCTCATCTATGTCGGCAATCTCCAGGGTCAAGGTCATGTCGGCGATGTGTTCCGACTTGTCGGACAGGGTCTGCACGGCAATGACATTGATCTTTTCATTGGCCAGGACCGAGGTGATATCGCGCAGCAGGCCGTGGCGATCGAAGGCGGTGATGTGGATGTCAACCGGATAGGTCAGGGTCGTTCCGCCCCACTCCACCTCGATGAGACGCTGGGGATTGTCATTCTGATAGCGCAGCACGTTGCTGCAGTCGCGACGGTGGATGGTGACGCCGCGCCCGCGCGTGATGAAGCCGACGATCTCATCTCCGGGAACCGGGCTGCAGCAGCGTCCCAGATTGGTCATAAGGTTGCCCACCCCCAAGATCTGTATGTCGCCGCCCCCGTGCCGCTGCGGGGCACCCTGTCCCGGCTGGATGGGAAGCTCGGGCTTATTCTCCGGGAGCGGCTGCAGCTCCTGCAGGATATGCAGCACCCGCGAGGTCTTGACGTCGCCGCGGCCGATGGCGGCCAGCATATCGTCGACCTTGGGATAATTGAGACGGCGCGCCACGTCCTCGTAATTGACGCCGGTGTACCCCAGGCGTTGCATGTCGCGTTCGAAAATGGCGCGGCCGGCGTTGATGTTGGCCTCCATGTTCTGCTGCTTGAACCAGTGCTGGACCTTGTGCCGCGCCCGCGAGGTCTTGAGATAACCCAGATGGGGATTGAGCCAGTCCCGGCTGGGAACGCCCTTTTTGATGGTGAGAACCTCCACCTGCTGGCCGGTCTGCAGGGTGTAGGTCAGGGACACCATGCTGCCGTTGACCTTGGCGCCGCGGCAACGATTTCCCAGTTCGGTATGGATGTGGTAGGCAAAATCCAGGGGCGTCGAACCCACTGGCATGTCGATGATGTCGCCCCGGGGGGAAAATACATAGACGCGGTCCTGGAACAAATCGCTCTGCAGCTCCTCGTCCCCCGCTTCGCCGGTTTGAGAAATGTCCTCTTTCCATTCCAGCAACTGGCGCAGCAGGGCGACCTTGCGATCGAGCCCGGCGTCCTGGCCGCTCCCTTCCTTGTAACGCCAGTGGGCCGCCACCCCCAATTCGGAATGATGGTGCATATCGTAGGTGCGGATCTGTACCTCCACCGTCTTTCCTTCGGGGCCGATGACCGCACTGTGTATGGACTGATAATTGTTTTCCTTGGGCGTGGCGATGTAGTCGTCGAACTCACCGGGGATGTATTGCCACAGGCCATGGACGATCCCCAGGGCGGCGTAACAGTCCCGCACGTGCTGGACCAGGATGCGCACCGCACGTATATCATAAATATTATGATAATCCGTATTCTTGCGCTGCATTTTTAACCAAATACTGTAAATATGCTTAGGGCGGCCGCTGATCTCGGCCTGGATGCCGGCCGCCTTCAGGGCGTCGGCGAGGATCTTGATGAACTGGGCGATGTAACGCTCGCGGTCGACGCGGCGCTCGTTGACCATTCCGGCAATTTGCTTATACGCCTCGGGGTGCAACACGCGCAAAGACAGGTCTTCCAGTTCCCACTTGATCTGCCAGATGCCCAGGCGGTTCGCCAAGGGGGCATAAATATGCAGGGTTTCCTCCGCGATACGCAGTTGCTTCTCGGCGGGGAGGGGAGCGAGGGTGCGCATGTTGTGGGTCCGGTCGGCGAGTTTGATCAGGACCACCCGGATATCTTCCGCCATGGCCAACAGCATCTTGCGCAAGGCCTCGGTATGGGCATGTTCCTTCTTGCCGCCACGCTCGTTCACGCCGGGAAAGGTTTGAATCGCTTCCATCTTGGTGACGCCATCCACCAATTTCGCGATACGCGGGCCGAAGCTCGCCTCTATCTCCTGGTAGGTAATAGGCGTGTCTTCGATGACGTCGTGCAGCAGGGCGGCGGCAATGGTCTCGTGGTCGAGGCGCAAGCCGAGCAGGATATTGGCAACAGCCAGGGAATGTTGGAAGAAGGGTTCGCCGGAGTGCCGCCGTTGGCCGGAGTGGGCGCGTTGCGCCCAGTCGCAAGCGCGCCGGATGACGTCGAGTTCCGGCGGGGGATAGCTAGTTGCCGTCGCCGCGAGCCATTGCTCCACATCCAGGGATTCCTTGCTGGTGGTGCCGGTCTTCTTGTCGGTAACGCTTACCATACTTTATTAAGATACTTATATAAGCTTATAGTTCTATTTGATTTATCGGCAGGAAAGCTATCGGACTAAAAGCACGGAAGTAGTCAGGCCAGCGACGCGGGTTTCCACGCTGTCGGCGTCACTCGCCGCAGCGTGGATCACCACCAGGCCGATGCCCTGATCCTCGAGCCGCCGCGGATCGAAGCCTGCGTCCCTGTCGGTGACAGGCTGATAGGTCACCGACAGGGAAGCGCGTCCCAGCAGCTTGCGGCAACGATCCTGGAGGGCGCGATAGTTCTCCGCATTATTAGCGGTGGGGATCAACACTAGGAGCGTCTTACGCAGGGCCTGCGCCGTTCGGGCGGCGGCAGTGAATGCCCGGTTATCCCCATCATGGCCGGTGAAGATGGTCAGCACAGCTTTATAATCGCGGGAGGCGCTCGCTTCCAGCAATACCGAGCCCTGCGCCTCCCGCAGCAGGCGGCGCGCGATGGTGCCGATATATCCGCCCCGCCCCGCCCCGCCCTTCCCACCACGAACAGGTCCGCATCCTGCGCGGCCCGCATCAGTTCCTGGGCTACCCGGCCGCGCACGACTTGCAGGGGGAGTTCGACTTCGCTCGCCACTTCCACCACCGCCTGGCGGACGTGGACGCCGCGGCCGCGCAGTACCCGTTCCATCCGCTGATAATCTATTCGCAGTTCCACGGCCGTGGACCAGGTCAATTCCCGGGCGAAGGGCAAGCCGGCCAAATGAAGGAGGTTGATGTCTTCAACGAAGATACCGCTCAGGCGGGCGTCTAGTCCTTTCGCCAGCAGTGCCGCCGTTTTCAACAGCGCCGGGGCGGTCGCGGAGGAATCGACGGCGACCAGGATACGTCGAACAGTAAATCCCTCATCATGCGTACTCATAGACCTTCTTTGTCCTTGCCGTGCTCGGCAAAGCTCTGACGGAGTTGGGCCAACTCCTGCATCCGCGCCTGCACCCGTCCGTTGAAGCTGTCGAGCGGATAGAGACCGTCCGCATCGGGCTCTCCCGCGGCGAGTCCACTCAGCAAGGCCATACCCTCGTCGATGGTTTTGACGGGATAGATATGAAACCGGCCGTTACGGGCCGCCTCTACCACATCCGCGCGCAGCATGAGGTTCTCCACATTGCTGGCGGGTATGAGAACACCCTGCTCGCCGCTGAGCCCGCGGCCCTTGCAGATGTCAAAGAAACCTTCGATCTTTTCGTTGACCCCGCCGATGGCCTGAACCTCGCCATGCTGGTTCACCGAGCCGGTCACCGCCAGGGATTGTTTGACGGGGACGCCGGCCAGGGCGGAAAGCAGGGTATACAGTTCGGCCGACGAGGCGCTGTCGCCCTCCACTTGGCCATAGGATTGCTCGAACACCAGGCTGGCCGAGAGTGACAGGGGAATGCTCGCGGCATAGCGGGCGCCGAGAAAGCCGCTGAGAATCATCACACCCTTGGAGTGCAGCGGCCCGCCCAGATCGACTTCTCGTTCGATATCGATGACCTCTCCCTCGCCGAGCCGCACCCGGGCGGTGATGCGGTGGGGAACGCCGAAGGCATAACCTCCCATCTCGATGACCGACAAGCCGTTGACCTGGCCGCAGGCCTCTCCCGCGGTGTCTATGATCAGGCTGCCGCGCTGGATCGCCTCGTGGATGTCTTCCTTCAGACGGCTGGCGCGGCGCTCCTGGGCGTCTATGGCCTGTTGAACGTGTCCGGCGCCTACGGTCGCGACACCGGCGGCCCGGGCGTAATAGTCCGATTCGTGGAGCAAGTCGGCCAGACTGCGCAAATGGGTGGAGAGTTTCCGGGTATCGCCGCTCATGCGGCTGCTGTGTTCGATAATCCGCGCCACCGCCTGGCGGTCGAAGGGGTTCACCCGGTTTTTATGCGCCATGGTGGCGATAAGTCGGGCGAAGCGCTGCTGACTGGCCGGGGTGCGCTCCAGCCGCTCTTCGAAATCCGCCGCAACCTTGAACAGGTCCGCGAAGTCCGGATCGTACTCACATAGCAGGTAATAGAGTAAACGGTCGCCCAGGATGATGACCTTGATGTCCAAGGGTATGGGTTCCGGTTCCAGGGACACGGTGCTGACCAGACTCATCAGGCGCTCCACCGGCTCGATACGCAATTCCCTGCTGCGCAGCGCCCGCTTCAGAGCCTCCCAGGCGAAGGGCTGGGTCAGGACCTTGTGGGCGTCCAGCAGCAGATAACCGCCGTTGGCGCGGTGCAAGGCCCCCGCCTTGATCAGGGTGAAGTCGGTGAGCAGGGCCCCCATCATGGCGACATGCTCCAGGGCCCCGGCCAGATTATGGTAGGTGGGGTTGTCTTCGTATAAGACCGGGATCCCTTGTTTGTCGGCGCCGCGCTCGACGATCAAATTGACCTCATAGCGGCGAAACGAAGGGGAGCGTTCGCCGGTGAGCATGCCCAGGCCGGGCTGGGATTCTTCCTGTTGGCGGAAGTCGTCGATATTGGTGATGATGTCTTCCTGGGTCGCCTCCAGATAGCTCACCACCTGCGGAAGGTCTGCGTATTTGTCCCGCAGCTCATGTATAGGGGGTTCGGCGGCGGAGATCGCCACTTCACGATTGAGGGTCCGCAGCTTGTCCCGGCTCTCCTGTCGCCACTGGGGCACCTGGCGGATGACGGCGCGCAGCTTTTCCTGCAACTGTGCCACGGTGGCGGCGATGCGCTCCCGCTCCGCTTCCGGCAAGCGCTCGAACTCTTCCGGACTGACGACCTCGTCCTTGCGCGTCGGGGCAAAAGCGAATCCCGCCGGCGTGCGAATGAGGTCGATATCCTTTTCCCGCGCCTGCTGGCGTAGATCGGCGATGGCCTTTTCCTGCCTCTCCTTGAATTCCTCTTCGATTTCCTGGGAACGGGAGCGATATTCATCGCTTTCGAAGGCCGCGGGTATCACCATTTTAAGATCTTCGATCAAGCGCGCCATGTCGTCGCGCAGTGATCGCCCCTTCCCCGGCGGCATGGCCAGGGCGCGCGGCCGGCGCGGGTCGTCGAAATTGTTGACATAGCACCAGTCGGAAGGGGGGGACCGGTGATTGGCCGGTTCGCCCAGGAGTTGCTTGACCAAGCTGTGTTTACCGAGACCCGGCGGACCCAGGGCGAAGATGTTGTAGCCGGCGTTTCTGATACTGATACCGAAGCGTACCGCCTCCAAGGCCCGTTCCTGGCCGATGATCTCGGTTAGCTCGGGGAGCTCCGCCGTGGTCTCGAACTCGAGCAGCGCCGGATCGCAGCGCTGGTAAAGTTGGTCGGCATGCAGGCCCTCTCCCTTTGTCATATCCACCTCGGTAAGAAGCTATCCCGGCATTGCCAAAGCGCCACTGTTAACCGCCGTCACGGCTTGAACCGGGGAGAGACGGCAGAATCAGCTTGCCGGGCGCGTGCCGGATACAAAAGCGGCGATCAACTTATCTTCCAGTTCGATACGGTCCGCCAAGTGTTCGCCGAGGGCGGAGAGATCCTTGTCCAGGTTGGCAAGACTCTCGCAATGGTCCTCACAATCGTATTTATCGTTGAAATCCAATATGGTCTGGGTGATGGTCAGGATCCTGGGATAAATTTGATCGGCCACCGTGGAGACGGGGACCCGCCGCTCCCGGTTCTCGGCGAAGTGCCGGTACAACTGAAAATGCGCATGTGCGGTGTAATCCACCAAGGCCTGGCAAAATTGCTGTACCAGCATCGGCACGGCCGAATCGGTCACAAACGGTCTTTTGTCAATCAACTCGCTGAACAACGCCAGCATTTCGTTGCGGGCATCCACGATTCTATTGATTTGGCTTACCGAGCGAACGCGTCGTTCTCCGGTTACAACTTGTTGTTCTATCATGACCATCAACCTCCACCGCCTTTTTTAAGAACAAGATTTTGCGGCCTATTCTAACAAGAACTCCCTTCGATCAGCATCCATTTTCGACCAAGCCGCCGCGGCGGCCGCCGCTGGAGCGAAAATCAGCCTTTAGAAAACAAATATCAAGCGCAGCCCGATGGCCATCAAGGCCAGCGCGAAAAACCTGCTGAGGTGTGAGACCGAAATGCGGTGGGTGAATCGGGCGCCCACGGGGACGGCGACCAGGCTGGCACAGGCGATCCATGCCGCTGCCGGCCAGTAAATAATACCGCTCAATACGAAGTTCCCCTGACCGGCTCCGTCGGCCAGGATAAATCCCAGGCAGGCCCCCAGGGCGATAGGGAATCCGCATGCGGAGGACGTGGCCACCGCCCTGCGCATGATGACATCGCTCCAGCGCAGAAACGGTACCGTCATGGTCCCTCCCCCGACACCTACCACGGCGGACAGCAGGCCGATTACGCCCCCCGCCAGGGTCAGTCCGGGCGCGGCGAACAAATGTCCCCTGGATGGGGGTTGTATTCGAAAGGCCATTTGTGCCGCGGCGACGAGCGCGAATAGTCCGAATAGGATCCGCAATGTATCGCCGGGGAGCCGGGTGGCTATCACCGCACCGCACAGGGCCCCGCCCAGTAAGCCGGGCGCCATCTTGCTAACGATCGGCCAGTCGACCGCGCCGTGCCGGTGATGGCTGTAGGCGGAAATCAATGATGTGACGATGACGGTCGCCAGGGAGGTGGCGACCGCGGTATGGGTTACTATGCTCGCCGCCAAGCCTTGGTACGGAAATACCACCAGCAAGGCAGGCACGATCACCAACCCGCCGCCGATGCCCAAGAGACCGGCGAGAAAGCCGCTGAGTAAACCCACCAGTGGATAGATGATGAAGGGATAGTGCACCGGCCACCGCCTACGACACGTTCATGGGACGATTTCAATGTGGAGTCGGCGGTTAGTCTAAACACGATCGGCTGCGAGGGGAATTGCCGGCATCACAATCCCGCCGTTTAAGGCAGAGCAGGTAATGGATAAACCAAGAGGCGTCCGGAAAGACGCCTCTTGAGTCACCCGACGTCCCCGCAGATCATTCGATCTTAACGGCGCGTCGTTTGGATGGGGCGGTCTTAGGCAGGGTCAATTCCAGTATGCCGTCCTTGAAGCTGGCCCTGGCCTCCGCGCTGTCCACGTCCGCCGGCAGACTGACTGAACGGGAGTACGCGCCGTGACGCATTTCGCGCCGGTAGTATTCTCCCTCCTCCTTCTCCTCCTCATATTTGGTTGCGGCACGGATCGTCACCTGATTGTCGCTGACCGATACGTCCAGGTCTTCCTTCTTGACGCCCGGGACCTCGGCACGAATCAGGATATGATCCGGACGGTCAACGACGTCTATTGCCGGCAGCTTCGATCCGGGGGAGAGGTCCCATTCAGGCCAGGGCCAGCGCCCCATCCGCCACAGGCTGCGCGGAAATGAGCCCTCGAAAAATCTATCCAGTTCATCCCAGGGACTGGGAGCATTGATGCTACGGCGTTGAATCTCCTGGGATGGATTGTTTGCTGCGGATGTCTTGCTGGTGGATGTCATGGCTAGTCCTCCTACGGTTGACGAGAGTCCTATGAATCCTATTGAGCGGAGAATGTGAGCAGGCCGCATTTCCGAGAGCCTCCCTCGGAATTCGATCGGCGCTTGCATAAAAATAGTACACCAAGAGCCCTTCAGGGTGTAGTAATGCCTGAGGCCCCGATCCAGAGGCAAGTGACGAGAAAGGCCGGATTTATCAATCCGCCACTGGTCTTCATTACATGTACGCGGCCAATGAAGCGACCATGAAACGCATCGCTACGACGCACGAATTATCCGCGCTCTAATGTAGGAGCAACGAACGCGTGGATTGACCGAACAGCCTTGCTGATTCGGGTTGGTCAATTTAAGAATTGCGTCACAATACTGCTGGTCTTCATATGTATAAGGTTTCGAAGACTTAAAGTAAATCCGCTTGCGGTCGAAATATTGGATGACAGGACGAGTTAATCTTTTGTTAATTGCACTTCGACAAGGATTCGTCTAACCGTATATAACAAGACGCCGCTGGAGGTTAGATATGAATCTGGAAGAATTTCGCGAGACACTCGAGACACTCAAGGACAGCGAGCTTATAAAATACGTACAAAGATACGTGTGCTTATCCTTGGCGGATGCCGAAAATCCTTTGGCGAACTCCCACACCTTGCTGGATCTGGTCTACGCCGAGTGCATCCGCAGGGACAAGGAGCGCTTGTACGACAAGGCCTATGAAAGCGTTTGCCGCAAACCCAACGTTTGCAAGGTCCTGCTTGCCGCATAGGCTTTGAAGCCGAATCGCCGTGGCTGGATCCGTCCTGGTGCGGATCTGGCTGCGATGCAGCCTGTTCTTTCTTCCACCTTTTTATCCCGTCTATTTGCCGCCGGCCTCGACGAAATGTTTGTTCCACCACGCGCTGGCGTCCTGATTGGCCTTGTGGATTTCTTCGGGCGTCAAATGCGCACCGACGCGAACGCGCGGATCGTCCGCGGCGATCGCTTGTCCTTCGCTGTCATGCCAGACGCTGGCGATGGCGTACCAGGTATAGGCCTTGAGGTAATCCTGCGGCACCCCCTGCCCGGTTTCGTATAGATACGCCAGCTTGCGCTGGGCGATTTCGTGTTGGCGTTCGGCGGCTTTTTTATACCACTGGGCGGCGGTCTTGTAGTCCTGTGCGACGCCCTGCCCGGCCTCATAGATCAAACCGATATTGGTTTGCGCATAGACGTCTCCCTGGTCCGCGGCCTTGCGGAACCAGTTCAGCGCCTCGCTGTCGCTCTGTGTCACCCCTTGGCCGTTTTTATACAGCATCGCCAGGTTGGTCTGCGCGCTGGCCATGCCCTGTTGCGCCGCGGCCTTGAACCACTTCGCGGCTTCCGCCATATCCTTGTCGATTCCCAGGCCGTCCCGGTAGATATAACCCAGCACGGTCTGGGCATCGGCGCGGCCCTTGGCCGCCGGCTTCAGCAGCCACTTGCGTGCGACCACGTAATCCTTGGCCACGCCCTTCCCCAAGGCATAGGCGGCCCCAAGCTCGGCCTGGGCATCGACATCGCCGTTGCGCGCCCGCAGTTCCAGTTGTGCAATCGGGTCCTTCGGGTTAGCGACGGCCGTTGCCGCCATCCCGCTGCCACCCAACAATAAAAGGGCGAAGCCCCACCACATCAAGCCAAGTCTTATATGTGCCTTCACTGCTCACTCCTAGGGGGAAATACGCTTCATCGGACGGAGATGATTCAATCGTGGTCATTTCGCGAACGGCGTTCCTGCCATTCATCGAGCCCTTCATTCCAGTCGTCGTCGGACATGTCCGTCTCCGAATAATCGACATCGTCGCTCTCAAAATCATCCACGGGACCCGACCAATCCTCGGGGGGTTCGATTTGTTCCAGTTTCATCTGATACCAGTCGTTCAATTCCAGCGCCTCGACGTCACCGTCGTAATGTTGAATTTCCACTACGCCGTCGGTTTCATCATACGCGACCACCTGGAATTCGTAGCCCTTATCCAGATGTTTGTACCAGGCTCCTAACACCGGATCGACAGTCGACGTCATAACTCAGGTCCTCTTTGCAACAGGCACTTGTACTGTCCATTTCCGCGGCGAGCGGGATAGCTCCGATCGCCAGGGGGTGAGGTTAGTTTGAACGGGATGATGGAGACTCGCAATCCACAAGACATCGCCATCACAACAAAAAGTTGGGTGCGGACAAAACCTGTATTATCCTTTGTGCTTCTCCTCGCATATCACGGGCGGTCGCCAGCGGCCGATTATAGACGCGAAAGGGCTGAGATTTGAGATCAAAACTGCCGTTCTTGGGATTTTTCTGCATCTGCTTGACGCTGCCCTGCTTCGCCGGCGCCGTCGTCCACCACCACATCTTCGTGAAACTTACACCGACCAGCGGTGAGCTGCAAGTTCGTGACACCATGACGCTGCCGCCGGGCGACAAGCCGACCAGTTTCACCTTGAATTCCGGCTTCACCGTCAACAGCGCCGACCCCGGCGTCCGTCTGGAGCCGGTCAGCGGATCGCCTTCTTCCCCCGCGACCAAACTTTACCGGGTTACGTTCAAGGGAACGGTTCTTATCTGACGGCCGACGGAGCCTACCTCGATGCCGCAGGACATTGGTACCCGCAGTTCGGAGACACGTTGCTGACATTTTCCCTGGAAGTCCAATTGCCCAGCTCATGGAAGTCCATCAGCCAGGGCATTGAACATCTCGTCGCGGATCAAAAGGCTCACCGTGAGCACTGGAAAGAAAACCATCCGCAACAAGAGATCTATTTGCTGGCCGCCGCTTATCACGAATACCGGCGATCGGTAGACGGCGTTACTGCCTCGGTATTCCTGCGTTCGGACGATCCCGGCCTGGCCGAGCGCTATCTCGCCGTCATCCCTGACTATATCCGCATGTACAGTCGCCTGCTGGGCCCTTACCCCTACGACAAATTCGCCGTCGTGGAGAACACCTGGGAATCGGGTTACGGTATGCCCTCCTTTACCCTGCTCGGGCCCCGGGTGATGCGATTTCCCTTTATCCTGCGCACTTCCCTTCCCCATGAAATTTTGCATAACTGGTGGGGAAACGGAGTCTACGTCAATTATGCTCAGGGCAATTGGTCCGAGGGTTTGACCGCCTATCTCGCCGATCACCTATTGCGCGAACAGGCGGGAGAGGGCATGCGCTATCGACGCAACGCCTTGCTGCGCTACACCAACTATGTCTCGTCCGGCAATGATTTTCCACTGCGGGAGTTTCAAGGACGGCACAACGAAGCCACGCAGGCGGTAGGTTATGACAAGTCGCTGATGGTGTTCGACATGCTCCGGGTCCAACTGGGAGACAAGCCTTTCCTCACCGCCTTGCGCCATTTTTACCGGGAACAGCGTTTTCATGTTGCCAGCTGGGACGATCTGCGCCACGCCTTCGAAAAGGTAGCCGGTCACTCTTTGCACGATGAATTCGATCAATGGCTCAATCGCCGTGGCGCACCCCTTCTGCACGTGGGCGAGGCGCGCGCGCAGCCCAGCGGCGATCATTACCGATTGAGCTTGAAGCTTGCGCAAGACCAGAGCGGCCCCGCATACCGCCTGCATATCCCGGTGGCGGTGCAGCTCGGCGGTTGGCAGCGGCCGTGGCAAACCGTGGTCGATCTGTCGCAGCGACAACAGACCTTCAATTTGGCCGTGCCGGCTCGACCGTGGCGATTGGAGGTGGACCCGCAGTTCGATGTATTCCGCCGCCTCGCCCCCGGCGAATTGCCCCCCACCCTCAGCGAGGCCTTGGGAGCCGATTCCTTACTGATCGTCTTGCCCGCCGCGGCGCCGTCCCCGCTGCGGGACACCTATGCAGAGTTGGCCCGGGCATGGGCGGAGCAAAATACCGCGATAGAGGTACGCTGGGACAAGGATGTAACGCGCCTTCCCGAGGGCCGCGCCGTATGGTTGATGGGATGGAAAAATCGCTTCCTGCCCCTGCTGGGGAGGAACCTGCAGAGGCAGGCGTCCATCTCGACCCGCGCGGCCAAGGTGAACGGCCGCTCTCTGCTTCGTTCCCAACAGGCGGTTGTGCTTACCACTCGCCGTGGCGGCAGCAGCGGAGCCGTGTTGATGTGGCTGGGCTGCGACAACCCCGCCGCCTTTCCCGGTCTGGCCCGCAAGCTTCCCCATTACGGCAGCTATTCGTATCTCGCCTTTCAGGGTGATGCGCCGACAAATACGCTCAAGGGACAGTGGAAGGTATTGGATTCCCCAATGTATGTTACTGTAAAGCAAGAAGATAATGCGACAGCGCCACCCGGCCGGATTCAGCTTCCACCACGGCAGCCGTTGACGACATTAATCAACAACTAGGCTCGTACGGACCTTGTACGGATAATATTGCGGCAACATCTGCCACTGCCCGCCCGTATTGAGAATGCACAGCACCGCTTCGAGAACCCGGCGCGTCCGAATAGGCTTGCGGCCTGCTCGGCCAGCGGGAATGTTTTCCTCCGGAAAGCGTTCGCGAATACGGTCCCAGTACTCGTTGCTCAGTCGTAACATGAAGCCAATCGTAGGGGATTTTGTTCGTTCCGCGATTTTGAGATAGGTTCTAGTTTCTTGTTTGAATGGGCAGGCGCAAACAAATTCAGTTGCTATTTAGTCGGTTCGTTCGCGTTAGGATTTCTTCTACCATTTTTTATTTATAATTTCTTACATTCTTTTTCTGAGAACGAGAGCAATCAAAGTCCTGCTAAACAAAGCGGAAGAATTTAGGCAAGAACGGGAAAGATCCGGCCATGTAATGGCATTAAGCCTTTTCTCTACCTAATTTCGTCAGCAGCCTCGCGTCACTAGTCGGCAGCGCTCGACTGCGGCTCCTGCTATCTCCGTCGCTATTCGACGGACCTTCCATGAGTTTGCCGATATCTGGCACGCCCAGGCTGTCAGCGTCAGGGACTGCGAGGTCCTCAATGATCAGCATCGTAAGTTCGTCTATCAGCAGGTGATCCCTCCTTAAAAATTTGCGACCACGAAATTTTCAAGCGCGCGTCGATTAACAGTGATTTTAACGGCACGTCTACCGAAAGTCGTGCTGGGCGATTACTGGTTGATGCATGGCCACGAGTCGGAGATCGAGTCCGGGGTCACCGCAGTGCTGCAATGGCCGCACAGGGAGGCGCCGGGAATGATCGGCTGGATGCTGCTCCACCAGATCGGCGTA
>JARRQJ010000057.1:0-25832 GCA_037381915.1 Gammaproteobacteria bacterium | reverse complement strand
TTGGCCCGGGGAATTTGTCCCACGTGTTGTATCGTGCATTAGACAAAGGAGATAGGCATATGAAAGTTATTTGGAAAAATACATTGTGTATGCTGGCTGGTCTGTGGTTGTGGGTATCCCCCTTCATATTGCACTTCAAATTGGGCTCCGACGCCTCCAGCGACGCAAATATAGTGGGGATATTTATCGGCACCTTGTCGATGATGGCGATTGCGACATCGCAGGTATGGGAGGAGTGGACGAAAGTCTTATTGGGTGCATGGCTGATCGCCTCGCCGTGGCTGCTGGGATTCAGTCATCAGAGCGTGGCAGCGGCCAATATAGTGATTGTGGGTTTGGTCGTGGTGGTGCTGTCGTTGTGGTCGCTGGCCCGGCGGGGGGCGCCGCAACAGGTGGCTACCTGAACGGGCCGCGTTCAGCAAGCATCCATCTCTTTGGGCTGCGCGGGAGCGGACCCTATCCCTCCCGCTGCGCCTTTTGATTTTGACAGATAAGCAAGTTTGATCCACAGCCTGAGGCGTTCATGTAATACCTGCCGGATTTCGGCCTGCAGCGAGCGCTATTGACTTGTCTCGCGTGCCTCCGGCCTGTTTGGTTGGTGGCACGGTCCAGCCCGTCTTTGCCAAATGCGTCTATTGAGGGCGTGCTCCTCCCTGAGGAACTTCTCGACATCGGCGGCCTACAGCATGGCTAAGGTCGTCGGCATCCCGGCCTCGGCAAAGGGTTGCGAGGCCACGGTCACGGCGCGCGCTCCCTCACGCATTGTCGTTGCATGCCCAAAGCAGCCTAATTCGGGAAAAGTTGTTTAGAGCACGGCTGAGCCCGCACGCTTGGATCAAGCGCCGGATCGTTGCTGCAGCGTCTTGATATCGGTGATGACTTGTGCACTGTGGGTGTCGGGGTCGACATTGCGATAGATCTTGGCGATATGGCCGGCCGGATCGATGATGAAGGTGTGGCGGCGCGCAAAACGGATAAACGCAAAGGACCAATAGGCATCATAACGCCTGGCAACGGTGCCGCCGTCATCGGCCAGCAGGGGAAAGGGCAGTCTGAATTTTCTCGCGAATTGATCGTGGCTCGCGCTGCTGTCCAAGCTGATGCCGACCAGTTGCACGCCCAGCGCGTGGAGTTTCGCCATGTCATCGCGGAAATGGCAGGCTTCCTTGGTGCAACCCGGTGTATCGTCCTTGGGATAGAAATAGACCACCAGCCATTTTCCGGCATAGTCGGACAGGCGGCGAAGTTTGCCATCCTGGTCGTGCAAGGTGAAAGGCGGCGCCGGCTGACCGACCATCAGCGAATTTGCGTCGGTGCCGGAGCAGCCGAGCAACGCCAGCAGGCCAAACAGCGTAGGGAGTGTGCGGCGAGATGTCATGACGCGCTACCTGCGGTGAAGGACATGGATGGGCGGGGACCCTGAATTTCGCGTGCGTGTTTAATGCTTACGATCATAGCTCATAATTATTGAAAATTACATTCGTATACCGCCAAGAATTGCGAGGCCACCTTCGCCGGCGCATCCATGGCCGATATCAAGTGTCTGTACTTCGCCCGGGTCGCCGTGCCCGTAGCGACGAGGCGAGCGTGCAGCTCTTCGAGGAGACGGCTGCGCAGGAGGTGCAACATGCCTTCGGCCATGTTGAGCAAGGCCGTCAAGCGTTTGTCCGCTTTGACCGAGATGGAGGAACGCCCCACCCGGCGCGAAGCATGGCAACGGGCTAGGGCGTGACCGGTCGATAAGCGCATGACAGCAGCGGAACAGCAGAAGAATAACGGAATGAAGAAGTGGTGCCGTGTGGTCTGTGGATTCGCTTGTGACGAAAACCTGGGTTTCCCGGAGGAAGGCAAAGTTCCGGGGACCGCGCAGAAGGGCGTCCCCGCCGATTGGGAATGTCCGGATTGCGGGGTTGCCAAGGCGGACTTTGAAATGGTAGTGATGGCATGACGGCGATAGTTGGTGCCGCCTATTTCAATGAAGAACGTGGAGGACAAGTGTTTCCCATTGTGATTGTCGGCAGCGGGCTGGCCGGGTATACCCTGGCCAAGGAATTGCGCAAACTCGACCGCGAGTCGCCGCTGCACATCATCACCCGCGATGACGGCGACTTCTATTCCAAGCCGATGTTGTCCAACGCTCTGGCCAAGGGTAAGACGGCGCAGGCCCTGGCGACCGCCAACGCCGAACAGATGGCGAAGCAGTTGCATGCCACTATCTGGAGCCGCACGGAAGTGACGGACATCGACGTGCCCGGCCATGCCGTGATCGCCCGCGGCGAAACCGTGCAGTACGACAAGCTGGTGCTGGCGGTGGGGGCCCGGCCGATTCGCCTTGCTTTGGAAGGCGATGCCGCGGATGCGGTGTTATCAGTGAATAATCTGGCGGATTATGCCGTCTTTCGCGAGCGCATGGAACGCGCGCGGCGTATCGTGATCATCGGTTCCGGACTGATCGGCTGCGAGTTCGCCAATGACCTGGCCGTAGCCGGTATAGACGTGACGGTAATCGGCCTGGCCGCCGAGCCCTTGGATCGCCTGCTGCCTCCGCAAGCGGGGCGGCTCCTGCGGGAGGCCTTGGCGGCGATCGGCGTGACCTGGCGCCTGGGTGCCAGCGTGAAGAGCGTCGACCATGGCGAGGACGCCTATACCCTGCGCCTTGCGGATGGTTCGACGATCACGGCGGACGTCGTATTCTCGGCCGTGGGTCTGCAGCCCGAGCTCGATTTGGCGCGGAGAGCGGGCGTCGCGGCGCGGCGCGGCATATGTGTCGACCGCTATCTAGAATCCAGTGCGCCGGACGTGTTCGCCTTGGGCGATTGCGCGGAGGTGGAAGGAGTGGTGCTGCCCTTTGTCATGCCTATTATGCAGGCGGCGCGCGCCCTCGCCAAGACCTTGTCCGGCACGCGTACCGCGGTTAGCTATCCCGCCATGCCGGTGGTGGTGAAGACGCCCGCCCATGCGGTGGTGGTGTCGCCGCCGCCGCCCGAAAGCGGCGGGGATTGGGAAGTTACGGTTACCGATCAGGGCGCGCGCGCATTGTGGCGCGATGCCCGGGGTCGGACGGTGGGGTTTGCGCTCACCGGCGCGGCGGTGGCGGAGAAACAGGCGCTGACCAAAGAACTGCCGCCATGGCTCGCATGACCGCCGCCGGATCCATAAGGTGCGGTGACGGATAGAGAGAGGCAATTATCGTCGGGACACAATAAGTCGCCATCATCCCCTGTGCGCGCTTTGCGCCTCCACGGTGGGAAATCATACTATATGGCTTCATTCACGAGCTCACTTAAGGATCCATGGGATGGAGCAACTCAAGGCGCTGAGTTACGCCGTTCGTCTGCCGGTGCTAGCAAAGTATCTGGGACAGCTTGCGGTGGTCATGAGCGCCCTGGTCACGGTGCCGTTGCTGGTCTCATTGTATTTCGCCGAATATGCCCTGAGCGTGCGCTATGCGGGAATCATAGTGGGATTGCTGGCGGTCGGCGTGCCGTCGTCGCGATTGCGTGCCGCCGACAAGATCCAGGGCAATGAAGCGCTCGCCATCACCGGTTTGGCCTTCATCATTTCGCCGTTGATCCTGTCCTTTCCCTTTACCGCATCGGGCATGCCTTATATCGATGCCTTATTCGAGGCAGTATCGGGTGTAACCACCACTGGTCTGTCCACGCTTGCCACCGTGGCGGATAAACCCCACACGTTTTTGTTCAGTCGCGCCTGGATGCAATGGTACGGCGGTCTGGGTATCGTGGTGCTGTCGGTGGCCTTATTGATGGGACAGGAAGCGGCGAGGCGCCGCTTGCTCGATCCGGAGTTGGGCGGTGAATCGCTGGCGATCGCCACCCGCATCCATGCCCGGCGGGTGTTGGCGGTATACGCGTTCTTAACCATTGCCGGCATCGCGCTGCTGTGGTGGCTGTCGGGTGATGGGTTCGCCGCGATCACCCATGTTCTGGCAGCGGTGTCCACCGGCGGGTTTTCCTCTTTCGATAACAGCGTGGCGGGTTTTACCCCGTGGCCGGTGCGTTTTGCGGTGATGGGCCTGGGCCTGTGCGGCGCGGTTTCTCTGCCCATGTATTATCGCGCCTATCATCAGGGATGGCGCCAGGCCTGGCGTGACGTGGAGCTGCGCACCTTGTTGACGGTGACGGCGGTGGTAGGAGTGCTCTTGGCCGGACTGATGCTGCATGCCCGGGGCGGAGGCTGGGAGACGGTGCGGCACGCAATCTTTTTCGCCTTGTCGGCGCAAACCACCACGGGCTTCGCCACCATGCCCGTCGCCGACCTGGATGCCGCTTCCAAGGTGGTGATGATCATCTCCATGGCGATCGGCGGCAGCGTGGGCTCCACGGCCGGGGGGGTCAAGATCCTGCGCCTGATGGTATTACTCCGATTGTTTCAGTTGACGGTGCAGCGGATCGCGATGCCCAGCCACGCCGTCATTCAGGCGCAAGTGGGCGGCCGCCGCTTGGATGATGATGATTTATTGCGCGCTTTGGTAGTAATGGCATTATTCGGCGCCGTGATCCTGCTGTCATGGCTGCCCTTCGTCGTGGCCGGTTATGACCCCCTCAACGCCCTGTTCGAAGTGGTGTCCGCCACCGCCACAGTGGGATTATCCACGGGAATCACCAATATGGAGCTGTCATCGTGGCTCAAGGGTGTGCTGTGCGTCGATATGCTCGCCGGACGCTTGGAAATCGTGGCGTTGTTGATTGTATTGTATCCTGGTACCTGGTTTGGCAAACGGGCGGAGTCATTATGAGAATCGTATTTGTCGGCGCAGGGTCCGTGGCGGTGATGACCGCTGCCATGCTGGTCAAGCGGGGTCACGAGGTGGTCATCGTGGAAAGCGACAAACAGCGGATCGATGAATTGAGCACTCATCTGGATTGCGGGTTTGTCCATGGCGACGGCAGTACCCCGGCCATCCTCAAGGAGACCAACCCCAAAGAGACGGATTTCCTGTTTTGTCTCACCGGCAACGATCAGGCCAATATCATTACCAGCCTGGTGGGGCGTTCCCTGGGATTTGCGCGCGTCGTCACCAAGATCGAGAGCAGCGAATTCGAACACATCTGCATTGAACTGGGTTTGAAGGATACTATCATTCCGGCGCGCACGATCGGACGTTATCTTGCCGATATGGTGAGGGGCCAGGACCTATTGGAGCTGTCGGCCATGATTAAGGACGAGGCGCGGGTCTTTTCCTTTGTAGTGCGCCCCGAGGAAGAGGGGCCGGTGCATGAGCTGAAGCTCCCCGAACAGAGTCGCGCCATTTGTCTCTATCGCGATGGCCATTTCCTGCTGGCGGATGAGGATACGGAGCTCAAGGGCGGTGATGAGGTTGTGCTGCTGCTGCACAGTAGACATCTGCCGGAGGTCACCGAACGCTGGGCAGTGAGTTCCTAGTAATTGCTCGCTGCCACATCGATCACTGTGCGGCAGCGTTGCAAGGGATGACGAGTAAGCCTTCATGGAACCGCTGAATGAAAACATCTCCTGGCACCACTGCTCGTCGCGGCAGGCCTTGGGTGTCCTCAAGACGGATCGTGTGCTGGGTCTGACCGAGGCGGCGGCGGAATCGCGGTTCGCTGACTTCGGGCCCAACCGGCTGAGACCCCCACGGCGGCGCGGTCCCCTTGCGCGCTTTCTCCTGCAGTTCCACAACGTGCTGATCTATGTGTTGCTGGTTTCGGCGCTGATCACCGCCGCTCTCGGTCACTGGCTCGACACGGCAGTGATCATCGGCGTGGTGCTGATTAACGCCATGATCGGCTTTATCCAGGAGGGAAAGGCGGAAAGGGCGCTGGATGCCATTCGCCATCTCTTGTCCCTGCATGCCGCGGTGTTGCGCGACGGCAAGCGCAAATTGATTCCCGCTGAGGAGGTGGTGCCCGGCGATATCGTCTTCATACAATCGGGTGACAAGGTGCCCGCCGACCTGCGTTTGATCAATGTCAAGAATCTGCGCATCGAGGAAGCGGCGCTTACCGGTGAATCGGAAGCGGTGGAAAAGGGCGTGGAAGGCGTCGCGGAATCGGCCGCCATCGGCGACCGCGCATGCATGGCCTATTCCAGTACCTTGGTGGTGTATGGCCAAGGCATGGGAGTGGCGGTCGCTACCGGTGACCGTACCGAGATCGGGCGAATCAGCGCCATGCTGGAACAGGTGCAGGAACTGACCACGCCCCTGTTGCGGCAAATGGCGACCTTCGCGCGCTGGCTTACCGCGGTGATTCTGGTGTTGGCAGCGGCGACCTTCGCGTATGGTCTGCTGCTGCGGAACTACAGTGTCGGCGACATGTTTCTCGCGGCGGTCGGCTTGGCGGTGGCGGCGATTCCGGAGGGTTTGCCCGCTATTCTGACCATCACGTTGGCCATCGGTGTTCAGCGCATGGCGCAACGCAATGCCATAATCCGCCGGCTGCCGGCGGTAGAGACCCTGGGTGCGGTCACGACGATCTGTACCGATAAAACCGGTACCCTAACCCGCAATGAAATGACGGTGCAGCGTTTGATTGCCGCCGAGCTTTGTTTCGAGGTTGGCGGTACCGGTTACGCGCCCCATGGCGGTTTCGCGATCGACGGCCGGGAAGTGATGCTCGCCGACCATCCCGTGATCCCGACTTTGGCCCGCGCCGGTCTGTTGTGCAACGACGCGCGCCTGCTGGAAAGCGGCGGCGTATGGCGGGTGGAGGGTGATCCCACCGAAGGCGCGCTCATCTCTTTGGCGATGAAGGCCGGCTTGGATCCCGCTTTCGAGCAGGAATCCTTGCCGCGCATCGACACTGTTCCCTTCGAGTCCGAACACCGCCTCATGGCGACGCTGCACCACGACCATACCGGTCATGCGTTCATCCACGTCAAGGGTGCGCCCGAGCGGGTGCTGGAGATGTGCACGCGGCAGCTCGCCGCGGGACGGGATCGGCCCTTGGACCTCGACTATTGGCACGCCGCGATCGAAGAGGTTGCCGGCCTGGGCCAACGCTTGCTGGCGGTGGCCATGCGGCCCGTCGATGCGGCGCAACGCGAGCTCAACTATACCGACCTTGGTCATGGCTTCACCTTGCTGGGCATGTTCGGCATCAGCGATCCACCGCGCGAAGAGGCGGTGGCGGCGGTGGCCGCATGTCAGTCCGCCGGGATCCACGTCAAGATGATTACCGGCGATCATGCCATCACCGCTCGCGCCATCGGCGCGCAACTGGGCATCGGCGATGGCCGGTCCGCGCTGACCGGCGTCGAACTGGAAAATATGAACGACGAGACCTTGCGTGGCATGGCCAGGAGTGTGGATGTCTTCGCCCGTGCCAGCCCCGAACACAAGTTGCGCCTGGTGGCGGCTCTGCAGGCCAACGATCAGATCGTTGCCATGACCGGCGATGGCGTCAATGACGCACCTGCCTTGAAGCGCGCCGATGTGGGCGTAGCGATGGGCATGAAGGGTACTGAGGTGGCCAAGGAAGCGGGGGAGATGGTGCTGGCGGACGACAATTTCGCTTCCATCGTCCATGCCGTAGAAGAGGGGCGCACGGTCTACGACAATATCAAGAAGACCATCGTTTATATTCTGCCCACCAGCGGCGGCGAGGCGGGCATGATGGTGATCGCCATCATGCTGGGTATGGTATTGCCCATTACCCCGGTGCAGATATTATGGGTCAACATGATTACCACCGTCACCCTGTCGCTGTCCCTGTCATTTGAAAGGCCGGAGATGGACGTCCTAAGACGCCCGCCGCGGGACCCCCGCAGTCCGCTGCTGTCGCGTTTTCTGGTGTGGCGCATCTTGTTCGTTTCCCTGCTGATGATGGGTGGTGCCTTAGGGCTGTTCCTGTGGCAGGAGGTGCTGGGGTCCACGATCGCGGAGAGTCGCAGCGTGGCGGTCAATACCCTGGTGATGGGGGAGATCTTCTATCTGTTCAATTGCCGTTACCTCTACGCGCCGGTACTGTCCCGTCGGGCCATATTGGGCAACCGTTATATTCTTATGGCAATAGGCATACTGCTGGTGATCCAGGCCTTGTTTACCTATGCGCCGTTCTTTCAGGCCCTGTTCGGTACCGCCGCGATCGATGCCGCGGCCTGGGCGCGGATCGCCGCGTTCGGGGTGTTGATGTTCGCGGCGGTGGAACTGGAAAAGTATCTCATACGCTTGAACCATCACAGAGTGGGGCGCAGCTTGTAGCCGATGGTCGCTCATGGGCCGGGCTTGTTATGCATGAATCTACGTTGTCGTATAATCACGAGGCAGGGGCGACTTGCGGCAAGCAACTGTGATGAACATGGCAGGATCGCGATCTTATAGGGAAAGGACTGGGCGTCGCCTTGCGGCAAGGCGACGCCCAGTGCATGAGGGAGAGTGGCTATGCGTAGAACAATTCCGCTTGCATTATTGGTCGGGGCCGCACTGCTCAGCCACGGAGCTGGGGCCGACCCCGCGAGCACTTGGAAGGGGGATGCGGAGCTGGGCGTGTTGAATACCACCGGTAACACCAAAACCAGGAGCATCACCGCCAAAGCGAAGATCGTCAATGACCGCGACCGCTGGCGTCATACGCTGAACGCGGAGGTATTGAACAGCTCGGAGGACGGTGGAACCATCGCCGAGCGTTATTTCGTCTCGGGCAAGAGCGATCTGAAGTTGACCGAGAAGAGTTACACTTTCGGCTTACTGACCTACGAAAACGACCGCTTCAGCGGTTACGATTATCGTACGACGGAAACGCTGGGTTATGGGCGCAACGTCATTAAGCGCGATAGCCTGACCCTGGATTTGGAAGCCGGTCTCGGTTTTCGGCAGAGCAAGCTTAGCGCGACGGGTGAAAATCAGAACGAGGGTTTGATTCGTCTGGCAGGCGGCCTGGGATGGAAGATCAGCGATACTTCAACCTTCAGCGAGGATCTGTCATCCGATATCGGCGAGAAGTCTGTGGTCACGAAGTCGGTGACCGCGTTGAAGACCCACGTCGTCGGCAATCTGGCCTCCAAAATTTCTTTTACCGCCAAGTATAGTACCAAGGTACCCGCCGGCGTCACCAAGCTGGATACGGAAACGGCGGTAACCCTGGTATACAGCTTCTAGGGGCCGTCGCCACGCGGGTGTGGGATCCGGTGAGGACGGTCTGACAAAGGGTAATACCCTGCCGTGGCGAGGACTCGCACGGATCTTCCCTGACAACTGGGACGGCGATACGGGCTGCTTCGCGCAGTGTTACCGTGGTTTGCCCCCCATGTCGACAGCCTTACCCTGGGACAGCGAGGTGAGATAGACCACCAAGTACCTCATCTTGTCGCTGTCATAGGCGGGCGGGGTTCCCTTAATGGCACCAGCAACGCAATTGTGTATCTGGTCCTGAATCGTTACCAGTTTTTTCTTCCTATTGAAGCGCGGGAAGATGGCGGCGGCATTGCTCAGACTGGGAAGCGGCGTACCATCGGGCAAGGCGCCAGGGCCCGTACCGCCGTCATGGTGGCAACTGTTACAGGCCTTGCCGTTCCCCCCGAAAGAGGGATGCATAAAAATCTCTTTGCCCTGATCGACGGCGGATTGCATTTGCGCCGGGAGATCGGCGCCGTGAGCCGGCGCAAACAGGAGAACAGCCGAGCAGCCGAATGCGGAAACTACCGAGAGCCATTTCGCCGGGTGCCGCTGGAGGGTATTTATTGCCATGGGTAATTCCTCAATGTTGACCTTATATATAAGGTTAGTCTTTGATCGCCGGTTGTCTCTGAGTTATGTGATATCCGACTAAGATACCAGTTTTGGGGGGTGCGCGGTGAAAATGGCGGTTGATGCGAACTCGGCCCTTATCCGGCTAAAAGGGGAATCCAGGGCGGTGAGCGCGTCCGTCTTCACTTTGTAACATGGAGGTAAGACTTCATGCGTTGTTGATGCCGATACGCGTCAACAGCGGCGGCCAGCATTGTCCAGCCGTTTTTTTGCTGTTCCGATTGGCTAATCCCGTCTGCCGGGTGTGCCTTCATTCATCCGTCGTTCAGGTGGAGTGTTATCCAATGTAGGCGGTTCAGGCCGTGGCCGTGTGCCAGCATAGCCATAATGCATATCTCCCTAATCATGGAGACGCAGTTTCGGCGTCAAGCGGAGCCAGGGATTCCGGCGAAGCGTATGGCGGGGTGATTGAGGAAGGGACGCATGGCCCTGCGCTCATTGCCAACCGAGCGAGGGCAAAGGAGCGGCCAGGGACGCCGCACAACGTGCCGGTCATTTGTAATGATCGCGGGTCGCGTAAAGGCGGTAAGCAGGGGGCCCGATATGTAAAGCAACTTTGCAACTGTTTAGGAGGAATTATGTCTCACCCTTCGGATAATCCATTGGAAAACATTCAAAGAGCGAGGTCCGAAGAGAGATATGCCGATGTTGCAGAGCTCATCCCGGAAGAGGCCAGGGGGAATGTTTTCCACGAAGTCTGGTTCCCTACCATCATCAGCATGATGGATATTAAAAACTACAAAGAACAAAATAAAATCTGGCTCACGGAAATTTTTAAATGGCGGGATGAAGACCAAAGCGGCGTTCAGCGCTCCAACGACAAGGGCTGGCACAGCGCCGTGGATATGCACACTCGCCCCCAATTTATCCCGATGGGACAGCAATTCCTTCGTCAGGCGGCGGTGGTTGCCAAACGCATGGGGTTTGATGAGAGCGCGGAACCCATCATCGTGAACATGTGGGCCAATGTGTCGCCATATGGCGCGGCTAATAAGAACCACAACCACGCAAACTGCATATTAAGTCTTGCCTATTATCTGCAGGCACCGCCCGGGTGCGGCAAGATCTGCTTTTTTGACCCACGCGCCCAAGCCACTGTATTGACGCCGCCCTTTGCCGCCGACCAGCCAAGACCCCGAGAAATGTTAAACGAAGTGGTCTATGAGCCTATCCCGGGCAGATGCGTAATGTTCCCTTCTTGGTTGATGCACGAGGTCCAGCCAAACCATACCGCGGTTCAGGGTGATGACGGCCTGCGTGTCAGCGTTTCCGCCAATATCTTTTTCAGAATGAAGAAAGACAAGGTGGCGAAAGACGCGGATAACAAGGGCATGCTCACTGTGGATGGCGAGATATTGGAGGTTGGGGGGATGATCAGCCTCTAGTATCGGATGCCGCGGTTACCGGACACGGTTCCCGCCGTGCGCTTCCGCAATCCTTGGTCGCTTGGATCCGGGGCTCGATGGCGGATGCGGGGCGAGGTTATGCTTTCAGACTACGGCCTTGAGAAGGATAAGGCGCCCTGCAAGCAGCGGCGCTTTTTCAGTGAGGTTAAGCAGTCGTGGATGCGGCTGATCACGTTTGATCCCTTGCGCCGTCTGGACATTCCCGATACGCGTTATATTAAACCGGAGCCGATGTTCCGCCATAAGGAAAGGACGAGATCCCGCAGGCGGACTGGCTGTTGTTTCCGGAATACCGGCAGGTCAACCGTCTGGTCTACGACCTGCAAACGCACATTTTCCCCAGCCTTGGCAGCTATCGCCTCGGGCACGACAAGATCGAGATGACGCGGGCCTTCTGGGCACTGTGTCCGCAACACGTGCCGCATTCCGCCATTCTACCCGCGACCCCCAGTTCCATTGATCAGGTGCTGGATGATTTCACCCATCCGTTCGTGGCCAAAGAGGTTCGAAATGCCATGAGGCGCGGCGTTCATCTGATAGAGTCCCGATCCGACTTCGCCGTATATTGCCAGAACAACGATATCCTTTATGTACAGGAATATCTGTAGATTGAACGTGACTTGTGCGTTGCCTGCGTGGGAGAACGAATCGTGGGCGCGCATATCTAGGAATATCTGCAGAAGTACATGCCCAGCCCACCTACCGCCAAACCTCAAGATCAGCGCCTGAGACAGCGCTCGACGCGGAAGGGTTCGGCCAGAAACCGCCGCGCCGTCGGGCCGCTTATATGCCGTGATATGCTAGCCACGGTAACTGGTCGATCAGATCCGATGTGACGGAATGCGACAATGAGTTTGGCGTTGATGGAAAACCTGTTGGGTGGCATGGGATTGTTCCTCATGGGAATGTGGCTGCTCTCCGAAGGTCTCAAGCTTGCCGGCGGTCACGCCCTGCGCATCATACTCTCGCACTGGACCGGCACGCCGTTGCGCGGTTTGCTGTCCGGGGTGTTCATTACTTCCTTGGTGCAATCCTCCAGCGCCGTCACGGTGGCGACAATCGGTTTTGTCAACGCGGGTCTGATCAGCCTGCAACGGGCGGTGCGCGTGATCTACGGCAGCAACATCGGCACCACCGTGACTGGTTGGCTGGTCGCGTTCGTCGGCTTGCAGTTCGACATCAAGGTCTTCGCCTTGCCCCTCATCGGCATCGGCATGCTGCTGCGTATCAGTGGCGGGGGAACGCGGCGTGCCGCGAGCGGGACGGCGCTGGCAGGCTTCGGGCTGTTTTTCGTGGGCATCGATTTTCTGCGCCTGGCCTTCGCCGGTCTGAGCCAGCATGTGCCGCTGGGCGCGGCGCTGAACGGCGGCGCGGGCGGGTTGGCGCTGGCATTTGTCGCCGGCGTGCTGATCACGGTGTTGATGCAATCGTCCAGTGCGGCCATGGCGATCACACTCACCGCCGCCGCCGGCGGTGCGCTGCCGGTGGCCGCCGCGGCGGCTATGGTGATCGGCACCAATATAGGCACCACGTCGAGGCGGTATTGGCGGCGCTTGGCGCCACGCCCAACGCGCGTCGCGTCGCCGCCGCCCATGTCGCATTCAACATCATTACGGCGCTGGCGGCCTTCGTGCTGCTGCCGCTTTTGCTGTGGATATTGAAGGGGTTCGAAGGTGTGCTTGGATCGAGCGGGGCGCCGGCCGTCGACCTGGCGCTGTTTCATACCGTCTTCAATGTCCTGGGCGTGTCATTGATGTGGCCGGTCAGCACTAGGTTGGTGGATTTCCTCGAACGGCGCTTTCGCAGCCGTGAGGAAGACGAAGCGCAACCCCGCTTTCTCGACCGTAATATCGTCACGACCCCTTTCCTCGCCATCCATGCCTTGGCCATGGAACTGGAGCGCATGGGCGGCATCGCACTGCGCATCGCCAAGAGCGCGATGAACACCGAGACGACGGTGGATCCGCGTTTGGAGGCCGACAGCCGGGTCTTGGACAGCTTGGTGGAGGCGGTGGGTGAATTCACTACGCTGATGCAGCGCAGCAGTCTGCCCGCCGAGCTTGACGAGGTCCTGCCCAATGCGCTGCGCGTGTCGCGTTATTACACCGAGGCGGTGGAATTGGCGCGTCGCATCGCCGCCGCCCAAAGCGCCGGTGAACCGATCGTGGCCGCCGATCTGGCCGCCGCCGTCGCTGATTTCAAAGCCGTGGTGGTCAAATTGCTTGATACGGCGGATGTGCGCAATACGGAGTTTTCGCTGGAGAAGAGCGCCGCACAGTTGCAGGAACTCGAGGGCGAATACCAGCGGCTCAAGACGCATCTGCTGCGCGGCGGTGCCGCGGGCCAGCTTCCGGTGCGCCGTGTCGTTGCGCAACTCGATGTGTGCAGCGACATGCGGCGCCTTGCCGAACAGGCGGAGAAGGGGGCGCGCTACCTCGACGGCCTGCGGCTATTCGCCGCACCGTCCCAGGCATAGTCAGCAAGAATCGCACGTGCCGTTTAACGGGGTCGGGCGTTCCCCAGAATCTGGTATCGGCGCCGAAACAGTGTTTCGATGGAATTCTCTCCGCATAAGGCGAAAATAGCGGCGTAGTCCGAAGAGCGCCGCCTCAGCGGCGTTTGGTGCACTCGACCTCGCGGACGGCGATATGATCGGCGGCGATCGCGGCCTGTTGCGGGTCGGCCCCCGAGGGCGTGAACTTGCCGGGGCCGAGCGCCCAACCGTCGTGGCGAAAGAACTCGCCGTGGGTGATCTTGTAGGTTCCGACTTGGTTGCCATTACGATCCAGGACATCGAACAGCATGATCGCGCCGTCGCAATCCGCCAGGGCCATGGCGCTGCCCGACACCGAGATATCGATTTTGCCATCATGTTGTGTGCGCTGGAGTCGGTATCCGATGATTTCCAGATAACCCGAAGGCGACGTATAGCTGTCGGCGAGCGCCGCTGCCGAGAGCAATGCTGCGGTGACGAAGAATACTAAACGCATTTTCATATCATGACACCAAGCGGCGGCGCTTGCCAGCATCAATGACGCTCGCGGGGAGCGAGTGCGGTTACCGTATTCATCATGCGGGACTATAGCCGGTATAGCTGAACCGCACGGTTCATGTGCCTGCCGGGAATCGGGGGCGGAGGCAGGCAGTCGAGACAAATATTCGGAACGAAGCGGCCGTGATCGCGTTATTTCGCGAACAGCTGTCCCACGTCTTTGAATGCCTTGAATTCCAGCGCATTGCCCGAGGGGTCGAGCAAGAACATCGTGGCCTGTTCTCCGACTTGGCCCTGGAAACGAATGTGGGCTTCGACGATAAATTCAAGTTTCCGCCGGGCGGGACGCGCGGCGAGCGCCTCCCTGTCATCCCATTCCGATACCACGCCGTAATGCGGCAGGGGCACATCGTGACCATCAACCGTACTGAACGGTTTTTGCCGGCGATTGACGTCCATGCCCGGGTGCAGGTGGATGACGAGTTGGTGGCCGTAGAAGTTGAAGTCCATCTAGGTCGCGGCGCAACGGCCCTCGCCGAACCCCATCACCTCCCCCATAAAACCGCCGCGCGACGTCGACGTTATGAACCGGGGCGGCACGGTGGACGGGCGTCAATCTATAGGCCATGGACGGGGAATCTCGGAGTATCGCCGACACTTCCGGACAGGGGATTATATGCCATTCCTATTTGCCGTGTACGACGCCGAGTGGCGAGGAACTGCCTTGCTCGGTAAGGCAGGCCTCGATATCTTCGCGCTGCAGGGTCTCTCTGGCCTCGAGTGTGGCAATCAGCCGCTCCAGCTTTGAGCGATGCTGATTGATCAGTGTGGCCGCCCGTTCCTCCGCGTCCAGGAGCAGGGACTGCACCGCGCGATCCACGACCTCCGCGGAGTGTTCGCTGAAGTGACGCGGCTGGGCGATCTCCCGGCCGAGAAAGGGGTGTTCCTCGCTCTCGCGCATGTCCACCGGACCGATGTCTTCCGACATGCCCCAGCGACCTACCATGGCCCGTGCCAGGGCGGTGGCCTGGCGGATGTCGTCATCGGCCCCGGAACTGACGCTACCCAACAGTGACTTTTCCGCGGCGCGGCCGCCCAGCATAACCACCAGCCGGTCCTTCAAATATTCCTCGGGATAGGTGTGACGCTCCTTATCTGGCAGTTGCTGCGTGCCGCCCAGGGCGCGGCCGCGGGGAATGATGCTCACCTTGTAGAGCGGGTCACTATGAGGCAGGAAATAAGCGGCGAGGGTGTGACCCGACTCGTGCACGGCGAGGCGGTGGCGCTCGTCCGGTTGGATGGCCAGAGTCCGTACACTGCCCAGCAGCAATTTGTCCCGCGCCTCGTCAAAAAAGCGCATGGTGACTTGCTTGACGTTTTCCCGTGCCGCCAGCATGGCCGCCTCGTTGATGAGATTCTTGACATCCGCGCCGGAAAACCCTGGAGTGCCGGAGGCAAGCTTTTCCATATCCACGTCGGCGGCCAGCGGGACGTTGCGGCTGTGGATTTGGAGCAGGGCGACGCGATCCTTGCGGTCGGGGAGATCGAGGGTGACGTGGCGGTCGAAGCGTCCCGGCCGCAGTAAAGCGGGATCGAGCACGTCGGGGCGATTGGTGGCGGCCAGGACGATCACCGCCTCGTGTCCTTCGAAACCGTCCATTTCCGCGAGAATCTGATTGAGGGTCTGTTCCCGTTCGTCGTGGCCGCCACCCAGGCCGGTACCGCGGGTGCGGCCCACGCTGTCCAGTTCATCGACGAAGATGATACTGGGTGCATTTTTCTTGGCGGCGGCGAACAGGTTACGTACCCGCGATGCACCCACGCCGACGAACACCTCGATAAACTCGGAGCCGGAGATGGAGAAGAACGGCACCCCGGCCTCGCCGGCCAGGGCGCGGGCCAGCAGCGTCTTGCCGGTACCCGGCGGGCCCATGAGCAACACGCCGCGGGGTACCTCGGCGCCCAGCTGGCGAAAGGTGTCGGGGTGTTTGAGAAAGGCCACCAATTCAGAGACATCCTGCTTGGCGTTGTCCTGGCCGGCCACGTCATCAAAGCTCACCTGGGGGACAGTGGCCTGCTTGGCCGGAGATTCCAGAAATTTCTTCAATTCGCCGGGGCCGCCGAAGCGGTCGCCGACGCCGCGCGCCGCGCGCTGCAGCAACCAATAAAACAGGAAGATCATGAGCAACCACGGCAGGATGCCGATCAGCAGCGCGCTCCACCCGCCGCCCGATGGCGCGGCTACGGTGACCTTAACCCCATGTTTTTGCAGGGCGGGCAGCAGAGTGTCGTCGCCGAAGTCCGGGACCCGCGTGCGGAACTGGGTGCCCTTAATGCCGGCGGGTTCCGATGGTATCCGCTTACTCAAATTCCCCTCCACCACCTTGCCGCGCAGCACGACTTCCTTGACATTTCCGGCGGCGATCTCCCCCTTGAAGGTGCTGTAGGGCATATGGTAGATGGCTTCCCCCCACATACCTCCCGGCTTAAAGGCCAGATAGACGAACAGCAGCAGGATCCCGATCAAGGCATAGGACAGCCAAGTAACGGGCGACTTCGGCGGCGTTTTCTTTTCAGGCTGTTCAGACATAGGGCATGCTGATTCGTTAGGCGCGGCGCTGGTCTTCTATGCTAGTCCCATATAAGGAAGAAATACACCGGGAGATGACTATGCGGCATTTCTCAGGGCACATGTCTTCCGATCGGAGTCCGAGATCCCTTCGAGCATCGTGCGGGGGCACCGTTTGGCTGCGGGTCGCGACGCCGCTTCCTCCTCGGGTACGGGCGATTCGGGCATTCCTCGCGATATATGTGCGTGCGATTTGCTCGATCGGATTGGCGCACATATTGATTGACGAATCGTAGGAGTGACCACTACGGAGAGAGCCATGCCGGGTGAAGTCAACGGTAGCGTCCTGGTGCCATTGAAGATGAGTGCGGCAATCGTCGAATTCGGTCGATACACTCCCGGATGACAGCTTGGGCGGCCTCCGGATGGGGATCATCCCGAGCGGCCCAGCATATTATTCAAGACACGGGTGGACGTTGACGTCCCCTTGGCCAATGTGGCTATCGTACATGTCGGTCTAAGCGGTTTCGACATGGATAACCGTGATTGGACCCCAATGAGCGTACGCATGGGCGCGATTTCCGCCACCGGCTTCGAGCTGCTCGTCGTCACTTGGTTGAATACCCTGGTTTATGAAGTCGAGGTCGCCCCGCTGGCGGTGGGCCACCAGCCAAGGCTTTAAAAGTACTGCCGTCTTAGCCTATGACATCCTCGGGAAAGCACAGTTCATGGCGGTTGCGCCATTCCGGCCCGACGTAATTGATGATGAGGGATTTGCGCACGCCGTTCATGGGCCGCTTTTCGAAGCCGTGCCAGGTCTGGTCACTGGGGACGAAGATCAGGCCTCTGTTGGCTCCCGCCGGAGCGCGACCCATGTGAGTATCGCGGTCGGCATAGATGTCAGTCCCCCAGTCGCTGCCTTGGGGTTCGCGATTGAGATAGATCAGCATGGTGAATTTCTTGACGCCGATGTCGGTGTGCGGTTCCAGCCAGAAACCGTCGGTATCCTGGCAGTACTCAATCCGCAGTGAAGTGCCGCTCAGGCTTGCGCCGGTGGTGGCCCGCAGCGCGTCCGTCACCGCCGCTGATTGGAAGACGCGGGCCAGCGTGTCCATCACCGCATGGCCGCGGCGGTATCGCAGGCCGAAATGGACGCGGCTGTCGTTATGCGTCTCCCGCCTACCCTGAGTGTCGTCGATGTGCGCCGGGGGAATGGGCAGGCCGGCGACGGCATCGACCACCTCCTCGGGCAGGCAGCGTTGCAGCAGCCAATGGGGATAGGGGGAGTCGTCGCGCACGCTGTCTGTCAGGCTAGCGAGCAAGACCTGCGTGGTGGTGGCGATGACGTTATTCATTCCGACGTGCTCGGCACGCTTGCGGCGGATGGTTGCGCCGGACTGGGTAGTCCTCGTAGAAATAGCATATTAAAACGATAAACTTTTTGGCCGGGTGACAAGGTGGGCATATACTAATTCGAGGTGACGACAATTGCCAGTCGTGATCGGTGGGCAACGCTGATACCTGAGCGGGATCCTGGCGGGATTTATCAGGGTTTATGCTCATAAATATGGACGTCCCGTTGCGGGAACGGGATGGTGATGCCCTCTTCGTCAAAACGCTTTTTGATGCGCTCGTTGAGATCGAAGTACACCGGCCAGTAATCCGCGGTCTTGACCCAGGGGCGCACGACGAAATTGACGCTGCTCTCGGCCAGCTCGACGACGCCTATCAACGGCGCCGGATCTTTGAGGATCCGTTGGTCGTCTCCGAGGATATCCATCAAAATACGGCGGGTCTTATCCAGATCGGCGTCATAGCCGACGCCCATCACCAGATCGATGCGCCGCTCGGTTCTGGCGGAGTAATTGGTAATGGTGCCACCCATGATCTGAGCGTTGGGTATAATGATCGTCTTGTTGTCCGGTGTCTTTAATACGGTGGTGAAGATCTGCACCTCTTCCACCGTTCCGGCGACACCACCGCCTTCGATGTAATCGCTGACCCTGTAGGGTCGAAAAAGAATGATCAGCACGCCGGCGGCGAGATTGGCCAGTGAGCCTTGCAGCGCCAGGCCGATCGCCAGGCCGGCGGCACCGATCACCGCTATGAATGAGGTAGTTTGTACGCCGAGTTGATTGATGGCCGCGAGCACGACGAAGGCCAGCAATGCGGCGTAGACGAGATTGCCGATGAACCTTGCCAGCATCGTGTCAAGCTTGGCCTTGTCCATGGCGCGGCGGGTCAGGCCGGTCAAGGCTTTGGCGATCCACCGGCCGATAATGAGAATGGCGACGGCTGCGATGATCTTCAAGCCGAACGTAGTAATCAGATCCCTAGTGGATTGCAGGAGCTCGCTGGTGTCCATCCCGGTGTCCCTCCGGCATCGTCGTTAAGAAGCGTTGTACTTGCCCGCGCCGTGGTGACTGTAGTCACATGGCAACAGATGCGCCACATGAACCGTCTTTATGCATGCCACACGTAGGGGTATCTTGCCGTCGGCCGCTTCTGTCCTATCCGCCCGCCAAGCCGGATATGCATCATCAATTATAGGAAAAAGAATCGCCTTCTTCCGTAGACGTAACATTTTTCGCCACTCTCGTCCCGGGAGAGATCAATTCGCCAGTTCGGATTAAGCAAAACTGAAATCGGGCTGTCGAGTACGCCATCTCCAGCGATCAATGGCATAATGGCGATGACTCGCGTTCAGGCGCAGGATTGCGCCCATTCCTTGTAGAATCGAATCCGGCCGCAGTATGTGGCTGCATATCCCTGTCATGTTCGTCCTATGGAGAGGTACACAAGTATGGTGGTCGGGGAACGGAAGCATAACCAAAGTGCCGGGACAGTTAAAGCATATCGATTTCGTTTGTTTCTGTGCTGGATGATTCTTGTCATCGGCACGATTTTGTCGGTTGTTGCCTTTCGGTCGGTCAGGGCCTGGGAGAGGGGTTATCTCCATACTGATTTTGATGTGCTGTCGGCCAGCCATGCCGCCGCCGTGGCCAACGAATTGAACCGTCATTTGGATGTGACCAATGTCCTCGCCGGATTATTTGATGTATCACAGCGCGTGGACCGGTTGCAGTTTGACATGTTCGCCAAGACTTTGCTGGAGAGCCATAAAGATATTCAGGCTTTGATGTGGGCGCCACGGGTCGGCGCCGCCGAACGTGCCGCGTTTGAAGGACGGGCGGCACAACTGGGACTGGCGAATTTCAGAATTCGTGACCTCAGCGGCGGGGATGCGCCGGCGGCGGTCTCTACGACGGATTACTTTCCCGTCTACTATCTTCAGCCCCTTCAGCCTAATGAGGATTTGCTGGGGGCCGATTTGATGGCCGATGATAACACTCGCGATTTTCTGGAAAAGGCGCGCGATACGGGACAGCTGACGGTTTCCCCTCCGGTTCACTTGAATTTGCAGGTCGGTGACAGCATGGGAAACGGCGTGTTGCTGGCACGGGCGATCTATCAACAAGGGGCTAATCTGGAAACCGTGGCGGGGCGCCGTGCGGGTTTGGAAGGATTTGTACTGCAGCTGCTCCGCATGGGTGACCTTATCGAGGAGGGGTTAAGGGAAAGCGCGGTGCTGGGTCTGAATATCAGCGTTGTCTATGACTGGGATCCGGACGACGGGAGAGAGCGGCATTATTTTCACTCATCGGCTTCCAGTAATGATCATGGCATCCAGATCTCGCAGAGCCATGCAACGGACGCCATCGCTGGGCTGCGTCTCAGGACGCCTTTGGACGCCCTGGGAAAAGAATGGGGATTGTTGTTCACACCGGCGCCACGATTCTGGCTGAATCACCCCATGTGGATGTCCTGGGTGGTGCTGGGGAGCGGTATGCTCATATCCGCGCTGTTGGCGGTCGGCCTGCTAATGTGGTCGCGGTTGGCGCTGCGAATCTGATCGTCCATTCCCATGAGGTGAAATCCAGCGCATTGCACCCCGCCGTTTCGCCGACAGCGTGCGCAGCGGCTTGTGTCCGGACAACGGTGGGCCGGACGATCTTACAACGCCATTTTTGCGGCCGGGGGCGTGACGGGGTGTTTGCCCAGCAGGCGTTCGCGCGCCTGCCTGTATTCATCACCGCTCAATCCCTGCAGGGCTTCGACCTCGCCGCCGCTGCGCGCCGCCACTGGCACGCCGTCGCGAAACAGGATGCGGTTGCCGGGGAGGGCGGGGACACGCGCGCCGGGGGTGAGGATGCCCGCGAAATTCAAAGGATCGGCGGCGGAGAGGACGAGGTATTCGTCTCGCTCAGGACGCTTGCGGGTGTTGCGCAGCGTGGCTACCGCTTCGGGCAAGGCGAACTGTTCGCCACTGAACCCCTGAACGAAACGGCCGCCGCGTACTTCGCCCCGCGCCTCCAGGCGCCGGTACACATATAACAGTTCCCGCCAGGGTGGTAGATTGCTTTCCCGTTCCAGCAGCTTGCGGAACACTACGCCATAACGGCGCAGCAGGACCCTGGCAATATGCTCAGAACGAGGGTTTTCCCGCTCGGACGGAAGAGGGGGGCGGCGCAACAACTCCCAGCGACCCGCCTCGTCCAGGCTCTCCGTACCTTTGCGGCGGCGGGAATGACGGCCGTAGCCGGCGCGGTGTGACGCCGGCGTGATCAGCGCGCGCAAGCCCGCGAAGCTGTCCGACGTGATCAAACCCCATGCCGCCAATTCAGCCAACGCCTGTTCCACTTGGGTGCGCAAGAGACCGCTGGACTGCACCAGGTCGAAGAAGAACGAGGCGCCATACTGTCGCAGCAGGCCCATGATCTTGCGAGCCGCCGCCGATAAGGCCTCGCGGCCCTCCGTTTCGGTGCTTTCGACCCGATGCCAGCAGGCCGCGTCGCGGCGCGGCAATATGGCGATGGGCGTCATGCGCACCGGTGCCGTCTTGCGGCGGTCACCGCCGGCTTTATCCTTGGGCGGGTTGAGGCGCAGCCAGGTAAAGCGGCCGGCGCTGCACAGGCCGTCCAGCATGTGCGACAGATACATCTCCACTCGCGCCGGCAGGATATCTTTCTCCCAGGCCGCGGCGGGGAGGGGATAACCCTCCAGTTGCAGCAGCACCGCCGCCAGGGCCTCTGGGCCTTCTCCCCGCGCCTCG
Organism: Gammaproteobacteria bacterium; assembly: GCA_037381915.1. Taxonomy (GTDB): domain Bacteria; phylum Pseudomonadota; class Gammaproteobacteria; order DRLM01; family DRLM01; genus JARRQJ01. The sequence goes on along the minus strand of JARRQJ010000057.1, from coordinate 4,022 downwards.
CCCAGATGTTGCCAGCGCAGCAGGAAGCGCATGAAGTCGGCGGGGCTTACCGCCTCGATCTCGCGGCGCAGCTGCTGCAGGGTGTAGCGATGGATGCGCGCCAACAGGCCGCGCTCGCACCACTCCGGTTGATTTTCTTTTATTGGCGAAGGCAACAACGATTCCCCTCTCCCTTTGGGGAGAGCGTAGCGAGGGGGGCGGAGCCGGGCAGGGGTGAGGGGTTCAGGGGATGGCGTGGAGCTTCTTGTCATTGACCCTTGCGCGGTGCCGGTGAATTGTCCCTGCAATGCATAGCCTTCCTGTTCCAACGCGGAGAGCGCTGCATTGACTCGGGAAATTTCCACTCCCAAAGGAGCAGCGAGTTGTTGCGCGGTGACCGGGCCCAATCCTTCCAGACGGCTGCGGACGATTTCGCGCAACGCGTCTTCCGCCTTCCAGGTGCCCGACTCATGCAGGGGTGGCAGCGCCGGCGCCAGTGCCGCATCGGGAAACAACGCCAGCAGTTCCGCCAGCCGCTCCGCGGCCACCCACAGTCTTTCGCCCTGCGGCGTGGTCAGCACCGTGGCGCGACCTTGCCCGGTCAACGACTGCAACAGCAGCGGCCATTCCGGCACCGTGGCCTCGCATTCACCTTCCCGGGCAGTGAGGAAGCCGAGTACGTTGAGGGCATCGTGCAATTCGTCGGGGGTGCGCGCCTCCGGCCAGGCCTCGGCACGCGCTTGGGCGATGGCCATGGCATCGAGCCGTCCCAGTTCCGCAGCGTCCTGGGGGGCGAGCAAGCGCCGCTGCTGTACGGCCAGGGTGCGGCGCTCCTCCGCGGGGGCATCATCGAGAAAGGCGTAAGGCTTGGCGGTGAGGATGGCCTGGGATAGCGGTGACGGCGCAGCGAGGTCGCGGGCGACGAGTTCCACTTCGCCCGTTTCCATACCGCGTAACAGGCGCTCCAGCCCTTCGATGTCCATGGCCTCATATAAACAGTCGTGGAGGGTTTGGTCGACCAGGGGATGATCAGGCACTTCGCGGTCGCCGGCGATGTTCTCCAAGCAGGCGAGCTGGTCGGGAAAGATCACCGCCACCAGATCCTGCGCCGCCGACCGTTGCCATTGCGCCGGGATGCGTTTGCCGTTGCGGTTGCGCAGCACCGCCAGGGCGATGTTGGCGTTCCAACGCCACCGGGTCTCGAACATGGGCGCGGCAAGCAGCGCCTGGATCAACACGGTGCGCACCGTCGCCGCCTTCAGGTAGTCGCCCACTTCGGCAAGCGGAAAGCTGTGAGTCGGGCCCAGTGACAATACGATGCTGTCCTCCAGCGCCGCCGCCTGCAGTTCGAAATTGAACTTGCGGCAAAAGCGCTTGCGCAGGGCCAGACCCCAGGCGCGGTTGACGCGCGCACCGAAGGGCGCGTGGATCACCAGATGCATATCGCCGGTTTCGTCGAAGAAGCGCTCCAGCACCACAGTATGTTGCGTCGGCATCACACCCAGAGCCGCCTGCGCGGCGGCGAGATATTCGGTCAGCTGTCGGGCGGCGGCGGACGGCAGGGGTAATTCAGCGCATAGCCAATCACGGGTCGCGGCCATGCCATCCAGTAGTTTCGCGGCGACGCTTTCGCGCAGGCGCGACACCGCGCCAGACAACTCGTTGCTGCGTCCCGGTGCTTCGCCCAGCCAGAAGGGCAGGTTGGGGGGTTGGCCGCGGGCGTCTTCCACGTACACCCTTCCCTGTTCGATCTTGAGGATGCGATAGGAAGTATTCCCCAATTGGAAGATGTCGCCGGGCAGACTTTCGAAGGCGAAATCCTCGTTGAGGCTGCCGATGAACAAGCCTTCCGGTTGCAGGATCACGTCATAATCGAATTGATCGGGAATGGCGCCGCCGTTGGTCACCGCCACCAGGCGCGCTCCGCGGCGGCCGCGCAACAGGCCGTTGACCGCATCGCGATGCAGATAGGCGCCGCGCCGGCCGCGTCGGGTGGAGAAGCCGTCGGCGAGCATGCGCACGACTGCGGTAAATGTTTCGGGGGACAGATCACGATAAGACCAGGCGCGGCGCAATGTGTCGTAGAGCGCCCGCTCCTCCCATTCACGGCTCGCCACCTCGGCGACGATCTGCTGGGCCAGGACGTCCAGCGGCTGTTGCGGGATGGGAATGCGGTCCAGTTCCCCGCGCCGCACCGCGTCGAGCAGGGCGGCACATTCCACCAGATCATCCTGGGACAAAGGAAACAGGCGGCCCTTGGGTACGGCGCCCACGGCGTGGCCGGCGCGGCCCACCCGCTGCAGAAAGGCGGCGATGGCGCGCGGCGAACCCAATTGACAGACTAGATCGATATCGCCGATATCGATGCCCAGTTCCAGCGAGGCGGTGGCCACCAGGGCGCGCAGTTTGCCGGCTTTCAGGCGCTGTTCCGCGTCGAGGCGGTGTTCGCGCGACAGGCTGCCATGATGAGCGGTGACCAATTGTTCGCCGAGCCGTTCGGCGAGAAAACGCGCCGCCCGTTCCGCCAGGCGGCGGGTATTGACGAAGATCAGGGTAGTGCGGTGTTCATGGATCAATTGTTCCAGGCGGTCGTAGATCTCCGTCCACACCTCGTTGGCCATTACCGCCTCCAGCGGCGAGCCGGGTACCTCGATGGCGAGATCGCGGTCGCGCACGTGACCGGTGTCGATGATGGTGCAGTGGCCTTCATCTACGGGGGGATCAAATAAATCCCCCTTTCGTGAAGCGACAGGGGTGAGGGGGACTGATAATGGATTGCCGATAGAAACACCCTCACCCTGTCCTTCTCCCCGGGGAAGAGGGGTCGCGCCACTCTTAACGGGCTTGCCGGTGAGAAAGTGCGCCATGTCCTCGATGGGTTTCTGGGTCGCTGACAGGCCGATACGCACTGGCGCGCGACCATGGTGTTCGCGGCACAGGGCGGCGAGCCGCTCCAGGGACAGGGTCAAATGGGCGCCGCGCTTGTTGCCGGCCACGGCATGGATTTCGTCGACGAGCACGCTGCGCACCGTGGCCAACATGCGCCGTCCGGAGTCGGAGCTGAGTAATATGTATAGAGATTCCGGGGTAGTGACCAGAATATGCGGCGGCTGGCGGCGCATGCGCTCGCGTTCGCCCTGTGGCGTATCCCCGGTACGCACCTGGGCGCGGATGGCCACGTCGGCCATGCCTTGCATCAACAACTCGTCGCGGATGCCGGCGAGCGGGAGTTCGAGATTCTTATGGATGTCGTTGGACAGGGCCTTGAGGGGCGATACGTACAGTACCCGCGTCTCGTCCGGGAGGGGGGAGGCGAGCCCTTCGCGGACCAGCTCGTCGATGGCGGCGAGGAAGGCCGCCAGGGTCTTGCCCGAACCGGTCGGGGCGGCGATCAGAGTATGAGTGTGGCGGCGTATGGCCGGCCACGCTTGCTCTTGCACACCGGTGGCTTGGGCAAACTGTCGGGTGAACCACGCCGCGACCGCGGGGTGAAAGTATTGCAATGGCATGGCGCTATCATAGCGCAAAAGCCTGGCCGGTGATTCCACGTGTACGATCGGAATGTGCCACAATTCTTCCTTGCAAAGTCAATCCCTTGGGTGAAGCAGGGATGCCGTCGCCCGACGTTCGCCGGGAGGACCCATTGCGAGGATGTTGAAATTAATCATGTCCAGCCTGTTCTTACATTGCCGCCCGGGTTTCGAAGGTGAGTGCGCCGCCGAGATTCAGGACCTCGCCGTCACGCGGGGCGTCAGCGGTTATTGCCAGGCGAAGGACGCGTCGGCCTTTGTGGTCTTTCATCCCCACGAGGCGCACGCCGCTCCGGAACTCCATGGGCAATTGCGGTTCCGCGACGTGATCTTCGCTCGGCAATGGTTCGTGCTGACATCCCACTGCAAGCACTTGCCGGCGGTGGATCGCGTAACGCCCTTGCTCGAGCAGGCGCGTGCTTTGAAGGCGCCGATCTCGGATGTGTTCCTGGAGGTGCCGGACACCAACGCGGGCAAGGCGCTTTCCCCGCTGTGCCGCGCGCTGTGTCGCCC
>JARRQJ010000056.1:0-20231 GCA_037381915.1 Gammaproteobacteria bacterium | reverse complement strand
CAGGTCAGCGTCGAGGCGTCGGCCGGGGCGAGCGGCTATTCGGTGGTCACGACGGGCAACGGTTCCAACGGGATCTTCGCGCAGTCGGTCGGTGGCGGCGGCGGTGTGGGCGGTTTCAGCGTCGGGGTCGGCGTCAGCGCCAAAGAGGCCGCCAGTGCGAGTTCGGTCGGCGGCAGCGGCGGTGCCGGCGGCAGTTCCCTCAACATCGGCACCGCCGGGGACGCCGGCTATGTGGCTGCGGTTCAGGTCACTAACACGGGCAGCATACTGACCGGCGGCATGAATGCCGACGGCATCCTGGCGCAATCGGTGGGCGGCGGCGGCGGCAACGGTGGCTTCTCGGTCGCCGGCAGCTTCTCCTTCGCGGACGATGCCGATGCTACGGCACAATCCGTCGGTGGCAGTGGCGGTTCCGGCGGCACCAGTGGGGACGTCATTGTGCAGTCCAACGCGAGTGCCGGTTCCACTTCACTCATCGAGACTCACAAGGACCTTTCGAATGGCATCTTCGCCCAGTCGGTGGGTGGTGGTGGCGGCAACGGTGGTTTCGCCATTTCCGGCTCGCTGTCCCTGAAAGGCAGCGCCTCGGCGCAGGCCACCGGCGGCGATGGTGGCGGCGGCAACTCGGCCGGCGCCGTCAGCGTCGACAGCGGTGGCGCCATCGTGACCAATGGTGAAGGCTCAGGCGGCATCCTCGCGCAGTCGGTGGGCGGCGGCGGCGGCAACGGCGGCTTCGCCGGTGGCTTGTCGGTCGGCTTGAGCGGCACGGCGTCGACCAACGTCACCGGCGGCAACGGCGGCAACGGCTCCGATGGCGGGCTGGTCACGGTCACGACCGAGGCCGGCAGCGGGATCGCGACATACGGCAACAATGCGAATGGCATTCTGGCGCAGTCGGTCGGCGGAGGTGGCGGCAACGGTGGCTTCTCGATCAGCCTCGCGGTCAGCAAGGCATCCGACGGTACCGGCAGCAGCGATGACTCGAGCAGCGACCAGGACAATAATTCGGTGGGTGGCCAGAGCAGCACCGGCGGCACAGGCGGCGGCGGCGGTATAGGCGGCGACGTGAGCGTGACCAACGTCGGCAGCATCTCGACCGAAGGCTACCTATCGAACGGCATTTTGGCGCAATCGGTCGGCGGTGGCGGTGGCAACGGCGGCTTCGCCGTGTCCGGCGACCTTGCCCTGAAGGGCAGCGCGGCCACCAATGGCGTCGGCGGCGCTGGCGGCGATGGCGGCACGGCGGGTACCGTGACGGTCGATAACTCCGGCGCGATCTCGGTGCAGAAGGCCGGCACCATCGGCATTCTGGCCCAGTCAGTGGGCGGCGGCGGCGGCAACGGCGGCTTCGCCGGCACCATCAGCCTCAGCACTGGTGGCACGGCCACGACCAATAGTGTCGGCGGCAGCGGAGGCACCGGCAACGACGGCGGCGAGGTCCACGTCAGCAACAGCGGCGTCATATCGGCAGCCGGCGACCAGGGAATCGGCATCCTGGCGCAATCGGTGGGCGGCGGCGGCGGTAATGGCGGTTTTGCCGTCACGCTCGCCGGGTCGATGAGTTCAGGCTCGGGTTCGAGTTCCGGCAGCGCGAGCAGTGACGCCGGCGGCGGCGATGCCGGCTCGGAAGCGACTTCGGTCGGCGGCAGCGGTGGCGCAGGCGGTGCCGGCAAGATGGTGACCGTCACCAACTACCTTGGTGGCGACATCGTTACCAACGGTGCCATGGCCTACGGCATCGAGGCGCAGTCGGTGGGTGGTGGCGGCGGCAACGGCGGCTTCTCGGCCGGCGGCAGCTTGAGTCTCAGCGGCGACGCCACCTCCACCGTCGGTGGCGGTGGCGGCGGTGCCGGAAGCGACGCTGGCGCGGTGATAGTCGACAACTTCGCCCACATCATCAACCAGGGTAGCAACAGTGTCGGCATCCTGGCGCAGTCGATCGGTGGTGGCGGCGGTTCCGGCGGTTTTGCCGGCGGTCTCTCCTTCTCCAGCGCCGGTCAAGTGAACAACACGGTCGGCGGCGGTAGCGGCGGTGCCGGAGGCGCGGCAGGCGCGGTAACGGTGACCAACCAAGTCGGCGGAAACATCTGGACGCAGGCCGCCAATTCGATCGGCATCCTGGCGCAAGCCGTCGGCGGCGGCGGCGGCAACGGCGGCTTTTCGATCTCTGGAGGCGCTTCCACCGATGCGGATGGCATGACGCAGAGCGTCGGTGGCCAGGGCGGCACCGGCGGTTCGGTCACGGCACCGGTGACGGTCATCAACAATGGCCTCATCGAGACCGACGGTGCCCTCTCCCACGGTATCTACGCGCAGTCGATCGGTGGCGGCGGCGGTAATGGTGGCATCAGCGTCGCCGGCACCTATGCGAGCTCGGGCGGCTCGACCTCCACGGTCGGCGGCGCCGGTGTTTCAGGCGGCGACGGCGGCGAAGTGAGAGTGACCAACAACGGCTCCATCGTGGTCAACGGGCGCAGCTCGGTCGGCATCTTCGCCCAGTCGGTCGGCGGTGGTGGCGGCAACGCGGGTTTCAGCGGCGCGCTCAATTTCACCGGCGGCGGCGAGCTCACCAACACCATCGGCGGCGGCGGTGCCGGGGGCGCCGGCGGTGACGTGACCGTGATCAGCACCGGCTCGATCACCACTATGGCGGCGGATTCGATCAGCGTGTTGGCCCAATCCATCGGCGGCGGTGGTGGCAACGGCGCCTTCTCGATCTCGGTGCAAAACGGCTCGCTCGACGGCACAGCGCTCATGATAGGCGCGAGCAACAATGGAACGCAGGGAGCCAATGGCACCGTCACCGAGACGGTGACCGGCGGTACCCTGGCGACCGCCGGGGCCCTGTCCTACGGCATCCTGTCGCAGGCGATCGGTGCGGGCGGTGGCAACGGCGCGCTCTCGGTCGACGATCCCCTCATGATCGGCGCGACGGGTATCAGTCAGGTCATCGGCGCCAGCGGCAGCGTGTCGGGCAACGGCAGCCCGCTCAACAACACCAATGATAATCCGATCACCACCACGGGTCCCGGGGCCGCGGGCTTTATCGCCCAGTCAATCGGCGGCGGCGGTGGCACGTCGGGTGTCACGGGGGATACCACTTTCACGGCGCCCGGGCCGATGACCCTGAGTCTGGGCGGTACCACTACGGGCGGCGGCGCGGGCGACGCCGCATCGCTCATCAACTCGGCCTCAAGCATCACAACCAGCGGTGACGCGGCGGCGGGTGTCCTCGGGCAGGCGATCGGCGGAGGTGGTGGCAGCGCGCTATACGCGCTCGGTACCGTCATCGGCAATGCCGGTGCCGTTACGGAAACGTTGGGTGGTTCCGAAGGCAGCGTGGTCAATCCGGATGATGGCGGTACGCTTGCACTGACCACCGGCGGCACGGTCACGACGCAGGGTCGGTTGTCGCCCGGCGTGGTTGGCCAAAGCATCGGCGGTGGCGGCGGTCTGGGTGCGGTGGTCTCAGCTTCGGGACTGAATGCGGCAGGATTGGATGTCACGCTCGGCTCGACGGGCGGCGCCGGGGGCAACGGCAAGACCGTGAACTTGACCAGCCAAAGTTCGGTCACCACGACGCAGGCGGGGTCGCTTGGCATCCTGGCGCAATCGATCGGCGGCGGTGGCGGCATTGCGCAGGCTCATGGCGTGTCGGGCACGGGACCGGCGGTCACATTGGGTGCCAGCGGCGGCGCCGGAGGCGACGGCGGCGGGCTCACCTTGACTTCGAATGGTGATGTTATGACCCGCGGCGCCGCTGCGCACGCGATCGTGGCGCAGTCCATCGGCGGTGGCGGCGGGATCTCACTTGGTTTGGACGCGACCGGCGCGCCCTTGCAGATGCAGGTGAAAGCCGGCATCGGCGGCGGTGGCGGCAATGGCGGAGCGGTGACGGTATCGAATTCCGGAGCGATTTCCACGAGCGGTGCCGGCGCGACTGGAATCGTGGCGCAATCCATCGGTGGTGGTGGCGGTCTGGTTGGCGGCGCGATAACGACGACATTGCCGACGATTGGTTCGTTTGCGGGAACCGTTGGCGGTAGTGGCAGCGGCGGCGCGGTCGCTGTAAACGAAAGCGGCACGGCAGCATCACCACGCTGGGGAGTCGTGCCAACGGCATCTTTGCACAGAGCGCGGGTGGCCAGGGGCCCGGCGGTGCGGTCGACATTGCGGTAAACGGCGATGTCACCGCCGCGGGTGAAGGATCGTACGGAATCTTTGCACAAAGCCGAGGCGACGCCGGGGCCGGCGATATCACAATCAACGTCGTAAATGGCACGATACAGGGGGGCGCTGGACAAATTCAGAAGGTCTCGGCTACGGGGGTCATGACTGAGGTGGCGGCCTCGGCGGTGCGCTTCGCGGACGGCGTAAACAACTCGCTCACAAACCATGGCAACGTGACTACGGCAGCGGGTGCTGCCGGCACGGCCATCAGCGGAACCGGGGGGAACGAAGTGATCGACAACTTCGGCATCATCACCGGAGCGGTCGACCTCGGCACGGGCGTCAATTCGTTCCACAATGAACGAGATGCAAGCTTCAATCTCGGAACGACGGTCAATCTCGGCTCCGGAAACCTGCTGACCAACGACGGCACAGTGGCACCCGGCGGCGCGGGGAATGTCATGACCAGCTCCGTTGCCGGCAGCCTGGCGCAGGCGACCACGGGTATTTACGCCCTGGATGTGAATCAAGCCACCGGTACGGCGGACCAACTCGACGTTTCCGGAACCGCCTCCCTCGCCGGCCAGGTGCGGCCAAGCAGTATGAATTCCGGTTATGCCAAGCCCGGTTTTCATCAGCTCACCATCCTTTCTGGTGCCGGCGGCGTTACCCAGTCCAGTCTCAGCCTTGATGCCCAGCCTTCGGCAGTTGTGCACTACCAGCTGCTTTCTCCGGATTCGACTCACCTGGCCCTCGGTTACAGCGTCGACTTCTCGCCCGTCGGACTCAACCCCAATCAGGCCGCGATCGGCAATTACATTAACAATATTCAGCTTGCCGGCAGTTCGGCGGCATTTGCGCCTGTTACTGCGTATTTGTTTGATCTGCCCGACTCCCACAGCCTTGCAGCCGCCTACAATCGGCTCAGTCCGGAACCCCACCTTGAGCCAATGACAGGGACCTTGTTCTCGTCGATTCAGTTCAGCAACGCGCTGCACAGCTGTGGATCGAGAGAAGGCCCTGACCGGTTCGTGCGCGAAAGCGATTGCAGATGGGGACGCGCCACGGTGACTGGGGCGCGTCAGGGACAAACGGACTCGCACTTGGGTTTCAAGCGCCAGGCGCTTAACGTGGCCGGCGGCGCGCAGCGGGCCATTGGCGACAGGACCCTGCACCTGGGGTACGGCTTGTCCCTGGAGGACAGCCTGCTGGATGTGGGAGACGGGCTCGCCGACACCAGTGGCCATCAGATCCAGGGTGGGCTGGTAGTCAAGAAGCAGTTGGGCGCCACGATCCTCGCAGCGGATGTCAGCGCTGGCTACGGTGCCTACGACAGCACGCGCGTCGTAGGCGTGCCGACACCTAGCGTCGCGGCCTCCAGTACGCAACATGCGAACTTTGCCGCCGGCCATTTGCGGCTCGCACATGCCTTCGAGCAAGGAGGCACCTGGTATCTCAAGCCCATGGTCGACGCCGGCGCAACCTATGCCCGATTCCCCGATTTCCAGGAGAAGGGGGCAGGAGGGGCCAATCTTGACATTAGCAGTCACAACGAAACCTTTGTGACCATTTCTCCGGCACTGGAGGCCGGGATGGAGAGGGTGCTAGCTGACGGTACGCTGGTACGCCCGTATGCCAAGCTCGGTGCAACGCACTTTTTAGCAGGGGCCGCTCCGGAAATAGTGGCATCCTTTCAGGGTGCGCCGGCGGGCGTTGCCCCATTCAGCGTGAATGGCGATATCGATAAGACATACGCGGATGTGGAGGCCGGTCTTGACGTCATGGGTACCGACAGAGCCGTTGTGCGAGCGGGCTACGTCGGCCATTACTCCAATACCGTGCAATCCTTTAGCGCCACGATAAAGCTGTCGATCCCGTTCTGAGCCTGGCAGGACTTTTGCCGGGGTAAGTCCTGCGCAATTATGCGCTTTCCGCAAATTGGGCAACGGCGCCCGAGTAGTGATTCTAAAGATCAAGAGCTAATCTGGAAAAACCGATCACGAATAAAGTGTCGGTCACGCTTCATCTGCACCTCATGGCGTAGTGTCCAGGTGGCCGGACGTACGTCATTACGCGGCGGCCCGGTGCTGGTGGGTGAACAATCTGCCGAGACCATCGTGGCGGCGAAGGGATGGATCGGCTGGCTTAAGACTGAGGGCGCCAACGACCGGCAGCTGCGGACTATCCGCCGGCTTGAACACCACGCTCAGTGATCGTGCTCAATAAAAAAGGCCGGCTAGGTGCCGGCCTTTTCATCAGGTAAACAGCTTCGCCCAGGCGGGCATCTGGGGGGGCGGATCAAATGCCCCTTTCATCTCCTTGAATGAGTGGACTACTTTGATGTATGCACCATAGTCGCGCTTGTAGTAGTAAAGGTAGGGTGCACGGTAGTTGATCGTATACAACCCGGTCTTGTCGACAAAGCCATGGGAGACTATGCGTATCCGCAGGCCGTCGTCGTTCTTGAATTGCATGGCCACTTCGAAGCCCGGTTTTCCCGCGACCCGGGCCGGCTTGTTGCTCAGCACCTTCAATCGCTCCAACCCACTGCGCTTGCGCAGATCGGACACATAGAGATCGGCGGCTTCGTTCGGCAACATATTTGCGGTGCTCTTTTTCTTGATTGCAGGAAAGGCGGTGTCCGGATAGCGTCGTGTGACGCTAATCGCATTGATGCCAAAACCATCCCGTGAGGCTACCATCCGCTCCAGCAGGACGGGCACATCCTTGCCATCAATCGTCACATAATCATAAGTATCGGCAGTGGTGCTACGGTTCCATCCCTCCGGCACTATCATCTTGAAGCTATGTGACGTAACGACCTGGTTGAGGTCATCGGTTAAGGTCCAGTACGGCGGCGGCGCACAGCCGCCGATGACCACCGCCAGCGCCAGTATTGTGACTATCTTTCTGATCATCATGCTCACGATTCCCTGTTATTTGAGTGAATTGATATATTGCTGCACGTATGATTTGTCTTGGGCGTTTCTGGGCGCCAGGTGGAGATATTTCTTGAAATACCGCAGCGCCCGTCTCTTGTAGCCGATCTTCATGTAATGCATTCCCAGGCTTTTATAAGTGGGCGCGTATCTAGGCGCCAGCTTCTCTGCCTTATGAAACGCCTTCATAGCCAGCTTGGCGTCGTCCTTCTCATCGCGACGTAGATATGCTTCGCCTAGATAGTAATAGCCGGCGGCCGGAAAGTAACTGCGCAACTTGTGGTCTTCCATTACCAGAATGACGCTCTTATAGCGGTCCTGGCCTATATCTTTGCTCAGGGCGTCAAGCCGTATCGATGCCATGATTTTGTTATATTTTCGCTTGCCGCGACGGCCGCCATGTTTATACTTGGCGGACAATTCCTTGTATGTCTTTATGCGTTCAACCAATCTGGGGTGAGATGAGAAGAAATAGGGTTCCTCGATCCCCAGGGTTTTCACTTCGTCGGCAAGACGCTGAAAGACTTTGTAGGTTTCGTGGGGGTCATAGCCGGACTTGACCACTCTTTTATATCCTTTCATGTCGGCCTCCCGTTCAAGATCACGGGAAAATCCGCTAATAGAGGATACGGCAGCCAGCTTGGAAAAGGGTATACCGGAGACCGCGAAGGCCGACGCATTCTTCGCCGACACGCGCTCTTTGAAGCTGTGCCTTCCGACGAAATGGTAACCTTCGTGGGCGAGTACGGTAGCCAGCTGGGCCTCGTTCTCCATTCTGGCCAGCATGCCGATATTGACATAGATGCTGCCGTTGGGCAGCGCAAACGCGTTGAGCTGGGTCGAGTCGTAAATGTGGACATGTATCCTACCCTTGAACTCAGGATACAAACGGTCCATCACGCTCTGTATATAGGCGGTCGCGCGTCGGTCATTGTAAATCTGACCGCTACGCGCGATGGTGGTGTCGTATTCGTCAGCCTCATACCATAGCCTGCTTTCTTTATCCTGGAGCTTGGATGTGGCGCTGGCGTTCTTGAAAGCCGACACGTTGCCTGTGGTGGCACAACCGCCGATAAGCAGCGCTATGAGTGCAAGTCCAATAATTCGGTTCACAAGGTCTTACCTCTTTGACTATCTCTGTTCGGTCTGCGGCACAGCAGACTAGTTCACATAGGCCTCTCGATACTCTTCTATACCCGGATACCAGTCGAATAAGGTATTGAGCATTTTCTTGGCATCACCGGGGTCGCGCAGGTTGGTAGTACCCTCGCGATAGTCACTATTCATCCACAATAGATCCCCTGTCTTGAGATTTATCAGACCGAGATGGATAAAAGAATGACCCAGTTTTGGCGGTGGGCCGGTGAAGATGTTAACGATGGGAATGTTGCCGGCAATCGCCCGTGCCTTGCGCCCGGCAGTGGAAACGTAATCGCGCCCGTAGACCATAAACGCGTAGTTCACTCCGGTCTTAGCGGCAATCTTGCGCAAGCCGGGGCCGATGGAATAGTCGAAGCGCCTGATCTTGTTGGGCCAGCCAATCTCCGAGGCGGTGACGACGACCAGTTTGTAAAGGGCCTCGTGCTCGTCAAGATTATGCGCGGTGGTTCCCGGATATTTCGGGACGGCCGATTCTTTCAGACCATGTTTTTCTAGGGAGGCCTTCAAGGCCTTAAGCACGGTCCGGCTGGCCACCTTGCTCCATTTCGGCACTGTTTCCTCGACACCGCCGGCACTGACTTCCACCACCTCGATGTCCGAATACAAAACCAGCACTTTTTTGGGCAGTGTGGGATGTGGCAATAACCATTTGTAGTGTACCCAGTGCGGTGTACCTGCAGCCCAAGCCGCACACGGCGCGGTAACCATTATCATCAAAATTGCAAATAAAAACATTAGGTGACGTGCAGAGGACACGAATCTATTCTCCCTAGATTGTGGCAGTCCTAATTTGCCAGAATAAATAGCATCGCTACGTTAATATTCTTGACTAAGCAACTCGAGATTAGGTCGCCAGGGCCAAACAGCCTTTGTTAAGTGTTAAGTTCGGTATCGGTCGATCGAAATCGTCCTTTAATGTGGGGGTCAGGGGTATGCAAAGACAAAAATGGCTTGCGGGCGCGGTGCAGAGGGATAAACAGGGGCGGGAAAAAATTCATGCCAGAATAAACCGAATCAAGGATGCCGAATTTGGTGATGCTGCGATTGAAAGAGAAATTGAATTCTCTTCTGGGGCGCAGCGCACATCTTCTATTCATAGAGCTGAGGAGCCGATCGCCAACCGGGATGATGTGGCCAGGGATGACGCGGCGGAACTGGAGCTAGGGGGCGTAGCTAGCCGTTGCCGATCAGACTGTAGCCCAGTGCCAAAAGAATCACCAGGCTGATCGCCATGAATTTCCAATCCCGCACAGTGTGGAACAGCCACAGGGTGAGAGCGACCCGCATTACCTGTAGGGCAACAAGCGATACAAGTCCCAACTGGATCAAACCACGGCCGGTGAGTAGACTCACTTCACGGGCCACGCCGTCGATAGAGCGTAATCCAGCAGGTTCACCACGGAAGATATGATAGTTCACCGGCGCATTACCATGATGGATGAGATAGACCACGCCGCCTGTAAGGGCAATGAGGCCGGAAACCACTACGCCTATAATTAGAAGCCTGCCGATCAGGCCTTCCAACGATTCTAGGTCACGTTGCATGTCTACAATCTTCCGCTAATGCCGCCGTAGATCATTTCGATTCCCAGGCCAACAATAACCAAGCTGAATACAATGCGCAGTACCCGACTCTTCGCGCCGACCATGATCCTAGCACCGCTCAGGGCACCGACCAGCGCACCCAACATGACCGGCATGGTGAGGCCGGGATCTACGTAGCCTCTGGTAAAGTAGACGCCGGCGCTCGCCGCTGCAGTGATGCCGATTATGAAGTTACTGGTCGCAGTGGAGACCTTGTAGGGAAGACCCATTACTTGATCCATCGCCAACACTTTGACCGCGCCTGAGCCGATCCCCAGGAGACCGGAGAGGATTCCGGCCAGCCCCATTAGACCGAACCCGGCGGGCACGTTGTGCACGGGATAAAAGCGAGTAGTTCGGTCCGGATATTTTCCTTCCAGGCCAAGACGAATCGCCCAGGGATGCGAGGGGCGGCCGGTTGCGGCTTCACGTCTGCGGCGAAACGACAGATATGCGGAAAACAGTAGCACGACCCCGAAGATCACCGAGATTAGATCAGCGTGAAGAGTTGCGGCAACCCAAGCTCCAGCCATTGCTCCAATTACCGCAGCGACCTCAAGGAACATGCCTATTCTTAGATTCGTGTATCCCTCACGCACAAATGCCGCCGCTGCACCGCTGGACGTCGCAATCACCGAAATAAGCGAAGTGCCCATCGCATAGTGGATATCGACGTGAAACAGCAGCACCAGTGCCGGAACCAGTACCACGCCACCACCCAGGCCGGTGAGCGAGCCCAGCAGCCCGGCGCCATAGGAAACGATGACAAGATACAATGAAAAATCAAGTATGTTCATTTATGGGTAAAATGATTTGCTATGACTCTCGTGAAGCGGGCAGGATGTCATACTAGCTCAGCTTATGCTTAACAGCGCCATTATGCGGCCAATCCGGACATTACGTTGTGAAAAAGGGGGCCCTGAGGTGCAATGGAATCATGTTCGCTTACGGCTGTGGTCATTTGCCTCTCTGGAAAAGAGATTGGAGTCGCCTATCAAGGTAGGAGAGGAATCATGGAGAAACCAGGACCACGCCAGCGTGGATTATCAGAGCAGATCTCCCCAGATTATTCATGGGCATGATGTTTATGTAAGTTATTATGTTATAAGGAAACTGCGCCCAGAAGGCGTGCCCACAACCCGGTTATATTGACGACGAATCCACGCGGTCGCCATTTTTAAGTACTTCTAGACGCCAGCGCCCCAATACGGGCTTTCCTTCAAAACGGTAGGGTTTGCGCGTCCGGTACATTATTGTAATGGTGTAACCCGTGGCGGGCCGGTTCGTAGCGTGTGCAGGGTCTGGCAGGCGGCAGGGATATCGCCATCATGCGGCAAGTCCTTAAATTCCCCCGAAGTTGTCTCACTACCCGCGCTAGATCCGGCATGTCCAGAGCGTCCCGGGATGCAGCCCGATACCGCGGCGTCGGGGGTATCTCACCTCCTTATTAGTTGCCAACTGGCACGCGGAACGGTGACGTCTTGGAGTCCGAGCCGTCCAGATCGAAGGCCATGATGTCCACACGCTCTGTAACCTTGACGGCGACCCTGGTCCTCCTTTCCATACTGCTCAGTGGATGGCTGCATACGCTGCCGCGGCGCTCTCGGGGGCACGCTTCGTCTAATCGTGAACAAACGTGATGAGTTAAATCAGGTGCACTTTTTCTGCGATTGACTGACTAATGGGTTGTAGTTCTTGATGTACTCCGTTTTGAGGCAAGCTGGCGCGGTTTATGCTGGAGCATTCTTGGAGTCTGAAGGACTCGCTTTTCTCATATTTCCTTTCACCGGAACGGTGGCGTGGTTGTGTTTTCTGAAGAGCAAACGGCTACGTCGCAGCACCTACGTAATCGAAGGTATATCCATAGCCAGTACCGGCCAGCAGATGGGCAATGAATGCCTAACCTTGAAAAGATGTTTGGATCTTGTGGGATGGATACATGAAGGGAAACAGCTATCTCATCGGCGCCTCCGCACCTTGCGTCGCAGCCTGCCTTGGTGGCTGCAGCAATATATCCCTTTTGGATCCCAAAGGACCCGTCGGCGTTTCAGAATTGATCGTTATCGGTGTGGCCTTTGCGATTATGCTGGTTGTGGTCATTCCTGTTATTGTGATGGCTGTTTGGTTTCCCCGCAGGTACAAGGCGTCCAATCCCCAGGGCGACTATGCCCCAAAATGGAGCTATTCGGCCAAAATCGACTTGATCGTCTGGCTGGTACCCGCTGCCATAGTCATGGGCTTGGGGACGCTGGCCTGGATAGAAACCCACAAACTCGATCCGTTCAATCCGATCAGTGCCCCGGGCCGGCCGATTGTTATTGATGTTGTGTCTCTTGACTGGAAGTGGCTCTTCATTTATCCGGACCAGCAAGTCGCTACAGTCAATCAGCTCGAGTTACCCGTTAATGTTCCCGCGAGCTTCAGGATCACCTCAGATACGGTAGTGACATCTTTTTTCATTCCACAGCTTGGTAGCCAGATTTATGCCATGCCGGGAAAAGAGAGTCGCTTGCACCTACTAGCCGACAAGCCCGGCACCTACATCGGGCAAAACCAGCAATTCAGTGGACGCGGTTTTGCGGATATGAATTTCAAGGTGAAGGTCACGACTTTCCGGCAATTCGAGACGTGGATCCAACAGCTAAAGCGATCGCCGAACATACTGGATCGTGCCCAATTTGAAAGGCTAAAAAAGCCGGACGCCGCACACCCTACAAAGGCATATTCTTGGGTCGAACACGACCTGTTCACCCATATTGTGCATAGCTTCCATTCCTTCACCGGCAAGGAGTACCGCGCTCACCGGATTAAAACCGCCGCCTCGGAAGAAAGCTGATATGTTCGGCAAGCTCAGCCTCTCGGCGATACCTTACGACAAACCAATTGTCATGACCGTCCTGCTTGTCGTGCTTGTAGCAGCCTCCATTATCCTGCTGTTGATAACCCATTATAAAAAGTGGGGATACCTTTGGAACGCGTGGCTAACCAGCCTCGACCACAAGAAGATCGGGGTCATGTACGTGGTCTTGGCCCTGGTCATGCTGCTGCGAGGGTTCTCGGACGCCATCCTGATGCGGTCACAACAAGCGGTGGCCGCCGGCACTTCACACGGGTTTCTGCCGCCTGGACACTTCAATCAGATATTCAGTGCTCACGGCACGATCATGATCGTCTTCATGGCCATGCCGTTCCTGGTAGGATTGATGAATATCGCCGTGCCCCAACAAATTGGAGCACGTGATGTCGCGTTCCCCTTTATGAATTCGGTCAGCTTGTGGCTCACGGTCGCCGGAGCGGCGCTGGTCATGATGTCCCTCGGCCTCGGTGAGTTTTCTCAGGCCGGTTGGTCGGGATATGCACCCTTGACGGAGCGACAATACAGCCCGGGAACCGGGGTGGATTACTGGATATGGGCCTTTCAGATTGCCGGAATAGGCTCGCTGTTAACCGGGATCAACTTTTTCGTAACCATCCTGAGAATGCGTGCTCCCGGAATGAGCCTCATGCGCATGCCGATCTTCGTCTGGACGACTCTGTTCACGAACATACTCATGATTCTTGCATTTCCGGTGCTAACCGTCGCTTTGGCGCTGCTAACGCTCGATCGCTATCTGGGCATGCACTTTTTCACCAGCACATTGGGCGGTGACCCGATGATGTATATCAACCTGTTCTGGATCTGGGGGCATCCCGAGGTCTATATTCTGATCCTGCCGGCCTTTGGCATCTACTCAGAAGTCGTCGCCACCTTCTCCGGAAAGCGGCTGTTCGGCTACAGATCGCTGGTCTATGCCAGTGGGGCGATTACGATCCTATCCTTTTCTGTCTGGGTACACCATTTTTTTACAATGGGCGCCGGTCCCGATGTCAACGCCGTGTTTGGCATAGCGACGATGCTGATCGCCATTCCCACTGGCGTAAAGATCTTTAACTGGTTGTTCACGATGTACCGTGGTCGTGTCAGGTTCACCACGCCAATGTTCTGGACCTTGGGATTTCTTACAACTTTTGTCATCGGAGGCATGGCCGGCGTTCTGATGTCACTCCCTCCCGCCGACTACGTGCTCCACAACAGCCTGTTTCTCGTGGCGCATTTCCATAACATGCTCATCCCCGGCACGCTGTTCGGCCTTTTTGCAGGCTATTCCTACTGGTTCCCGAAGGCTATCGGGTTTTCGCTAGACGAAGCCTGGGGTAAACGCGCATTCTGGTGCTGGCTGATTGGATTCTATCTGGCGTTTATGCCGCTCTATGTGCTCGGCTTCATGGGCATGCCTCGCCGCATGGAGCATTATAGCAATCTTGCCTGGCAACCCTATTTGGTGGTGGCTGCCATTGGCACCGCCGTGATCCTGCTTGGCATCATTTTTCAGATCACTCAACTGACGGTCAGCATCCGGCAACGCCATGCAATGCACGACCTGACCGGCGATCCCTGGGATGGCCGTACGCTGGAATGGGCGACGTCTTCTCCCCCACCCGTCTATAACTTCGCGCGGACCCCCAGCGTGCATGATATTGATGCCTTCACAGACATGAAGGAAAGAGGCATCGCATACGCGCCGCCTGATCGATTTCACGATATACATCTGCCAAAAAACACCGCCAAAGGATTCATCATCGGTGCTTTGGCCTTCATGCTTGGATTCAGCATGGTGTGGTACATCTGGTGGCTGTCCATATTCAGTAGCCTGGTCATCCTGGGTACGGTGATCGCGCGGTCAATGGACGATGATGCGGATTATGTCATCTCCGCCAGCGAGGTCGGACGAATTGAGAATGAGCGCTATCGGAAGCTAACGTCTATCACAAGCGACCAGCCCCAGCTTAGACGCAGACCACAAATCTTTAGTCGGACGCTGAATAATGTCAATTGAGACTTCGATTGTCGAGGAGCTTCACAAGGCAGAAGTGCAGCATACCGATGCTGCGGCCAGGGAAGCATTCGGTTTTTGGATTTATCTCATGACCGACCTCGTCCTGTTCGCGACGTTGTTCGCGACCTTTGCCGTCTTGCAGCACCACTACGCCGGCGGCCCCACCGGCAGGGATCTATTTAACCTTACCTACACGTTCGCGGAGACCATGTTCTTGCTTTTCAGCAGCGCAAGCTACGGACTGGTTACGCTGGCCGTACAGAGCGGCAAGACACGCTGGGTTGTAGCGTGGCTCGTCGTGACTATCCTGTTGGGGCTGGGATTTATCACCATGGAGATCAAAGAATTCCATGGCATGATTGTCAGCGGCGACGGACCATGGCGTAGCGCCTTCCTTTCTGCATTTTTCACCCTGGTCGGCACCCACGGCACTCATGTGACTTTCGGTCTGATCTGGATGGCGGTCATGATCTGGCAAGTAGCCATTAAGGGCTTGACCGTGCCCGTCCAATCCCGATTGTTGCGTCTGGGCATGTTTTGGCACTTTCTTGATATCGTATGGATTGGTGTATTCACCGTTGTCTATCTGTTGGGGGTCATGTAAGTGAGCCCGGCATCAATCGACAGCGCCGGCGCGAGTGGGGGAAGTATCAAGGCCTACGCCACCGGCTTCGTTCTCGCCATTGTATTGACCGCCATTCCCTTTGGATTGGTGATCTACGACACTCTGCCGCGCCCGGCCGTGATCACCGTGATAATTGCTGCGGCCGTGATGCAGGTTCTGGTGCACCTGCATTATTTCCTGCACGTCAACTCTTCATCGAAGGCGCGCTGGAATGTCCTGGCGCTGCTGTTCACGGCTCTGATAATGACTCTGATCGTGGGGGGGAGCATATGGATCATGCTGCACCTTGACTACCGGCTCATGTAGGGAACGCATAAATGCTCAGGAATTATTTTCAAGTAACAAAGCCGGGAATCATATTCGCTAATATGATTTCTGTCACGGGCGGTTTTCTTCTTGCGGCGAAGGGGCACGCTGATACTGCGTTGCTGCCGACAATGGCCGGCATATCCCTGGTGATGGCCTCTGGATGTGTCCTGAACAACTGCCTGGATAGAGACGTAGATAGAATGATGATGCGAACATGCAATCGCGTTCTTGCAAAGGGGCTGATGTCACCAACTACGGCGGTCTGCTACGCTTCGGCGCTGGGCGTCATAGGTATGGCGCTGCTCGCGTCGACAACAAACATGCTGTGCGTTGCGATCGTTTTCACCGGCTTTTTGATCTACGTCGGCGCCTACAGCCTGTACCTGAAACGCAAGTCCGTGCATGCGCCGTTGGTTGGCAGCTTGGCGGGTGCGACACCCCCCCTTGCGGGATACTGCGCGGTTACCGGCCAATTCGACATGGGGGCGATGATATTATTCTCGATCTTTGCTTTATGGCAGATTCCTCACTTCTATGCCGTCGCTATCTACCGCTTGGAGGATTACGCCGCTGCGGCGATCCCGGTTCTTCCGCTCCGATGCGGAGTACCATCGGCGCAGAGGTACATCATCGCTTACATATTCGCCTTTATCGCGGCCTCGCTGATGCTGACGTTCACCGGGTATACCGGCTATGGCTTCCTTGTAATAGCCTTGGGATTGGGTTTGGTCTGGTTGTCGGGAGCCTTTGTAGCGTACAAGGTATCCAATGTCAGACTCTGGGCCAGAAGGTTGTTTGTTTGTTCCATCGTTGTCATCGTGGCGCAGAGTGCAATGATGTCCATTGATTCTGCGGGGTCCGTGATCTCGCACGGCGCTTTGGTCCATGCCGTACTGTTTGACCTGCCGCATCGCTTGGCAGAGCACATTTGATTTATTCGGTTGGCGATATTGCCGGCAAATGCGCATGCGCCTCGTGTTGGCTATGCATGCCGCGGCGTAAGCCAGATTATCTTAGCAAGCATGGCCGTAGCGTCATCGGAATAATGAACTATGATGCCAAACCTGCGAGTGTTAGGTGGGCGATCATAGTCGGGAAGACGCCATCCGCCGGTGCCGACGGCAAAATGGGGAGGAACTCCTGAATATGTTATATGTCAAACATGCCGGGAAAACCGCACGTCACTTGAGGTGAGAGCCCCGTCGGAAGAGGGCGAGGGGCGAGCATGGATGTGCGCCTCCCTTCTTTGCGTTTATTCAGGGGCCAGAACGCCTGTCATCCTTTCCTCTATCCAGGATCACGAAGAGGAGATGTGGCAAACCTCTGTTCAAGATCATCTTTGCTATCCATGTACCTTATTTGAAAGGAGGATTCAGATGAAAGCGACTCAGAGTGTCATCCCATACCTCATTCTCGCGATAGCGATGTTTTCGCTTACCGAGCCGCTGATGGCTGCCCCGTCCGCAGGCATTATCACTATCCTGTCGCCGCAAAACGGCGCCGATCTATCCAGCGGCACCGGGGACAAGTTGCGCTATAACGTACAGCTCAGCCCTACGGGCAACCATTTACACGTCTACGTCGACCATCGGCGGCCGATTATCGACCACAATGTGAATAATTGCCCGTGTTCGATTACCTTGCCGGATATGTCACCCGGCAAACATACGATTGCAGTGAAGGAAGCGACCGTAAATCACCACTTAACAGGTCTTCAGGCGACTGTGTCTTTCAAGGTCGAATAACCGTTTTTGTCATTCGGGGAGGAAATGCCATTCCAAAAAGGGGTCGGTGACAACAAGGAATCATTCTTACTTTCATTTGTCGCCGACCCCTTTTTCCTAAGGTCATCCGGTAGTTTTCTGAAGAAGGGTCGCTTAGGAGTTCGAGCGGTCTGTCAGCTAATATAGGGGTTGACACATGAACGGCAATGTTACGTCGGCCTGGCATTGCGGAGACAAACCTTAAATCGGGCCCCGTGGGCGAGCCGCCGGACGCACGTCACTTCTCCCATCGCCAATGGCAGATATAGGCCTTTCCGTCGTTAAAGCGACAGATGGCGTGGAATACGCTCGGGAGGTGTTCGTCTCTTTGCGCGGCGCTTCCTCGCAGGAGTTGTGCGCGCTCTGGCCTTATTGACCAGGAGCATTGCTCAGATGTGGCGAAGGAATGCGGCGTCACGACGTAGGTTTCCCTCTGGGTCTTAATGCTGATGGAGGAATGAGGATCCTTCATGCCTTCCGTTGAGGCGATCACATCCTCCATGCTGTGAACCGGCTTCGCATTGACGGAAAGGATTCGGTCGCCGATCCGCATGTCGGTCGCCGCCGCCGGGCTGTTGGGGAAGATGCCTCGGATCTTCGTCCCCGAGTTATGTCTGAGCAAGATTCCGAGCGTGGGCCTGCCCGGGATGGTTTCGCAGCGGGCTGGCGCATTTCCAAGCATCCGCGAAATGTCTTCTTTTGTCATGTGATCCTTCGGGGCGGCGTCGATCTGCTTCCCCCAGCGTTGGGCAGCGATCGGCTGTGTCGCGCAGCCACACAATGTAGCGGCGATTAAACCGGTAGTGAGCACGAGGACAGATTGTTGTGCTTGCTTCATTGATGCTGCCAGTTACTAAGTGCCAATTGCATAAAGTCGGTGGCAGAAGAGATTCATTCCTTCATTCTTTTTTATTTGCCAGCGCCACGTTTTTCGTTATCAGGTTTTGACTTAATTCGTGTCGGATATAGTTCGGTCGTCAAGCTTTTTATCGCCTCCGAATATGGCTTGGTTGGATTTTTCCGGCAATAACCGGTGAGCCAGATGAGCGTAGATTCATCGTTGGTATCCGCTTCTCTGCCGCCGGCGATGTCGTAGGTGTCAGGCGTCAATAAATTATAGGAAGTCAGATATCCGGCCGACCATACCTTGTACGATGTTATTTTGGAACAACGTCCTTGATTGCAGTCGTCGATTGCCGCGACAAACCCGCCGCAGGAATCAAAGCCCTTGGGTATGAAGCGTCTGTACATGCCATGTTCGTCACTTGCCGAGCATACGGTGGGAAGCATGAGTGCGACTGCAAATATTGCTGCCGATGGCTGGATTTCTTGACGCATTACTTCAACAGATATTATTGGGGGCAGATTATAGATCTTCTAATTTTAGCGGAAACTGGGTCCTGACCCCGGTTTTTTTCACGTCGCCGATCGACCACTGTCTGCCCCGGGTGTCATGCGCGATGGTGTCGACTATTCTTACACAACTCTCGACGCCGCGATCACGTGTGATCTAACACATTAATTTTTAGAGATTTTATGGCCTAGCACAAAATTTGCTACACAATAACCACAAACTTGCCAAAAGAACCTATGCGAGCGGGAGATATAAGATGAAACTAACGAATGTCCTGGCGGCGATGCTTGGGGTGCTGGCGTTGCTGGCAACGGTCCCGGCGAGCGCGCTCATCGTCCCCAATGCCGCCCTTTACGACGGTTCACCCGGCTTCAGTCTTGTCGGATCGCCTGACGTGCCGAATCCCGGTTCGCCCGGCGTGCAATTGCTCACCGGGTTCAACGCGCAAAGTCCCACAACCTCAGGCCTCCCGACGCTTGACCTTGGTAATGCGGGCGATCCGCTCATCAATAATCCCGATAGCGGCTCGACCTTCAGCATCTTTTGGGGGATGGAGCTTCCGGCGGTGCAGTTCAACCTGCCGGCCGATGCCAACGGTGCGTTGTACCCGCCCAGTCCGTGCTTGTCGGGCTCGTTCTGTTACAACTTCAATGCGAGCGACGGGACGAACAGCTACCAGGTCTCCTTCGTGATCACCGGGCCGGCGGGTGCGGAGATAAGCAATTGGACGGCAATAACGAATTGGCCGGTGCTTGATCTTCTGGATCTCGCCTCGCCCGATCTGCCGGCGGTACAATTCAATTTCGATCTTACGTCCTCGACGCTGTTGGTCGCAGCTGATCCACAATTGTCGTTCAGCGTTACCGAGAACCAACAGCCGTTGCGCTTCTCCGTTCCCGAACCCGCTACAGTATTTCTCATGGCGGCCGGCATAATGGGACTGGTGGTAAGGAGGAGGGCACCCGCGCTGTGCGCGCCTTGAGCGTCGCATAGTTGGTCATCCTGTTCTGCGGCCATTTTCCGTTTGGGGTCGAAGGGGCATTGCTCAGCGTTATGCGCGGGAAAGGCGTTCGAGTCAGTGCTCAGATCTATTCCCTCGCGCACGGCAAGCCGCTTCCTCGTGGATGTCGGGCGATTGCCGACATCGCCAACCGGCCGGCATCGGACACTCGATGCAGCGCGGAGTCCCATCCAAAATATCAGGAGATACTCATGCGCCACGCTTGGCTGCTCTGCGGTGGTAGGGCGCACTGACAGTGCCCCGGTTGCCCCGCATTTCTTTGATCTTAATGCCGGCTCCGCCTCGCAACGATGCGCGTCACCCTGCTTGCTCTAAGCTGGCTGTCGGTTCAATCGCCATTCGGCCGCTATTATCAGGCAGGTATGCTCGTTATCCAGGTTTGGCAGATTCCCCATGATCGCGCTCCGTGCCACAGCGGACCGCCTCCT
>JARRQJ010000055.1:0-43884 GCA_037381915.1 Gammaproteobacteria bacterium | reverse complement strand
CGCTCCCTCACAGGTTAGCGCTGGTATCAAAGGCTGGCTTTGGCCGAAAGCAGCACTTACCAATAGTCCTCTTCCGACCGATTCTGTTGAAAAACCCGCCGGAGAAGGCAAGCAAAGTGGACTCTCGGGGCGGGATGAGTAGTTAGTTATTGCTTTTTTTCGTCATCCGATTGGATGATCGGTATTGATACGGTTGGTCAGGGTAAATAGTGGTCATGCGGGCACACCAATCCTATGATCAGGTGGCGGTTGACTCAGCAGTTTGGCCATGCGGCGTAAATTCTGTGCCGTTGCCGCGAGTAGGAACTCGTCATGTGCGCCGCTGAGTCCGCGCAGTCTGAGACGATCCAACTTCAGGATCCGTTTGAGGTGGGCAAACAGCATCTCGACCTTTTTCCGGTCCTTGCGTGATTGCCGATATGCCGCTGTCTTGGCGATGCGCCGGGCAACATCCCGCGCCCCTTCATGGATACTGCGGGCGATCTTGCGGCGAAGATCATTCGGACAACACTGGGGCTTTAATCGACAGCTTTGACAATCGAGCTTGCTGGCACGGTAGATGATACTGTCGGCCTTCGTTACGAGCGTGCGTAGTTTTTTGAAGTTGCGCCGCCTGGAGCGCAGTGCCTTACCCGCAGGGCAGTGGTATTCATCGGCCTCTTCGTCCCACCGGAAATCGCTGCGCGAGAAGGTATCGTCTTTACGCTCGCTCTTGTCCCAGACCGGCACATGCGGTGCGATAGCCTTCGCCTCCACCAACCAGCCGAGCATGGCTGATGTTCCATAGGCGGCATCGCCGATCAGGCGCTGAGCCTTGATGGCGAAGCGCGCCTCGACACGGTCAAGCATGGTCTTGGTAGCCTCCACCTCCTGGCTCCGATGCGCGGTGGTAGGCTCAACATCGACGATGATTCCATGGTCGGTATCGATCAGGTAGTTGGTCGAGTAGGCATAGAATGCCGGCCCGCCCGGCGCGGCGGTGTAACTGGCCGCCGGGTCTGTCAGAGATACCTTCCGCGCTGCCGTCTTCGTCGGGGTGCCGTCTTCATCCAGCGCCTGAAGGTACTCGCGCACTGCGCGACCGCTGCCGCCGCCGCCCCAGTCATCATCATCGCCTTCGCGGTGGCGCTGACGGCTGGCGTCGGCCTTCACCACGCTCGCATCGGTCGCAAAGCCCTCACCACCGACCAGGCCCTCCGCCATGCAGCGTTTCAATACGCTCTCGAACAGTTGCCGGAACGCATCGCTCTCACGAAAACGCCCATGCCGGTTCTTGGAGAACGTGGAATGATCCGGCACCTTGTCTTCGAGGCTTAACCGGCAGAACCACCGGTAGGCCAAGTTGAGGTGTACCTCTTCGCACAACCTGCGCTCCGAGCGAATTCCGAAGCAGTACCCGATGATCAGCATCCGAATCATCAGCTCCGGATCGATGGAGGGGTGCCCGGTATGGCTGTAGAAATCTGCCAAGTAGTGCCTGAGATCGCTCAGATCCAGTAAACGATCGATGCTGCGCAGGAGGTGATCTTTGGGGACGTGGTCTTCGAGATTGAAGGCGTAAAATAGGTGCTCCTGGTCATCCCGCTGATTACCCATCATGGGAAAACGCTCCGTGATTGCCTGTGCGCTATCTTACCCTCTGCGACCACAAATATCGCCGGAGTTTTTCAACAAAATAGGCCAGTATCGGACATATGAGTATGGAAGATTGGATGTTCTAATCTCTTAAGGTGTGCATCTAATTTATAGAGAAATCAGGAGAGTAGGCATTTTAAAGTAGAGGCTGAGAGCGAAAATGTAACGGATTGTTCGCGATATCTCTCGTTGCGTGTTAATGTAGATTGACAACAAAACTTATAGGGTATATGGCGGGAATCATGAATCATCATAAAAAAATATTTATGCTGCTAATATCATTTGCGCTAACAGCATGTGGTGGTAGCGGCAACAACTCCAGTGTCAGTGGTAGTAATCCCAGCGTTGAAAGCAATTCAAACGGAAGTAGCGTAGTCACCCCAACTCTCGTTGGGTCGCCGGAAGGACTATGGAAAGGCACAACAAATACTGATCGGACAACTCTCGGATTCGTATTGGATACTAATGAGTACTGGATAATTTATTCAATTGCAGGTAATAGCACCGCACTAGGAGGCGTTTTACAGGGTAGTGGCGTAACCGACGGAGGGACGTTCACCTCAGATAATGGTAAAGACATAAATATGGAGGGTAGTGGCGCTCGCGATATCTCGCTGATTGCCAATTACCAAGAAAAGAGCACATTTAATGGAGTGCTGAGCTATCCAGATCCATTGTTAATCCCGTTAACGTCACTTTCAGCCACCTACGACGCCGATTATGAGCAATCACCAAGCCTTGCTGATATCGCCGGAAATTTTGCTGGAACGGCATATTCTTCAGCGTTCATAGAACCCTCGCACATAACAATATCTTCAACGGGTGCCCTTACTGGTTCAACCGGGGATCTTAAGACAACCAGCTGCATTTTCTCCGGTACTGTAACCCCTCGCTTCCATGGCAACGTTTACGACATAAGTATCACGTTTGGTGGTGGAGGTTGCGTCAACGGCACTGATAAATTAATAGGCGTTGCCTATTTTGACAGCGCCAATAGCG
This sequence comes from Gammaproteobacteria bacterium, assembly GCA_037381915.1. Taxonomy (GTDB): domain Bacteria; phylum Pseudomonadota; class Gammaproteobacteria; order DRLM01; family DRLM01; genus JARRQJ01. Next base: position 41,250 of record JARRQJ010000055.1, on the reverse strand, counting down.
CGTTGACAATTGCAACGCTTAATCAGTCCAGAACCGGTGCTTTTCTATATGGTGGGACCAGCAGCACTAATGGTGGTACTCAAGGTGTAGGTTACGATCTAACAACAGCAAAGAAAATTTAGTCTATAGATTTACGTAGCTTAATGCGGGGCTAAATTTCGTATTGATACGTAATCAAGCTCTTCGGTTTAACCTACAAGATAACGGTAAATAATAACAGTCAATTATCGCCGTGAGCAGTTGTGAAGCCTCGAATTTCCACTAATTGAATGAAAGCTACTCAGCTCAGTGCCCATAGATGGACTCCCCCGGTATGTCAAGCGAGCACCCGTTGACGGTAAGAAGGTTAAGATTGCAGCCATAGATCCGGACTTTGCTTGAGGCTTATACCTCGGTCCCTGATGGAATCGGCTGACGGAGCCCTCATCAGATTCTCGCACTCGAAGTGCGATGGGCACTTCAGGTTTACTCCGTCATGGTCTTACCTATGTTGCCATCACGTCATGCTCGCCTGAGCAATCGGCGGAACTCCTCCTTTGCTAATCGGTTCTTTCGTTCTGCTCTACTGACTGCGATTACGCGGCCGGGCGTTTCGCAACGTGATCGCTCTGGTAGCTGCGCCCGTTCGCCAGCAACGCCCAAGCGATGCGCGCGTTCTTTGCTGCCAGCGCCACCGCGGCGATGTTCTTATGGCGTCGGCCAAGCAGCTTCTCCAACCATGGATCCGCCCGATCAGGCCTGCGCGCGATCTGCGCGATCACGGAGCGAGCCCCGTGGATCAGCATCGTGCGCAGGTACACGTCGCCGCGCTTGCTCATCCGGCCCAGTGTCACCTTGCCACCGGTACGGTCAGCGGGGCACGATGCCCAGCCATGCGGGCACTTGCCGTGCATTCTTGAAGATCTTCGCATCGCCCACCGCGGCCACAAACGCACTCGCGGTAATGGGACCGATGCCAGCAATCGCATCAAGTTTGCGGCTTTGCTCGTTATCACGATGCCACAGCGTGATCTGCCGCTCCACTTCTCCAACGTGCAAGTCCATCTCCTTCAAGTTCTCACCCAGCCGCACAAGTAACTCGCGCATCATGCCCGGCAGATCGTTCTCACCGTCTTCCAGAATCTCGGGCAAACATTTGGCGATGTGCCCGATGCCCTGAGGAATCACGATCCCGAACTCGGCGAGCAAGCCGCGGATTTGGTTCGCCTGCGCAGTGCGTGCCTTCACGAATCCCTGGCGAGCCCGGTGTAGCGCCAGTACCGCCTGCTGCTCGGCCGTCTTTATCGCGACAAAGCGCATGTTCGGCCGCGCCCCGCCTCACAAATCGCCTCGGCATCGTTGCGGTCGCTCTTGTTCGTTTTCACGTACGGCTTCACAAACTGCGGGGCCATCAGATGCACGGTGTGGCCCATCTCCGTGAGCTTCCTTGCCCAATAATGCGCGCTCCCGCAGGCTTCCATACCAATCAGGCAGCGCTCCAGGTTAACGAAGTGCGCCACCATGTCCTTACGCTTCAGCTGCTTGCGCAGTACAGCCCTTCCTCGCTCATCTACACCGTGAACCTGGAAAACGTTCTTGGACAGATCAATGCCAATTGTCGTAATCTTTATTTGGACGCCTCCTTTCAGATCAGTGGTCGTTTACAGCTCTTCCACTTTGGCACCTCGATGCCGTTTCAGAAAGGGGGCGTCCATCCCATTAGATTCATCGCCTCGGGCGCGCCATCAACATAGGTCTTTGGGTTTCTGAAGTACTAGCAACCATCCTAGGAGATGAGCCTAGGCACTCAGGGCAGATTTTTTCATGTGCTCCTCGCCGGGTCTTCCAACTGGACCCACTTATTATAATCATCAAGAAAATCGGCCCCGCAGGAGCAGGGCCGACAGCGCGAATCCGTAATATTTGGGAGACTGATTACCCATTTACGACCTGCGGCGCCTGCGTTGGCGCAGCGAGTACCAGGCCATATCGTGTCATAATCTCCGCGATTTTTGTCCGATCGGGTGGGCCCCCTGCGCCGGTCAACGCTCCCACGTCGCGGAAAAACTGCTGACCGATATCAGGCGTCAGTATTACCAGTGCGCGGACTATTTCCGTGCCGGAATTGCAGAAATGGTGTACGGAACCTCGTGGTGTCGACATCCATTCCCCCTGCTTCAGGTCGCGGGTTTCGGCATCAACCGTATATCTGAGTACGCCCTCCAGCACGTATACGCACTCTTCGTTGTTGGTATGGCTGTGCGGCGGGGGCACGCGGGCTCCAGCAGGGACCGTCATTTCGAACACCCCTAAGCCACCCTTTTCCGCGCCATCCACAAGATAACGAATCTCCATTTGTCCCACTTTGATGATCTGTTGGCTCATGACAATCTCCTCGAGTTATACGCACCTGGATCGGACATTCGCCGCGAATAGCTTTTGCCGAAACAGGTGTTGAATCCTCACGCTGATATGCCCGCCGTCGGCGAACGGTTCGTTCTGTCTGCGCAATAACAATCTAGTAGGTTGCATGAATGTGATAAATAGTGTTTACTGAAATCAATTGTTGCAATATTGAGAGTAATGAAAGATAGGCTGAACGGGATGCGGGTGTTCGCCCAGGTGGTGGAAGCAAAGAGCTTTTCAGCCGCTGCGGACAAGCTTGGCATGTCGAAATCGCTGGCGAGCCGGCACGTAAGCGCACTGGAGCGTTCGCTGTCGGTGAAGCTGCTGAACCGTTCCACACGCAAGCTCAGCCTTACCGAGGCCGGCGCCGTTTTCTATGAACATTGCGCCAGGATCGTGCAGGAAGCGGAGCTGGCTGAGGAGAGCTTGACACGAACCCAATCCGAACCGGCAGGCTTGGTGAAGGTGACGGCTGCGCAGGCGTTTGCGGTGCGGCACGTATTGCCCGCGCTCGCCGATTTTTCCCAGAAATATCCAAAAATCCGGGTCAGGCTCTCCTGCAGCAATCGCGCGCTCGATCTAGGCGAAGAGGGATTCGATCTCGGTATCCGTGTCTCCTTCGATCCCGCCGCAAATCTGGTGGCGCGAAAACTCGCCGCCAATCGGTCCGTGATATGTGCCTCACCGGCATATCTCAAGCGCCATGGAACGCCGCGGCGGATCGAGGAACTTCGCAAGCACGATTGCGTGCTGTTTCCGCCGCTGGCGCCCAAGGGCATATGGACGTTGCGGCGCGATAGGCGGAAGTATTCGGTACAAGTCGCCGGTACCTTTGAGACCGATGACATGGAAGGAGTATGCGCGGCAGTTACGGCCGGTTTGGGAATCGGGATCCTGCCAGTCTATATGGCGGGGGACGCCTTGCGGCAGGGACAATTGGTGCCGCTGTTGCGCCAGTATCGAGTCGTGCCGGAGAGTGCTATATACCTGGTTTATTTGCCCAACCGCACTCTATCATCGCGCGTCCGCGCGCTGATTGAATTTCTAGTGGCGCGATTTGCAGCTGTCCCCGCGTGGGAAATGGATTGGTAAGGGATACGGCGTCGTTCCGTTGCTGCAGCGGTAATACAACGGATGGCAAGATCCGATTTAAGACGAGAGGACCCCTGCACTCAGCATTATGCGAGGGAAAGACGCTCGGACCAGTGCCCATACTCATCAGCTCGGGCGCGCCATCACTTTAAGTCTTTAACTTAACAAACACTGATTACCACCAAAGGAGATAAATCTGGGCACTGTGTTGCAGCGTGTCCGACCGGTTACTGTCCGCTTTCGGCCAAGGCAACGCTCACGAACGGCAGCTTCACTAACGATCATGGATTGCCGGGGCCTTCGATCAATGACCCTTGGAACGGTAGTGATGGCCATTGCGCGGCGATGGGAGGGCAGATGAAGAACTGATATAGAACCGACGCACGGAGGACTTCATCGGTGACTTTTTGATGTGAGTACGGTGCTTATTTACTGGAGTAAGAATCCGCAGCCGGATTATCAAACACGTTGTAGTGTCGTTAATCTAAAATCCATTGCTTGCCTAACGCCGCACAAATGCAGCGTTTTAATCTTCAGATACCCGAATTTCCAGCGTGTAGTCGAGCTTGCTGGTTGCTCCCTCGCCAACAAAACTCCCGGTCACTGGCATGGTGTCGCGGGAGTGCGCCGCCGCCGCGATGGTCACATGAGTGTCGGCCACTGCCTCTCCATGAGTGGGATCGAAAGCGCGCCAGCCGGCACCGGGCAGATACACCTCCGGCCAGGCGTGTAGATGACGCCGCTCGCTCTGGAGGTGGCCCTTCTGGTAGCCGCTGACGAAGCGTGCGGCAATCCCTTCGGCCCGACAGCAGTCGACGAACAACACGGCCAGATCTCGGCACGCCCCACGGCGGCTCTGTAGGGTAAAAGCCGGGCTTTGTGGTCCGCCCGTGTGGCGATGCGTCTGGGTGAAATCGGCGAACAGCTGGCGGTTCAAGCGATCGACAAAGCTCAGCGTATCGCGTTTGACTGCTAGGCTGAGTTCGGCAGCGAAGGCGGTGACTGCATCGTCGGGTTCGATGCGCTCCAGATAGGCCCGCGCGCAGATAATGTCATGCTCGTGGTCGATGGGCAAAACCGCCGCTTTCGGTGCCAGGATGAAATCGAAGGCATTGCGTCGGAGGGTTTCGACTTGCATGATTACCTTGATATCGAAACTGTCCGTTTCCTGTTCGAACCAGACCTGGGTCACCCGGTTTCCCTCGAGATCGACATGGTCATTGCGCCCCAGCGGGGTCGGGGTGATGTTGAGCTGATGGTCGATGATTCGCTGCGCGCCATCGTCGCGAGGGTGTAAACGCAGCCGCTGGGGGCTGAGCTGCACTGGCCGAGAATAGCGATAGTGAGTGTGATGCCGGATCGTGAAGTGCATGCAGGAGTTTCCTTAACAGTAATTTGTCCTTGCCTGTATGTTCAGTCTGTCCGGCTGGCCACGTCTTTGCTGCAGCTGCTCGTACTCTGGGATCGGCTAGCCCTGCATGTATTCTACACAAACGGTCTGTGCCGTCGGATAGACCGGGGGTCCGAACTGATTGTAGACGGCGACATCCGCGGCATCGCGGCCATAACCGACTGCAACATATCCACCCTTTAGCTCGGCCTGCGTCGCGTCGAAGATATACCAGCGACTACCCACGTAGGCCTCGAACCAGGCATGCAGGTCCATGGGCTCCAGTCCGTATAGGTAGCCCACCACCATACGCGCTGGAATGCTGAGGCTACGACACAACGCGATTCCGAGGTGCGCCAAGTCCCGGCAAACACCTACTTGTCTGGAGTTGGCTTCCGCCGCTGATACAGGAATGTCACTGCTGCCGGGACGATAACAGATGCTGTTGCGCAGCCAGGTGATTATTGCCACGACCTGATCGTAGCCCGGCTGCCGGCCCGCCGTGATTTCGATCGCCATTTGATGAAAGCGGTCCGACTCACAGTAGCGACTGGGCAACAGGTAGCTGAGCACGGGATCGGGCAAATTCTGGATTTCGACAAACGGTGCTCCGAACGCTTGGTCAACATAATCCTCAGTCATGACCTCGGCACTGGTGCGCACCGTGAAGGAGCCAATGGGAGCAATAAGGCGCTGACAAAGGTTGCCGTAGTTATCCGTGAATTCAAACACGGGCACGCTTGGCTCCAGCCTGTATTCCTCGCGCGCGATCCATTGCTGGGCACCGCTGCGAGGCCTTAGCATCAGCACAAAGGGGATAGGCACTGAGATATCGAATGCTAAATCGCAGCTCGTGCGTAACCACATAGGCTAACCCGTCCGTTACGGTTGGAGTGTAAGAAGCATAACCCAACTATTTCGCAAGAATCCACCTGGCAATTGATCCTTGCTAGGATGCAACCACGGCTGAATCGCTGATCCTCGTGCGCTTCGCGCTGATCGTCTGTGTTCGGACCGGTCGCTCCTGGTCTAATTCCCGGGATTTCTAGTCCGGCTTTACAGTCGTTAAGCCCAGAGGTCTGGATTGTGCCTTAGCGCAAACAGCGGGTAAGCGCTCGGGATCGGACATTCGGCTGACAAACCCTCACTGTCCGTAGGGGTCGAGAATCGCCCTTACAAGCCCTTGTGCAAGGGAAAGACACTCAATCCAGTGCCCACATCAGCTCGGGCGCGCCATAAAATCAACTAGTTGTACCCCTGCGTTAATTATCCGGCCAGCCAGGTCGCCAGTAAGTCACCGAGGGGACTCAACGCTTATCTGTGGAATCGCGAAATACCGCAATGTCCTTCAGTGTAGCGCGCAATGGGCCGCCAGAATCCTACTTCCACTTCCGATCCAACGCAGACTTTCGCGCATGTTGGGTCGAATGTGTGCTTTGGTATTTCTTCTCCTTTCCAGATGGACAATTTAGCTTCTAGACCTTGGACCGAAAAGTGCCATGCAGGTCACTGCCCCTATTTCCAGTAACACACTGTCCCGCTCGGATTCTCGAACTGCAAAAATGAACGCCAGCTGAATTGTAGATGGGAGCTATTTCTTCACTAAACAGTTGCAAGCCTTGAAAATGTCAGCGCTTAGCAAGACCCATTGATATAGTGCGAATCCTGGCGTTATGTAGGTTTACGAACAATATTGGGGCACCCCATACTTTGACGGCATCATTAAAGAGCAAGACGGTTACGTTGTTGCAGTGGAAAAAGTTCTTTTACGTAAATTTTTTCAAGTACTTAACCTAGCCTCACAATCGTGAGGTATTTGGCATGTTGTGTGCATTTCCTAATGCAGTATCACCACGATCAAGGGATACGTCATTATGGAACATAGATTGGAAGACAGAGTTACAGCACCAATTTGTGTTGCTATCCACACGACGCAACGCGACACCTACAAGACGCGCGTACGCAATCTAAGCACGGGTGGGGCACAGGTCCACATCGATAGCACCTGGGATATCAGGAAAATAAATGTGGTCCTGATCGAATTCATGGAGGAGTTGATATCCGTTAAAATTCCAGCCCTAGTCATATGGACCTCAGCGATGTCGGCATCATTAATGTTCATAGAACGCGTTTCTGAATTACATGCCTATCTGCGCCATGAAAAATCAAACTAGTGTCTAGAGAAGTTTATCTGTATTGAGCTGTTGTTTTGGAGCCATAGTCGTGGAAGCGTTCACTCAACCTAACCTGGCCAAAGGTTCACCACGAGTCGAAGATGGCCATAACAGGCTGTTCCCTTATGTGAGCCTGACTTAGCGGCCACAAGAATGAACGCAAAAATGTGACGTAGATGGAAGCCACAACTGTAAATGAGCTGTTCTTAGATAGTCTAGAACGTTGCACCAGATCCAAGAAGTTTATTCCTGTCTTTTATAATCGCTTTCTATCTGCCTCTGACGAAATAAGCGATAAGTTCCGGCATACGGACTTTGAACGTCAGAATCGAATGCTGCTACGGTCCCTTAGGTTGGCTGCCCACGCTGCAGACGGCCAGCCTGAGGGCCTACGGGAGATCCGAGAGCGTGCTGTGAGTCATGGTCGCCAGCAGCTTAACATTGAGCCGCGCTTATACAATTTTTGGCGCTCCGCACTTATCGAAACATCGCGTCAGTTTGATGACCAATGGGATGATGATATTGAGGAGGCCTGGCTCACGATTCTCGAGCATGTCATAAGCCAGATGATCAAGCATTACTGATATGTTCTGCAATTAGTGTTCACCCGATCGCAATGAACCTTTCTATTCTTTATACAGGAAATACCTTTATGCAACAGAGCTACACGTCGTAGCGTATGTGACCTGCTCCCCGATATCACTGCCACGGTAAACTTGGTACGGTCTGCTTTGGGAGGAGGAAGCAGACGTGAAGAAGGGGTTTACGGAGGCGCAGATCCCTGGGTTTTTGAAAGAGGCAGAAGCCGGGACTCCGGTCAAGGAGTTGTGCCGCAAGCACGGCTTCAGTAATGCGTCGTTCTATACCTGGCGAACGAAGTGCGGTGGCCTCCAGGTGCCCGAGGCCAAACGGCTAAAGGCACTAGAGCAGGAGAATACCCGGCTGAAGAAGCTGCTGGCCGAGTCGATGCTCGACAAGGGAGCGTAAGCTTCCAGTTCAGCTGCCAAGTAATGTGTCGTGATGTCACCGTTGGCATGGCCCAACTGCGCCCTGCGCAACCCCTGGCGGCCTGCCGGGCGCGTCTGGGTGATACAAGATCTAATCAAAGGGTTGGCGCGATTCTCTGCCTAAGCCTTGGGATTTACAGGATATTTACAACAATTTGTCTGGGGCTGGTACCGATTGTCAGGGCCGGGCTAGGCAGTTGCTCACCTACGCCTTTCTTGCTGGTTAAAGATGATTGGGCTAGAGTACTGACGTGTCGCCCATTTAGGCAAGGATCGACTTCATGCATCGCCGCCCCTTCCGGGCTTGTCTTAGTCTGCTGTTAGTGTTTGCCCTGCTGAGTGTGGTGGGGCCGCGTGTTGCCATAGCCATGCCTATGGGAGTGCCGGGCACGCCGCATCAGATACAGACGCTTCATGGCGACATGCAAATGATGACTGATTTGTCATCGCAACATACCGCATCTCATCCCGGCCAGCACGGTCGCCAGGTTCAGTGCGGCTGTGGGGCGCATTGTTGTTTCTGTGGTGTCTGTCATGCCACCGTTTCAACCGGGACAGTCACCGGTTTGAGCGGAACATTCGCCGCGCCGGACGGCCCCCGGCATTTTAATCTCACCGAACTCTCGCTTCCGCTCGACCCCCGTCCCCCCCGCGCCTAATCCACCCTGAATTTTAGTGAAAGTTGTCCTCATGAGGGCAACCGCCGGGTGTATTTCATTGGCGCGGAGTTTTATCGCATGAATATTAAGGAACAGGGTTCTCCCGTTGTGGAAGGGGGATCGGAATTGTCTCGCCGGAGATTTCTACAGGGGCTTGCCGCCGGTGGCGTGTTATTGGGAACGGCCGGCTGGATTAGGCCAACGTGGGCACGGCAGGGTTCGACCGAGACAAAGAGTGGCACGGCGCAGGTCCTGTCCGGCACCGAGTTCAATCTTATGATCGCGGAGACCCCGGTCAATTTCACCGGCGCGCCGCGCATGGCCACCACGGTCAACGGTTCGTTACCCGCCCCGACGCTTCGCTGGCGCGAGGGCGATACGGTGACCATTCGTGTCACCAATCATATGAACCGGTCTACTTCCATTCACTGGCACGGCATGCTCGTCCCTTACCGGATGGACGGCGTCCCCGGGATCAGTTATACGGGCATCGCACCCGGCGAGACCTTCACCTATCGCTTCAAGGTGCGCCAGTCCGGCACATACTGGTATCACTCCCACATGGGCTTTCAGGAACAGACCGGTCTGTACGGCGCCATCATCATCGAGCCGCGCGGCGGCGATAGTCGCCGCGCCGACCGTGACTATATAGTGCAGTTGTCCGACTGGACCGACGAAGATCCCTGGACGGTGTTCGCCAAGCTCAAGAAGAACGCCGATTACTACAATTTCATTCGGCCTACCGTCGGCGATTTCCTGCATGACGTGTCAACGGAAGGGTGGTCGTCCGCTATTGCCAAGCGGCGCATGTGGAACCGCATGCGCATGAATCCTACCGATCTGGCGGATATTTCCGGATACACCTACACCTACCTCATGAACGGCGTCACGCCGGCCGGCAACTGGACGGGATTGTTTGCAGCCGGCGAGCGGGTGCGGCTGCGGTTCATCAACAGCGCTACCCAGAGTTTCTTCGATGTGCGCATCCCGGGCCTTTCCCTGAGTGTGGTGCAAACCGACGGACAGGACGTCGAACCCGTGAGTGTGGATGAGTTTCGCATCGGGCCCGGCGAGACCTATGACGTGTTGGTGGTTCCCAAAGACGATGCCTACACCATCTTTGCGCAATCCATGGACCGCAGCGGCTACGCGCGCGGCACCCTGGCGACACACGCTGGTTTGACCGCCGAGGTGCCCGCGCTGGATCCGCCCCAGTGGCTGAGCATGGTGGACATGATGGGTGCCATGGCGCAGGGCGGCGCTATGGCAGGCATGGGCCACGGCGGTCAGAAGATGTCCGGCGGGATGGCCATGAACGCCGCACCTGCGCGTCACGCCGCAACCGAATACGGCCCCAGCGTCGACATGCGCGTCGACTACCCGCGGACCAATCTGGATGACCCCGGCGTGGGCCTGCGCAATAACGGCCGGCGCGTGCTGACCTACGCCGACCTTCATACCGTCGGTGGTCCCCTGGATCGCCGTGAAGGAGAGCGGGAAATCGAGCTGCATCTCACCGGCAACATGGAGCGCTATACCTGGTCGCTGGACGGCCTGGAATTCGGACAATCCACACCGGTGCATTTCCGGGCCGGTGAGCGCCTGCGGATTATCCTTGTCAATGACACCATGATGACCCATCCCATGCATCTGCACGGCATGTGGCAGGAACTGCAGAGTCCTGAGGGCCGTTTCCAGATACGCAAGCACACCATCAGCGTGCAGCCGGGCAGTGGGATCGTCCTCCGCATGGGCGCAGGATGGTAGGCAGGCCGCCATGGCTGATATGAATATGGAAGGAGCGGGTACGGCGCCCGAACCGGCATCACCCGCCGTGCGCGATCCTCACGCCTATGCCGACGGTTATGACTTCGGTCCCATCCCGCGGCCGCGCTTCGCCGATGAACGTAGTTTCGGTTCGCTGCTGGTCGATCGCCTGGAGTGGGTGCACACCACGGACAACAACACCGGGTCGTATGACCTTCAGGCTTGGTACGGCCGCGACTATAACCGTGCCGTGCTCAAGGCCGAGGGCGACGTGGATAACGGTAAGCTGCAAGATGCCCGCACCGAACTGCTGTGGGATCACGCCGTGGCGTCCTTTTGGGATATGCAGCTCGGTATGCGCTATGACAGTGGTGCAGGGCCTGATCGCAGTTGGCTTGCCTTCGGTTTTCAGGGTCTTGCGCCCTACTGGTTTGAGGTGGATGCCACTGCTTATGTCAGAGACGCCGGGCACAGTGCGCTGCGTATCAGCGCAGACTACGAATTGTTGGTTACCCAGAAGCTGATCCTGCAACCACGATTTGAGGTAAATTTTTACGGAAAAGAGGACGCCGCGCGTGACTTGGCGGCGGGCCTGTCCGATCTCACGGCAGGCATGCGACTGCGTTATGAAATCCGGCATGAATTCGCACCTTATGTGGGTATAGAATGGGTTGGCACGTATGGCGGAACTGCCAATTACGTCAGGGCCGCTGGTGATCCCACGAAGGAGACGCGTTATGTGGCGGGTCTGCGTTTCTGGTTCTGAGCAAACCCATCCCATAGTCATTGAAAAAGCTGCAAAAACGGAGGTGCTCGTGATGACGATTGCAAAGAAGAGCATTGTCTCGTTTAGGCGGTCTAATCATTAAGTCATCAGGAATCTTGACGCGTTCGTCTTGATCCTGGTGAACGAAGTGGACATAACTGTATCTGCAGTGGCAGTAGCCAATTATAAGGAGGGATCCTATGAATAGCGCTATATCCGTAGTTCTGATTTCATCGTTGATTGTCTTTGCCTCGCCTGCGGATGGCGATGAGCGCGCTCATTAAGGGATGGGTGGCATGGGGTAGTCGTCCGGCATGATGATGCAAGGCGGCGGCATGGGCATGATGGAGATAAATAGCATGCAGGATCGACTTAAGTCCATGGAGAAATTGATGGACCGCGTGGGCAAGACCAATGATCCCGCCAAGCGACGCATGCTTATGTGCGAGCATATGGAGCAAATGCAATAGCTAATGGGTAACATGCACGGCATGATGGATCCCGGCATGACGCGCGGAAACATGACCATGGAAGCCGCTAGAAGTTCATGGGCCAGCGCCTGGATATCATGCAACAGATGATGTAACAGATGTTGGAGCAACAGTCCCAGATGATGAAGTGATTATAGGTACTTCATTGCACTCGATGTCGTACGCGATAACGAGAGGTTGTTTTTCGCGGCTCGCGGTGGGTGGAATTTGAGATAGGGTGGAGGTGCAAAATGGCAAAAGATCCTGTATGCGGGATGACGGTATCGGATGACAGCACGCTCCAGCATAGTTACGAGGGCGAGACCTACCGCTTTTGCAGCGAGCACTGTTTGACGAAGTTTAAAGCCGAACCCCGAAAATATTTGACGCAGGATGAACCCGGCGATGAATCCGGGGAGACAGGGCATATGGCTCATGGTGCGCCCGCCACTGTATCGGGTGGAGGCATCTACATCTGCCCGATGCATCCCGATCTGCATCAAACCGCACCAGGGGCTTGCCCGCAATGCGGCATGGCGCTGGAGCCGCTGATGGTTTCCGCCGCGCCTGCGGAAAAGATCGAATATACCTGTCCCATGCATCCGGAGGTCGTGCAGGATCATCCCGGTAGTTGCCCCAAGTGCGGCATGGCTCTTGAAGCGCGCACGGTGACCGTCCAAGAGGAGGATAATGCCGAACTGCGTGATATGACGCTGCGCTTCTGGGTGAGTGTGGCGCTCGCCGCGCCGGTCTTCCTGTTGGCGATGGTTGCTGACCTTGCGCCGGGCCTCCTGCCTGCCGGTCTTTCCAAAGGGATTATCCAGTGGACCGAGTTTATCCTGGCGACGCCGGTGGTACTGTGGGGCGGCTGGCCCTTCTTCCAGCGCGGGTGGGCATCACTGGTCAATCGCAGTCTCAACATGTTTTCCCTGATCTCTCTGGGTGTGGGCGTGGCGTGGCTGTACAGCGTAGTTGCCCTGCTGCTGCCAGAGGTCTTTCCGGCAAGCATGCGCCATGAGGGCAGGGTGGCCGTGTACTTCGAGGCCTCCGCCATGATCACCGCACTAGTGTTGTTGGGACAGGTGCTGGAGTTGCGGGCCCGCTCGCGTACCAATGCGGCCATCAAGATGTTGCTGGGTTTGGCCCCCAAGACGGCACGCATCGTGCGCAAGGACGGCGTGGAGGAGGATATTCCACTGGAGCAAGTGCAGCCCGGCGATACCCTGCGCGTGCGTCCTGGCGAAAAGGTGCCTGTGGATGGCGTCGTGATGGAGGGCGGCAGCGCCGTCGACGAATCCATGGTGACGGGCGAGCCGATCCCGGTAGAGAAAGCGATGGGCGCACGGCTTATCGGCGCGACGGTCAACGGCACCGGCGCTTTTTTGATGCGCGCCGAGAAGGTGGGCAGCGACACGCTGTTGGCGCAGATCGTCCAGATGGTAGCCGAGGCCCAACGCTCGCGCGCGCCGATCCAGAAGCTGGCGGATGTGGTTTCCGGCTATTTTGTCCCGACGGTCGTTTTCGCTGCCGTCATCACCTTTATCGTCTGGATCTTGTGGGGGCCGGAACCACGCCTTGCGCATGCGGTGGTCAATGCCGTGGCTGTTTTGATCATCGCCTGTCCCTGCGCCCTGGGTCTGGCGACCCCTATCTCCATCATGGTGGGAACCGGGCGCGGTGCGACAGCAGGGGTGTTGATCAAGAACGCCGAAGCGCTTGAGATCATGGAGAAGATCAACACGCTGGTCGTAGACAAAACCGGCACCTTGACGGAAGGAAAACCACAGCTGACCGACGTGGTCGCGCTTGAGGGATTTAACGAAGACGATATATTGCGCTTTGCTGCCGGGCTGGAACGCGCGAGCGAACACCCCCTCGCTGAAGCCGTCGTGCGTGGTGCAGAAGATAAGAATATAACGCTAACGGCCGCAACGGATTTCGAGTCGCATACCGGCAAGGGTGTGGCCGGTGAAGTCGCTGGCCACAAGGTGGCGCTCGGAAACATCAAATTACTGGAAGTCCTCGATATCCCGACGGATGCGCTCGCCGACCGCGCGGAGGCGCTGCGAGCCGAAGGGCAGACCGTGATGTATCTTGCCGTGGATGATAAGCCCGCCGGTGTGATTGGCGTAGCGGATCCGGTCAAGGAAACGACTTTGGAGGCGATCCGTGACCTGCATGCAGAGGGGGTCCGGGTGGTGATGCTCACCGGTGACAGCCGCACCACGGCGGATGCGGTCGCCCGTCATCTTGGCATCGATCGGGTGCAGGCTGAAGTCCTGCCCGACCAGAAGGCGGCGGCTGTTAAGCAATTGCAGGCTGAGGGAAGGATGGTGGCCATGGCAGGAGACGGTATTAACGATGCTCCCGCTTTGGCGCAGGCTCAGGTGGGCATCGCCATGGGGACCGGCACTGATGTGGCGATGGAGAGCGCCGGGGTTACCCTGGTCAAGGGCGATCTGCGCGGCATCGTTCGCGCCCGGCGTTTGAGCCGCGCCACTATGCGCAACATCCGGCAGAATCTCTTTTTCGCCTTTATCTACAACTCTCTTGGTGTACCCCTTGCCGCCGGGGTGCTTTATCCCTTTTTTGGTTTGTTGTTATCGCCGATTATCGCAGCGGCAGCGATGAGTTTCAGTTCGGTGTCGGTGATCAGCAATGCCCTGCGTCTGCGTAGATTGTCTTTGTAAGACGACGCATCGATCTTGCCAGGGGATGAGGATGAAGGAGGTCATATGTCACGCAAAATTGTAGTTTCAGTTTTGCCAGTGTTGGCAGGTGCTGCGTTCCTGCTGATGGCGCATGACCGGAGCGCTTCCGCCGGCCATATGATGGGTGGAGGGATGATGAGCGGCGGGATGATGGGGGGTGGCATGATGGGCCAAACGCCCGAGAACAATGGCAGTCAACTCTTACCCGATCAACAATCGAAGGGAGCGAAGTTGTATCGACACTACTGTAGCCGGTGTCATGCCCTTCCATCCCCGCGTGCGCATACTGCGAAGGAATGGCCGTCAGTGGTTGCCCGGATGAAGCAGACCATGGTAACGCAAGGCAAGACACCGCCGGATAATGAGCAGCTTGAGGAAATTCTTGGGTACTTGCAGCAATACGCAAAGTGACCTAGGTGAGAACAGTTAGTGATCCCGCTGGATATCTAAGGTCAACATAAAGGAGAAGGATTATGTGCCATCTCATATTGTTGATGCCGGTGTTTGCCCTTGTTGTATTCTGGATATGGCCGCTGTCGGTGGCCGGGCCCGTCTATGCCGTGATTGCTGGATTATCGTTATGGATGTATGCCTATATCTGGCGGGCGATGCAGCGCCCTGTGCTGGGAGGTGCCGAAGAGCTCCTGCATAGCGACGGCGAAGTCGTAGAAGTAAACGGTACTGCGCTGCGCGTGCGGGTGCACAGTGAAATGTGGAACGCCGAGTCAAAGGATTCCCTGCATCGCGGTGATCATGTGAAGGTAGTGGGCATGACCGGGCTGATCCTGCAAGTCCGGCGATTGGATGATACGGCTGGTAATCTGCCGAGGCAAGCGTAACCAATGTGAACTGACCGCGGAATTCGTATCGTATGAAGGGCGGTAAATCGGAAAGTGGCGAATCAGACAACGTGCTGAGTTTGTGAAAAGGGGTGGACATGCGTTATAAGGAAGCACTGTATGATTACTGGGATAAATGAGATTACATGAATGAGCCGGTGCCCGGCATTTTTCGGTTGATGAAAGCGGTCGCAATCGTTCCGTTGTTAAGCGGCCACACGGCAATCGCACAAACACCGTAAGAGAGCATGCTGCCCAGATACGCTACAGGCCGCAAGGCCCACGTCGTCGGTAAAGTGCAAGTAATGCGTAGATGACGTGTCTTATGAGTCTGAAGGAGGACTCGAGCTGCACCGCTCCAGCGCATTCGCTTCTCGAATGGGATAGGCGGACTGGTTGTTGGATATATAGATGGCATCGGAGATTATCTGGTATCGAAGAAGAGGCCATTCGTAAGGCGGGGAGATTCTACAAGCTTTTTGCAGTAAGTCTGACTGCAATTTCAGTAGTATTTATGATCATAGATATTGTGGCCGAATCCTGAGGGGGTATTGAAAGTTTCTCGTGAAATGACGGCACCTAACCATACGATGAACTCGCTCGCGTCGCTCACTGTGACACCGCTCCGCAACGCGCCTTGTTTTGGCCGCTGATGTCCGCTCCTGGCAGCCGATAGCGGACCTTTGTACGCGCCAGGTTGAAGGGGCGCTTGCTATACCTGGCCGTAAAGCAACATAAATTGCTAGTGCATCTGCACCAGCATGTTTACAATGAGTCTATGATGGAGAATGTAATTGCACTGCTAAGCGGATTCGTAATCACCAGCATCACGCGTCTGGGATATAGCGGTATTGTGCTGCTCATGGCCGTCGAGAGCGCCTGCATCCCCCTTCCATCCGAAGTCATCATGCCCTTCTCCGGTTATCTGGCTTATAACGGAGAGTTTTCGCTGGGGGCCGTGGCCGTCGCTGGCGCCAGTGGTTGTTTGCTTGGCTCGTTGGTTGCGTACTTCATCGGCTTCTATGGCGGACGCAGCTTGGTCTATAAGTATGGCCGCTTTGTGCTGGTTTCGCACCGTGAGCTGGACTTAGCGGACCGCTGGTTTGCGCGCCACGGCGCCATTACTGTTTTCATCGGCCGCCTCTTGCCCGTTATCCGGACCTTCATCGCGCTTCCCGCGGGCATTAGCCGTATGTCACTCCTGCCCTTCGTGTTCTATACCTTCATCGGCTCACTTATTTGGTGCTACGGACTGGCCTGGATAGGGCTTAAGCTGGGCGCGAACTGGCGCATACTGGGCGAATACTTTCACCGCTTCGATACCGCTATCGCCGTGATTCTGCTAATTGGAGCGGCTTGGTACCTGCGCCGCCATTGGAAACATCGCCTTGATTATCGTAATGAATGATCAGTAGGCGCCTGAATAATATGCGCTGCAGGTTATGGTCAGGCTCTGACCCTGCCGCCCTGGAGCGGTCATTCAAGCGACGAAGAGAAGGCGTCTGCTTCCATGTAATAATGTCAGACATAGACCAGGACCAATGACATAAGCAGACAGGGAAGTGTGCGCTAACCAAATACAGCCCATATAATCGCGATCACAGTGATTACGCCAATAAACATAAAGAAATCTATGTTTCGATTCTTGTCTCTATTTTCCATAGCATCACCGACGCGACAACACAGCCAAATAAATCGCCACTGTATTGCTAACGACTACATGGTTCGTTATCGCACATTATAAAGTTGCTTGGCCTCAGCAATTACACGCGCGGCCTGAGGTTGGCATACTGCATTGGGCGAGCAACGCTCCGATGATTGACCAAGCCCAGCCGGGTAGCCCATGCAGTTGAGATTGGCATGTGACCAATTACAACCGCTCTCATCGGCCACTTCTAGAGGCACAATCGAACTAAAGCGGCAATCACTACAAGTACCGTAGATAACCAACTTATTGTTCATTGCTTCGAGCAGTTGATCCAATGTGAGCAACTTCCTCATCCAGCGCATTCCCCTTTGTGGATGTCAGTTCTCTAATAGCCATGATCGGTATAGCAAATATTATTCCTGTCTACGCATTTCGAATGGGCAGGGCCCATTGCTATCGCTAACTGGTTGTAATACTGGAAAATATCAGCGCTTAGTGAGGCCTGTTGATATGCGCACGGCCTGGTCTTATGCGAATTCGACGCACAATATTGGAGCATCCAATTCCTAATCGGCATGATTAAAGAACAGAACGGTTGCGTTCCTGTGGCAAAACTTTTATTACATCGCCGTTTCCATGCAGTTAACCCGACGTCGCTAGCGTTCTGCCTTTGGCATGTTGTGTGCTGGAAATAATGTAGTCCCACTGCTAAAAGACGGGATGCATCATGATGGAACATAGGTTGGATAATAGAGTGGAGGTGCGAATTTATGTGCCATCCACACCGAGCAACGCGACGCTTACAATGCGCGCACAAGCAATTTCGGGACGGGTAGGGCGCAGGCGCACGTCGATACCAACTGGGATATCAGAAGAAATGTCGTCCTAATCGAATTCATGGAAGAATTGTTATGCGTGAAAATGCCGGCGCCAGTCATATGGACCTCAGCGATATCGGCATCATTAATGTTCATAGAACGCGTTTCTGAGTTACATTTTTATCTACGTCATCAAAATCAGGCCAGCGTCTAGACAAGATTATTAGTGTCGATTTCTTATTGCGGATACATGTCAGTAGAAGCGGGCACTCAGTCGAACCTCGCAGCCGATGTCGGACATTGGCATTCATTGCGCAAAGGGCGGTCTTGACCAACAGCCTTTATTAAAGACGCACTGAACTAAAGCACAGCCATATCTCTCAATAGCTCACTCAAGAGTAATCTTGCGACAGATTCAGCACTTGATCCGTCAATGAAGGTAGAAGTTTGCCGATGAGCGCCATCTCTATCATTCATTATTACGCTGACTACACCATTATCTACTTTATACGTGGCGCTATAGGCATGCCCGTCATGCTCAATACTAATTTTGTCTTCGGCGTATGACATTGAATTTCCTCTGAGATATCTGCCGCGAAACGGGATGATCTCGGCTTTTCGCCAACGCTGCTAATTGCAATGCAAATTTTATGCAGGACGAAAAAACTTCTTCGAATTATAAAGAGTTAGATCCGCGTACAATCGTGTTGCGACGATAGTGTAAGATCCGCCGACACTATAGCCCTATGGATTAAGGGGAAATAGGGCAGGCAGTGGGCGATTCCGAGCTGCGATCGAAAGAAAGTCGCCATGTCACACCGAATTTTGCCGCCGGAGGAAAATATCCACACGAGGCCGGCTCCCGCCCGTCACCGATAGACAGCATCCGACCCGTTACCGTTATTCGAGCAGCACGGAATGCCCGTTATGATTCTAGAGTCTAGGTAGAACCGGTTTGAGTAAACGGCTGCACCAGATTAGACAATTTTACGAACGCTCTAAGTATGTCCGTAGAAGTGATGATTCCGACGAGTTTGCCTTTACTTAGTACGGGCAATGCCCCAATCTTCCTTTTCGCCATTAATGCAGCCGCATCCGCTGCATTTGCGTCCGGACCGATCGTATGGGGCTGACGGCGCATTACGGTCCGAATTTTTCGAGTGGAAAGCGTGAATTTACTGCCATCTGGCCGCTCTATCTGTCTTCTAGGCGTTCCGAGAACCTTTTTCAAATCTCTGTCCGATACGATACCCAAGAGCTCCCCTTTTGGTGAAACCACCGGCACATGCCGTACGTCCTCAAAAGTGAACAGGAAAAACAGCTTATCTACCTTGTCGTCGGGGCCTAGCGTGATTACTTTTTTTGTCATCAATTCTTTAACTTTCATATGATTCTCTCTCAAATATTATTGATAGCGACATTTGCTGCATCAACTATTAAATCATACGATATTTCAATTGTTGGTGGAGCAGTCATGGGCATTACTAGATTGAATTGAAGATACTGATCAGACAGTAGCATGCATGCCTTTTCCGGTTCAATTGAAGCAAATCTAGACCCCTCCACACCCCGGCAACTGGCGCGAATTATAAAGAACCGCCGTTTACAACCACTGGACAAAGGTCCGTGATCGGCCCAGCGTTTCCATTGATCCGAGGCGGCAAGTCAACAACATCGACATCCGCTGTGAAAGGACTTCATCGGCGCTGCAATGCCGCTATCTCCCCAGACCACCATTTTCCGTTTCCTGCGGATCAAAATACGAAATGGACCACCGTCATATTTATCGCGCAGAACATCCAGACGTACGTCCTCTATCCCCGCCGCTTTGCGCGCCGGCTGCCAGGGCTTGTCGATATGACCAGATGTTTTCCTTCGGCCTGCCCAGGCAAGATATAGGGGTCGCCATCGACACGCCGGCAGCGGCATTGCGGGCTCGCTCAAGGGCACATAATGCGCCCGGCCCGCCTTTGTCTCCGGCAGGCGCAAGTCCCGCCGTGCCAGTTGATATGCGCCGGGCCTTCAATACCTCCGATTTGCGCATCCCGGTCAGCAAGTATAACCACAGGGCTGCCCGTGCGTAGTAATTGGGGTCCTCGCCGATGGCCAGCATCAAGCGCGGCAGCTCCTCGGGCGTGACCCAGCGGTCGCGATTGTGCGCTCTATAATGATCGATTTCCCGGGCGGGATTGACCGCCGTCTCGTTGACGAAGCCCCGGCATCGGGCCAGGGCAGACATCTTGGAGATGAGTTTCAGCACACGGTTGGCTTCATAGGGGTGTTTATCGCCAATCTTGCGATGCAGGGTAATCACATCCAACGCGCTTGATGTCGGCCACCTTGTGATTGCCCCGGATAGGCAACACATACCGACCGATGCGGCGCTCTTCTTCCGTCCAGGATTTCTTGTGGACCTTGGCATGGTCTTCGAGATAGGCAAGAGCAAGGTCTTTCACTGTCACGCCCTGCGCCAGCCGATGCCGTTCTTCCAAGGGGTCTTTGCCGCCAATAATGTTGACGAGATGCCCGCGGGCTTGATCGCGTGCCTGATCCGAGGTCAGCACGCTGGCACTGCCCAAGGTGATGAGACGCTTGCGTCCTGTGCACTGCGATAACTGAGTACACAGGCCTTTTTGCCATTGGGATAGATGCGAATCCCAAAGCTGGGGAGGAGGGCATCCCAGCGCACATCCCGGCTGCCGGCCGTGCCTTGATAGCCCACACTGTCGATATAGCGCTTGGTCAATTTCATGGCCGAATGCCTCAAAAACCGAGTCACCAATAAGTCGCCAGGATGCGGCGAAATCAGGAGAATTGCAGGATAGGAGGTTTGAGAGGGAAATACAATTTATTAAATGATATCAGTGTATTGTAGTGACTCAGCGCAATCGACTCGCTTCGAAATTTCGGGCTACGAACCAGGCGGTCGGGAGTTCGAATCTCTCCGGGCGCGCCTTTGCCGGAGCATTGGGCAGAGACGCTAGACACCCTTGCCCAGATTCAGGGGGTTCATCGTGGGTGCGGGTAATGCCGCTGGCGTGCGGCAAGAGCGAACAGTCCCGCCGAAGCAGGCTTTTCGCAATGAACGGCTAGCCTAATCAGTGCTTGCGACGACGAGCTGCAGCGAGACCGGCGAGACCGAGGCCGAACAGACCAAGAACGCCAGGTTCAGGCACTGTAGCCTGGCTGACCGAGTAGACAACGTTTTGGCTTCCGCCGGACGCAAAGATCACCGAGGAAGTGTACGGGACCCCGCCGCTTGTATTCAAATTGAGGGAGTCTCCGGGACTTGTGGAAGAGGAGAAAAACGAGTCAGTGATACCCGTGACGCCGCTGATCAGCCCGTTGCTTGCTGCAAACACTCCATTACGGTCCAGGGTATCGAAGGTTATTCCTAGTACCGTTGCCTGAAAATTATTCACGGCTCCCGGAGGACTGAAATATGTCCCCGAGGCGGGAATGGCTGCTAGTAATGAATCATCGATGGTGAATGTGCCCGATCCATCCGCGGCAAAACTGATGTCGAAAGTTATAGGCGTGGCGAAGGACGCTACCGGTGCCATTAGCGTCGCAGCTAGAACGATGGTCGAAAGATTGGCCTTCATGCACACTCCCTTGTGGCAAATTATTTTTCCTGTTGAAATTCAGGCAAGATACGGACCAATAGTGTGTTGTTTTAATAATCAATAGGCTGTATGGATTCTGGTTCCTAGCCCCCATCAGACTGTAAAAATTATCGACATCAATCGCCTTGATCCGTGAGACGTTTTCAAATGCATGCAGCGCTTGATCGGAAGCGTACGCTGTGAAGAACACGGGTAGACCCACTGCTGTCCCAGTTACGCCCTCTCCCTCCGGGACCTCGGTGCCCCTTGTGGGTAGAGGGTTGGGGTGGGGGGATAAAATTAAGCCAACTAGCTGATTTTAATTCCCCTCAACCTGGCCTTCTCCCCTGAAGGGTATAAATCCCGGAGGGAGAAGGAACGCAAGTTTAATACGGCCGTTCTTCATTTGATGTCGACTTACCTTGATACAGCAAAAGAATTTCGGCCAATCATTGGGTTACTGCAATTTAAATTATTGTAAGTGGGACAGCAGTGGGTCAGACCACGGTTTCCAGATTCGATGGCCGTCCGCTTTGGCCGAGGTGCGGACTCCCCCCATTGGCGAGTACTAACGCCTCTTCAGGGTCGAAATCCGCCCTAGATTGCACATCACGGAAGGGAAAGATGCTCGGACCAGTCCCCAGCTTCATCAGCTCGGGCGCGCCGCCGATATAACTCTTTGAGTTTGCTAAAATGCCGATAATCATCCGAGCTGATGAGGCTGGGGACTGTAGTTTGTCTGTCAAAGTCCGATTACTGTCATAACCCGCCCCGTGGGATTCGAATAGCAAAGATGGCCTTCAGATTTTGGGGACACCGAGCGAGATTCGTTGTGTTTCACTATCGATGTGGACTTAAGGGCGTTAGTTATAGATTTTTTTAGTGTGTAAAGTGGGGTGGGAGTATCGGTTAGCTCAGCGGCTAGCACATATTATTGTTTCCATACCGCAATGATATTAGAGGGAGCTGTCAATATGACTATCAAGAGATTATGTTGCTTGTTTCTGTGCATATGGCCGTTAAATCTTTTGGCTAGTGATATAGATGCGGCTAGAGACGCCTTTACCAATAAGGAATACGCGAAATCATTTAATATGTTCTATCCTTTGGCGCTCACGGGTAATCCTGAAGCGCAAGATATGGCGGGCATGATGCTTATACTGGGTGTGGGCGTGGATATAGACTACGCAAAGGGCACGCTATTGCTATCGCTGGCGGAAAGTAACGGTGTTGAAGCTGCTGGTGATATGCGAAAGACTCTTGTTAATCAATGGAAAAAGCAGATAATGCAAAGCCTGGAAAAGGAAAGACAATCAAAAAATCCATAATTCGGCTTCCGTAAGATTACCTTTTGATCAGTGTGTAGCACACCATTGAGTTTAAGAATCGAAGGATAAAGACGGTCGACAGGTGCCTTCTATAACCCGTCGCGGTAGGGAAGGACGCTCGATCAAGTGCCCAGATTCATCAGTTCGGGCGCGCCGTCAATGTAACTTTTGGAATTTCTGAAATAACAATGTCAGTCGAGAAGACGAAACTGGGCGCCGTGTGTGGATTTAGCGAACCTACTCTAATAGGAAACTGGGAAAGGCCTCATGTCGGGGTTCGATGTATGAACGGTATTTCCGGATTGTTAACCACCCAGGCTCGACACCCATAACAATATTATCAACTGAATAAAGCCAAGCAAGATAAGTAGCGACGATGTCCATATCCCGATGCGCATCGGTCTTATGTGTCGGGATAATGGTTTGAACCCGCTGAGCCAATCTTGTTCGTATTCTGCAGCCGCAGCTTTTGTATCTCGTATTTTGTATTTGCGTTTCCAATGCGCAGAAAATGCGGCCGCGGCAAACGAAAGACACATAGTGGATAAGAAAAGCAGGATCGAGAACATCCCGGCCAAATCGATCAAGGTATCGGCGTGAACAAGAACGCCGATCATCGCGGCCCCCGAAACCACCCATAGAATCCTTATTGCCAGGGTCTCCTTGTCGAAAAAAATTTCTGTTCTCCTTGGTGAACGTGTAGAGTGTGCTCCGATTTTATAGGCGAAACCGCGGCTTATGATGCGCCTATATTTGGGCGTCATTGACAGCATGGCGAACTTGCCGCCGTTAGGCAACTGAAAAGCTCGTGGCACAATCAAAATAGCGTTCTTTGGCGAAAAATCATGAGGCCAGCACGATAGACCGGTACTCACGAGCAAGCCAATGCCTGTCTCTAATTGGAAACCGCCATCGATAGCGCATTGCGGAAGGGAAAGACACTCGGTCCAGGATCCAGATTCATCAGCTCGGGCGCGCCACCGATATACCCTATTGATACTTCTGAAAACATTTCCGGTGCCGATACTATAAATCTGGGCACCTTGACCTGGTGGTAGATCACAGGCTCAGCACTGATGTAAGCAATGCCGTTCAATATCGACCAACTATAAAGACCGGGCGCCGTGGAGGTGATAATGAAAAACGCAATTTTGTTGGCGAGACCCCATCCTTTTATAGTCTCAGAGATGAAACCTTTCCTGGAGCAAAGTGGTTTTACTCCGTTGCCGGTAAAAGATATCAGGCAGTTAGCAGGGTTGGCATTAACTTCGTTTAGCGGCGCGATCATTTCTCTAGCCGTGCAATCCACGATTAATGAATCAGCGGAAATGGTATTCGAAGCAATTCGTAAACAGAGTCCCTATTTGCCGGTCGCCTTTGCAGGAATGTTAGATGCTGCTATGGCAAGTAAAGCCATTAAGCGCATGCTGCTGAATCAGTCGAAAAATGCCATGTCATTGCTGCTGAGAAAGCCAATGCGCGTAGTATCGAACTGGGGCAGGCATCGACCTTCATTTATATACGCAACACTGATCTTTCCACTCCAGATACGGCAAAAATTGCAGCTATGATGCTTAAGCGTCACTTCGCAGGTAAACGATTTCAGGCCGAAGGTAGGCAATTCGTGGCCCGTTAGTGAATTTGCATGATTTCTTTCTAGTGTCCAGATTCATCAGTTCGGGCGCGCCGGCCAATGTTGGCCTTCGGCACATAGGCGTTCAAGCAATAGCGTCGAACGGTGATAGGTGTTTGGTCTTGATCGGCGGGAAAGATAAGAAATGGTCGGGCACGGATGCATATGCCCGACCATTCTCTGATGATTGGTGTTGGCCTAAGCGTATCGTTTAATAATCCCCTCGATTCCACTTAGACCTTTTGCCAGGTCTTCGCCGTTCATGACCGGCGTCACCGAGATATCAGCATGAAGTCCATGCCAGAAGGATTCTGCTACCTTTGCCAAGTCCGACGAATCGGTCATGTTTACGATCATAAAACCAGAACGCTGGCCATTCTCAGGAAAGAAATAGGCGGCCTCGGGCTTAAAATCTTCTATGAGAGACTGAAAATTCTGACCAATCTTCCCAGACGTAACGAGTTCATTGCCCGTATTTACTGGAACCGAAAACTTGATCATCCAACGCATAACAAACCTCCATTTATTATTAATGATTGTGGTATGAGCCTGTGCCCGGCCACTTTACTCGCATTTACCAGTAAAACAAAGCTAGTATGAAACATTATTATGAATGGCTGCTGAATGATGCAATATGCGATGAAACAGGAATATAGGGGCATAATCGTCTCCAGCCGTCCAATATCTGGCGTCGGCCGATTCTGTTGAAAAACTCGTTTTCGACGGCGAGTGAAATAATCATAGCCTTTACGAGGTGCGCGGCACGGAAAGCGCTAGGGTCCCTGGAAGCTCCGTGAATATCGGCCCGTAAGGGCACGCAACGAGATATAGATGAATTGTGGACGTGATCCGCACGTGATTTATCAATCTGCCAGAATTGTCAGGGTTACAAGAATTCCAGTTCTTCAACAGAATAGGCCGGCGGCCGTTGTTTTTAGGACCTGTTGCATCTCAAGCCGCAGAGGCGTCCGTGAAGCTTTTAAGCTGCTCAATTGCTACCCCCATCGACTGATAACGATCGGCCGGTTGCTTTGCCAGCATTGTCTGGACGACCGAGTCCAGCGCAGGCGGAATATCACTGCGGAAGCTGCTGAGACTGAGCGGAATTTTCGTCAGCTGCTGCGCAATAACGGATTTAATATCGCCGACAAAAGGCGGTTTACCACCCAGCATCTGATAAAGCACAATGCCCAGAGCATAAATGTCTGTGCGGTGGTCAATTGAGTCGCCGCCGGCCTGTTCTGGACTCATATACGCGGGAGATCCCATGACGGTATTCATCTGGGTACGCATGCTCGACCTGGCAAGCTTTGCAATGCCAAAATCCGTTATCTTGATTTTGCCTTCGTTACTGATGAGCACATTGGCGGGTTTGAAGTCACGATGCACAACACCGCGCTCGTGGGCATAGCCAAGCGCATCGGCCATCTGCATGGCCAACTTCGTCGCGACGGAGACCGTGAGCGGTTTGGCGTTGCTGAGCCAGGTGTCGAGTTCGTCACCTTCCACAAATTCCATCACGATCAGGGAAAGATCGTTCCACTCGATAAAATCGTATACCTGCACAATATTCGGATGGCTCAGCCGTGCCAACGCCAATGCCTCCTGCCGGAAACGCGCGAGCAATTGCGCATCATTGGCCAGGGAGGGTCCAAGTTGTTTGATTGCGACATCGCGGTTCAGCTTTAGATCCTCCGCCTGGTACACGATACCCATGGCGCCGGCGCCCAGTTGCTTCTTAATCTGATAGCGTTCGGCGATGGCGGCTTTCTTGTCCTCGGCCCCCTGTTGCTCCGCGGTCAGGATTACCGTACCGTCAGGTGTGACTGGTGCCGTGGTGGTGGTACTGGCACTGTTCGCCTGACTCATTGTGGCGTTGAGTTGTTGCAGTTTGGACGTGATTTGCGATTCGGCATCCTCGTCACAACTCCAGTCACGCGCTGCATTGTAAAGCAGTATGCTCTCGGATGGATTGCTAGTCAGAAGCTGATCGGCCAGCTGCTCCTTTTGCCTGGCAATGTTGCCGGCGTAATCCATTGCGGCCGGCAGGTGGCGCAGGTACAGATAGACCGCAAGCAGCACTGTGCCAATCCAGAGCAACCAGTGACTTGTTATCTGGATGCCATGTAGATAGGGGTTTTCCTGTTCTCGGTTAATCAGTCCAAAGAGGACCTTTCTAGTCACCGGGCTGAATATCTTGGACAGGAGCTGATCAAGTACTGGCAGGATTGCCAAGGGCAATAACGCCAACAAGGCAATGATTATAATTTGCAATAACGCCAACAAGGCAATGATTATAATTTGCTCTTTGTGGGCGCTGAATAGCCAGTGCCTCAGGACCTTTGGTTTGCGTTTCAAGACGGGTACCAGGCGCAGAGAATCACGCACCCGCGTCTTAATATTTTGGTTAAATTCAGTGGCGGCGCTTAAAAGCATGATACTTGCTAAATTAGATCGACATTCTATGGGGGCGGTTTACATTTGTTCGGTTGACTATAAGACGGGCCAATCCCACTCAATCACTACGCAAGGTATCGGTCATATAATGAAGATTCTGAATACGGCCGATTACTTCCCCGTTGCAGCAAATTGAGGGGCCGCACCGGCCCATAAAATGTGTACTCAATCACAAAAAATGGCGCCGGTAACGAAATGGCCAATTCTCTGATGAGACGCCTTAGATGTGCCGCGATTACCCCTTCCAGCGGATAGATAAGCAGGTATTGCAGATATCCTTATCATTCGCGCGAAGGGCCGCCATGGACAGCGAGCGGCCCGAGATAGCCGCTATGGGAGGGAAAAACGCTCGTACCGGTGCCCACGTTCATCACTTCGGGCGTGCCAACAACGTAGGTATTGGTCACTTATAACTGTCCTTCCCCCTGAGGGGGAAGGGACGAATTTATCAGGGCTTACATAAGTAACAATCAGAAGGCAGGATGAATCTGGGCGCTGCATTCCGATGCCTTCGACCGTCTAATGTTCGCCTCGGCTGCGGACATTTGCTCAGGCTAGCCTTGATCTACGGTTGTGAAAACACTTGACTGTGCGACTATCACGCTAGGTCCCGAGGTGCCGGCTAGCTGGTCCCGGAGCAGTATGAAAATATTACTCACGCCGGGAGGCCGATGGAGTCCGGCTCGCTCCGGGCTATAGGACCAGGATGAGGATAACAATGATCAGCAACAGCTCTACGGTACTCAACCCGGCACCCGCCGGCAGGTCCGTCAGCTGACCATTTATCTGGGCGATCTCGGCATCCGTCATTTGATTAACGCGTTCGATAGCGGAAGCGGGATCGACACCCATATCGGCTAACTGCTCTTGTACATCCTTTCGCTCGAGGGTGCGGACTATCCGGGTCCGGTCAGCCGACTGGAGTACCTCGCCGGTATCCACCATTTTCGCCTGCGTCGATGACATCTGTATCATCATCATGCCCAGCAGACTCACTAGAACGGTCAATTTGTTACGAAATAACATGACAATGCTCCTGACGGGTGATTGCTAAGCGAGGGTGGCGAGCAGCACTGGAGCTGATGATACGTGTTTCTCCAAACACGCATCAGATGCGCCCTGTGGGCGACATCCTCAAAAACTCGGGGTATGTATCGACCGTGACGGCATATTGCTTAATGGGATTTATTTCAAATAGGGAGAGCAATGAACCGGCAGATGACATTCGGCATATAACCCGTAATCTTCGGGCAACTGGCCAACAGAAGTGCAATAGGCTTCTCGACGAAAAGCAGACTGTCAATTTAGCAGCCGAGCGATCGCAATGGGAACATCCTGCCACGTGCGTGCCGGATGTCACTGGGCGGACCGAGCAGGAAGCCGAGTGCACGGGCAAAAGCGTTGAGCTACGGGCCTGTGCCACGGTATTCAGCTCAAGCGGAGCCAGCTCGATAAGTCTGCATGATGAACAGTATTTGTGTCCCATTTAGATTCTGAAAAATAAAGCCCCCTCGATAGAGGGGGCGTGTTTTCAAGTAACAACCGTGATTATTATGGTGCTGGTTACTTACCGAAGGCGGGCACCACCTTGAGGAAGCCCTTACCTTCGAAGGCCATACCGCGGGTGGCGGCCGCGCCACGAGGCGGCAGCAATCTGCCCTTGGCCTTACCCATCACGTCGCTTGCGGAGAAACCGGCCTTCTGGGTGTCGAACAGACAGACCTTGTCCAGCAGGCCGTCGCCGTTCACGTCCATGCCGTTCTTGTGGCATTTGACCAGGCTGTTCTCGTCACCGGTAGCGCCGAAGCTCAGGCTGCTCTCGTCCACATCCATGGCATTGAAGTCGCTTTCACTCAGCAAGGCGACGGGGATCTTGCCATGGCTCTTGGGATTGACGGGTGTCACCTCGTTACTGCCGGGCTTCACTTCGATGGAGATCTGCTTGACCGTGACCTTGGGTGTGGCTCCGCTGATAACCAGTTCGTAATCGCCGGTGGGGCCCGGACCGGATAATACATATCCGCCAGGTGAAATGGTTCGTGGGAAAGCAGTTACGCCGACGGTATAAATGCCGCTCTTCGGCAAATGAAGATTTTTGACGAGCGGATCATAGATGCTGTAACTACCGGGATCCACAGACCCAGTCGTATTCATGTACGACATGGCCCTGATCACACCATCTGGGTCGAAGACATAGAGCATTGTGCGGACACTCTTGGCCCCGCCCATTCCTACGTCGATATCGAATGTGACGTTGTCGCCTGCCTGGGCGTAGAACGAGTAAAAGTCGACATCACTACTCGAGGTCGCGTCAAGCGTGCCGATGACACCGTGAATCGTCACCCCGTCCGCCGGCATCAACAGATTCTGGGCGGTAGCGAGGGTGTCATTGGATTCGACCTCGTTCACATCCGCGGCACTGGCAAGTCCGCCGGTTGCCAGGAGCACAGCGGCGACGATGCTGCGCGTTAATAAACTTCTTGTTTTCATGACTTTACCTCCAAAGCATTGTTGGACTGCCATTGGCCGTTCGCTCTAATGCAAACCGGA
This sequence comes from Gammaproteobacteria bacterium, assembly GCA_037381915.1. GTDB lineage: Bacteria > Pseudomonadota > Gammaproteobacteria > DRLM01 > DRLM01 > JARRQJ01. The sequence continues at coordinate 11,951 of JARRQJ010000055.1, read as the reverse complement.
AGCGAGCCTCTGGGTTGTGAACATCGTTGCAGAATTGCCTGCAAAAAACTGTGACACCGTTCCGCATTTGGTGTCTTGGTGTCGCCCCGGGACGACTGATGTGCACAGGCGCTTCGACCCAACTGAAGCAACTGGTGGCTGGAGCGAGCTCGGGCAAGGCCATCCCACAAGATATTCAGAGCGCAAACTGGGATGGCCCGCGTTGAAGCAGTTGGCAGTAAAGGCTGACCGGCAACTTACCGCGGAAGGAGTCGGGGCGAATGCGTGAACCATCATTTCGGTTACAGCCGGCACCGTGGCTTGGCATTGTTTGAGGGCGCGAGTCCTGCGCGGTGTCGGGGACTCAGAGGTTTCCCGAGACCGGCTCCGTGGGCATTAGCTTTTCCGGCGAGAGCTTCTCCACCACTCGCTCCTGGGGAGCGTTTTCCCGATTTATTGACTCAGTGGGGTACTTGAGCGGATCGAAGCGAAGGTCTCCATATTCCGAGTGCAAGCAGTAGCAACTGACATCTGATAGTCCCGCATCCCTGCAGACGACGGGTAGGCCGGCGCCTGTCTGATAACTAACTGAATATCAGTTAAATATATTATGGTGCGCCAGGAGCAATAACGACGAGACTCAAGCTCGTCCGAAATAGGACGCTACTAAATTTAGCTAAGAAGTATAGAGGTTAATGGATATCCAACATATCTGCCGAACGTAATGCCGGAAATGTGACGTCTGACACATTTATTTGGTGACTGTGATTTATCCTAAATACCTATTAATGGCACTTTCAGTCCCAGGGATATGTATGAAAAATACAAAGATAAAAATTCCGCAGAGTATAGACAGGAGTCGCGGGTTCACCTTATTGGAGTTAGTGATCGCAATCGCGGTCGTCGGCATTCTGGCGACGATAGCCTATCCTGCCTATACCCGCCAATTAATCAAAGGGCATCGCGCCTCTGCGCAGTCGTATCTACTGGATGTGGCCCAACACGAGCAACAATACCTTCTCGATAATCGCAGCTATGCCGCGACCGAAGCGGCATTAAATATGAGCACACCCAGCGATGTAGCGCAGTATTACACAGTCCAGATCGCCGCACCTGCAGTAACACCGCCGACGTTCACGATAACCGCAACGCCCATTGCGGGGACTATGCAGGCGAGCGACGTGACACTGAGTGTCACAGATGCCAACGTAAAATCACCGGCGGGATATTGGTAATTTAATGGCCATAAGCATCATGACAATCCGGCAACACAGGCCGCTTACTCTACCCGGGATGCCAACTTGCCGGCCGAGCAGTGGTGCCGGCTTTACACTGATGGAACTTCTAGTGACCATATCGATTGCGGGCATTATGGCCATGATTGCAGTTCCTTCCTTTAACGCGCTAAGTAATGAGCAGCACGCCAAAAATACAGCGACAAACATCTATATCGGACTCCTCAGGGCGAGAAGCGAGGCTCTAAAATTCAATCAAAGTGTAAGCATCTCCCCCAAGGCCGGAGGATGGCAGAATGGATGGCAAATAGCCAACACAGGAACAGGTGCCGTGCTAGAAGATCAGGGCCCCTTGAAAGGCCTGACGATCACGGCAACCACCGGCCCGGGCACGATCGTCTACAACAGCTACGGGCGGGTGCAAGGCGGGAAGACTTCATTGCAGCTCACTACGACTGATGGCAATCCGGTCGTCAGCCGCTGTGTGACCGTCGGCCCCAGCGGCAGGCCATATATAAAGGCGTCCTCATGTTCATGATGCGACCAAGTGCTCTCCATCGTAGGGGCGGCTTCACCTTGATTGAGGTCCTTGTAACGGTAGTCATCCTGGCCTTTGGACTGCTGGGAATGGCATCCCTGGAAAGCAAAATGCAGTTGACCGAGATGGCGTCATATCAGCGAGGTCAGGCCGTCGGGTTGCTGGCGGACATGATGCAAAGAGTCAGCGTTAATGGCCCGAACGCCGCCAGTTATGTAGCCTACGGCACGCTTGGTACGGGAGATACTCAGCCGACGAATTGCGCCGGTTCGGGATCCGCCCTCGATGCCTGTGAATGGAGCAATGCGCTGAAGGGGGCCGCGGAGCACAACAGCGGCGGCTCCAATGTCGGAGCCATGGTTGACGCCAAGGGTTGTGTCACGCAAGTGCAGCCGGAGAATACGGCTGCTGGCGTGTGTCAACCCGGAATTTACCGAGTTACGGTTACTTGGCAGGGCAATGCGTCAACTGTAACGCCTGCCCTGTTATGCCCAGGTGTGACTGCAGGACCGAAGTTACGTTCTATTTCATCGGAGGTAGCGATAGGGCTTCCGACGTGCTCCTAGCTGCGCGGCTTAGATTATGAAGCGTCTGACTAAAGTAAAATTAAATGATCCTTCCGAAGCTTTTCCGGTAAGTGCCTTTGGCAGCCTGAAATATCGAGGTGTGCCGGAAGAGGGTTTTTCCCTGGTGGAATTAATGGTGGCGCTAACCGTCGGGCTAATATTGCTTGCCGGCCTTACGTCCATCTTTGTGAGCAATAGTCATACCCGCGATTACATAGAGCGCGCTAATCAACAATTGGAGAATGGCAGCTATTCGATAAAAGTATTAATGGCGGACTTGAGTAACGCAGGCTACTTTGCTGAATTTAATCCCACGCAATTGGTCGCTCCAACGGCATTGCCAGACGTTTGCGATACCTCAGTAGCCAATATCAAATCGTCAATCCCTATTCACATACAAGGTTACGACGATGGCGCCGCCAAGCCAACATGCATAAGCGACGTTCGTGCCGGGACTGACGTCTTAGCGATACGTCGTGTAAGTACTTGCGTGGCAGGTAGCGCCAACTGCGACCCGGTAGTAGCGGGGGATCCATATTTTCAGGCGTCGCTATGCGGTGGTGCGACAGAGCTGGGCTCAACAAATCCAAACTCTTTCTATGCGCTTGATACAGCTATCGCCAATCTGACCGTGCATAAACGCGATTGCACGACGCTTGCTGCTCTGCACCGCTATGAAACCCACATCTATTTTGTCGCAAATAACGATGAGCCGGGAGACGGAATCCCTACCCTTAAAGTCGCTGAATTGAGTAATGGTGCTTTTGCCACCTCCGCCATTGCTGAAGGAATACAAAATATGCAGTTAGAGTATGGGCTCGACACGAATAATGATGGCGTGCCCGATGTCTATACTTCCGATCCCAGCAGCTATGCCACCTGTGACGCAACCACAACCCCGACTTGCGTGGGAAACTGGCAGAATGCAATGGCGGTCAATGTTCATATCCTTTCGCGGAGCCTAACCCAAGAACCGGGACCTCCCGACACCAAAACATATACTCTCGGCAAGGATTTTAGCGGATCGTCCGTGGTTGTAGGTCCTTTGAACGACAAGTACCGACGGCACGTTTTCGAATCCTATATCAAGCTATATAACGCAGTCGGACGGAGGACATGATGAATGCCGTCCGCCAACAACGAGGTATTGCGCTTGTAGTCAGCCTTATTATTCTGGTGTTGATGACTTTATTGGCCGTGACGAGTTTCAATATGGGTAAAAACGATCTCAACGTCATGGGCAATATGCAGCAGCGCGACCAAGCGTCCGATGCGGCTGTAAGCGTATTGGAGAACACCATAAGCAGTACCACGTTCATGAATTCGCCAACGAGCGCCATAATTGGCAACTGCAGTGGCGCCAACGTTACTAATGCTAATTGTTTTGATGTGAACGGCGATGGTACGGATGACGTCAAGGTGGCAATCACTCCCACGCCTAGCTGTGTAATGGCACAAGTCATCTTGAATTCATCGCTTAACATGGCGGATCCGGAAGAACTGGGTTGTGCCGTTGGTGTCTCTAATCAATCGGGGATCGCGGGGGGCAGTAGTAGTACCGGAGCGTCGCTGTGCGCCAATACCGTATGGGAGCTCAATGCAGTGGCGACCGATCTTTCCTCGGGCGCTCAGAGTAGTGTCTCGGCGGGCGCCGCGGCGCGCACGTCAACAGACAACGTCGCCGCCGCCTGTCCTTGAAACATTGGAGGAGATGACGCCAATGAAAGCGCTGAATATTCGCAAACTCATTCTGGTAGGGCTCAGCTGCTGCTGTGCCGCACTTCTGTCGGCACAGGTCTTGGCGGACGACATCGATCTCTTCACATCCGCGGTCAGCGGGACGGCGGCGGCGCCGAATGTCATTATTCTTTTGGACAACTCGCCCAACTGGAGTCGCGCCTCCCAGCATTGGCCCGACAATGGCGGCGTTCAGGGCGCGGCGGAGGCCAACGCGATCGTATCGGCGATCAACACCCTCAGTGCGGCGGGCATGCCCATGAATATCGGCCTGGCCATGTTTAGTGACTATGCCGGCGATACCAGTAACGGTGCCACGCCGGGCACCGGTGGCGGCTATATCCGCTTCGGGGCGCGCGACATTACGCAAAGCGCCAACGCGACCGCGCTGGATAACATACTCAGCTATGTCGCTAACAATGTCACCAGCCCGTCTGAAAAGCTTTCCGGCATGAATCAAAAGGATGAAGACGCCGGCTTTTATGAGCTGTACAAGTATTTGGCGGCGCGGAAGGCGTATAGTGGAATTGTTTCCCAGAATCCTGAGGTGGACGTCTCCGGGAATACCAAGCCGGCCACAGGCGCGGGGCAGGGACTGACCAGCGGTTTTGCCATTGCAACTGACAACGATTATCACAGCCCCATAAGCAGCACGAACTGCGGCAGGACCTACATAATCTATATTTCCAATAATGCCAATAATACCGGCTCGACCGGCCTTTCATCCTATCAATCGTCGATAGCGGATGTTGCCCCGGCGCTGCCGCCTATCTATGGCACCAATCAATTGAATGCCTGGACCGATGAATGGACGCATTTTCTCTATAGCCATGGCGTACCGGTCCCCGGCGCTACCAACGTTACCCGCCCGGTGGTAACGTACGTACTTGACGCATATCACGACCAGCAGAATCTCCAGTATTCTTATCTATTGCAGGCGGCGGCCAAGGTCGGTGGCGGCAAATACTTTCATGTCGGCAGCGAGTCCGATATCACCAAGGCGCTGTTGAACATTCTGGCGGAGATCCAGGGCGTCAACTCCACCTTCGCTTCGGCGGCGTTGCCTGTCAATACCACCAACCGCTCGCAGAACAGGAACCAAGTGTTCATCCCGATGTTCCGCCCCGATTCCGGTGACGCCCCCCGCTGGATGGGGAATCTCAAGGAATACCAACTGATCAAAAGTAACGGTCTGGTCGAGCTGGGCGACACCACGGGCAATCCAGCGATCAATACATTGACAGGCTATCCACAGGACTGCGCCACTAGCTTTTGGACCACCGATTCGGGAAGCTATTGGTCAAGTTATTTCGAAATTCCGGTACCAAAAAGCAATTGTTACAATACAAGCAATGATCCGTTTTCGGACGCCCCGGATGGTTCAGCCGTGGAAAAAGGAGGGGTCGCCGAGGTGATTCGTAAGGGCAACAATCCGCCGGCTACGAATACCACGCCTACATGGTCTGTGAATAGGAAGATCTATACGGTGTCCGGCACGACACTGACGGACTTCACAACCACGTCGTCGGGCCTGTCGCAAAACCTGGTGGATTATATCGACGGAATGGACGTTAACAACGAAAATAACAACTATGATTCGTTAGGCAATCCAATTACGACGGATACTCGCCCCACTCTGCACGGCGATTCCATACATTCGCGGCCGATGCCGATAGACTACGGCGGCACGACCGGGGTGATCACTTATTACGGATCCAACGACGGCATGTTTCGCGCCATTGATGCGAACGACGGCCATGAGCTTTGGGCGTTCGTGGCGCCCGAGCACTTTTCCAAGCTGCAGCGCTTATATGATAACAGCCCCTTGATCTACTATCCCGGCATGCCGGCGGGCATCACGCCGACACCGACACCCAAGGACTACTTCTTCGATGGCTCGTTTGGCGTCTATCAGAATGCCGACAACTCCAAGGTGTGGATTTACCCCAGCATGCGCCGCGGCGGACGGGTCCTGTATGCATTCGATGTCACCAATCCGACCTCACCCGCGTTTAAATGGAAGGTGGGCTGCCCGAACCTGGCCGATAATACCGGATGTAGCACCGGCATGAGCGGTATCGGCCAGACCTGGTCAACGCCTGTCGTGGCAAAGATCAAGGGTTATTCGACCACCAGTCCCGTGGTTATTGTTGGCGGCGGCTATGACAGCTGTGAAGATGCAGATACCGCCGGTCCGAGCTGTGGGTCCGCCACGGGCGCGGAGGTGTATGTTTTGGACGCGGATACCGGCTCCTTGATCAAGACGTTTACCACACAGCGCAGCGTGGTAGCCGACATCTCCGTCCTCGATATGGACCACGATGGTGCTGTCGATGTTGGCTATGCCGTGGATACCGGTGGAAATATCTACCGCATCGATTTTACCAGTGGTCCCTCGGGAAACTATGCGGCGCAAGGCAGCGCACTGTGGTCCATGAACCGCGTCGCTTACACCAACGGCGCGGGACGAAAATTCCTGTTCGCGCCGGCATTGCTGCCGACCGGGAGTGGCAAGGTGTATTTGGCGCTGGGCTCGGGCGATCGGGAACACCCCCTGATCACGTCCTATCCGTATACGACCCCGGTTCTCAATCGCTTTTATGTATACCTCGACGATTTGACCTCGACAACGGCGAATAATCTTGACGACACTAATTCTTTCGAGGACTTTTCGGGAACTTCGTCCTGCAGCACCAGCGGCGTGTTGCCTGGCTCGACTTCAAAAGGGTGGTTCATGGACTTGAATCAATACGGCACGGGAGAGCAAGTCGTGACTTCGGCGATTATAGCCGGTGGCATGGTTACCTTCAGTACCAACCGTCCTATTCCAGCCACGGCGGGGTCCTGTGCCAATTCGTTAGGGCAGGCGCGGGGCTACTGGGTAAATCTGATCAACGGGTCGGGCGCGGTCGGCGTGGAAGGCTCTTGCGGCGGCGCGCTGTCTACGCTCTTCACGGGGGGCGGCTTGCCACCCTCACCGGTGATCGGTGTGGTTTCGATTAATGGGGCACCGACAACGGTCATGTTAGGGGCGGCGCAACGAGACGGTAGCGCCAGCGGGCCCGTCTCGCCGCAGAGAGTGAAACCAACCATCAAGTCAAGGCGCAAAATGATTTATTGGAAATTCTCGGGTTCCCAGTAACCGGAAGACAGGGCAAACGTAGGCGGCGCTGGCTCAGGTCAGCGCCGTTTTTATAAGTGAGATAATTGGGTGGTCAGGGATGAGATACTTCATTCGGTTTGCGTCCATTGTGGGAGCCATAGTTTTAGCGGCGGGTAGCGTCGTTACCCATGCCGCCGCCGTATCCGCTTCCAGCGATCTCTCGGCCACTAATGAGGCATTGAACAAGCTGCGGGCCAACTTCATCGGTCTGCCTGTCGCTGACTTCGGCCCGGCCCCTATCAAAGGTTTATATGAGTTTGTGTCTAATGACACGATGCTTTATTACAGTCCGGAGCAGGATCTGTTACTCGTGGGGGAGATTTATTCAAAGGACGGTCATTCGCTGACCGCAGCGCGTCTGGCCGCCCTGCAAGGCAATACGACCGACAAGCTGCCGTTGGACAAGGCATTGAAGATCGGCAACGGACCTAAACGGATCATAGAGTTTACCGACCCGGAGTGCCCTTATTGCCAGGCTTATAACAAATATGTGTCGGCTAGAGAGGCGCAAGTGACCCGTTACATATTCTTTTTCCCACTGACGAATCTACATCCTACCGCCGCCGCCAAGGCTGTCCACATTCTTTGTGCGCGAGATCCACAGGCGGCCTTCGCAAAGGTCTATGCACGGGAAGCAATCCCTACGGACTTGAAAGATTGCGCGGCCGGCAGGACACGGCTGGCCGAGCAAGAGGCGGTGGGAAGACGGCTGGGAATACACAGCACCCCAACCTTAATACTGGGGAATGGTGAACGTGTGAAGGGATTCGATCAGGCCCACATCGCCAAATATCTATTTAAGAATTAACCGGTACCTATCTAAACGCGTGTCTTGGCGGGAAGCTCTTACCAGCGGTGAATTTCAGCTGGGAATTTCACAGTGGCCACACGTCAGACAAGGCCCGATAATGCTATCAGACTGTTTTTATCCAATAAAAATGTAGGCATATTGAGACGCTGGTCACGATTTTTTTGTCATGTTTGCCGATAACATTATTAGATGAAAGTATTTTGGCGATTGCACAGGAGGGCCTGTCATGACTGCCGTAGTATGGATTTCGATAACCTTACTCTTATGCGGTGGCGCAATACAATTTGCACGTATGGTACTCGGGGCAAAGAAAAGGGAACATGCCCATGAAGTTCTGCTAAACCGCATAATGCGGCTGCGATTCCACAAAATGCTGGGATTCCTTGGTGTTGATCAGAGTGAATATCTCAAGGCAGTGCCAGCCACGGATATAAATCAGCAAATTCATCGCTGTATACACTGTAATACGTTGGACATTTGTGATAGTTGCCTGCGAGATGGGAAATGGATAACAAATATGGATTTTTGTCCCAACCACCAATCGATACTCAAGCACAGTGAGACCGTTTACCGCCATAGGGGATGTAAATAGCCAGACATACATCCAGGCCGGGAATGGGTCACACTCAGGTCGAAGAGCGGCGGCTTTTATCAGAGACGCAAGAAAAAGCTCTCTATCCAGTACCTCGATTCTTCAGCACGGGCGCCGCGTTCCTGCCAAATGCCGGGCAGCTGAATCACTTTGCCCGTTTAATCAGCCGCCGTGCGTATGCCACAACGGCGTAACTACCGGTTAACCCCCAAGGTGTAAATTTCTTATCGGACGGGGAATGGCCTTTCCGTCATTCGAGAAGCAGCCTGTTCATGTGGGTCGAGGGTGTTTACTGATTGCCCAAAGCGGTCAGACCCAGGTTGAGCAGGCGTTGTATAAACTGCGGATAGCTCATGCCGGCCTTCTCGGCCGAGAAGGCCATATCTTCGTTGTCGGCCAAAGCGGCGTTGGGATTGGCCTCAAGCACGTAGAGTTTGCCGTCTTTGCTGAGACGCAGATCCATGCGCGCGTAACCGCTCAAATCGAGTATGCGGTAGATGCGCTTGCACAACTTGGGAATGGCTTCGGCGAGGCCGGTCGGCAGGTTGCACGCGTTGGATGAGTTCATCCTCGTCGTTGACGAAGGATGCCTGTGCGATGCCGACGGAGCCCTGTTCCAGGAGGGATTTGACCACCATCGGATAAGGCAGATTGCGTACCGTCTTGGCCTGAATGGCCCGTCCCCAGCGGAAAACCCGGAAGCGGGGCACCCTGACGCGGTGGAAGCTCAGCAACTTCTTGGACAGCGCCTTGTCGCGGGCCAGCAGCAGCCCGCGCGGATTGCAGCCGGTATACGGCACCTTGAGCATGTCCAGGTAGCTCACCAGATAATAATCGAGTGCCGAGTTGCCCGCGAACGCCTCCAGCAGGTTGAAGGCGATATGCGGCCGCCACTCATTGATGGTAGCGCGGATCGGCGCCAGGTCGTCCTCGACGGCGGTCACGCGCACTTCATGGCCGAGCTCCAACAGGGCCTTGCGGACGTCGTACTCGGTGCGGTACTTGCTCATGCGCGGATCATCTTCATCGACCAGGTCATCCGGTGGCACCAGGTCGGTGTGTACCAACATCATGACCCGCAGTTTTTTCTTCTTCATAGGTTTATGCGAAATCCCCCGCTGTAGAGTTTGTGCATTACCACCATGGTAAGAAAGCCGACCATCTCCGGCTTCATTTCCTGCTCGTCACGCGCGACGCGCAACCCGAGCTTTTCGCAGCGCCGCACCATCTCCTTGAGTACTTCGTTGATACGATATTTGTATTCGCCGGTCCAGCGTTCGACGACGTCGATGATATCGCCGCGGGTGCGGCGAATGTAACGGGACGCCTTTTCGTTGCGTCCGTGTTCCGGTTCGCAGGAAAACAGCTTTTTCAGATCCCGGTCGAAAAACTCCGGGCTGTCGTGGCCGTAGCGGGCGATTTTGCCGATATAGTACGCGCGCAGCGTCGTGCGAATCTTTTCGACGGGATACTCCTCACGAAGATTGCGCAGCCGCGGGCGGTTGCCGCGGATCTCATGCATGAGTGCATCCACGTACTCGAGTTTCTTGATCGCCGGCCACTGTCGGTAGCGGCGCCGCCAATCCGATTTTGGCCGCAGCCACACGGCGAAGGTTTCCGCCCAGTCCTCGTGAGGATGGGCCTGGGCATACCAGTTGGGCAGATTGAGCACATAGCGCTTGCTGTAGGGTTTAGGCAAATAGGTATCGGGATAGGGGGTGGTGGGGCGGCCGAATATCTGTTTCCAGTCGCGGCGTTCCTGCAGCCGGTAGGCGTTCAGCAGGGCGTGCGCGGTTTCGTGGCGCAGCAAGCGCATGCACCAGTCGCGCGTGCCGCCCTCCACCTCCATGATCGATTCGAGCTCGAGGCGGCGCAGCCGCGGGTGGGATAGAAAGAACGGGACGGCGACCCCCGGCACGCCGTCCGGGCAATACCATTCGTCCGACAGCCAGAAATGCGGTCGGAATTCGAAATCGCGCTGTTCCAGTTCCCGGTAGAGCTGTTCGATGCGGGGTTCCAGGGGCGAACCGGCGATGCGCAGACCGAGATCGCAGATGCGCATATCCAGCAACTTGTCCTTGGGCCAGCGCACCCAGTGCTGCAGCGCCTTGGTTGCCGCCTTGTTGGTCTTTTGCGGGACGGTCATGGCACAAGCATAGGGAAGAATGGTGGTAAGAGGCAAATTTCGCGTGCAAGACCACCTTGTCGCCGCTTGGACGCCGAGGGACAAGGGGCAAGGTCTGGTAGGCGGCGCCGCGTCCCCCGCCGGAATCCGCTTAGAATGCCGTACGTCCGACCCGGATGCGTCCCCGCGGGGTCGAGAATATGGCCCCCGCCGCGACCCGGCTGCCGCGCACCACCAGTACCACCGTGTCGCCTGACTCGATACGCACGGTCTCGCCGGGATGGACAATGCTCTGGCCGTTGGCACGGTCGATCTGGACGATGAAGAACGCGCCTTGCCCGCGCTGCTCGGCTTCACCCACCGTCTCGCCGGTCAGCGCGCCGTTGGCCGTCGCCGTCACCACTTCCAGCTCCAGCCCGAACTCGTGCAGGCCGCGCTTCATGTCGCGCATCTGCGGCGAATCATCCACGAATTGCGCCGTGGTCGGATAGAGGATCATTTCCGCGATGCGTTCCGCGCCGATATGCGTGGGCAGCACCACCTTATCCGCGCCGGCATGGAACAGCTTGTTCTCCGTGGTCGGTACCTCGCCGCGCGCGATGATCTCCAGCCCCTCATTCAGGTTACGCGCGCTCAGGGTGATGAACACATTGGCCGCGTCATCGGGCAGCACGGTGGCGAGCACCCTGGCGCGTTCAATCCCCGCCGTGCGCAGCGCGCTCTCCTCGGTGGCGTCGGCGGCAATGCACAGATAGCCGAGCCCCTGCGCCTCGGCGATTTTCGCCGCGTCGCGTTCGACGATGACGAAGCCGGCGCCGGCCGCGTGCAACTCGCCGGCCAGCTGTACGCCGATGCGGCCGAAGCCACAAATGATCACGTGGTTCTCCAAGCGGTCTATCTGTGTCTGCATACGATCCAGTCCCAACATCCTGCGTAACTGAAAGACGGTAAAGACCTGAACGAGCGCCCCGGTCAACACGATCATCCCGGTGCAGCCCAACACCATGGTGCCGGTCGTCAGCGCGCGCAGGTACGCGGTGTCGATCGGGTGCACCTCGTCATAGCCGACCGAGAAAATGGTGAGCGTCACCATATAGGCGGCGTCGCCCAGGCTCCAACCCACGGCGAGATAGCCCGCGGTCGCGGCGATGAACACCATCATCACGAAGCTCAGGGCGATGGCGAGGTTGCGCAGCGGCGACCCG
>JARRQJ010000054.1:0-19214 GCA_037381915.1 Gammaproteobacteria bacterium | reverse complement strand
CAGTCACTCAGCAACATTGCGCTCAACGACCAAGTGCCGGAATTGCGCATGCACGCCCTCGATCTGCTGGCAAGCCGCTTTGATGACCAGGCAGTGCCCATCCTGCAGCAAGCCAGCCATGATCCCGATCTCCGCGTCGCGCAAAAGGCCGGCGAATTGTTGAAACAATTTTGAGGCGGTTCTTTGGCGGGATTGCGGCGCTGCATTACGCCCATCACCAAGAGCGAAACAGGCAAATGGCCTTCCGGCCAAAAACAACGCCGGCCTCTATGAATAGAGGCCGGCGCGATCTTCCTTGTATACCCGCTTGTTCTTCCATGACTGCTCAGACGACTGCGGGCTAAGCCGTGAATCAGTAACAACCGTATTTGTAGTTATTGGGGAGACTCATGCCATCGGGTATCACCGCGTTGTCACAGATAGTGTCATAGCGACCGACCGTAACATTCTGCCCCATAGTGACGCTGAGGCCGCTCTTGGCATGGGCCTTGAGCAGGGTGCCGTCACCGACGCTATTTCCGTCACCGAGGATAACGTAACTACCGAGCCTGGCAGCTCCAATGGTGGAGTTGTTGCCGGCTACAGCATGCCCTGAGAAAACTGCGCTGGGCGCAACCGTAGAGTTATCACCCACACTAGACCAATACGAGAGCGTGACGCCCGAGCCGATTTGCGCGTTGGCACCGACGTCCGCATGAGCATTCAGTTTCGTCCCGGTCCCGATGGTGGTCCCATCGCCAACTGAAGTGCGACCGGCCAACTGGGCACCGTTCGCCACAGTGACGCCATCACCAAGCTTAGCGCTATAGCCAACGGTCACATTGTCACCGATGGTGCCGCACACGCCGATGCGGGCATAACCTGCTACCTTACTATTGGCCCCGATTGTGGTGCCCGCACCGATCTTCGCGGTACGTACTATTGTGGCAGTAGGATCCCAGGTAGGCGAACTCCAAGTGCTGGGATCGCTAGGATCACAACCCGGGGTCGCGGCGAATGCACCACCCGGCACCAGCGCAGACATTAAAGGAAGAATGGCTGGAATCAGAAATTTTCCATGGCTCCGTATCATGATTTAGCTCCTCTGTGTAATATTTTTACTCAACAAAAAGACAAGCGAATTAGAGGAGGGTCACTCCTCCCTCAGTTAATGAACAGGTTGATTCCCATATAGCGTAGGTCAAAATCTTTTCACGCGCATTACAGCACGCCGACCTTAATTAAAGATTAATTACACCTATCATGCGCAAACTGACCAAGCGCCGGCAATTTATAGCCGATGTGCTGGTGACAAAAAGTGAACGCCATCAAAAATATTAACAACGATCGTGCCAACTGAAGGCGAAATGAGAAACAGGTATCCTCAAGGAGCGGAAGTCAGGATGTCTAACAAAGCCTGAGTATGTTCTGCGGCTTCTATGCCGAGATTGGTCAGATAACCGCCGTCAGCTTGGGAAATCAGGCCCTTTGCGTGCAAGCGGGCGGCGGCGGCAACCATGGCGCTCCCCGCCGCCTTGTGCACTTTGATCCCCTCTTGCGCGTTAGAAACATTGAAGAGTGCCAGCAACTTGATTTCCTCCACCTGATCCGCTGTCAATGACGACATAAGCCCTCCTCCAAGCGCAATCCAATGCGCGCTGCGCCCTGAACCCAACTGTTTACATCAATCTTTGAGACTCGGCCGCGCGACGTGTCCCAAACGGCTGTCCGATCGTGACACTGTCGCATACAGGCGACACATCAACGGCATTGCACATACACGGATCCTGAGACGATTCCAACCTGCCAGCTCGCGCCGCTTATCCCACCGCCTCCATCTGGGAGGTGGAAACGTTGCTTTGCTCCCGCAGCCACGCCAGGATCGGCTGCCATTCCACCAGATCGTCGGCGACCTGGGCGAACGGCAATTCGAATATACCCAAGCCTTGCTTGGCGGCGCGGATGTAGTTTTGCGTTTCGCGCAGGGTGGCGATGAACGGGATTTCGAGGCTCCCGAGAAAGCGGGTCAGATCCTTGTAGATAAGGGTCTGTTCGCGGGCACGATTGGCCACGACCGCCACCGTGGCGTTGCTGCTCATCGCCTTGCAGGTCAGCAATAAATCCCTGATGAAATGGGCGGCGGCGCGGATATCGATCGGCGACGGCAACACCGGGATCAGAATGTGATGGGCATGACGGACCAGATGGGTCAACTCCCGGCCGTGTACCCCGGCCGGGGCGTCGATAATCAGATAGTCCGGACGCTGCGAGGCGCGCACCGGATCCTTCCAGGCCTTCACGCCCTGGATTTCCGGCCGAACGGCCGGGCGCGCCGCCAACCACTCGGAGCTGCTGCCTTGAGGATCAAAATCCGCCAGCATCACCGAATAACCTTGCCTGACATGGTAACTGGCCAAATTGGTGGCCAGGGTGGTCTTACCGCTGCCACCCTTGGTATTGAGACACATGATGGAACGCATGAAATCCTCCGGCGCTTATATTACCCAATAATGGCCTTACTCAGATAGAGTTAAGAACCAATCTCCAGGGCCTGCCAGATTTCATCCACCCGGCGTTTTACCTCGTCATCCATGCGGATCGGCCGGCCCCATTCCCGCCGGGTCTCGCCCTGCCACTTATTCGTGGCGTCAAAACCGATCTTGGAGCCCAGACCCGCCACCGGCGAGGCAAAGTCCAAGTAGTCGATAGGGGTATTATCGATGATCACCGTATCCCGACCGGGGTCCATGCGGGTGGTCATGGCCCAGATTACGTCCTTCCATTCCCGCACGTCGACGTCGTCGTCGGTGACGATCACGAACTTGGTGTACATGAACTGGCGGAGAAAGCTCCACACCCCGAACATCACCCGCTTGGCGTGACCGGGGTATTGTTTCCGCATACTCACTACCGCGAGGCGATAGGAGCAACCTTCGGGCGGCAGATAGAAATCCGTGATCTCGGGAAATTGCTTTTGCAGCAGTGGAATGAACACCTCGTTGAGCGCCACCCCCAATACTGCCGGCTCGTCAGGGGGCCGCCCGGTGTAGGTGCTGTGATAGATAGGCTCGTCACGGTGAGTGATGCGTTCAATGGTAAAGACCGGAAAGGTCTCCACCTCGTTGTAATAGCCGGTGTGATCACCGAAGGGGCCCTCCGGCGCGACCTCGCCGGGGTGAATGAAACCCTCTAGGACGATCTCGGCGGCGGCCGGCACCTGTAAATCATGGCTCCGGCATTTCGCCAACTCGGTCTTCGAGCCGCGCAGCAGTCCGGCGAAGCCATATTCGGACAGCGTATCCGGCACCGGCGTCACCGCGGCCAGGATGGTGGCCGGGTCCGCGCCCAGGGCCACCGCCACCGGAAAGGGCCGCTCGGGATAGGCTTCGCACCAGTCCCGATAGTCCAGCGCCCCGCCGCGATGGGCCAGCCAGCGCATGATCACCTTGTTGCGGCCGATCACCTGCTGGCGATAAATCCCCATGTTCTGGCGGTCCTTGTGCGGGCCTTTGGTCACCACCAGCGCCCAGGTAATCAGCGGGCCGGCGTCGCCGGGCCAGCAGGTCTGGATGGGCCATCGGCCCAGATCGATGTCGTCTCCAGTGAGCACGTGTTCCTGGCAGGCCGCGCGAGCGACGATCTTGGGTGCCATATTCAGCACTTGCTTCAATACCGGAAATTTCTCCCAGGCGTCCTTGAAACCCTTGGGCGGCTCCGGTTCTTTGAGGTAAGCGAGCAACTCGCCCACCTCGCGCAACGCCGCCACCGACTCCTGCCCCATGCCCAAGGCGACGCGACGTGGCGTACCGAACAGATTGCCCAATACCGGAATGGTGTGGCCCGTGGGGCGCTCAAACAACAGTGCCGGCCCGCCCGCCTGCAGGGTGCGATCGCAGATCTCGGTCATCTCTAAACGGGGATCGACCTCCAGCTGGATACGCTTCAACTCGTTTTCCCGCTCCAGTTTGGCGAGAAAGTCGCGAAGATCGGTATAGATCACGACGGCTGAGTCTCGACAAACGAAGCACGCCGGCCGAAGCTCGTGAGCCACCTTGCCAGTCGAGGATAAGCGGCGCGCCATTCGTGGGCATAGCGGAGATCCACATAACCCAACGCCGCCGCCAGAGCGATATCGGCAATCGTCAATTGACTTCCCTCCAGATATTCACCGTCGTTTATATGGCTCTCGGCGAAGGCGAAGGCGGCCGCCACCTTGGCCTCCTGCCTGTGAATCTGCGCGGGTTCCTGACGCTCGGGACCGCGCCGGACTTCCATGAGCCGGACGACCACCGCATCGGCAATCCCCTGCCCGAGCGCATGCCAACGTTGCGCCCGCCAACGCAGATCGGCGGCCGGCGGGATCAGCGGCGGATCGGCCAGGGCATCCAGATAATCGACGATCATGCTTGATTCGAACAGCACCTCGCCGTCGTCGCGCAGCAACACCGGCACCTTGCCCAGGGGATTCAAACGCGTCACGTTGCCGGCGGCATCCGTCGGCCCTTCGACGATGAAATCATGATCGATAGTCTTTTCCATGAGAAACATTCTCACCTTGCGCACATAGGGTGAGGTCAATGATCCATACAGTTTCATCCCGCACTCCTTAATTCTTAACTTAAGTCAAATTCCGCGCTGACCGGGGCGTGGTCCGAAGGCCGCTCGTTTCCCCGCGGCGACTTGTCGATGAAAGCTGAGCGGCAGCGTTCGCATAAAGGCCTGCTCGCCAGAATGTGATCGATCCGCAGCCCCAGATTGCGCCGGAAGGCGTTCATGCGGTAGTCCCACCAGCTGAACTGGTTCTCCGCCTGCTCGGAGAGACGAAAGGTGTCGCACAGGCCGGTGGCCAGCAGGCGCTGAAAGGCCTCGCGCTCCAGGGCGCTGAACAGCACCTTGCCCGTCCAGAGCTGGGGATCGTGAACATCCCGTTCCTCGGGGGCGATATTGAAATCACCCAACACCACCAGGTTCGGATAGCGTACGAGCTCCGCGGCCACGAAGGCGATGAGCCGCTCCAGCCACTCGAGTTTATATTGATATTTATCCGACTCCACGCTCTCACCGTTGGGGACGTAAAGGTTAAGGACCCTGATCCCGGCGTAGGCTCCGCCTACTACGCGGCGCTGCGCATCATCCAGGCCGGGGATGTCTTTCACCACATCAGCTGCCGGCAGTTTGCTCAGGATGGCTACGCCATTGTAGGTCTTCTGGCCGGCATATACCGCCTGGTAGCCTGCCGCCGCGATTTCGGCGACGGGAAATTTCTCGTCGATCAGCTTGGTCTCCTGCAGGGCCAGCACATCGGGTTGGGTTTCCGCCAGCCACGTCAACACTTGCGGCAAACGGACATTCAGCGAGTTTACGTTCCAGGTCGCGATTTTCATAATGCAATAGGCGTGGGTTGGCAACGCCCTAATGATACACAAGGGCGTCAACAATACTTGAACCATACCGGTGGATGTCAAGACGCCGGCCCAGGCGCCCTTGATAAGGGCGCCAGGGCCGGCGGAAGGCTTGGAAAGCCGGGCGGTACCGGTTAGAAACCCACGGCCAGATTGACCGAGGTCAGACGATCACCGCTGCCGCTGGCATCCACCGGCTGGGGAGTAGGATTACTGGAGTCGAAGGCACTGCCGCTGTACCAGGTCTCAAGTAATGCCAGTTGGGCATTGTAGGTGAGAAGATAAGTCACGCCGGCGGTCACGGCGTTATCCTTGTTATAGGCGTTCGCACCGTCGTTGGCAGTACGGTAGGCCAGCTGCACCGTGCCCAGGCCGCCGCTGAATGCTCCCAATTCCACGGCAAGCGACGCGGCGTGCGCCTGGTTGGGATTCCGGTCGTACAGATTCGTCATCTGTCCCGCCTTGGTGGACGGTGCGGCGGCATAGCTCAGGTAGATCCCCAAGGGCATATCGCCCACCATGCCCTGGGCCTGGGCGTCCACCGCATAGGCCTCGGTGCGCATCGGCGTCAACACCGGCGTCGTCGTGGAATCGGCGCGCGAGGAATGTCCGCCGAAGTACTGCAGGCCGAAGCCCAGATCCCACCCGTCCAGTTGGGGCATATATGCCACGCGCGCATAGTCGGAGGAGGGCGCCACGCTGCTACCTTGGGTGTCGATCGGAAGGTGATTCGGCGACCATTTGGCCAAGGTCACAAAGAAGTTGCTGCTCACCGCAACCAGCCCGATGCCCTCGGAGTCTCCACCGTAATCAGCGGTGGCGGGGCCCGCCTGAATGTATTGCTGCGCCGAAACCGCGGTGGGATGAACCAGGTTGATCAGGTGATTGCCGACCGCGCCGGTATTCATCGTCTCGAAAGCATAAGCGGGGCCCAGACCGGCGCTAAAAGGCACGACACCCAGGTTTATCCCCTTGCCGACGTCATACATGAAGGGAAGCTTGATACTCGCCAGGAACGGACTGGAACCACCAGTACCGGCCCCGCCGACATCACCCTCGACCAGGGCGCCCATATTGGCGCTGACCCGTCCGCCGAGGAATAAGGACGTTTCACCCGGGATGATCCATTCCCCGTTATTCGAGGTGCGCGCGGTATTCGCCGCACCTTTTGGTCCGTTGCTGGACTGATAACGAATATTGGTGAACAGGGCCATGTTCAAATTTTCAGGGAGGGAGAAGTGGTCGTTCTCAATGGTCTTGCGCGACGTCATGGTGAAGCCACTGGCCTTGAATGCCCTGCCGAATGCATTCAGCAAAGGGAAGTGCTGGAAGTGACAGGTATCACAGCTGGTATTCATCTGGCGCGCGAATGCCGGCACGGCACCGGCAACGGCGGGCACCATCAGGCTCGCCAGTAAAACCATACCAACTTTAAGGTACTCTCTATTTGTTCGCTTCATTACTACGCCCCTTCCAGATCTATGTTTGAGTCATTCTTCTGACCCGCTCGCATAAGAATGGAACAGGTGCCTCAAAGCCAAAGACCGCGGTTATTCATGGTTATTGACAGTTGTCTGAGAGAGCCGGCCATAACGGGCCGAAGCCAATCCGCGGAGAATGACCGCAACCTGACCGCTTACAATCTGTTAAGTTAACGGTTGGTCACAAAGAATATTTAGGGAAGTGATACGGAAAATCTGGCCCGATCCCCAGCGTAAAGAGCGACTAAGAGAATCGGGTAACGGCGCGCCGGTCTCGCGCGCGGTGCAACGCGATCGAGCATGGCGGCACAGAGGCGCTTAGCGTCCTCCGGCCGACCATGACCATACCTGGCCACGCCAGCCGGCTGCCTCCTTAGTAGTATGGAAGTTCAAGCGGGCGGCTAGGCCGCAAACCCGCTATGGCGCAACAGGGCGTCAATAGTCGGCTCGCGGCCGCGGAATTCCACGAACAACTCCATGGGTTCCCGGGACCCGCCCTGCTCCAGCACCGTGCTCAGGAAACGCAGACCGGTCTCACGATCGAACACCCCTTTTTCCTCGAAGGCGGCAAAGGCGTCCGATGATAATACTTCCGCCCATTTGTAGCTGTAATAACCGGCCGCATAGCCGCCGGCGAAGATATGCGAGAAGCTGTGGGGAAAGCGGTTGAATGAGGGCGGTTTCATCACCGCCACCTGTTCACGCACTTCATCCAGAATCTCGTAGATCCGTGGCCCCTTCTCCACGTCGTATTCCAAATGCAAACGGAAGTCGAACAGGGAGAATTCCAGTTGGCGCACCATCTGCATACCGACCTGGAAGTTTTTCGCGGCCAGCATCTTCCGGAACAATTCCTCCGGCAACAGCGTCCCGTCCCGATAATGCGCGGCAATCAGGTCCAAGGCCTCCCGTTCCCAGCACCAGTTTTCCATGAATTGGCTGGGTAGTTCCACCGCATCCCAGGGCACGCCGGCAATGCCCGCCACGCTCGGATAATCCACCTTGGTCAGCATGTGATGGAGCCCGTGACCGAACTCGTGGAACAAGGTCAGCACTTCATCATGAGTGAACAAGGCCGGATCGTCGTCCAGCGGGGACGAGAAATTGCAGGTGAGATAGGCTACCGGGATCTGCGTATGAGCCCTATCCCGTTTGCGGGTGATGCATTCGTCCATCCATGCTCCGCCGCGTTTATTCGGACGGGCGTAAAGATCCAGGTAGAATTGACCGCGCAACTGGCCCGATGCATCGTAGATCTCGAAGAAACGCACACTGGGATGCCAGGTCTCGATACCTTGCAGCTCGCGGATATCCAAACCATATAAACGCCGCACCACTTGAAACATGCCGCTCACTACCCGCTCCTCGGGAAAATAGGGTTTGAGATCCTCCTTGGAAATGGCGTAGCGATGCTGCCGTAATTTTTCGCTGTAATAAGCGATATCCCAGGCCTCCAGTTCTTCCTGAGCGTGATATTGCCGGGCGAATGCGCGCACCTCATCCAGCTCATTCTGCGCCAGGGCCAGGGAACGCTCCGCCAGATCGGTCAAAAAGCCCAGCACCTCGTCGGTGGAACGTGCCATCTTCGGCGCAATGGAATATTCCGCATAGTTGTTAAACCCGAGCAGCCGGGCACTCTCATGACGCAGGGCCAAGAGTTTTTCCATCACCGGCGTATTGTCCCAGCGACTGGCATGCGGACCGGTCTCCGAGGCCCGGGTCACATAGGCCTCGTACATCTCGCGGCGCAAGGCACGGTTATCGGCGTAGGTTATGACCGGGATGTAGGAGGGAAACTCCAAGGTCAACACCCAACCCTCCAGTTCGCGTTGTCTGGCGGTTTGCGCCATCAAGCCAAGGGCGGTGGGCGGCAGACCCGCCAGGTCCTTGACGTCGGTGATCTGCTTGTACCAGGCATTGGTCGCATCCAGCAGGTTTTCCTCGAACTTGGCGTGTAAATTGGAAAGCTCCTGCATGATCGCCTTAAAGCGCGCCTTCTTGTCGGCCGGCAGGGCCACGCCGGACAAACGGAAATCCCGCAAGGCATTGTCGACGATTTTCCTCTGCGCCGTATCCAGCCGTGCCCACTCGTCACCGTCGGCAATGGCTTGGTAGGCCTGATACAGCGCCTCGTTTTGCCCCAATTCGGTGGCGTAATCACTGAGCTTCGGCAAGCAGGCATTGTATGCCGCGCGCAATTCCGGACTGTTGACCACCGAGTTCATATGCCCCACCGGCGACCACGCCCTGCGCAGGCGATCCGCCATTTCCTCCAAAGGCTCCACCAGGCTAACCCAGGTGTAGGCTTGCTGACCGCTCAACAAACGGGCGATGGCGGCACGGTTATCATGCAAGATCTCATCGATGGCGGGTTCCACGTGCTCGGGGCGGATGGCGGTAAAAGGCGGCAGACCGCGCAAGGTCAATAAGGGGTTACTCATGACGTTATTCCTCAATATATACAATCGATCGGCCCGAAAGCGGCGCAGACTAGGATAGCAAAAGTACGGCCTCTACGGGCGCCGGCTAACGCTGCACGCGCACCGTCAATCACACCTGAAGAAGATAAGGCAATGAGTCGCCCGTCTGTGACGGGCAGGAAGACGCCAAGCGCTCGGGCCAAGGCCGGAAAGTCGTAGTCCCTTACCGCGCCGGCATCATTCCGGGATTCGACGGGGGACGCGGCAAGCCCATCAATCCTTGGCGTGGCTGCGGCGTCCTCACCGTCACTTCGGCCTGGCACTGCGGTGAAATCTTGAACCTCGGCTCGATTTCTCGTTGCAACAGGCCGCGGTAAAGATCGCATGCAAGCCATGGCCCGCACTCAGGCCGAAATGTCAGGTCATTTTCGAGGATCGCACTGGAAAATCGGGAATGACACGGCCGCCCGCATCCGCCGGCGAGCGCGATCAGCAGGCCTTGCGCGCAGGACGGTGGCGGGAAATCGCGGCTTTAATGAACCGTTGGATCGGATGCCATTTCCCGCTTCCAGATTGGCACGATCTCCGCCACGAAATCATCGAATCGTCTAGGGTCGCGGCCCAGCAGCTTATATTGCTCGGTGAAATCCTGCGGCGCGGCAAGCAAACCATGGCTTTGAAAATAGTCGTACATGATGCGCAGGTCCTTGACCATCCACTCGGGCATCATATGTTGCGCCTGTTTCGCCCACGCCTCCAGATCATTGCCCCCATAGTGGATTTCTCTTCCCAGGTGCCTGCTGAAGATTGCGGCAACACTCTCCCCGGTAAGCACGTCCGCTCCATGCAGCGGATAGTCCTTGCCGTCGTGTCCGGGCCGGAGCAAGGCGTGCACGGCGGCTTCCGCCACGTCTCGAATGTCGACCCGATTCAAACCGACGGAACCGATGGGCTGCGGATAAACCCCGTAGCACATCACCGCCGCACGGCACCACAAGTAATCATTCTGGAAGAAATTGTTCGGCCGCAAGATGGTGTAATTCAAATCGGATTCCTGGATGGCGCGCTCTATGGGAATCTTGCTGCGATAATGCGGAATATGAGCCGATCCCGGGGGCATGGGAACGGACAAATATACCAGCTTCGCGACGCGCGCCCGCTTCGCCGCGCTGACCGCGGCCAAACCCTGGAGCGTCTCGTTGCGACTCAAGGCCGTGGTCAAAAACACCGCGTGCACGCCCGCAAATGCCGCGTTCAACGTCGCCGGCTTCTCCAGATCACCCACGCATCCTTCCACCCCCTGGGGCAATGACTCCAGTTTTTTCGGATAGCGGCTCATGCAGCGTACCGCCGCACCGCTACGGCGTATACCGGCAACGACCTCACTGCCGACTGAACCGGTGCCACCGATCACCAACACCTTCATCTTCCCGTATTCCCCCAGCGTCAAGCTTCTAATGCCCTTGGACAACTATTCAGGCGGCTGACAAAGCGCTCGTCCCCGATCCGCCATCGGATTGTTCAAAATCAACCTTGGCGCCTGCAATTTGCATCTTCCGACGACTCTCCGGAAATGATCGGCCGCACAAGGATCCTTCCTCGCCACTACTTGCAGCCGGACACCATGCCATATGCACCGGACCGCCGTGAAATAGCAAATGATAGTATAACTCAACACGGCCACGGTCCTCCGGTAAGCTCGCCGCCAAACACAGATCAAATCCGTTGGAGCGGGTTCGAGGAAGGAATCGAACGGCCGTTATGTCCCTGATGAATGTCGGGAAAGAAGGCAGCGGGAAAGGCTGCGACAGGAACAAGGGGCCGGCTGCCCGGGAAGCCGACTCGGCGAGGGTTTCGCCGTTGTCCACTGCGCCCGCGACGGAGCCCCCCTGCGCGCAATGCTGGAGTCAACCTGCGAGGGGGAATTTCCGGCCAGCTGGCGTCGGAACGAAAGCCCCGACGAATCGACGAGAAATCAGCGACGACTATGCTCGGCGCAGCGATCGTTCCCGTTCACGGGCCTCATTAATGCGCAAAGACCGGCCGCCCAGCTCCTTGCCGTTGAGCGCGGCGATCGCGCTTCCTGCCGCCGAATCCTCCATCTCCACGAATCCGAAACCGCGCGGCCTGCCGGTTTCGCGGTCCGCAACCAGCTTTACCGTGTGAACGGCGCCGTAGGGTGAAAATAGGTTGCGGACATCTTCTTCGCTGGCGGAGAAGGGAAGATTTCCAACATAAATCGACTTCATAATCATCAATCACTCTCAATAATCGGCTTCCTTCGCGCGTTAAAAACCGATTGCCATGCTCAAGAAACCATTACCAATCAATACAGAAGATGCACACCAGCCAGCATGCGGCTGAGCTCAAACAGGTTCACATTTCTGCAACGGGCCGGCCTCGAAACCATCATATCCTGCATCGCGACGAGGCAAAGTCGGTGTTGACGCGAATTGGGGGGATGCAAAAAGCTCGGGCTACGGCGAAGCTTACGCCGATTATTTCGGCGAGACAATAAAATTCCCTAGGATCAAGCGAATAACGAGAAACGGGGGACAGCTCGACCGATGACAACCTCCTGTGCCCGCTGGGTTCTGAGGGCTTGAGACCCGTGCCGCCTCCCTCGCCGCGGCCCGCGGACCTTCAATCCCGGGCCAGCCGAAAAAGAATTACGCTCAGGTCATCAGGATGACCGGGACGTGCCTGTTCGGTACTCAGCATCCGCTCCCGGCAGTCACGCACCAGCGCATCACCCGCTTTGCGCAACGGCCCCGCCTTAATTCGCGCGACGATTTCATCCACATACAGATTGTCCGGCAAGCCGTCGCTGGCCAACAACAGGGTATCCCGATCGGCGAGCTCTATGGTCGGGCCGATGTCGATACGCATATCCGGCGTACCGATCACATTGGATACCACATTACGTTCCTCGTGATGGACCGCCTCGACCTCGTCCAGCATCCCGGCCTCCACGGCATAACCCACCGGGGAATGAAACACGTTTTGAAACTTCATTTTTCCTCTTTGGCCCACCAACATGATCAGCGAATCGCCCACGTGATAAGAACGCATCACGCCACTCCGCACCTCCACCACGGCCAGGGTCGTGGCGCACCCGCTGCCCAAGGCGAGAATACTGGCGTTGGCCTGTTCGATTCCATTGAGAATCGCCTCGCGCAAACCCGCGTCATCTGCCGCAACCTCCTGCAATGAATCTTTCAAGCTTGCAACGGCTATACGCGCCGCCACCTCCCCGGCCGGCAGGCCGCCCAAACCGTCGGCGATCACGAAAACCCCGGCACGTTCTCCAACCGGAATCAATGCCAACACATCCTCGTTGACCGTCTCCTTGACCGGCGACCGTGAGGTAAACACCACGACCTTTCCCTGGATGCAGGAATGCGCTTCGACCTGATCAAGATCAGTCTCGGCATAAAGAAGTGGTGATTCGATTACAGGCACCTACTGACTCCACTGCATGGTTTCCAGATAACGGCGCAACTGACCCGCCGTCTTGAACTTTTTCAATATCAGTGATCGCTTCAGGCCGCAGCAGATTTGCTTAACCTCGCGAGGCTGTCTGGCATAATACTTGGACCCACCGAGCGCGTCGTAAAAAATTCGGACCAGGTCGATCACGTCATCATGAATATGATGGGCGGTCGGGGCACCCCAATGAAACATATCCAGCAGCTTCAGCTCAAATCCCAAGCCATAGCGCTGAACCATTACATTGTCGGTATGAAGATCGCCGTGATACTCGCCCAGTCGATGGATGGATTCGATCCCGCTGGCCAGGGCATGCAGGAGATGCACGGCTTGAAATGCGCTCAATCGCTTGCCGGGCTGGCGCGCAAGAAAGCTGCTCAACAATTCGCCTTCGACGTATTCGGAGATCAGATAGGTGATGGGTATCCCCCGATAGTTGATCGTATCCTGCATGTAGTATTGGATGACGATCGGGCATTGTTGCAGCTTGTGCAGTTTCTTGGCGTAAAAAATCGACGCGCGGTTACGCTCGTTACGATGGGGGAAAAAGAATTTCGCCGTCCTCTCTATACCCGTCGCCCGCTCACGTATCAGGTACACCTCCCCTTCCCAGCCGGCACCCAGGTAAGTCACGATCTCGTAGTTACCGCGCAAACGCCTACCCGCCCGAAAATTGAAGGCTTCAATCCGCGGAGAATGATCGACAGCTTGTCTAGCCATAGCTTATTCTCGATGCGTATCCGGACGGATCACCGGCGTATCCACGATAACATCGGCGCCGGTCGCCCTTGTCACAACAAGGCACGGCTGCTCGCATGGCGGCTTGCCAACGGGCTTGCGACAACGGACATCATCAAGGCCGAAGCATATCAAGCCGGCTCCGCGTTCACCACTCATCCTGTGCTACGCGCCGGAACGACAGCCACCATCTCAAAGGTCTTCTGCTTTATCGTCCGGCGCGGCGCGTTCGACACCGCATCCCACCACGCCGCGCCCATCCGCGACACATACACAGTATTTTGATGGGCAATAAATCTTATGGCCGGAGCGGCCGCTATGGAGCAATAACCGATATTCATGGATAATGAATCCATAATCCGACCACCAAGGAAAGCGCAGCCATGCCCCACCACGCGTCGCTCGATACCGGAGCGCGACAACGGTCTCCCGCTTCACGCCATACAAAACGACGCTGGCCATTATTGTTAGGGGGCTTGTTGGTATTGCTCCACGGCTGCGCCACCGCACCCCCCGTGTCGCACAGCAAGGATGCGCGCACTCAGGCAAAGATCGCCTACTTGCTGAACGATTATAAGCGGACCTTCCTCATCGCCCTCCCCCAGGCCGAGGCCGGTGAGGCGTGGGCGCAATATACCGTGGGTTACCTGTACTATTATGGTCTCGGCGTTGCACTAGACAAACAGGCCGGCAAGCACTGGATAGAAAGCGCCGCCGCCAAAGGTTACGAGCCCGCACGACAGGCCATGCAACGCCTGTCCGCGCAACGGCCGGCCGCCGGTACCGAGCAGACACCGCCGGCCGCCTCCCCCAATAAGGAACCGGACGCAACGTCGGAAACGGCGCCTCCCGCCCCGGCGGCGGCGCCATCGAGCCCCTCAACGCCTCTCATACCCGCACCGGACACGGCTCCGGCACCATCCACCGCACCCGCGCAGCGGCCGCCGGCTGGTTCGACGGCGCCGTGAACATCGGCCGCTTTCAACCCTTGCTCTCCCGGCTTGACGCTCGCCGTGAAGGCGCGCCTATGAGCATCCAACCGAACGGGATTTGCCGGCGGGATGATGGCCCGGTTTTACCAGAGTGGTAGCGAAGCCTCACCCATGCCCGTGGCGCGCCAAGGGGTTCGAACATAAGGACACCAGTGACGATGCGCGGCCGTATCAAGGCGGCCTCGCTCGGTTCTAAGGAGCGCCGATGACCCGTTCCGCCCGTTAGCGCCTCGGGACATGGATCAAAACAGCTCGAGCTGAAAACGGCTCTGTTGGCGCGGGGCATGGAATAATCCCGTCTCCAGCGCCGCATCCTCCCCATATGCCAGGCGTTCATACGCGATGCGGAAACGTTTCGCGATCAGATCCGCGAACACGCCCGTCCCGCGCATCCGGGTGCCGAACTCGGCATCGTAATCCCTTCCCCCGCGGCTATCGCGTAGCCGTTGCATGACGTGCTCGGCCTTGGTCGGCTCATGCGCCGTCAGCCATTCCCGAAACAAATCCTTCACCTCGTGAGGCAGACGCAGCAACACGTAGCCGGCGCCGCCTGCCCCCGCTGCGCGGGCCCGGCTCAGGATCGTCTCCATCTCGCTGTCGGTCAACACCGGGATCAGGGGCGCCACCAACACCCCCACCGGAATGCCCGCTTGATTGAGGCGCTCAATGGTCTTCAGACGCCGGGAGGGGGCGGCCGCCCGCGGCTCCATGGTTCGCGCCAAGTCGTGCCTCAGGGTGGTGATGGAGACCATCACCTGCACCAAGTGCTTTTGTGCCATCTCCGCCAACAGATCGATGTCCCGCTCCACCAACCAGGATTTAGTCACCAGAGTAAAGGGGTGATCACATTCACGAAGTACTTCGAGCACCTCGCGAGTAATGCCCAGCTTACGCTCCACCGGCTGATAGGCATCGGTGTTGATGCCCACGGCGATAGGGGCACAGCGATAGGCCGGCGCCGACAATTCCTGGCGCAGCAACATAGCGGCATTGGGCTTGTAGAACAATCGGCTCTCGAAATCCAGACCCGGGGACAGGCCCAGATAGGCGTGGGAAGGCCGGGCAAAGCAATAGACGCAACCGTGTTCGCAGCCGCGATACGGGTTGACGGAGCGATCAAAACCCACGTCCGGTGACCGGTTGTAGTTGATGATGGTACGGCAGCTGTCCTTAGTGAGGATCGTGCGTAACGGCGGCGGCGCCTCGTCCGGACCGCCCCATCCGTCGTCCACCAGTTCGTGACTATGTGCCGCAAAGCGGTTGTCGGGATTACTGCGCGCGCCCCGACCACGGGGTGGGGTGGGAGGTCGTATGCTCATAGTGAAACTGGCGTAGGCGAGACTTGAAACCCGTAGGGTAGCGCGGCGTGACACTATACGCAAAGACCGGCTCCGCAACCGGGGATGGCGGGTATAGTACCTTGAATACATTATGATTTAAGGCCGAGGCCGAGGGAGTCAATCCAGATTGAGATGGCTGGTATCCGGTGGCGGGGGTCCCTCTTCGCGTTTCATTTCCCCCACATCGCTGCCTGCCGGGGCCAAATTTAAATTCGCGGTATCGATGACCGCCGGCGCGACCCTCTCCGCTTCTACTAATTGGGTCCCGTCGCCGACCGGGTCCATGTTGAGGGCGCTGATGTCGATGTCCAGCGCCGGTATCGCCGGCGGCTCGATCAAGGTCTCGCCCGCCGGAGCCATGCTATAGGCACTGACATCGAACTTCGGCACCGTCACGGCGGGCGGCTCAATGATGGTCACGCCAACCGGCGCCAAACTGATGCCCGGCGCTGCTGCCGTCGGGCCTGGGCTCGGCTGTTGCGCCTCCCCCTCCGCGACGATCTCCTCGGCGCGGCATTGCAGACCCGCCGACCGCACCGCGGCCACGTATTTTCCCGCGATGTCCGCGGCAAGGCCCTTCTTGATCACCACCCGCTTCCCCGAGAACAGCGGATCGAGCCTTTCGGCCGGCGTCTTGAACAAGGCGGCCAGCTTTGCCTTAACTTCGGGCAAATTGGTGCCGTCCACCAGTTCTCCGGCGACCACGATTTGATATGTCTTATCGCTCATAAACGCAGCCGCACTCCCGGCCCACTGCCCAGTATTAATCCTAATTGTTTAACGGCGCACAAATACCAATATTTTAGGGCCCCGCCCCGCGGAAGCCGACGCGCTGATAGGGGGCGACGCGTGGAGAATGGCTATGCCGCCGGCGGTATACTCTGGCAACCGCCACGACTTTTGCCGACGGACCATAATCGTTCATCGCCCGTGTCAAGCTATTACCGCCACGCTTTCCATGCCGGAAATTTCGCCGATGTCCACAAACATATCGTGCTTAGCATCGCCGTGCGGAGCCTGCTGCACACCGAATCGCCATTCTGCTGTCTGGATAGCCACGCCGGCGCCGGCCGTTATGATCTGCACAGCACCGAGGCACTGAGGAACGCCGAGTATCAACAGGGCATTTTGCGGCTGTGGCAGCAAGCCAGCATTCCCGCAGGGGTGCGGCCTTACCTGGCCGCGGTACGAAACGCCAATTCCCCCGCCTCCGCGGACACGCCACGCTATTATCCCGGCTCGCCGCGCATCCTCCGCCACTTCATGCGCTCGCAGGACCGTATGATATTGACCGAATTGCATCCCGACGACTTTCGGCGCTTGCGGCAGGAATTCGCCACCGACCGCCAAGCGGCCGTTCACCATCTCGACGGTTACCAGGGTCTCAAAGACTTGTTGCCGCCGAAAGAAGGGCGGGGCTTAATCTTAATGGACCCCCCTTCGTACGCCGCGACGAAACGGCCCGGTTGATCGCCGCCCTGCAAGCCGCCTATCAACGCTGGCCGCTAGGCATCTTCATGTTGTGGTTTCCCATCACCGACCGCAGCACCCTGACCGACTTTTACCAAAGGCTGGAAAAGACCGCTATCGGCAAAATTCTCGGCTGCGAACTGTGCATCCGTCCGCCCGTGACGGCGCGGCGCATGAACGGTTCCGCCATGATCGTCATCAATCCTCCCCGGCAGATGGACAAAAGCTTGCAGGATTTTCACCCTTGGCTGACTGACATCCTTGCCGATAAGGGGAAAGGCGGTCAACAGGTGGTCTGGCTGGCCGACACGTGATGCCAGGCGCGGCGCCCCTGGGTGCGGCTCAGGCCTCACGACACCTAACGTTTTATTAATAAAGACATTTATAGACATATCATACCATGACGACAGCGCCATTTTTGACACGATTCGACCCAGCCCGTATCATCCCCCTCCCGATGTACGGGACCATGTGAAGGAGCCTACCGCTATGGAAAGCACCATGCCGCGTATCCCCCGCTTCAATCCCCGTTCCCCGGAAAGGCACCTGACCTTGTCGGGACCGGCGGGCAAAATCGAGGCACGTGTCATCCCGCCGGCTGCAAACTCACGCTATCCGGCGGTCGCCGTGGTCTGTCACCCCCACCCCCTCCATGGCGGCAACCTGGACAATAAGGTCACCGCCACCCTGGCCAAGAGCCTGAGCGCCTTGGGAATACCGGTGGTGCGCTTCAATTTTCGGGGGGTCGGCACCAGCGGGGGGGAGTTCGCGGCCGGCATCGGCGAAACCGATGACCTCCTCGCGGTCGTCCGGCAAGCGCAGGAGCTTTATCCGGGTCGGGTCATCTGGCTGGCGGGTTTCTCCTTCGGCGCCTATGTCGCCCTGCGCGCCAGCCAGATTGTCGCAGTGGATCGCCTGATCACCGTAGCCCCGCCGGTCAACCTTTACGATGTCAGCGACCTCACACCGCCCGCGTGCCCATGGCTGCTGATTCATGGCATTGATGATGAATTGGTGCCCTATAAGGCGGTGTTGAAATGGGCCACTCGCCTGTATCCGGCCCCGCAGACCGTCTATCTCGAGGGCGTGGGACACTACTTTCACGGCAAACTGAACACCCTGCAAACCACCATTACGGACAGCATTGCCGCCGATCCCCCGCCTCTCCGCGCCGTCGACCTCGCCTGACTCTTGAAGCCGATTCCGTGGGGATATATCGGCCTGGTCGTCAATAACGCCGGGTCGTCCCCCTCCGGAACCACGTCGGAGAGGTCGAATCCAGCACCCGCGGGCCCGACGGCGTCGATCGATAAAGTTACTTCGCTTTACTCATCATATACGCGACGGCATTGGCGATATCCTGGTCGCTGCAGGATTTGCAGGTGCCGCGCGGCGGCATCTTGCGTATACCGGTGATGGCGTGCTCCGTTAACTTGGCGGCGCCCTGCTCGATGCGCGCGCTCCAGGCCGCCTTGTCTCCAAGCTTGGGAGCGCCCATCATGCCGGTGGCATGGCACATTTTGCATACGCGATCGTAAACGGCTTTACCCGCAGCGGCATCGCCCGCGGCCGATGCCGCGCCCCATGACATCATCCCTGTGACTAGCACCACTGCTGTAACGATTGTCTTCATATTCAGTCTCCTTGCAAATAACCATACCTACAACCCATTCTTGCCCGCCATTATAACCACTGACCGCGACGCGCTGAGCCTGAGCACCGCGCTCCATCATTCGCTGAGTAACGCTTTCACAAACCATGCCAAAAAACCCTAGTCCGGTTCGTACCCCAGGTTCGGCGCCAACCACCGTTCCGCTTCCGCGAGGCTCATCCCCTTGCGCCGCGCATAGTCCACCACCTGGTCCTTGTTGATCTTGCCCACGCCGAAATACTTGGATTCGGG
>JARRQJ010000053.1:0-16436 GCA_037381915.1 Gammaproteobacteria bacterium | reverse complement strand
TAGGCCGCGGACCAGTTCCTGCCAAGCATCACCCGGCGCCATCCCGGCCAATACACCAGACCTTACTTGTTCAAACATCTGACCCAGCGTCTCGTCATCTAGCCTGCCTTGCGGGCCGGCGTACAGGGCTGCCAGGCGCAGGATGCTCATCGCCGGATCGATCTGCGCCAGAGCATAGGGAGAATGGCCACGTTCAGAGCTCATGACAGCTCAGATGCCCCACAGGTAAAAATGATTAACACCCGGCCAGTGGCGACAGCATTGAAGGCTTCGCAATAAACTCCATGGCCTATCCTCGTTGCCCCCAAACATCGCTTGCACTGAATTGGCATTGAATATGCCTTCAATGCTTAAGCGCAGCAGGATGCCGCGTTCTTGTCGCAAATGCTTCATTGGAGAACGCCGTGCCCGTATTGACCGAAAACAAAATGCTTATTGAGATGGCGATAGCCAAGCCCACCGGTTTGAATGATTTGGGCGCCCCCCTGCTCGAGAACACCATAGTCAAGAAGGGCAAGCTGCGCGAATTCTCGCAATCCCTGGAAGATGGAAGAATCGGGCGCCGGTTTCAGAACCTACGCGTGACAGCCATAAGAACCATGCAAGGCGCTATCGAATCGGCGAAGATCTTCATCCAATTCGAGGTCTTCGGCGACGACAACGTGCCCGAAGCGACCAACAGCGGTTTCGCTGCCAGGCTCTACGCCGGCCCGGAATGCTTGCTGGAACTGACGCCCGATACCATGTTCCTGCCCTATGCCCGCTTCTGGTATGACAATAGTTTCGTGTTCGACGTCTCCGCCGACGTGTACGATCGAATCGACCACTTCGAATTCATCGCCAGACCTGATCAGGTTCGCATCATTTAGCCGCTGTACGGCCGACCTAGTGGTCAATCGCATCCGCCTCACCCTCAAGGGCGGCAAGTTCGTTGTGAACGTCGTCCATATTCAGCAGCCGCACATGCTCGATCACTTTCTCAAGCGAACTGGCCGGCAATGCACCGCTTTCGCGCACGACCATGACATTTTCACGAATGACCATTAGTGTCGGCACGGTACGTATGCCGAAAGCGTTGGCAAGGCCTTGCTCCGCATCCGTATCGATTTTCCCGAAGGCAGTGTCCTGATGCTTAGCGGCGGCCGCCTCGAACACCGGTGCGAAGCTCCTGCACGGCCCGCACCATGTAGCCCAGAAATCCAGCACCAAGATAGGATGGTTTTCGACGGCTTGATCAAAGTTCTCTTCGGTGATGGTCAGAATAGACATAAGTTGGGCCCCCCAATGGTTGTTTGGATTTATCCGAGCAAGTGTCGCTTCTAGTTGAATTTCATGCGCCTTTCTGTGCACACCTGGCAATGCGATCCGCCAGTGCATCGGCGGCACTGCCGATCTCCTCCGCACGCCTGCGCATCAGCATCAGCATTTCCGTCAGAAGTTGATCGGGCGTGGCCTCTGTCACGTCTTCACCGATCAGCCAGCATGCGAGCGCCGCCTCGTCCCGATCCAAGGCACGTGCGGTTTCGCGCTGCCAGTCGCTGCCGAACAGCAGTCGGGCGGCGTCGCGAAACCATGCACGGGCATTCGCGGAGGCCGCGGCCTCCCCTGTATCGGCCTGACCAGGCGAGGGGACGCCAGGGGTCTCCTGCATCGCCTCGGCCAGACGCGAGATCTCCGGTAATACCGAGCGGACCAATTCGGCGCCGGCCAGGGGTACACTCCAGCAACGCAGGTCAGCACGCCAACGGGCCTTGGGCACCCAGCGCAACAGACGCTGCAGAGTTTCGCTATAGCCGGCCTTAATGATGATGGCCTCGTCGTTGACCTCTACCCAGGGATTGGCGGAAAAGGGATCGGTCGCCAGTGCAGCCCTAGCGTGCTCATCGGATGGCATGGCTTTTGCCCTGGAAAAGCTTAGGACCGCTAACGGTCTCCAAACGCATTAATGTCTGAGTACAGCATTCCCGTGGTGACCGGAAGGTAACGAATCGAGAGCGACATGAATAACCCCGATGCTCAACACTATCTGGAGCTGTTTGAGGCATATGGCAAGGACTTCGGCCCCGCCTATCTTGAGCCCGAAGACGAACGCTACCGCTTGCTGTTCGATCAGATCTGCCGCCTATTGACGCGTCCATCACCCTTCAACCTGAATATGCCCCAAGAGTTCCGCATCACGGCACAACGTTATCTTGCCGGTGACAAGAGCACCGTTGCTCATTTGCGCACCCCCCAGAACCGGCATTTCATGCTGAGCGACCTGTATGACTATGTGCATCTGCGGCTGCATATGGGCGGACCTGGCTGGTAGCAATACGGGCATCCTCAGCCCGCCTTCCGGTACCGACGCCTGGTCATTCATCCTTCAGTGAGATCCAAACCGTCTTCTTCAGCCAATTCCACGCCGGTAACGCACACGTCGCCGTCATCTATCACCAAACTCACGGGTGTAAGCTGCTGCCCCTGACAGGGCCCGATAAAGCAGGCCCCAGTGTCGATGTCGAACTGGGCACGATGTACACCGCAGGTCAGGAAGTTGCCCTCTTCATCCATGAACTGCCCGGGCACCGTATCCAGGCGGCTACCGGTATGCGGGCAGGCGTTTTCGAAACCAAAAAAGCGGTTACCCTTGCGCGTTACTACAATGGGCCAAGGCTTCGCCTCACCGCCCTCGCCCCGAATCGCCAGCCAGAATCCGCGCGCCTGTTCCTCGTCTATTTCATTGGTACGGCACACCGCAAATAGTTCGTTCATGTTGCATTACCGGGTTAAAGTGACAATTGAATCTTGGCATCACACCCTTAAGGCGGGATACACGGCCATCTGTAATCAAGCAATTCTGATACCAGAATCCAACGTCGAAAAATATCCTGAGTTTCAACGATGACTGACAACTGCAATTACCCGCCAAAGTAAGGCATGTGGGAAAGCCGACAATTTTTGTCGCGAAAGACCCGGACCCGATGAGATTGCTGGCCTGGCATTAGTCCGCCGGGATGTCCGTATGCTCCTATATCCGGTTCGGAACGACATTTATTCTGAGCAAGTTGGCGATGGAGATGCTGGATTCTTTCAAGGCATAGATCTTGCGTTATGCAACTAGCCGGTATCACGGCAGTAGCGATAACAAGATTAGCGAGGATTCATAATGAGCGGTTTTTTCATGGACTGGGATGGAAATTTGCGTAGTGTCGACGACCCCGGCGGCGGCTACAGTTGCGATGTCGATACTGTGGCCCGCTACGTGGCAGTGATGAAGGGCAGCATGTTGGCCCATGAAGCCACACTCTATAAAACACTAGCCGACGTGGAAAAAGCCGGAATCAAGGCCTCGCTAGTTCCCGGATCACACCCCTGGGGCAGCAAGCAAGACGGATTCTAGCCGGTCTTCACTCCATCTCTACAAAGGCAGGATAAATAGGATCAGTATAGCCGCGCCCTCGCTTATGCTTAGCTGCCATTGGGGAAAAGGGGTCGGTTTCGGCCAAAGGCGTTTTTTGTTATATTGTCCGCCCTTCTTTGATGTAAATTCCCATAGGTGATCAATGTTTCAGCTTGGTTGCGCGAGCCGCGCGTGCTTTAAAAACGAGATTCTGTCCGGCCTGACCGTGGCCTTGGCGCTGGTACCGGAGGCGGTGGCATTCGCCTTTGTGGCCGGGGTGGCGCCGTTGGTCGGGTTGTATGCCGCCTTCATGGTAGGGCTACTGGCGGCCGTCTTTGGTGGTCGTCCGGGCATGATCTCTGGAGCGACCGGCGCCATGGCAGTGGTCATGGTGGCCCTGGTGGCCCAGCATGGCGTGGAGTACCTGTTCGCGGCGGTGGTGCTGGCGGGGCTGATCCAGTTCGGCGTCGGTTTGTTGCGGCTAGGTAAGTTCATCCGTATGGTGCCGCATCCGGTGATGCTGGGTTTCGTCAATGGCCTGGCGATTGTGATCTTTCTGGCGCAGCTTCAACATTTCCGGGTAACGTCGGCCGCGGGAGGGATGGAATGGATGAGTGGCGAGCCGCTGTTGCTATTTGTGGGCCTAATCATACTTACCATGTTGATCATCCACTTTTTGCCGAAATTGACGGGGGCCTTTCCAGCGTCGCTGGCGGCGATTATCGTGGTAAGCGTGTTGGTGTCCGGCCTGGGGCTGGAGACCAAGACCGTGGGGGACTTGGCCAGTATCAAGGGCGGTTTGCCGTCGTTTCATATCCCCTCGGTGCCGTTCAATCTAGAAACCCTGAAGATCATCCTGCCGTATTCATTCATTCTGGCCGCGGTGGGACTGATCGAATCCCTGCTGACCCTAAGCCTGATCGATGAAATCACCAATACCCGCGGCCGGGGGAATCGTGAATGCCTGGGGCAGGGTATCGCTAACACGGTGACCGGTTTGTTCGGTGGGATGGGGGGCTGCGCCATGATCGGCCAGAGCATGATTAACGTGAATTCCGGGGGACGTCAGCGTTTGTCGGGCATTGCCGCTGCGTTGTTTCTGCTGGTGTTCATCTTATTTGCTTCACCCTTGATCGAGCATATCCCCATCGCGGCGCTGGTGGGTGTGATGTTTATAGTGGTGATTGCCACCTTTGAATGGTCGAGCCTGCGGATCATGGGCAAGATACCCGCGACCGATGCCTTTGTGCTGGTGCTGGTTTCGGCGGTCACGGTCTTTACGGATTTGGCGGTTGCAGTGGTGGTGGGCGTGATCATCTCGGCGCTGGCCTTTGCCTGGGAGCATGCCAAGCACATCAATATAAAATCCTATGATGATGAGCGGGGGTCGCGGGTGCATGCGCTCAATGGCCCGTTGTTTTTCGGTTCGGTGAAGAATTTCCTGGAATTGTTTGATCCTGAGAAGGATCCGAATCATGTCATCATTGATTTTCAAAACTCACGGGTCGCGGATCACTCGGCGATCGAGGCCATCGACACCCTGGCGGAAAAATATATCAATGCCGGCAAAATATTGCAGTTGCGGTATCTGAGCACAGAGTGCCGCCAATTGTTGAAGAAGGCGGACGACCTGGTGGAAGTGAATGTCCTGGAAGATCTGCGTTACCATGTGGCGAATAATCGGCTGGTATGATAAAGGGGTGTTTTTTTCCGACAGGTATGGCTGCTGGGACCAAGGGGTCAGCGCTGGCAGCCATTATGGCTGCATCGTGCAAGCCAAGGGGAAGCCGACGGGCTGATGAGAATGTGCTGCCCCTCCAAATAAATGCAAAGCATCACCTTCGATCTGATATCTAAATAATTCCCGGTAGGCGGCACAGCGAGTAAAAGGGGTCGCCTGTATAATTGGGGTCGAATCACGATTTCGCTGGAGAGATGTAGAGGTATATTAGAAGAAACTGTGATCTGACCCCGATTATTCTCGGGTGTGTTCAGTGGCCCACCTGTGGAATCACTATTATATCCGCCCCCGTTAATGAGCAAGAATTTCAAATTGTACGAACTTCGTCCGTTGCGGGTGGCAGCGTGATTATAGCATGGCAAGGGTATGGCACACCCGGCTATGGCATATATACCCAGAGCATAAATGTTTTGGGCATCCCACAATGGTATAGAAACGGTGTTTATGTCTCACGGGGAAGCACAGTCCAGCTAACCGAGGCAGGGTCTGGGACCATTGTTGCGTGGGATCTTAACGTAACCGGCACTTCTCACTTCGTATTTGCAGATATTCTGGATTGGAAAAGCGGCACGCTCATTAGCAGCCAACACTAGCACTGTTATTATATAAGGAAACCTTTTCTCACGATCCCGAAACCTGGATCAGAGAGGATTCAATTCTAGGGAAAAATTGCTTTAAATGATAATTTAAAGCGTTTCTTTGCCAGAACTGAGATCGATTTCATCCATTCTCATACAGGCAGCCTTGTGCCCATCGTCAAGGCTGCGCAGTGATGGACGTGATTGACGGCAACGTGTTTCGGCGAACTTGCAACGTGGTTCGAAGGCACAGCCCGGTGGCGGATCGGCGGGGTTGGGCAACTCACCCTTGAGGCTGATGTGTTTCCCGGCCTTAGTGCCCTTGACTGGGACGCTGTCCAGCAACACACGGGTATAGGGATGTCTGGGTCGGCTGAACAGTTCACTGCGCGGGGCATACTCCACCACTCTGCCCAGGTACATCACCGCCACGACATCGCAAAGATTTTCCACGACCGCCAGGTCGTGGCTGATAAAGATATAGGTGAGGTTAAATTTCTGTTTCAGATGGCGCAACAGATTGAGGATCTGGGCCTGCACCGAGACGTCGAGGGCCGAAACCGGCTCATCGAGGACGATAACTTCCGCCTCAGCGGCCAGGGCGCGAGCGATGCCGATACGTTGGCTCTGACCACCGGAAAATTCATGCGGGTAGCGGTCGAGAAATTCGGGACGCAGATTGACCAGTTCCATCAGCTCCTTAACGCGTGCCTCGCGTTCGCCCTTGGGCATGTTCAACAGCAGCTTCAATGGCGCTTCCAGAATCTCGCCGACGGTCTTGCGCGGATTGAGTGAGCTGAGCGGGTCCTGGAACACAAACTGGATCTGGCGCCGCAGCCTGGCCGGATTCTTGCGCAGCAATTCCGGCAGCGGTTGGCCTCGGAACAGGATCTCACCGGCAGTGGCCTGATCCAGGCCCACCAGCATGCGCCCCAGGGTGGATTTGCCGCAGCCCGATTCACCAACGATGCCCAGTGTCGTCCCCGCCTCGATGGCCAGGCTCACATCGCTCACCGCCTGGATGCGCGGCCTGGCCTTACCCAGCAGACTGCGTTGACCGCCAAAGGTCCGATACAAATTTTTGCACTCCAGGATCATGACTTGCGTACTTCATCTATACGAATACAGCGTGCCGCATGGCTGGCGCCCAGGGACTGCAACGCAATCTCACCCTGGCGGCAATTGGCGACGGCATAACGACAGCGTTCGGCAAAAGCACAGCCCGGCGGCAGATCATTCACCGCCGGTGGCAAACCCGGGATGGCGTGGAGTTCGCGCTCCGCCTCGCCCAGTTGCGGCACGCATTCCATCAACTGTCTAGTGTAGGGATGGGAGGCCTGCTCGAAAATCTCGTCGGTGGTACCGGTCTCCACCACGCGCCCGGCATACATCACCAGCATGCGATCGCATAGTTCGCCCACCACGCCGAAGTCGTGAGTAATGAAAATCAGCGCCAGCTGGCGTTCGCTCCGCAGGTTGTCGAGCAGCTTGAGGATCGCCGCCTGCACCGTGACATCCAGCGCCGTGGTGGGTTCGTCGGCAATGATGATCTCGGGATCGTTGGCCAGCGCCATGGCAATACCGATGCGCTGGCGCATGCCCCCAGAGAGTTCGTGGGGATAGGCCCCGGCACGCTCGCGGGCGTTGGGGATCTGTACCATGTCCATCAGCTCGATGGCGCGCAGCATGGCCGCCTTGCTTCCCAATCCCTGGTGGCGGCGAATGGTTTCGGCGATCTGCTCACCCACGGAAAACAGCGGATTCAAGGTAGTCAGCGGGTCCTGGAATACATAGCTGATACGACTACCGCGAATCTGGCTCAGCCGTTCGTTGGAGACCTGCAATAGATTCTCGTCGCCGTAGTCGATGCGACCGTCGACGATGCGACCCGGCGGGGTCGGCACCAGCCCCAACAGCGACAGGGCAGTAACCGACTTTCCACATCCCGATTCACCCACGATGCCGAGGCACTCCCCCGCCTGTAGACCGAAGCTAACGCCGTCTACCGCCTTGTAGATATCGTCACCGAGGATGAAGTGGGTCTTGAGGTTGTCCACGCTGAGCAATGCTGCATTTTCTTTTTTCTCGGGCGCTGCCGCCTTGAGCCGCGCAGCCACCTCGGTGGCCGCCGAGGGCCTGACCAGAGCACCCGCCTTGAGACGCGGGTCGAGCACGTCGCGCAGACCATCTCCCAGCAAATTGATACCAATCACCAGCACCAGGATCACCAGGCCCGGAATGGTGGCCACATGGGGGGCGATAATCATCAGTTTGCGCCCCTCCCCCAGCATGGAACCCAGGTCGGCTTGTGGTGGCTGGGCACCCAGGCCGAGGAAGCTCAACCCGGCGGTCTCCAGGATCATCCAGCCTACGGTGGTGGACATGGTGATGATGATTACCGGCAGCACATTGGGCAGCAGTTCGCCAGCGAGGATGCGCGTATCCGACAGGCCCGACAGGCGCGCCGCGTCCACGTACTCCTGGCGCACCAGGCCGAGGGTCACGCCGCGCACCGAACGGGCGAAGAAAGGGATGTTGACGATGGCGATAGCGAACAGGGCATTCATCAGCCCGGGACCGAGCACGGCGACGATGGCCAGCGCCAGTAACATATAGGGAAAGGCCATGACCATATCGATGCCGCGCATCAACAGGTTGTCCAGCCAGCGTCCGTAAAAACCGGCGAGTATGCCGATCAACGAACCGGTGATGGCAGCGATCAGGGTGGCGATGACGCCCACCGCCAGACTCACCCGCGCTCCCCAGACGATCCGCGAAAGGATGTCGCGGCCCAGTTGGTCGGTGCCCAGCCAGTGGCCTTCATTAAACGGTTTTTGCAGACGATGGGCCAGGTCGGTGACATCCGGGTTTTGCAACGGCAGCAGCGGCGCCAACAGGGCGATGAGCACGACCAGGACGACGATGGTCAGGCCGAACACCGCCAGGTGGTTGCGGCGCAGGCGCGCCCACAGGCCGGGGCGGCGGTTCACCGGTCTGACGATCACGTCAGTATCGGCCATGGTATCCGTCATTAGATTTCCAGCCTCGGATCCAACATGCGCTGCAGCACATCGGCCAGCAGGTTAAACAACACATAGCAGGCAGCCACCACCAGCACCCCGCCCTGCACCAGCAGGATGTCGCGGGTAGTAATGGCGGTCACCAGCATGCGGCCGATGCCGGGCCACTGGAACACGGTCTCGATATAGACCGCGCCGCCGATGACGAAGCCGGCCTGGATGCCGATCACCGGAATGATGTTCACTAGGGCGTTCTTGAAGGCGTGCTTATAAATCACCTTTCCCTCGTGCAGTCCCTTGGCGCGCGCGGTCCGCACATAATCCTGGCGCAGCACCTCGAGCATGGCCGAGCGGGTCAGGCGGGCGATGACGCCGGTGGCGACCACCGAGAGGGTAATGGCCGGCAACGTCAGATGCATCAACAGGTCATGGAGGTCGCCGCCGCCGTAGATAGCGTACATGCCACTGGCGGGAAACCACGTCCAATGCACGGCGAATACCAGGATCAGAATCAGGCCCAGCCAGAACGAGGGGGTGGAGATGCCGATGAGTACGCTGAGTGTGAGCAGCTTGTCCTGCCACGCGTACTGCTTCACAGCCGAGATCACTCCGGTGATCAGGCCGAACACGGTACACAGCAGCAGCGAGGTGCCTGCCAGCAACAAAGTTGGTCCCAGGCGGTCCAGCACCTCGTCCAATACCGGACGGTTGAGGCTATAAGAACGGCCGAAATCACCGTGCAGCAGATTGCCGAGCCAGGTGAGGTACTGCTCGATGAGCGGCTTGTCGAGACCCAGTTCCGTACGCACGCGAGCCAGGTTTTCCGGAGTGGCATAGGAGCCCAGTATGGCCGTGGCCGGATCACCCGGGATCAGGGCCATGATACCAAACACGATTACCGAGATACCGAAAAGCACCGGGATCATCATCAGCAATCGTTTGGCAATATAGGTCTTCATCTAACTAGCAATGATAACGGCATGCCCTCCCTTGCTGCGGGCAAGGGAGGAGCCGAAATCATTTTTTATACACATCTTTGAGCAGCAACAGGAATGACGGCTGCAAGGCAAAACCCTTGACGTTGGCGGCACTTACTGCGTTCTGTTTCCAGTTGGCGATAAAGGCCCAGGGGGCATCTTTATACACGATGGCCTGCATCCTTTTATATAGTTTGGCGCGTTTGGCCTGATCGGTCTCGGCACGCGCATCCTCCAACAGCCGGTCGACCTTGGGATTGGCATAGTAACCGGAGTTGAAGCCACCCTTGTCGGGCCAGGCCGCCCTGCGCAGAGCCAGGTAAGGCAGGGTATCCGGGTCGTTGGTCATCCACGCCATCTCCGCCATATCGGCCTTGCCCGCCAGGCCCGAATTGACCTTGCCGAGATAGGTATTCCATTCATAGGTCTCGATCTTCACCTTCAACCCCACCGCTGCCAGGTCTGCCTGAATGGCGGTGCCCATGGCGATGGGATTGAGCATCCCGGAACCGCCCTCGGTCACATAGAAGGTTAGCTTAGCGCCCTCATAGCCGGCCGCCTTGATCAGCTTCTTCGCCTTCGCCGGGTCGTAGGGATAAGGTTTGAGCTTGTTATTGTAGGCCCAGGCAAAGGCCGCCGGGGTTGGGCCGGTAGCCACGGTGGCGGTGCCCTGCAGGACATCGTGCACCAGCGCCTGCTTGTTGATGGCGTAGTTGACCGCCTGGCGCATGCGTTTGTCTTTGAAGGGACCCTGCTTCATATTGAGGATCAGGAACCAAAGGTGCGGCCCGGTCTGCTCGTAAACGGTGTACCGGGGGTCCTTTTTGAACATGCCCATGTTGTCCGGCGGCACCTCCACCATCAGGTCGATGCCGCCGGAGAGCAACTCGGTGACACGGGTATTGGCGTCGGTAATGGGCCGAAACACCACGGCTTTCAATTTCGGCGCACCGCCCCAATAGTCGGGATTCTTCTCCAGTACCACCAAGCGGTTACTCTCCCACTTGGCAAATTTAAATGGTCCGGTGCCTACCGGGTGGCGGCCGAAGCCGGACTTTTCCTTTTTTACCGCCGTGGGTGAGACGATCAGGCCGGTTGGATAGGCCAGATTGGACAACAGCGGCGCATAGGGCTTGTCGAGGATAAACTCCACGGTGTCGTCATCGATCACCTTGGTCTCGACGATAGCCTTGAAAAAGAAAGCCAGTGGAAATGGGCCGGTATTGTGATAGGGATTCTTCTTATCCAGCATACGGTCGAAATTGAACTTGACCGCCGCGGCATTAAAGGGTGTGCCATCGTGGAACTTGACCCCCTTGCGCAACTTGAAGGTATAGCGCTTGCCATCCTTGCTGATCGTCCAGGACGTGGCCAGCGCCGGCTCCACCTGCAGCGAACCCGGCTTGTAACGCACCAGGCCATCGTAGAGATTGATCAGGATACGGAAATCATTCACCGCGGTGACAGTCTGCGGATCCAATGACTTGGGCTCGGCGATC
Organism: Gammaproteobacteria bacterium; assembly: GCA_037381915.1. Taxonomy (GTDB): domain Bacteria; phylum Pseudomonadota; class Gammaproteobacteria; order DRLM01; family DRLM01; genus JARRQJ01. The sequence goes on along the minus strand of JARRQJ010000053.1, from coordinate 5,239 downwards.
TGGCCGACCACCAGCACATCACGCGGCGTAGAGGCATTGGCTGGATTGTATAGAGTTGTCGCGAGAATAAATCCGAAAAGAGAAATCGAGACCGTCTTGAGTAGCTTCAGGCCCAGAATCCTGCTGCGTTGCCAGACGAATCGCCTTAACGCTTTTGTCATAACAGTATCGATGCCTCCATGATGGTTGCGGTGTGCAATGTCAGTCTAACAGCAGAGACAGTCAGGGCCAAATCGCATTCGCCTGCCCTATCACAACAGATACAGCCGGGGTCAGGTCTTACCTCGTGCAGATGCGCGCGTACAGCCAGGGTCAGCGGATGCGCAGACGCACCGCAGACGGGGTCAGGTCTTGCTTCGTGCCTTTCCGCCTTGACTCTTCAGACGGGGTCAGGTCTTGCTTCGTGCCTTTCCGCCTTGACTCTTCACGATACGACTTATTCTCGAATAGTGTAGCCAAAAGTTCTCTCCTATCTGTTTCATGCCACAACCACCGCCTTCAAATGCGGAGACTACCGCTTCGTCACGATCGTGTATGTGGTCGTCAAAGCAGGAATGAAGCTGACAATGACGAACCTGTGTTATACGACTGCCGCCAACATCCATTGGCGCGCTTATCAGGAGCAGGCGATTTCGGGTGGTTTAAATCTTGGAACGGGCCGCAATGTCGGTCCCGCATCCAAGATCTATTGGGAGATTTTCCAGCGCCGCGGTGCTACGCGAATCTTCGGGCAGCATGACACCGCAAGGCTGATTTCCGAGCCTTGCGGCTGGAGAGCGCTCGGCGACAAGCTCTTACTGACCTAAGGCGCGCATCCGGCACATCGCCACATTTGCAGCCAATGCCTTTTTGAAAACTAAGCACTAAGCATTTTACGCACTCTACCCGACATGCATCATCTGATGCGATAACCGGACTGACAGGCAACACAGACAGAAGTCACTTCCGACAACGCATTCTAGGCCGGCAATAGCTCTCCTTCGGTTACAGGCCGAATAGATACCTTTTTTGCCCCACCGCCGCTCTACAGCAGCAACCGGAGGGAAAGGGTTGGTGACAACTGAGAAGACGCATGATTGCCATTTGATACCAGACCCTTTTACTCGTTGCGACGCGCCATATTCCTTGCCTGTGCGCCCGATAAAAGCGCCGCCAACAACGATTAGTGTTGGCGGCCTTTGCCTTTTCCGTTGCCGGGTTTTTCTTCTACGGAGTCACCGTCTTCCTGATTGGCTGCCAGTGCCTTTTCCGCTTTTGCTTCCTTATTGTCCTTGTCCGCCGCCTTTTTGCCCGCTTGTTTTTTCTCGGTCCGTTGCTTTTTGCCCGATGCTTTGTGTTGCTTCGCTGCTTGTTGCTTGTTACGGGGACTTGTCGTACGGGCGGTCTTCCGTGACTGTACATGATTCGCAGCGGATATATTGCCATGAGCCTTGGCTTGCGTACTTTGGTGTGCGCTCGTGGGTTTCATTTTGGTTTTGCCGGCAGTTTTGTGTGTCGCCACATCACGGGAATGTTTGGCATTCCCGGCCCGTTGCTGGTGAGAAGCCGATGACTTGGCTTTCCCTTTACCTATAGCGGTGTGCTTGGCGCTGCCCTGCCCATGGCTGGCTTTAGCCCGTAATCCCTGCGGTTGCCGTTGTCCCATCGGCCGTTTCGCTTTTTGCGAGCCGCCCTTGGCAGGATTTACTTGGCCGCGCGCAATCGCGCCGGCCTTTTTCGCCGGCTTTCCATGAGATTTACCGGAGTTCGGCTTTGCCGGCGCCATATGGCCTTTGGCCCTGGCGTGTTCCAGTTTATGCTGATTGTTCGGGCGCCTACCCCGGTTGGCGTGCTCCGGTTGATGACGCTTGTTCAGCCCTTTACCACGGCTTGCATGTTCTGATTGATGCCCTTTATTCGGGCCCTTGCCGTGGTTTGCGTGTTCCGGTTTATGCTGCTGATTGTGCGCGTCGGTCTTAAAACGCGTTAGTTTACCAAACAGGCCGTGGCCTTTGCCGTGATCCTTACCGTGACCATTAATCTGATGCTTTCCGTGATCATCGCCATGGTGCCCTTTACCGGGGCCATTGGCACTGCGGTGCCTCGGGGGATATAGACGTTTATGACGGGCGTGCTGGCGATAGGGTCTTCCGGCTATTTTCAGCCGCACCCGGTAGCCTTGATTCAGCACCCAACCAGCGGGTAGTGCTGTTGCCTTAATCCACCTTTGCCCATCGCGATAATAATAGTAATGTTCCGTAACGTGATAATACACCTGAGAATTCGGGTAATAGTACCAATAGGCATATGATGATGCAGTATGTGCGGGTGGATAACCGTTAGGACTGTCTTTTACTACAATAACACACGCATTGAGTAACAAAACGATGCTAACAAACAGTAGCCCCAAGAGCGAATTTTTTCCGATACGCATAACAATTCCTTAACGTGTAATAGGGAAGGCCTTTGCGTATGTATCGGTAGCAACATGTCAGAAGATAGAATAATTTTCGCAGGAGAGCATAAACTGTGATCTGGTTCACAATTTAGACTGCACTTGCATCCTATGCTAAACATAGCAGGCCTCGACGACGGACTGATCTACGCTGCCCTATATGAATTAGGTCATGTGTTGGATCGCTGACACACTCACCACATGCGTATAAGAAGAATTAACGCCCTTTTTGTCCAGCTCCAGTGATGACTGAAAAGGAAAATGGGTCTGTGACAACTAAAAAACCGAATGATGACCATTTGTTACTGACACCCTTTGTCTGTAATCTACATCTGCATCAACTGACGCCTCACCCCCATCCAATTTCTAGATTTCAATCGAATCTGACCCCTTTGATTCACTCACACTCAGGCAAAATCCAATGCCTCGGCCTCAATCAGCCGATAGGCCGCAGCCAGTCGCTTTGCCCAGGCGGCGGACCCTGCCGCTGTGTGAATCTCATCTTGGCGGATCTCGATCATGGCACTGGGCAGGCCGCGGCCCTCGCCGTGTACCGGGATCGTGTAGTCGACATCGTCTTCGATGGGATAAGGCTGGTTGTCCCCGACGATGAACTCGCTGTTGCGAGCGAGCGCCTTGAGCAGCAGTACGGCGAGTCGCCGGTCGCGTCCATAGGAAACGCCGATGTGCCAGGGTCGTGACCGGCCGTTCAGGGTTGGCGTAAAGCTGTGGATGCTGAGCAGCAGAGTCGGTCGCCGGGTACGGCCATCAAGCAACCGGTCAATGGCGTCGTGGTAAGGCCAGAACAGCGCACCGATGCGGCGCTCTCGCTCGCGGGACGGCAGGCCGCGGTTGGCCGGGATGGGAACGCCACCACTTACTTCAGCAATGGATTCCACGCTACGCAGCGGCCGATTGCAGTCGATGACGAGGCGCGAGTAGCCGCTCAACACTAATGGCGCATCGAGATGCACCGCGAGGCGGCGCGCCACGTCGGCCGCACCCGGATCCCAAGCGATATGGTCGGCGAGCCGGACCGCGTCGAGGCCGAGGGTGCCGAGCCGTCGGGGTACTCTATTGGCGGCATGATCGCAAACGAGTACGACACTGGCGGTTCCGGCGGCATTAACGATCTCGACAGGAGATGGTTCATCGGATTCCAGCAGCATTATCGCCGATCCGTTGGCGATGTGCGCTGCTTGGGTATGCCACGTATCAGCATTCGGATTGACTCCTTAGTTCATCCGTCCACACCTTGAAGGCCTTGAGCTCATTGGGGCCGAATGCATTACTGATCGGCACATCCGCCGCATCCCGGCCCTGGGCGATCAACACTCGCCCGATCCGCGGCATGTTGTTGCGCGGATCAACGATATGCCAGCGGTCGCCGAGGTACGCCTCGAACCAGGCGGAGAAGTCCATCGGGTACGGCGAGGCAGGGACCCCGATGTCGCCAAGGTAGCCCGTGCAGTAACGCGCCGGAATATTCATGCAGCGACACAAGGTGATCGCGAGGTGAGTGAAGTCGCGACATACCCCTGTGCGCTCATGAAAGGCTTCGAGGGCGGTCTTGGTCGCCCGGGCGGACATGTAGTCGAAGCTGAGATGTTCATGGACGAAATCACAGATCGCCTGAACACGGGGCCAGCCTGGGGACGTGTGCTCGAAGAGCGCCCAGGCGGTTTCGACGAGCCGATCAGTCTCACAGTAGCGGCTCCCGAGTAGAAATACGAGTGTCTCCGCCGGTAAATCCTCCACAGCGTGCTGTTGGGCGGTGGGATCGACCGCGTCCGGCAGTCCGCTATCATTAATGAGCGCATCGGTGGAGATGCAGATGTCGCCCTGCGGCGCGACGATACGGCTGCACCAGTTGCCGAAGCCGTCGCGGTAGGCGGTGATGGGGATCGGCGGGTTGGTAATGATATGGTCTGCGATGACAAGATCAGAGACTCGACTGAAATGGACATTCAGCGCCAGGATCATGGGGGTCGGTTGCGGACATTCATAGATTAACTCGTAGCCGAGCCGGATTTGCATCCTGAACCTCCTTGGTATAAACCGGTCATGACGCGTGGCAAACGGCGCTTGTCGATCGTGCAGCGTTGCAGCGTACGAACAGCGGGTATTGGCAGCATAACCCATCCGTTTCCCGACAATCCACAGGATCGGCCATCCTGTAGGCGGATATCAAGCGCGCCCGAGCTTCGCGGTCCTGGAGGTGTCTATCGTGCCGCGGGACGCTCAATCTGCCCGGCACTATTAAAAGGAGGGGATTACCGCGCGTGACCGGCCGCGGGTCTTGGAAAACCGGGACAAATTCATTCTCCCCGCTGTCTAATTTATATATCAGCAAGCCAGAATATCAGCGGAAAACCCACTGTGACCCGGGTTCTCGATTGCATCACCCGGGAGACGCCTTCCGTATTCTCGGACGCCATGAGCAGATGAACGTGATTAGCCATCAACACGTAGGCATGAACGGCTACATGGCATAGACTACACGCGCCCCGCAAGCAGTCGAGATAAAATAGATAGTCTTGCTCCGCATAGAAGCATGCATTTCGGTCATTATCACGTTGAATGACATGGCAAAGCATACCCGCCATATATATACGTGGGTTTCTAGGTATGGCAAATTCCTTTTGCCAATTGAAAAAGGCCGCTTCCTGCGACCTTCAGAATCTACCGCACCAACTCGCTAGATGAAAATGATTACCGTTTGTCACCGCCCCCTTTTACTGCAAAAGCTAGCTCGTTGCGAGCAGTGTGCAGAGAGGATTACCGCAATATCACCGCGACAACTAA
>JARRQJ010000052.1:0-31523 GCA_037381915.1 Gammaproteobacteria bacterium | reverse complement strand
TTTGAGGCGATGGTCACTACTACAAAAACTGTCGCCCACATGTCGGCGGGCCAATCCGTGGCTATCCCCTTTCTTTCCGCCGCTCGTTTGATGTTTCTGAACAGGGAATGAGTGAAGAATACGTAAAATATCGCACGTAACGCCGGATTGATCTTCTTGTTCAGGTAGGGCTGTTGCAGGCGCCAATTGCTGTAAAACCAATAGACGCCGTAGAGACCGAAGGTGACGATATACATAACCGCCAGCTTCGTGGAGGCGACGGGGAAAAAGGCGCAGGGTGCGGTTCGAGCTTTGGTCGCAGCCGGGGCGGCAAGCGCGCCGACATCGCGAGCGGGGCTGTCTCGTCCCGTCCCGTCCGCCGCCTCACCGCCATTCAATAAGAGATTATCACCTTGCGAGATAAAACAGGATTCGCAAAGCACCAGGTCGGAGCGCCCCCAATTTATTTCCGTCTTCTTGCCGCAGGATTGACATTTCATTGGCACGCTCACCTCAGGATTCAACTATAAGGTAGTCAAGGCCGAGAATGAAGGAATAAATCAGGACCATCTGGGCGAGGAGTTCGACCATCATCCCTTCCATGCGCCGGGCAATCCATAAGTTGTAAGACGGGCAAGACGTGCCACGCATCCGTGCCTGCATGGACGCGATCGGGAACGGCGCGGCCCCGACACGCCGCGAGAGCGAAGCAGGTGCCAACCTCCGGGCGGGTGCACCGCACACGCGCCGGACTTGGACCCCATTGGGCGCCGTGACGCTTTGCCCAATCACCGTTCCACCGCGCCAGCCCCCAGCCGATGGTGGCCGAGGGCCACCGGGAGTTTCAGGAACACCATCGAGACGCGGGAGTCAAAGTAGTAACGGTACGATCCGATCTTATGTATTCGGCCGCGCGGGATGAACCGCGCACATGGAGAATTTCGTAACGCCGTCAGGCGGTCAGCATCGAGTTTGGGCAGGTCAGGGAAAATCGACAAGCTCAATCCCTGAGTTATCCGAGTGGAGTCGCCGCATGTCGGTGATTGATTTAGGTCAATGCCGACATGCGCTATCCGGTTTGCCCTTACAGGCACCGAAGCCGTCGAGCCTGCTCGGGAAGAACGATGCTGGTTTTGCATGAGGGCTTATGCGGAGGTGACGACATGAACGACACACAGACAAGACGATTTCGCGTTGTAGAAAATCTAGGATGGCCAGACCGCGGCATCCGGCTGGTAATAGGCACCGCACTCGTCGTGGTACCCTTGACCATCATTACCGTCAATATACCGCGGATCGACTTAGGAGTAGCGTCGCTGTCGGGCTGGCTATATGTCTCCATACTGGTGGCGGTGTACCCGTTCTTAACGGCCGCCCTCGGTTGGGATCCCTTCTACAGACTGTTCAATGTACGCAGCTGTGGCGGATCCGAGAGAAATCCCTGTGGCACGTTACCGTATGAACTGGATGCTGCCGTGGGGGACCATCCGATACCCGACAGCACCATCGAGCACAGCCTGAGAACCGCCCATCACAGTCATGACAGGAGGTAGGCGCGCACGCCGACGGGCAATGCCGTTTCGAGCTAAAAATGATACTGATGCGCCGCGGCGCCGGGCGGTCCGCCAACTGGTGCCGTGCTTGGCGAGACGGGCATAGCCCCATCCTCGCATGACGATGATGGCCGCAGTCCGGTGTGGACTCGACTCGGAGTCAGTTGAGTAATGCGTCCCACGTGGTATCGGTGGTATTGACTTCGAGGTTCGAGCCGTCGAAGGTGTGCAGACGCAGGTGGCCGCCGCCCAGTGCTTCCATATTTATATGGGAACCATCGGCTCCGCCCGCTCCGCCGGGCGCGCCGACGGCGGCGCAGGCTGGTGTGGGCGAACTCAGCAAGTGCTGGTCGCCGGACTCCGGGCGATTACTGATGAAGGCCAGTTGTCCACCGCCAGCCAAATTCATGAGGGATTCCGCAGCATTGACCACGCCGCTCGATGCCAGCTTGAACGTCCCGGCACCGTCCGCGATATTGAATGTCTCGGTCACATTGAAGCAACCCAACTCGTACAGCGCGCCACCATTCTTCGTCGCAGTCAACTTCTGCGACGTTGAGCGGCTCGTTGCGTAGACATATGTGAAATCCGCATTGTTCGTGGTGTTCGATGTCGCCTTGAAGCTACCGGTAATGAGTGTGGTATCGGGGGCCTTGTTGACAGTGAGGTTCATGGATGCGTTGACGCCGACGCTGGTGGACGGCGGGGTGGCAGCCGCGCTGGTGACGCCCAGCTTGACGGTGCCGGTGGTGGCGGCGCCGCTTCTATCCATATCGCAATTCGTCAACAAGAGGGCCGCCGAGTCCCCCATGGATAAATCGCCGTTATGGTCGGCGTCGATCCAGGTCAGCATGGCGTGGCCGGCATTGGCGCACATCGCCAGATCGAAAGGCGAATTGTCCGGACTGGAGGCGGCGAGGGTGGCCAGGATTTGTCGGGCCATCGAAGTGAAATCCGGGAAAAAAGCCATGGCCGAGGCGGCCGAGCGTGCGGCGGCAAGGGTGTTGCCGGCGTCGAAGTTGAATGCCGTGACACCGGACGGCGTGTCTCCCGATGCGCTGCCCCCGTTATGATTGCCGCCTCCCCCCGAGCCCAGGGTGCTCATGATGCCGAGAAGGAAGACCAGGCCCCCTGCCATCACGGGCAGACCGGGTTTACGTTGCTTAGGGGTGCTTTTCATCTGATGGACCCGAACTCTTATGTGATAGCCGGAGAGTGATGTAAGCCACCGTCGTGCCCGCGGCGATGGACAGAAGATCGAGCCGGTCGAAGGTGCCGGATAGAAAATAATCCCGGGTATTATCCAAAAATGGGATGCCGGTGAACCAGGCGGGGGTATGCGCGGCGATCCATCGCGCGAACGGGCGGGCCTGACCCGCTTCCAGCAGGCTGTCGAGAGTGAACCATGCCAGACAGACGGGAAGCAGCTTGCTGATGGGGGGTGCGGTGACCGCTACCGTTAACAGGATAAAGGCGTAGACGTGCAGGAAGGTCGGAAGATGGTCGCCGATGGTCCCAAACAGACCGGTGGAAATATGGGGTGATGGCAACCACGCGGGGAGAAAATAAACATGACTGTGGGGGCGATCAAGGACATAGAACAACACGCCGGCGGACAACGCGCCCGTCGCGACAGCCGCCAAGTTTCCGTGTCTGGTCATGAGAATGACATCCCTTTCGCCGAGAACCCCTGAAGCTCGGTTATTTATCTGAATAATCTTGATGCTCTCTGGCAAGTGCTCGTCGAGCATTCAATATATTTTGATCTTAGTGTAAACCCGGCATCTGGTGCCGTCCATGGGAAAGTGGAGACAATGAATTATGGATCGAATCGTTTGCTGCAGGTCGATGTTATCGCCGCCTATATCGCCGCGGTTGGCCGTGCGGCCACGACTGCAAATGGCGGAGGGGGGATGACCGGGCACGACTGGCGGCTCTCCCGGCCCCTGATTCCGGGACAGGAGGATTCCCGAAAAAAGCAATTTCAGTCATGACGGCAACCCGCGATCCGGGCATAGTTGACCCGCGAGAGGAGAGACGGCGTGAACGATCCGACGGCAAGCACGTACGCGGCGAGATTGAACAGGGTATTCGATTACATCGAAAAGCACCTCGATCAGGAGTTGTCGGTGGAACGGCTGGGCCAAGTGGCGAATTTTTCGAAATACCACTTCCATCGGCAGTTTTCCGAATTCGCCGGTGTCACCGTCTTTAGATACATTCGTCTGATGCGGCTCAAGCGGGCGTCCTATCGGCTGGTATTCAGCCGGGATGCCCGGATTATCGACATCGCTCTGGAAGCTGGCTTCGAAAACCCGGAGTCGTTTTCGCGCGCCTTTAAACACACCTTCGGCCAGACCCCCTCGCAATTCAGGGCGAGTCCGGCATGGGAGCCGTGGGCCGAGCGGTACCGCATACCAACAAGAGCGAGGGCAGTGGCAATGGAAGTGAAGATTATTGATTTCGAAGAGACCAGGGTTGCGGCCTTGGAGCACCGCGGCAGCCCAGCGCTGGTCAATGACTCGGCCATGGTGTTTATCGCGTGGCGGAAGGCGAGCGGGCTCTCGCCGGTCAAAACCAGCCGCAGCTTCGGCATCGCCTATGATGACCCCGAGGCGACGCAAGCGGAGAAATTCCGCTTCGATATATGTGGCTCGGTCACGGAGGCGGTGCCGGACAATCCGCAAGGGGTGGTGAATAAGCTAATCCCGGGTGGCCGTTGCGCCGTGGTACGTCATCGCGGCTCTCACGATAAAATCGCCGAAAGCGCGCGTTATCTGTACCGGGAGTGGTTGCCGCAAAGCGGTGAAGATCTGCGCGACTTTCCGCTTTTTTTCCACTACCTGAATCTGCTGCCGGAAACCTCCGAGCGCGACCTGATGACGGATATCTACCTGCCGTTGAAATAGGGCGCCGGCGTTTGCATGATATGGCCGCGGCGGGGGTCGGAATTCCGGGCACTCATTCTGCATTCTCCGCCACCCGGACCCGAGATCCCCGCCTTAGCCCTTGCCGAGGCGAGGATGGCAACCGCGCCAGCGATTACCGGCCATGCCAGTAGTCGTCACGGCGTTTCATCCATTCGTTGATGTCATCGTGCAGCTTCTTCTGCTGCTGCGGAGTGAGACTGTCGTAGAACTTGGCGAAGGCGGCCACGACCTGCGGCGCCTTGTCGTTTACGTCCCGGGTGCGTTCCCTGACCATCGCCAAAACGCGCGCTTGATCCAAGGTCGGTTGTGAGAGGAGCTCATCGACGGTCTTGCGGGTATTGCTGTCCCGTTTGCGGTAGTCGCTGCGCACGGCCAGCAGTTCGTCCTTGAGTGCGTTGAGGTTTCCCAGCTGCGCATTGTTCAACTTCAGCTCATCGTTGATCTTCTTTACGAGCCACTCCGCGCGTTCCTGCGGCGTCTTGTGGGCAAAATGACGGGCGCAGCCGGCCATCGCGCCGAAGATGCCGACGCCGAGTACCGCGATCACAACGAGCCTGGTAAGCAGTTTCATGTTCGGTTCTCCAGAACGGTCCCTGGATCGTGCCTGCTGGGCGGATCCGGCGGGGTAGTGTTGTCCCGCCGTACATCAGCAGGCGCGGTGCAGGGATTGGACGGCTTTGCGCCGAGCAAAAGCGTTTGCCCTTCTACTAAGACTTTAGTCCTTCCCATAGGTTCTGGACCAGCGGCGGTGTTCGGCGGGCGCCCATGTCCTGGGCGCATTGCCCCCCGGGCCGAGGCGCGCTCTTGGGGTGCCATCCCGGCCAAGGCCCATATTTGGCAGAAATCCTTATGTTTTCGGGCAATTATGGTACCCTTCGTGCAAACAGCGCTGAGCCGTTTTCCATGATGCGACTATTCAATCGCCTTGCCAACCTGTTTCCGCTGTGGGTGCTGACGTGCAGCGGCCTGGCGCTGTTCTATCCCCAGTGGTTCACCTGGTTCAGCGGCCGGATGATCGTGTGGGGGCTGGCGGTCATCATGATCGGCATGGGCATCACCCTGACCGTCGACGACTTCCGCCGCGTCGCACGGTTGCCGAGACAGGTGATGATCGGCGTCGCCGCCCAATTCACCATCATGCCATTCCTGGGCTGGGGTATCGCGCATGGTTTGGATCTGGAACCCGCGTTCGCCGTCGGGCTCATCCTCGTGGCCTGTTGTCCCGGCGGGACGGCATCCAACGTGGTGAGTTACATCGCGCGCGCCGACGTGGCGCTGTCGGTGCTGATGACCATGTGTTCCACGTTCGCCGCGGTGGCGCTGACGCCCTTGCTCACCAAATGGCTGGCGGGCGCCTACGTGCCGGTGGATGCCTGGAGCCTGTTCGTCAGTACCGTACAGGTCGTGGTGTTGCCGGTGACGCTGGGGGTGCTGCTCAACCGGTACACGCCGCGGGCGGTCGGGTTCGTCCTGCCTGTCGCGCCGCTGGTATCGGTCATATTCATCGCCCTGATCTGCGCCAGCATCATCGGCGCCAACGCACAGACCGTGCTCGACTCCGCCCTGCCGCTGTTCACGGGGGTTGCCCTGCTGCATCTCGGCGGCTTCGGCCTCGGTTATGTCATGGCGCGGCTGCTGAAACTGCCGGAGCTGTCCTGCCGCACCATCTCCATCGAGGTCGGGATGCAGAACTCCGGTCTCGGCGCGGTGCTGGCGCGCAGCAGCTTTCCGCAGCTGGTGCTGGCCCCGGTCCCCGCCGCCATCTCGGCCAGTTTCCATTCCATCATCGGCAGCGCCCTCGCCGCCTGGTGGCGGTTGCACGCGGCGAGGCCGGCCCCTCCTGACCCCGCATCACCGCGAGGATAGCCGATGCATTGTTGTCGGGACTGTTTCGCTCGTTGCTGACGACGCCGTGTGATGACGCCACCCACTCCGGGCTTGGATGACTCCGTGTTGCACGGTGCTGACGCGCCTCCTCAGGTAATTGGCGGCGTTATGTCGATGGTGCCAGCGACGCGGCCATCCGGTTTATGCAGCGCCATGATGAGACCCCGGTATCGGCATCTCAGCGGCAAATAGGCGTAATCCTTCACGCCACCGCCGTGTTTCTTCAAGAAGGCATCCAGTTTCGCCTGGTACTTGGGATGATTGTCCGTGAGCTTGTTTATATCCAGGCCGGCATCGAGCACCGTGAAGATGTTCTTGGCTAGCGGCTTATAGAGATCCGGGTGCGTATAAAACGGATGCTTTCCCTGCATGCCCGCTTCCAATAATGCCAGCTTCTTCTTGGGATCATCCGGCAGTTTGACATACACCATCTCCGGTGTGCCATGCGCAGCCTGTTTCAGGTCGGCCTCCGGATGCTCCCCTTGCGCCAGCTGCCCTTCGGTGACGGTAAGAAATTGCGTGAGGGCGAAGGTGACGTACAACGGCCGCTGTTGGTACATAAGCATGACACCCCAGATCAGTACCGACACCTGCATGATGCCGATGATGCTGAGGTCGAGTTTCAGGCTGGGCTTGCCAGTCTTGAAAACTACGAATGTCAGCAGCGGTCCGAGCACCACGTCCACACCGGCCGCCAGCCGTATCATCTGCCATCCCCCGTCCGCGAAGAAATAGGGTGGTGGATACCAGAACAGGATGGTGACGGCGATAATGGAACAAAAAATGACGACGCTGATGCTGAAGTGAATAAGCGCGGCTTTGACCTTTCCCATTCCGGATCTCCCTTGCCTCAAAATACCTGGGCGTATGCTCACGGGTGCTAGAAGAAATTGTCGAACCTGTTATCGGACGCTGTTTCGCACACTTAATTCGGTCTCGCTGTCGCCTGATACTCTACTGATCCCTTCGTGACTTCGATGGAATGACTGCATCAAATACCCGGCTGTTGCGGGGGGAGCTCCGGGTCGGCAGGAACCATGAGGGGACGATGCCTTGATTGTTGAGTTCGGGCGGCCAGGCACGTATTCTGGCGTACAGACGTCCCGGATGGGCCGGGGACGACCAGCCGCCGGCAGCGGAAAGCCGTAGGCTTTATAGGATATAAATCCAGGCCGGCGGTAAATGAGAGTAATAATCATTACGTCAACGACAAACAGGGCTTTCAGTTCGGCGCCGGGGGTTTCCCCCGCGGCTTGGCAGCGGTAGCGGGCGGTTCTTCCGACATCATGATCATGCATCCCGACGGTGCTAAGGAACTCAGCGTCACCCTAGTTGCCATTGAGTGCGAATTTTAGAGATTATTGCTGCGTGTTCCGGTTTCTCCGCGGAATCGGGATGCCATATTTGTTGTGGCGGGCCTGTGGCGCTAATAGTGGCTTTGTGACGAAAAATAACAGTGATTCGTAACCTGGCCCTTTGATTCGGCGGTGCGCGCTGCGGGTGCCATTGGTTTTATCCAGGGGGAAGACCGTGAACATAACACTAACAAAGACGTGGCGACGCCGTGGCCCAGCGCTGAGGCTGTGGTCGCTGGCCTGGCTGGCGGGGTTGCTGGTATTGCCCCAGCTGGCAATGGGTGCGGCCGGCGTGGATTGGCTATGGGCCAACCCGCTGCCCCAGGGCAACGACCTGCACACGGTGGTCTACGGTTCGGGAACCTATGTGGCGGCAGGGATGGACGGCACGGTCCTCACCAGTCCCGACGGGTCCAGCTGGACGGTGCGGAGCTCCGGTACCCATAATGAACTGCGCGCTGCAGCCTGGGACGGTAACCAGTTCGCCGTGGTGGGTTCTGGCGGTACTATCATCACCAGCCCCGACGGAACGACCTGGACTCTCCAGGCCTCGGGGACTTCCAATGACCTGGACGGGCTGGCGTGGGGCATAACGACAAATGGTGCAAGATTCGTGGCCGTGGGGGCCGCCGGCACCATCCTTGCCAGTCCGGACGGACAGACCTGGACACCGCATAGTTTCAGTACCATCCGTCATTTGTACGGCGTGGTCTGGGACGGTTCACAATTCGTGGCCGTGGGGCAGGGGATCATCCTGACCAGTCCGGACGGGCAAACCTGGACAGACTCAACTCCGGATTTCCCGACCCAGACTCTGTATCAGGTGGCTTGGAGCGGCACGCGGTTCATGGCCGTGGGGGCGGGGGGGACTATCCTCACCAGTCCCGATGCGAATAAGAACAACTGGACGGATCGGTCCACTTCCAGCGTTCGGCAGGCATTGAAGGCCGTGGTCTGGGACGGTAGCCAGTTCGTGATTATGGGGGTCTCCGGTATCGTTCTTACTGCCAGCCCCGACGGCGCGTCCTGGACCGCCCAGGCGTCGGGTGTCACGCAAGATCTGGGGGCAGTGTCTTGGAACGGCAGCCAGTTCGTGGCGGTGGGCGTGGCCGGCGTCATCCTCACTAGCACGGACGGAACGACGTGGGTACGGCAGGGTTCCGGTGTCCTCAATCACCTGCAGGGGGTGATGTGGAACGGCACGCAATTCGTGGCGGTGGGCTATCTGGGCACGGTCCTCGCCAGCGCGGACGGGGTAAGCTGGAAGGATAACTCTCATAGCAATAGAAATGCTCCTGATTTCGTGACCGATCAGAATTTATATGGGGTGACCTGGGACGGCACCCAGTTCGTGGCCGTGGGTACCGGCGGCATCGTCATCACCAGTCCGGACGGGGCGACCTGGACCTTGCAGAGCGCCAATATGTCGAATGATTTGCTGGCCGTAGTGTGGAACGGGAAGCGGTTCGTGGCCGCGGGGGGAGGGGGTACCGTTGTGACCAGCCCCGACGGGGTGACTTGGTCGAACTATTCTCCGAATTCCGCCACCAGCAATTCCCTGTACGCGATAACGTGGAACGGTACGCAGTTCGTTGCCGTGGGCGCCGCGGGCACCATCATTACCAGCTCCGACGGAGTGTACTGGACGGATCATTCTCCCGGTACCGTGACCACGCAGGATCTGCATGGGGTGACATGGGACGGTGCGCAGTTCGTGGCGGTGGGCGATGCCGGTACCATCCTGACCAGCCCCGATGGACAGACCTGGGCCGCCCGGAGTCCCGGAGCAGTGACTGCAGGGTTGACCGGTATCACCTGGGATGGTCAGCAGTTCGCCGCCGTGGGTGACAACGGCACCGTGCTCACCAGCCCGGACGGCGTGACCTGGACCACCCAGATCTCCACCACCGGCGAAGCCTTGAAAGGGATCAGCCGCAGTAATAACCAATTCCTGGCCGTGGGTCGGAATGGCGCCATCCTGCGTTCGCTCGGTCCCGCCACCATAACCGTCCTCGGTGGCGGCGGAAGCAATACCACCGGCAGCAGTACCAGTACCGGCGGCGGCAGTAGCGGCGGTGGCGGCGCCATCGATCTTTGGGTGCTGCTCGGATTGTTCGGACGGTTGTTGGTTGGGAGCGGCGCGCGGCGCGGCTACCGATTCCGAAACCCGCCTACGCCTCGGTGACCGTTGGCTGTCGCAATAGAAATCAGGTCGGTGACGAATGCCAGTTTCGGTTATTCGTCACCGACCCATTCATCGAGTCGGGAAAGCGTTACCGTTTACATGACCTTGAAGTTGTCGATCATGCCATGTACCACATGGGGCTTCCCATCCTTGGCATCGGGCATAAAGCACATCAGCGCGTAACTTCCGGGTTTCAGATTTACTAGCAGGGTGTTTTTCTTGCCCGGCGCCATGGGGGCGATCCCGGTAACCGGTGCGCCGGGCGGTGGCCCCTTCATGCCGGTGAGCACCCAGTGGGCGATATCCTCACCCTTCTTGCCCGGCGCCAGGTGGAACAACACCGCTTCGTGCGCTTGGGGACCGTCATTGACGACGCGAATAACATGACGTCCCGCGGTGACGGGTTTTGAGAAGGCGAACTTATAATTGCTGAGGGTCAAGGTCAGGTCGCTGGCCGGTATGATCCGCGTCCGGGAGGATGGCTTTACCGTAAATGCCTTGACCATTCCCTTCATCATATGCGGCTTGCCGTCGGGTCCCGGTACGAGGCAGATTACGGCGTAGTCGCCGGCCGGCAGATCGACCACGTCGCTACTGGTTCCACCGCCCGGCATCGGGGTGTTGGGGCCGCCCATCAGGACTGCCCAGGCCGGAAACGGACCGGGGGGAAGTGCGGTGAAATCGGCGAGGGTATGACCTTGTTTGAACCTCACTATGGTCATGTGATGCAGTTGTTTGCCGTCATCGGTGAAATGGAACTCGGTCGGTCCCGCCGGCAGGGTGCTCGGCATCGAATATTGATATTCTTTGGCAACGACGTTAACCACCTTCGGTCCCGCCTTCGCTTCGGCATGGGCCGCGATTGGTATAAAGGCCTGCTCGCCGCTGACATAGGCAGTCAAGGCGACCAGTGCCATCCCGGTAATAAATCGCGCCTTCTTCATTTGGTTCCCCTTAGTATGTGAGTATGATGTGCAACCTCGTTCCAGAGACGAACCGCTAAGGTATAGCTGCTACGAGCGCGTTCCCGGATTAGTGCTTCGCAATATAACCATCCGGTAATATTTTTGTCGAGCGGCAACTTCCTAAAAATTCCATAAATAGGCGTAGCAACGGACAATACCCTTACGTTAGCGGGGGAGATGTGATCGGTAACCAGCGGGATTATATGTTTCGCGTATCCCTTTTTCCTCGACGGCTTGCCGAAGCGATCGGTGGGGTGCCGATCGCGGATCGTTTCTCGAAGATGACCAGTGCGATGCCGCCAAGAATCGCCACGGATGCCAATATCAGGCGCAGGGTCACGGGCTCGCCGAGAAAGGCAATGCCGCCCAATGCCGCGATGACCGGCACGCTAAGCTGCACGGTTGCGGCATTAGTGGCCTTCAACGCAGGCAATACGCTATACCAGACCGCATACCCCCCGCCCGAGGCCAGTGCGCCCGACGCCACCGCATATCCGACCCCACCTTTATCCAGCGAGGCACCGTCCAGCATCAATACGCTCAACGCCGCCGCAATGGGCGTGGCACGCAGAAAATTTCCGGCTGTGACCCGGGTCGGGTCGCCGGCACCCTTGCCGCGCAAGGAGTAGACACCCCAGGCTACCCCGGCACCCAGCATCAACAGGGAACCGAACAGTGGCGGTGCCGAGAGGCCGGGCAGCAAGAGGCCGACAAGTCCGCCGCCTGCAAGCAGCAGACCGACGAACTGCAGTTTCACCAGCCGTTCTCCCGACCACATGCCGTGGCCGATCATGGTCGCCTGAACGGCGCCGAACAGCAGCAACGCACCGCTCGCCGCCGGCAGATGCACATAGGCAAATGAAAAACCGGCGGCGTAGAGGAATAAGGCGCAGGCCGATAACCAATTGCCCCGGCCGGTGATGGGGCCATGCTTCATGCGCACCGCCAGCCATAGCGTTACCGCCCCGGAGATCAAGCGGATCGTGGTGAAACTGGCTGCGTCGATGGCGGTGTGCTTGAGCGCGGCCCGGCAAAGCAACGAATTGCCCGCAAAGGCAATCATGGCGAGTAACGTCAAAACAATGATGCGTGCCGCGGGCATAGGGTCTGATCTTTGGAGATGATATGAACCAAAGTCTAATGCAGGGCACGACAGACGCAAACAATGTTCGGAACTTGGCAATACCGGCCATGCTGTGACAGCACTCCGGCTATAGGTGCGGCGGAGTCTGGCCGCTGCATGCCAGTGGCAGCGCTTGGAGCAATGCAAAGGCAAACACCCTGACGCATTAAATCACGATACCGGGGTACACAGCGTGTCTGCGCTCACTTATACTCGTCAAACCTATTCAATAGAGGCAAGTTTAGAGAATCATAAGGCTTAACATCACTGCTGTCCCACATACAATAATTTAAATTGCAGCAACTCAATGATTAGCCGTAATTCCCTTGCTGTAACAAGGCAAGTCGACACTAAAATGAAGACTGGCCGCATAAACCTTGCGTTCCTTCCCCCTTCGGGAGAAGGCCGGGTTGAGGGGATTTAAATCAGGGAGTTGGCTTGATTTTTCCCCTCACGCCTGCCCTCTCCCGAAGGGAGAGGGAGTAAGTGGGACAGCAGTAGCTTAACACCTATAATTGTTAAGGTGTCGGCAGCCGATGCTCATGATGATAATTTGTCACCCGCGCCCTTTTAACTGCTACCGATTCTAAATAGTTAATGGATACCCTGGCTCAACAATCCGGTCTTGCCTTTCTGGCCATACCCTGGTTGCCCGAGGTCTTTACGGTGGTCGTGGCCGTCGTGGCCCTCAACATCGTCTTCCATTACATGCTGCATCGTCTCGAACGAATCACCGAGAGCACCTCAACGGTGTGGGATGACGCGTTAGTCCGTGCCTTGCGCAAGCCCCTCAGGTTGACGCTGTGGGTGGTGGGCCTGGCCTTCGCCACCGAGATCGTACACCAACACACCGGTGCCCCCATTTTTGATTTTGTGGTGCCTACCCGCAACGTGGTGGTCATCTTCTCCCTTGCCTGGTTCCTGGTGCGCTTCATTCGCAACGCGAGTCACAACATCGTTACCGTGCGGGAAACGGCGGGGGAGATTGTGGATCACACCACGGTGGATGCCCTGTCCAAGCTGGGGCGTTTTTCCATCATTATCGTCGCCGCACTGGTGATGATGCAGACACTGGGTTTCAGCATTGGCGGCTTGCTCACCTTCGGCGGCATCGGCGGGATCGCGGTCGGCTTCGCCGCCAAGGACATCCTGGCCAATTTCTTCGGCGGCCTTACCATCTACCTGGACCGGCCCTTCGTGGTGGGGGAATGGATCCGCTCGCCGGACAAGGAGATCGAAGGCACGGTGGAATACATCGGTTGGCGCCACACCCGGGTGCGGGCCTTCAACAAGAATCCGATCTATGTCCCGAATGCCTTGTTCACCAACATCGTCGTGGAAAATCCCACCCGCATGACGAACCGCCGTATCAAGGAGACCATTGGCATTCGCTATGATGACCTGGCACAGATGGTGCCTATCGTCGCGGACATACGGAGCATGCTGAAAAGCCACCCGGAAATCGATGCCAGCCAGACCCTTATCGTCAACTTCAGCACTTTCGGTCCGTCCTCTCTGGATATCATGCTCTACGTCTTCACCAAGACCAAGGAATGGATCCGCTATCACGAGATCAAGCAGGACGTGCTGCTCAAGGTTGCGGATATTATCGCCCGCCATGGCGCCGAGATCGCCTTCCCCACGCGGACCTTGCATATAGAGCCTCAGACCGCTTCCCCGACGGACGTGACCGATTTGCCGTAGCCGGCATTTTCAAAAGCTGAATAGCCTGTTGGAAAACGCGTCCGGAATGAGCCGCTTGTCTCGGACGATCAACGAGCATTCATGGCGGCGACGGCCGTGCGCAGGCCAAACCCGGATTCCTAGTCGCTATTTGTTAGGTTTCGCTTCAGGATTGTCATACCATTCGAAGTATTTCTCTGCACCTTCTTTCCCGGATACGACCAGCTCTTGCTTCTTTGCGTCGGACAAATCAAAATCCGTTGTTCCTACGCCCAGCGTATCGATGTAGACGGTTCGCATCCAGTCGTCACTATGAAGGTGCGAACTTTGTTGTGCCTCCAATATAGTGTCAATCAACGCCCAGGTGTAATCAAAAAAATTATCGATTTTCCTGTGGGGCGGCTCTGCATGGTCGCGGAATACCGAGATTTCTTCCTTGGCATCCAGCCGAAAGCCAAGCGTTTCCTTGTTGTATACGTACTTCGATATGGGCCTCTCCAGCCCTTCAAGCTGCCGGTTGATTTTCGTGTAGTAGCCCGGTTCCGAAAAGTTTGTGGACTCCATGTATTTCCCACGGTCAAAAAGCTTGATGGGGTAGTTATTCAAGACCCCGCCGTCCACGTATACGTCGCCCCGCATACTGCGCTTTGCTGCGAAGAACAGGGGGATAGACATGGAAATCCTTACCGCGTCGGCGACGCAGACTCTCGGTGTATGCTCGCCCGAGAATACCTCAGAATATGACGTGGAAAGATTGGTGCCCATGAAATACAAGGATTTGAATCCACGCTCTTCCTTAATGGCCTCTATGTCGGCAAACGTGGATTCGCTGTTGCCGGTCTTTTCCTTGATTAGATTCCCAATCCAGTTTCGAAAGTAATCCCCTTTGTACCATCCAAACTCTTCTATCAAGCGACCGGTATCGCGGATGACGCCCCAGGAATCATCCATGAATTTCGTGAAATCCAGCGACCAGAGAATATCCCTGGTCTCCTTTGCGGTGTATCCAAGGCCGAGCAGGACCGCATTGATCGCGCCGGCCGAAGTGCCGCCAATTCGCCGAATGCCGGAGATTATCCCTTTTTCGCTGAGAACATCGAGGGCGCCAACATAGGCGATCCCTTTAACGCCGCCGCCCTCAAAGACCAGATTACGAAATATATACGCCATGATCACTCCTTTTTATTTTCAAAAGGGTCAGACTCGATTGAAAAAGAATTTACAGCCGGGCTTTACTCTCGCGAAAGGCAGTGCTGCGGCGGTCACCTCCTCGCGGTAGAGGCCGGACCCTTCTGTGCAGTAACTGTTCGATTTCATCTTTGAATCGGTCATCACCTAGTGCCCAGCCTTTCTGGGTGGATTCCCGTATGGCTGCTAAGGTATTGTTATCGATATGGTCCTGAAATGTGCGTTGATATCCTGCTTGTCGTTTACTGGCGCAAGTGCCCAGCGCCTGATACAGCAGGTGAGGCGTCACCAAGGGATCAGATTCGCCAAGCGCATTGGCGGCATAGCTTGACCAGCGGTAGTCGCCAGGGTGGGCGACCATATTGGCACGTACCGGATTGAGTTCGATATAGCGGTAACAGGCGAGTAGATAGAGGTCGCTATCAATGACGGCGGCTTTATAGCGTCCGTTCCACAAAGTGCCGGTACGTTGATAAGAAATATTAAAATACTGTACATACCGTCGTCCCACGGACTGCAGTACCTTCGCCAAGCTGTTTTCTTTTTGTGGCGTTATTGCCAGATGCGCATGATTGGTCATCAGAACATAGGCGTGTATCAGGCACCCGTGCTGCCGGCAGGCTTCGGACAGGATGCGCATAAAGTAAGTGTAATCTTCGTCTGCTCCAAAAATGGGGCACCGGTTATTTCCTCTTTGGATAATGTGATAAGGGTATCCGGGCAGGACATAGCGGGGTAAGCGGGGCATCGGCCACCTCCTTGTGGCGAGAGGGCTATAAATCTGAACAGTCCGTGTTCAGTGCTGTTTTTAATAATTATAGTTGGGATCTGAGCTTCAATCGAGTCTGACCCTTTTGTTCTATCAGAATACGCGTTGGCCGGAGACGAACGCAGCGTGAACTTCGCCCATGGGTGTAACTTGGGGGGTAGGCAGCCCCGACGCTTGCAGCGCGGCGTTGAATTCCGGGCTTGAGGCGAAAGACTTGAAAGCCTCCTCACTCGGGCAGGCGTCGAAGATCGTGAGGCCGCCCGCATCAGCGACGCAGGCGTGAAGGCTCAAATTGGAATGCGGTATGTTATCGAGTAGACGGTCATATGCCTCGCGCAACTCGTTTGCCTCACCTTCAAAGCGGTAGATTCCGAGAAACATGGCTTTCTCCTGTTAAGTCAATGTGCTGGTCTTGGCGGTGGATAGCAATAAGTCTATGGCTGTGACGGTAATGAGGAAGCTGAGGTCAGGTCGCACGTAATTATATTACAGAAGGCTATAATGTGATTAGGGTCGTTCCGGAGATTCAATCGAGTCCGACCCTTTTGCAGGGCATGCAAAAAGCGCGCCCTATTGTGTCCATCTACAAGATGAATTTTTCGTTTGCGACTCTGTCGAACACGGCATGTATACCCCGTGATAGGGGCCGCGATCGAGCTTTTTGAAACGGGATGTGCATTTCAAGGATATTCTTTGCAGAAAAACGCAATGGAGGGTTTCGCCATGTCAACTGTAATTACTTCACCTGAAGATAAGCATATCGCAGAATCCGTTGGCGGTGGTTCCGCGGCGGAGATCATCGGCGGTATCGCCGCAATCGTCCGCGGCGCAATACTCGCGCATTATTTCGAAGACGACGGAAAACAGCATGCAAGCTGTTGAGATGGGCGGTGGTATGACCGCCGAAATGGTGGCCGGTATCGCCGGCATCGTGCTGGGGATCCTGGCCCTGTTGGGCCTCAATTCGCTTATCTTGTCCGCCTCGGCCGTGATTGTCTATGGCGCGGCGCTGAGCCTGGGTAGCGGTATGACGTCCCGGCTCAATGATCTCAAGATCGATGTATCCGGTGCGCATCAGAGCGCGCAGAGAGTGGCGCATGAAGCGGTAAGCGCCGCGGCCGGCACCCAGGTCTTGGTCGGCCTGGCCGCCGGGGTGTTGGGTATTCTGGCACTGGTGGGGGTCGCACCACAGGTGCTGGTACTGGTCGGCTTGCTGGCCGTCGGCACTTCGCTGCTACTCAGTGGTGGCGCAGTCGGTGGTCGATTGATCAGTTTGTTCCAGCGTTAAGCGATAACGCGGCTTGTCTGTCTTGGCGGTGTCAAGGACGACGCCGTCGAGTGCGCGCGATGCGCTGGGGAATGACGGAAGGAACCGGCAGTTGGCCCGCAATCGATTGTGCCTCACCCTCATTGTCCAACTGACGATGGCAAGCGACGGTGTGGCGTAGTGCCGGCCATGGGCGCTGCACCAGGGCATCAGAGACGAACGCGGAATGGTAAAGCATTGGCGTCGGCCTGATTCCAGCTCTAAACAGGAGGTCAGCAATGAACGAGAACGCGCAGTTCAATGCGACGGCGTACAAGATGGCGCAGGTATATCTGAAGATCATGTTGGAAAATGGAATCAGGACCGGTCGCAGCCTCGCTGAGTTCAGCGCCTTTGTATCGGATAAGCATGGTGATACCCTTTCCCCTTACCTCCAGCAATTCTTTGCAGACGTCAGCGAGGGGCGCATCAAGATCAAAGGGCTTAACTAGCCGGATATAACGGCCCGACGTCGGCCGCAGCACCGCCTGGAAGAGAGGGGGGCAGCAGTCTCGCCGACCCCATTTGGCAAGAAGCGCTAGCGCGATGCAATGTGCTCGCGCTTGACCGCCGTAAACGGCGCCGTGGTCAACGTCGAGTTTATAATCCCTCCGGCATTTTGCGAGGCGACGTCGGTGGAGCCGCCCCGTAGTGCTGGGGTTGTTGGAAGACCGGTGAGGGTTGGAGACTTATGGCGGCTCCGGGAGTGCGATGCAGGTGCCGTCCCGCCTGGCAGTGCAAGTGCGGCTTGGCTTGGCGCAACTTCGCGATGCGGCGCTGCGCCGGCGTCGTGCTCCGGCGCCATTCCGGTGTTAGCGGCGGATGTTGATGCGGGACCGGCCCAGTCAATGACCCATTCGGCCATCTTCACCAAACCTGCCCTCATCCCTCGCAGGTAGGTATTCAGGGGGCGCGACATCGCTGCGGTTGCGTCGGCTGAGTGTGCAGCCGTTTGTGGCACATTCCCTGTCATCCATACCTGGGAGACGATGATGCCCAGCGTTACGCCGGTCATCAGGGTCAATACCATGGAGCCGTAGCCAAAGCGCGCCGACCCATATTTCTGCCCTCGCGGTTTGCCGACACTGAGTGCGCTACGCTCATCCAGCTCCCGGCGGTTGCGGTGCGCCTTGTCGGAATCATGTACCGCGGCCGGCGTCGGGATGGGTCGCCAGCCGGGCGCCAGCGGCGGTCTCACGAAGGGATAATTGCCGGTCTGCAAGCGTTGACGCGCCGCGTCATGAACGGTATCGGCGGAGATGGGGGCGCTGACATCGAACTCCGAACTTGCCAGCGCCATGAAACACAGTAGATTGACCAGGCGCGGCAGACCGCCGCTGTAGGCGCTGACGGCCGCTACGGCCTCCGGCACGAACAATTCACGATCATAGCCCGCTTCATTGAGGCGATGACGTATGTACGCCCCCACTTCCTCGAGTGACAGCGGCTCGAGATCGTTGCTGCACGGCGGCCTCGTCTTCGTCGCCATCTTCCATGCCCAGCCCTGCCGCCAGGCGTGACAGCAATCCTCCCAAGGGTGGCTGCGAAATCTCACTGACGATGCCCGGGGGGAGTTGAGTCCGGAGCGTGCGCAACAACATGCTCTTGCCCATACCGGCGGGTCCCACGAGACAGAGCAAACGGCACCCTTGTTTCAAGTCGTCGCGTATACTATTTAAGGCATGGCGATAGTCCCGACCGAGGAACAGGGGGATCTTGTCGGGTCCCAGAGGAAATGCCCGTGTACGTTTCTCAAACAATGTACTTACAGTATCGCTCATCTCCGCATCCTCCCAACCGGGCGAACTCTTCCAAGAATCTGCAATGCGACGCCCCTGACAGAGGTCCCCAGCAACTTGACTCAGGCGCGAGTGCTAAGACCTTATGTTCTCAAATCGAATTTAACAGCACGCCGTTCCTGGATGACCTCTCGCATTGCGATAAAAAACACACCCTTGAACGGCGGGGTTCCGAGTTCCGAAAAATTTACTGCTATGACGTGAAATGATTATGAAGGTTCGCTTGAAGGCCGCCACTTCGAGGTGACGTGCTTCATTACTATCCCCCTCGTTCACCATAAGTATCTACCCGATAATTGAAATTTTAGTATATTTGGATGGCGTTGCTACGCGGCCGCCACCATCCGGCTATATTCACTTTATAATCAAACCATTGCCTGATAGGGCGAATCCTGAGTCAATTCCTCAGCTGAGCGGTGGGAAACTGGAGCGGAGTCGGCGTCGGCACCGCCGTGATTGCGCGACAACCTGGCCGGTCCCCTTGCGTTTGCCGTTCGCTTATAGGCTCGAAACAGGGTATGGGCCCGGAATGAGGGTAGTCGTCTGCTAGTCGAACTGCAGCGGCGATTGCGGCCTGGCGTTGATATGCAAGGAGAAAATATCGGGGCGCGAATAGTGACCCGCCACATCCAGCGCCCGTTTCGCCGTGGCCGCCCGCGTGGCATCGATCTCGGCAAAGAGCATGCCTTCCTGCCGGCGCAGTGGCCCGGCGATGATCTCTCCGCCGGGGGCGATCACCACCGAATCCCCGTCATTCACCCATTCCTCGCAGTCGGGATACAGCCGATCCTTGTCGGGGAAATCCGTCGGGATATCACCGCCCTTGATCAGGTTGCCGCTACCCACCACCCAGCAGCGGCCTTCGCGCGCGATATGCTGCAGGGTGCCGATCCAGGCGTCGCCGCTGTCATAGGTCGGCGCAATATAGATCTCCACTCCCTGCGCATACAGGGCGTATCGCGCCAGCGGCATGTAATTTTCCCAACAGATGAGCGTACCGATGCGACCGGCGGGGGTGTCCACCGCCCGCAGGCCGGAGGCGTCGCCGAAGCCCCACACCATTCTTTCCGGATTGGTCGGCATCAACTTGCGATGACGGTTTAATAAGGCCCCGCCAGGACCAATGACGACCACCGTGTTGTAAAGCGTCGACCGGCTCAACTCGTCGTCCCGTTCATTCAGGCCGCAGACAATTGTGACCTTATGCCGTCGCGCGGCCGCAGAGAGCGGTGCCAGATCGTCACTTTTTAAGGTGACGGCATTTTGCAGGAGGCGGGCATGAGCCTGCTCCGAGACGCTCCAGTCACCCCCAGGGCGAAGCCGCCATATCCAAGCCGGATAACCGGGGATGAAGGCTTCAGAGAAGATGACCGTTTGAGCGCCCGCCGCCGCCGCCTCATCGACTAGCGTGACGGCGCGAGCAATCGTATTTGTCTTATCGAGATAGACGGGCGCCTTCTGCACAATTGCCAGTTTGGTCATGTGCGAACCTCTTTGCGTATACTCATACCCCAGGTCGGGTCCGAGAGGAGTTATTCCAACTATATCTGACTAATAACAGGCAGTCGATAAATTTCCGAGTGTATCTCAATCCGGGTTCCACTCGTGTAGTGGAACGCCTGTGGCAGCATCTCATGGCGCTGCTGGGGTGGCGTCACGATAACGAGTGACGTTCGAACTGCGCGGAATGGAGGGAAATAGGTCGCGTCAAAGAGGATCGCGATGCCGTAGCTAAGAAGTTTAGGTCGCAAGATCGCATTTGACGCAATCGCGCGGCGGCATGCTGCGCTCGCCCTATACCAAGCGGGCTGCAAGTTGCTTGTCAGTGAGAAAGTCCGGGACTCGCCGCTAGTCCGAGAGTTAATGGACGGGCGAAAAAGCTGTCAGGTTTCCGTCCGGAGGACAAATATTGTCATCTGTTAGAGGGAATGCCACTCTGATTTCCATTAGCTGTAGGGCAAGCGCCATGTGCAATAAAGGCCAGTGACAGCTGGGGCAATCCAGCATTTGCCGCCGACCCCAATGCGCTCACGAGTTGCTATTCGTCTGCCATGATCCATCTGCGTTACGGCATGCCGTGCCGTGGATGGTCCGGCGAGCTCCTTCAATGGTGGCATGGGTAATGTATTCCCGGCAGTAGCGCCCATCCCGCTGATAGGTGTCTGTGGGTGTGACCTGGTACTTGACGCCCGTATCGGGATTGACCCAGGCGACGCTCTGGCGATCGGCGGCGCGTTCCAGGACCTGGCCGGTGCAGGCCTGGTCCGCGTCGTCCATGCTGTGCCCGATGCTGCGCCCGACGAGGATCCCGATGACCGCCCCTGTCACGGCGCCGAGTGGCTTGTCATCATGAGAGCTGAGCTTCGATCCGATTATCGCGCCGACCGTCCCTCCCAGAATGGCTCCAACTGCCTCGCGGTGGCAGGTACCTTGGCTGATGCCAAAATCGTCGAGATCGGTTTCGTGTGCAACGCGATGCTCTTCATCTCGCTCGTGTGCGCTGTAGCGGTCACCGTCATGCTTGCGCCGATAGCCATGGGCCGGCGCCCACGGCGGGGGTCCGCCTCGGGCCTGATCATCGTGTTCGGAATAGTGATGTCTACCGTGACCGTACCCGTCATGCGCCCACGGCGGATCGCCCAGAGTAATTCCGGGCATCATGATTAAGGCGGCAATACTCGCGGCGAACACAGCGTTACGCATACATTCGATCTCCTCTGATCCTGGTGAATCCGGCCAAATGCCGATTTCCCAGATGTATCGTCCCGTTTTATAAAAGGGATGAGGAAAATGTTTGCATTGCGTCACAAAACCGGGAGGCAAAAAATTACGATTCTTCTATCAATAGATACAGTGTCGGGAATTCCTGGGGACCGTTATAAAAGCTCGGGCACTTTCTGATCCAGGCAAACGGCGAGCGGAGTCGTCAGTGCGGATCGGTAGCATACGATAACGGATCCCATCCGTCACCAGCACCATGGTTCACCCGAATCTTTCCCAGACCAGGACGCTGCCCCATTGCATCGGCGGTGTGCTCAGCCCCGGGCGACTACCCGGCAAGGTGAAAAAACCGCTCATGCCACTTCCTTCCCAATTTGGAAACAGACGGCTTTCAACTTGATGGACGACATAACCTCCGTCGGCATCCGGCACATATGAGACGTAGTGCGAGTTAAGGCCCTATAGCTCGCCTCAGTCTCTTCTGATGTTCCGTTCATCCGGTCATCGGCGCAAAATGCAGGTCGATCACCGCGCATCATTTGCACGCAACCCGGCCTGTGTCTGTGTAGATGATCGAGCCCCGGGCATCGCTGCCGAATGGCTGAACAGCCGTTTCGTTGGTATATTCGATCTTCAATGCGATCAGGCGCCATGCCCCAACCAGGGCTTGTGCGACCGCCGAATTATGCAGCCTCATGCCTTAAACCTAATTCCGCAGCGGAAAAAATCCATCGAGGATCTCAACACTGGCTTTATCCATCACCTTATAGGCCGCGGGATACTGGCGGCGAGGTCGGACTCACGGCAGGCAGTCAAGGTCGCACGCGAGAATGTGGCCAAGGGACTGCATGAGTGCCCGCATCCTGCAACACCGCCTGGATGAAGGTGGCATCGTCTTCAGTTAGATCGTCGATGCGGTTCGCCGAGAGCTGGCGACACGGCATCTGCAGGCCAGCAAGCTGACATTTACGGAGATCGGTTCTCTTCTCGGTTGCTTCGAGCAAAGCGCGTTCACACACGCATTCAAACGATGGACCGGCAAGGCGCCGCTTGAATTCCGAAAAACTTTCAAGAGTGTCAGATATCGATTGATATACGCAATTCCCGTTCAATTCCGACCCGTTTGATTCTCAGTTAGGCGTGGGGATGGCCTGTAACTAGACGGGTCGCGCCCAGTCTGCCGTAAACCCCGCCCAGCACCGCGCCATATGCCCAGTGCAGCACCAGCGTGGCAATGGGCGTGCCCAGACCCAAATAAAGCCCGAACAAGCCGGCGCCCGCCATCGGCATAACCACGATCATCATCAGGACCCAAGCCGCCGTGCCGAATATCAGGCCCTTTAGGATCGGTGCTTGAGAGGGGAGGCGCTCGAACAATAGGCTAAACGACACACCCCACACCAGGCTGCCGATCATGAAGTGCAGCAGCCAACCGACGACGGGTGTTAGCGGAGTGCCGAGCATGCCGTGCGCTATGACCGTCAGCATTTTGATGGCGTTCATCTGCGGCATCAGGCCCATCGCCGCCTTCAGAATCATCAATGCCGAGAGCGCGAGCGTTCCGATGAACCCGGCGAATACGCCCTTAACTATACGATTTGTCATGAGATTACCCTCCATTGATTCAGCAGTCATAGGTAAGGTTTAGTCGCGGCCGTGCTGGAAACCTTACAGCCGTTGCCACTTCGATAAGCGGCGAAACCAGAACGATGCGGCTTGTACACAATGGATTTGACCCGGGATAGACCCGGGTCGCATGAGTTGAGGGGATATTGGTAGGTGATTAGCCAGGTACGTGTACACGACAGTCCGCGGCATCGCGCCCTCGTTCGCTAAAAAAGGGCGCGCCCTTATAGGCTTCGGTTTACAGTTTTTCCCGTTTCAATCGAGCCTGCCGCCTTTGGTTTATGCCGCCGTTTCCCACTTGTAGATAAACCCACTGCTACTGGGCAGATCGAAGCCGCTAAAATTGCCGTCAACCGTATACACGGTTGTGGGGTCGCTAGCAGAATTGCTCCCCAACGGTGGAATGTCGTTGACTTGATCGATATCGGCCAGCTTGATCCACTTGCCGGGGATTCCGAAGTCCACGTCTGCTACGACATTATGGTTTTCAAAGTTCATCAACACCACTAGCGTCTCGTTTGCCGCCCCGTTGGGGCGGGCGCGCCATCCCACCACTTTTTGCCCGCCGCCGTGATGGGGGTCCATCCAAGGTCCCATTACCCAGTTGAAATGGCCTTCGCCCTCCGGGTTATAGCCCTCGAGCTTGAGTGCCGGATAGCGTTTGCGAAGTTGTATCAATCTATGAGTCCATTGATAGTATCCGTGTTGTCCAATATCGTCAGGCCATGGCACGGTAATCACATTGCGTGGCCGCTCCACATCGAACTCTTGCCCCATGTACAGCATTGGCTGACCTAGACTGACAATGGTAGAAAACATTCCCAGCCGTGCTTTGCGTTCCTTTGCCGGCGGCTGACTCAAAGCGGGATTGGTTGCCACTTCAAATGGCACGCTGTTCTCGTCGTGGCTCTCACAGTAGTTCACGACATTGTTGGTATGCAGCGCATAGTCCTGCTTGCTGAAAAAGAACGTATCGCCCAACTTATCGCTGCTGGCATCTTCTCCGCCGAACGGCCCTTCGCGCAGCACCGCTTTTATTTTATCGTGAAACTGGTCGCACCACTGTGCGTAGCCGTCAAAGCCCTGTAGATTTAGGTCAGGCTGGTTTGGCAGGTTTTCCGCCACCAATATGCAGTTCGGTTTGAATTTCCTGATCTCAGCGGCCAGGCGTTGAAAGAATTGGTGATTCATATAATTGGTATGAGTCGCGTCGAAACGAAAGCCGTCGACGTGATACTCGCGGATAGCTGTTTTGCATGCATCGATAAGCATATTCTGGACATCCTGCTTGCCCGTGTCGATACGATTACCCCAGGGAGTCGCGCCGGCGAAATATAGGCCGCCTTCATTGCGTGCCGCTTCGTCAGGGTGTTCTAAAATGGCCTGCCAAAGAGGATTGAAGCTGTTGTCAGTATGATTAAAGACCTGATCCATCAATACCGCGATGCCGCGTCGATGGGCGGAATTGACCAATTCACGCAAGTCGTCGGGGCTGCCAAAATCGCGCTCGATGGTGAAATACAATGATGGATTGTAACCGAGCGTATCCGGTCCCTGGGTGCTTGGGGTCTCCGCGAGCGGCATTAATGATAGAGCCGTTACGCCGAGGTCATCAAAGTAGCCTTTATCGATTCTCTCGGTTATCCCGCGAAAACTGCCACGATTGTTCGGGTCAATGTCTTTATCGCCCTCGGTAAAGCCGTGAACGCTGAGTTCATAGAAGATCAATTGGCTGATGTGGGGCGTTGTCCAGCCGGCATCCTGCCATTGGAAAGTCGTGGGATCCACGATAACCGGATTATTGAATCTGAAATCAGTGCCCAAATGGCGGGCATAGGGATCGATGGTATACCGCTCATGCCGGTTCTTATGATCCTTGGGAACGCCTCCTTGAACAAAGAACTTATATTCATCGCCGGGGCTGGCTTGGTCAGTGACCACCAGCCAGGTATTAGGAACTCCGAAATAGCCTGGGTAAAGGCGCATTTCTATAAATTGATTCGGATCGGGCTGGTCGGCATTGGGCCTCTGCCAATTATTGAAACTGCCCATTAAGTAAACCCGCGCGGCATTTGGATGATATAGGCCAAACAGTATCCGGCCGTCTGCCAGTACATGTGCGCCAAGTCCCGAAAATGCGCCGGTGTTCGGTATGTACATCCCCGGTTTGAAGGTGAGCGTGCTTAAAAACTGTTCCGCGGATTGTTGTTCCGGCTGGCGGGGCGCCACGTGATAGACAAAGGCGCTGCTGGATTTACACCAGATCTCGTTGGGTACAACTTGATTGGCCGCGAGTTGAATGGGGCTATAGCGGCGCTCTAATCCATTATCTTCCCACTGAACGTCCATGCCCGGGCCGTCCTTGAATTTGAATCGAAAAGTCGGCCGGTTAACCGTGAGTTCATAGACTGCACCGAAGGCGTCCTGTCTTGTTGGCGCCAGATCTGTTTGTATTTGAGATCCGGCATACCACAACCAAAGATATGGGGTATGAAAGTCGTGTTGGTTGTCATAATGAATGGTAATTGGATAGACCATAAGGGATCCCTCCGTATTGGCTTGAGCTCAGCCAGCTGCCATGTCCACGTAAGAAGAGTATAGGCGGCGGATCGGGTAACTGCACGCTTGCCATGCGACAAAAGGGCTTGCCGTACCGCTCTTGAGGTGAGATTGCAACGCTCTGAAATGTCTACGATAGTGGACAGCCGAATCGTAATTGGCGTGTCTGAAAGGGCCAGTGCTGCTTCGAGGATGTCTTTAAACGATGGGTCGGTAAGACGCTGCTTGAATTACATAAAACCATCGGCAGCCGGTTTCGGACGGCTTGGGGCGCTGCTTAGGGGCTATCAATCGAGTCTGACCCCTTTGGTCTTAATGTTTACTGATGAAGCAGATGTTCCACCAACGCAAATGCCTGTGGACTGTCCCACTTGGTGATACCGATTACCCTGCCCGAAATCTTGCCGTCGCGGCCGATCAGATAGCTCATGGGCAGACCGACGACTTCATAACGATTGCGAACTTCCCCTTTTGGGTCAAGCAATATTGGATAAGTCAAACCCAGCTGGTCGACAAACGACGCCACTTGTTTGCCGTCGCTCCTATCCGCGGCGACGGCGACGATCACCAGGCCTTGCTGCCGGTATCGTTCCCACAACCGTTGCATGGCGGGCATCTCCTCGCGGCAGGGCGCACACCAAGTGGCCCAGAAATTAAGCAGAACCACCTTACCCGCGAAATCAGGCATGCGGGCCGTGCCGCCGCCCAGGCGGTTTAAGGTAAAGGACGGCGCCTTCAGTCGTACTTTGGGCGTGGTTACGCCAAGCTCGGAAAAGGGGTCAGCGCCGGCAGCCGTTGCCGAGAGCAGAAACGCCAATGCGCAGAGCAAAGCGAAGAAGAACTCGATTCGCCGACGTGGGGCGGATAGTTCCGGGTGGCCAATGAGAGCTATCTGGCGTTGTATTTTCACAAAGTCCATTACCCTCTCCCGCAATCAAGCCACGTGTCGTTTCATGAGAACGAATGATACCGCTGCTGTGATTTGCGCGTCGATTTAACGCGCATTGCTCAGGAGATAATTCAGCAGGGTCTTCTTCTCCTCCGGAGTGAAGGCGGCCATATGACGCTCGGCCATGCGTTGTTGCATGAGGGCGAACAGCCGCCGCCATTCAGCGGCGGTGTTGCGCTTCGGATGGGGTACAGCGTGGCAGGCGCCACACTTCTCGGCATAGAGCGCCGCGGCCGGCGACTGAGGGTCGGGAAGAGGGGTCGGCCCGCCGGCACAACCGGCGACGCTCGTCACGACGATCAGTACGAACCATGGCATCTTTTTCACGGCAACTCTCCTGTCATCTTCGCGGTTAGCTTCTCGCCTAAAAGCCGAGGCTGCTCTCTCCGGCCTTTTGTTTGACATAGCGAATACTGGCCCTGGTCGGGATCTCGACGTACCAGGTCAGCATGACCTGGTACTTTTCCTTCAATTGCGGGCCGTTGAGATGTTGGTAGACGGGCACCCCAATATTGAAATCGATAATATTGAAGGGGGCGGGCTGCCACTGGAAGCCGAGCGTCGCCAACAGCTTGCGGCCGCCGTAGTTGTTCGGATCCCACAAGGGGGTTGTGTAGGGGGAGGTGGGGTCATTCTTGGTTACATGGCCGGACGCCCCCGTCTTCGCTTCGTCCATCTCGCCGTGGATCTTGCCCCAGTAGCTGCCATTAAGTTGCGCCTCGACCAGCATGTTGTAGCGGAACTGGAACATGCCGTACAGGTCGAGACGGAATTCGTCCCCCAGGCGATAATCCCGGTCGTTGTTATAGAGTCGGGCGGTATACATAGCGTTTGCACCCCACCAGTAGGGTGATTTCGATCCCTGATAAAGGAGCCCCACGGTGGGGTCATACGTCCCGGAACCAAGCTGCATGCCATAGGGGAGCCGCTCGCCTTGCCGCATCGCCAGCGGATGGTTGCTGTTCTGTTCATCGATGGAGCCGGTGGGTAGGCTCAAACCGAACATCAGCGATGCTTCCCGGGTGGGGACTAGAGGATCGTCGCTGAACAGGCGGTACTTGCCCATCAGCATGGTGTCGGCGACGCCCGAGGACTCCATGGTAAAATCGGTCTGTCCGGTTGTCGTCTGCATCATGGGGCTGAATTTCATGTCCATGCTGTTGCTCTTGTACATCAGCATCACGCCCCCAAAAAGGTCGTCGCTGAAGCTGTAACCGGCGGTAAAATTCAGCATCTTCATATCCATGCTCGTCGGTACGGCCATGAACTTGCCGGTGGGCTGTCCCATCATGACCGGCATTCCCAGCAGGCTGTTGGCACTTATCGTATCGGCGCCGTCCGCCAGGCCGTCCATGGACATATACATGGGGCTGAGCTTGAAGCGAAACTCCTTGGTCTCCGGTATCCCGCCGCCGGGGATGTTCATCGGCATGTTGCCGCCGCATTTGGCGCAGCACAGCCCGATATAGGCATGCGCGGAAGGAAAGTAGACGGCGAGCAGCAGCACCATCCAGTAGACGAGCGTTTTTCGCATGGCAGGTTCCAACCAGATAAACCACTATGTTTATAGGAATCAGGGAAATTCTAAACGGCGATCATGCGATTGAGAATGCGACATAATGTCGCAAGGATTCTGCTCGGAATTTGAAAAGCCTGAGTTAACTCATTCTGAGTCGATCATCCGAACCAATGGAATTGACCGAAGCGATGGAAGAGAATGGGCTGGCCGATGCGTGCGAAACGGGAATCCAATTGGCTGGATGATGTTTCGCGTCGAACGCGAATAATCATCAGTTTTCACCAACCCTGTTTAGTCCGCTTCTGGCATTTCCGTCGTGTCGGAACCCTTTGGTTTACTAGAAGCTTTTCCAACGGGAGCGCGAGCGGAAGCGGATTCTGGGCAGGATCAGGCCGAGCAGGATTCCGACGACCACCACGGCCGCACCCCTGACGAACCATTCGCGGTTGCTGCGATCCTTGAGGGAGCGGTTTTCCTGCTGCACCGTCTGCAGTTCGGTTTGCAGCTTGTTTGTTTCATCGGCAAGGCGATTTTTCTCGCTCTCAATGGCAAGGGCGTTGGCGGCCGTCTTGCGGATATGATCCAGTTCTTTTTCCAGCTCGTCATTCTTGGCCAGGAGTTCGGCCTTATCCTTGTCCAGGGAGCTCTTATCGCCGCTGACCGCGCTCAGTTTCGACTGCAAATTGCGCTTTTCCTCTTCCAGGCGGGCCAGCTTCTTCTTGGCGTTCGCCAGTTGATCCTGTGCGCTCGGGTGGTCCATGAGGTAGCGGGTGAGGACCCATCCCTCCACACCCTGGGGGGTGCGCACCCGGCTATAGCCACTGTCCGCGTTGGTCTCCAAGACCTCCAAGGGGGTCCCGCTGGCGATCATGCTTAGGATCTGATGTTGGGTGCTTTGGCCGGTGCGTAAGGTAATCTGCAACTCGTCGCTGACGTAACGCGTCTCGGCGACGGCGCTTGCGGCGGCGGTGAAGAGCAGGCAAATGCCCAGCAGTAGGGATGGAAGACTGGCGGTGGTAACAGTCCATATACGTGCGTTCAAAGTCATAAAGATGCCAATTTGTTCCTAAAAATCGTAGTTAGGGCGGCACCGGGCCCCATTCCAGCCTCATTCGGCCTTCAGGTGGCGGCCGAAGGTGCCCCTGCCGTGTTGCTCCGCCGGCTCAAAAAATGGGTACAGAGCTCGGTTTTCGCCAATTTTAGAGGAAACTGCGATCTAAACCCAATTATTTTTGCTTAATCCACCGTTCCGGTGCGCTGGGAATGGTCAACTGCCCGGATGACGAGTCCAGCTTATGGCAGTAGGTGCACTCGCCCTGATATATCGTTTAAATAATGATTCCTTTCGCCACCGGTTAGATGAATCTTGTGCATCAAGCTGGCAAATGGTGGAGCCGTTTTCGAGGTCTTACTATGACAGATGAGGCACGTCGCCGGAATGTTGTCAAGGGCGCTGGTGACTGGTGGATGCCTGCCAAGCAATGCGACGCCTGCCGGAGCGGAGGCTTGTGCTTTCGCGAGTAGGGGGGCAGGCACCTGCTGTTGCCATTGCTTCAACAGTGTACTGATTCTGGTATCCAGTTTCATCTTGACGTAATTGACGTGACAGTCAACACAAGCACGGGGATACTTGTCCTCGCTGGTGATGCCGGGGATCTTCCGCGCCGGCGGCGGTGCCTGTTCCGGGGGGCTGACCATACGTCAAATGCGCTGCCAAAGACGCGTATAGCACACCCCCCACAGTGTCAGCCATTTATTCATAGGAACCTCCCTGTTGTTCCCCGATATGGCGGCACATGAAAACCGGGTTGCGACAGAGCAGTCTCCGGGCGTGTTTGACGTCCTTGTGACTATACCTTGATCCAACATAAATCTCGCGAGCTATCGCATTAGCAAGCGCGAATATTGCCGAAAGCCCTTATCTTTCCGTCTCGCAGTTTTTTTGCGCGGCTGCACGAATCACGCAGAACGCGTTGATGCCGGTGGGGCGGATGCGGGCGGTTTCAGTCCATCTCCATCGAGAAAATATGTAAAGCGGTCTCGGGGCGCGGCCATGGTTACGATAGGGAGAAATTTTGATCTGATCCCATTTGTTCGGGGCCGAAAGCCCCCCAGTCCCGCTCGATCCACCGGCTCAGCGTTTCTCCTTTTGCCCAGGAAAAATCGAACTCAGCGTGAGCTGACCCGCGATATCTACCGTCGCTCCATATTGGCGCTTAAATTAAGTGTGATCTTCTTGGACTTATAGCCACAAATTCGAGCCTGACCCCGTTAATCCGTGACAGAGTACTCAACATTGGCCGGGCTTGGCTCCTACACTGCTAGGTGTCCCGGCGAGCCCGGGCCCCGGGAATGGCGGTGACGCTTCGCGATTTCCTCACCGCAAGGAGACCATCTTCTTGTACTTTATCAATGACGATCAAAACTACCGGCATAGTTATGAAGTGAGCCTCCGCTTCGGAAGGGTTACTGAGCCACCGATCGTTGCACTAACGGAAGTGCTGTATGGCCTGGAGTCAGCAAAC
Organism: Gammaproteobacteria bacterium; assembly: GCA_037381915.1. Lineage (GTDB taxonomy): Bacteria > Pseudomonadota > Gammaproteobacteria > DRLM01 > DRLM01 > JARRQJ01. The sequence continues at coordinate 902 of JARRQJ010000052.1, read as the reverse complement.
GATCTGGGGACTTCGTTATTGCACAGGCGCAAACCGCTGAAAAAGCGGAAATTGAAACAGACTTGGCTGGAGCGCGGCCGCCCGAAGATGCCCGGCAAAGATCGGCTGAGGATAGACACCGTTCAGCTGTCTTCGCCGCTCGCGCTAACGTTGATTGTTTCCTCCCTGGGTGCGGTTTGGCTCCTTCCTGCCGCTGATCGATGATCTTGCCAAAGACAAACGCGCTCGCGGTTCCCTGACGGTCGTTATTGCCCGGCTTGAGCACTCCATCTTCAAGCTTGAGGACATACGGGTGACTCGACGGGGCCACGATGAGTAACGCGTGCCGACGCACGAGCTAATCACTGCTCCCCTTTTGTTCCGGTCGAAGTGAATCGGGCTCAGAGCCCTGGCGTCGCTCTATTGTCTGACGAGATTCTGATGTGGTCCGTATGATCGGCTAGGCGCATGTCCCTTGGCAGGAGTGTTTATGGCCTCTATCCCGCTACAGGGGAGGTTTCAATCGAGTCTGACCCCTTTGCTACGCGCTTCAACAAGCCCACGATTCAGGGTGCCGACCCGATCGCGGTGGGCGCCAGGGCGCGCTGGGTCAGGCCTACAGCGAGAATAGCCGCTTCGAGAACGACCACGTCGAGTTCGTCGCCCTGAATGTTATTGGCAGCAACAACAATTTTGTCGTGACCGACAAGCAGTGCTACAAAAAGTCGAACCGTAGCTGGACAGACTGCGACGCGCCGACGGCCGAGTACAAGGCCCGCAATGCCATGAACGTCGCCTGGCTCAAGGAGTCCTTCGCCAAGGCCCGCGCCCACCATGATGCCGGCATCTTGATCGACATTCAGGCCGATGTCTTCACCCCGGTCGAGCTCGCTGACGGTGGCTACGAAGCTGACTTCCTGCCG
>JARRQJ010000051.1:5775-22816 GCA_037381915.1 Gammaproteobacteria bacterium | reverse complement strand
ACGCCCTTGCTCGAGCAGGCGCGTGCTTTGAAGGCGCCGATCTCGGATGTGTTCCTGGAGGTGCCGGACACCAACGCGGGCAAGGCGCTTTCCCCGCTGTGCCGCGCGCTGTGTCGCCCCATGCGTGAGGCGTTGAGCGGAGGCAGTCATCGGGAGGGAGGCACCGCTGAACACGCGGTGCGCCTCCACGTCTGTTTCTTGAGCGGTACATCGGCCTATCTGGGATATGCCCTTCCCGCCAACAGCGCGCCATGGCCCATGGGCATCCCGCGGCTTAAATTTCCTCGCGGCGCGCCCAGTCGTTCCACCTTGAAATTGGAAGAGGCCTTCTGGTATTTCCTGACGGACGAAGAGCGTGAGCGGTGCTTGCGGCCGGGCATGCAGGCCGTTGATCTGGGCGCCGCGCCCGGCGGCTGGACCTGGCAATTGGTGCGCCGCCACTTGCGGGTCACCGCTGTTGATAATGGGAAACTCGCCCCGCAACTCCTGGACTCTGGCGTGGTCGAACATGTGCGTGCCGACGGTTTTCGTTATCGCCCTCCCCAGCCGGTGGCCTGGATGGTGTGCGACATTGTGGAGCAGCCGCTGCGGGTCGCCGAACTGGCGGGACAATGGCTGGCCCGGGGCTGGTGCGAACATGCGATCTTCAATCTTAAATTACCGATGAAGAAGCGCTACCAAGAAGTGCGGCGGTGTTTAGCGCACATCGACGGGCTGTTGCGAGAAGCGGGCGTCGCCCACACCATGGCCTGCAAGCAGCTCTATCATGACCGCGAAGAGGTAACGGTCTATGTCCGGCGGCGGGCGGGATAGATTGGTATTTTCTTTGCATTGCTACAAAGTAATACACAGTCTCTAAACAAACTGGTTGTATAATTCGATAAGTTCCTCGCTGGTGTCGCTGGAAGCGGGAACTCTCTTGCAGTTGGGTGGTGATGAAGGGAGTCGTTCCCGCTCTCTATATTTTGTAATCCGCCGGGCGGAGCCGTTCCCCCCATACGAAGCGATGGGAGCCCGTTGGAATTTTCGAGAGTGCGCCGATGATGTCATATCCTCGATTCGATGGGAGCGCGTGTTTCAAACAGCTGCTTGCGGGCCAATGCGGCAACGGATTGTTTCCCGGCGTTCGAAATGATTGATCGACGCCCTGTTAATCAAGTAATGGATTGCATACCGTAATGAAGAAATGGAATATGGCGGTGTGGCCGGGGCAGCCCTATCCCCTCGGCGCGACCTGGGACGGCGAAGGCGTCAACTTCACTTTGTTTTCCGAGCATGCCGACAGGGTCGAACTGTGTATATTCGATGGCAAGGGCCGGCGCATCATCGAAACCATCGAGGTGCAGTGGCAGACCGATCAGATCTGGCATTGTTATCTCCCCGAGGCGCGTCCCGGCACGCTATACGGCTATCGTGTCTACGGGCCCTATGATCCGGCCAACGGCCACCGCTTTAATCCCAAAAAGCTGGTGATCGATCCCTATGCCAAGCATCTGGTGGGGCCGATGCGCTGGAGCGATGCCTTGTTCGGCTATCGTGTCGACCATCCCGATAAGGACCTGGTCCCGGATCGCCGTGACAGCGCCGCCGGCATGCTCAAGTGCAAGGTGCTCGATCCGGAATTCACATGGGGTGATGATAAATTGCTGCGCACGCCGTGGCACGACACGGTGATCTACGAACTGCACGTCAAAGGGTTCACCAGGCTCCACCCGGATATTCCGACGCCGTTGCAGGGCACCTACGCGGGCTTGGCCTCGGCGCCCGCCATCGAACACCTCAAGCGCCTGGGGGTGACCGCGGTGGAGTTGATGCCGCCCCACGCCTTCATCGACGATCGCTTCCTACTGCAGAAGGGGCTGCGCAACTACTGGGGCTATAACTCCATCGGCTTCTTCGCCCCCGACATGCGCTACGCGGCCAGCGGCACCATCAAGGAATTCAAGTCCATGGTGAAACGCCTGCACTCCGAGGGCATCGAGGTCATCCTCGACGTGGTGTACAATCACACCGCCGAGGGCAACCACCTCGGTCCCACCCTGTGTTTTCGCGGCATTGACAACGCCTCTTATTATCGTCTCAGTTCCGAGGATCCCCGCTACTACACCGATTACACCGGCTGTGGCAACACCCTCAACATGCGTCATCCCCGCGTGCTGCAACTCATCATGGACAGCCTGCGTTACTGGGTACAGGACATGCACGTCGACGGTTTCCGTTTCGATCTGGCCTCGGCCCTGGCACGGGAGCTCCACGCCGTGGACCGCCTCGGCGCCTTTTTCGACATCATCCATCAGGATCCGGTGCTGTCCCAGGTGAAACTCATCGCCGAGCCCTGGGACCTGGGAGAGGGTGGTTATCAGGTGGGCAACTTCCCGGTGGGCTGGACCGAGTGGAACGGCAAGTATCGCGATACCATGCGCGCCTACTGGAAGGGCGACGGCGGTCTGATCGGCGAGATGGCCTATCGTCTCACCGGTTCCAGCGATCTGTACGAGCACGGCGGCAGGCGCCCCTACGCCAGCATCAATTTCATCACCTGCCATGACGGTTTCACCCTGCAGGATCTGGTGAGCTACAACGAGAAACACAACGACGCCAACGGTGAAGGCAATCGCGACGGCGAGAGCCATAATCTCAGCTGGAACTGCGGCGAGGAAGGTCCGACCCGTAACCGGCATATCAACGCCCTGCGCATTCGCCAGAAATTTAACTTCCTTACCACCTTGCTGTTGTCCCAGGGTGTACCTATGCTGCTTGCCGGCGACGAAATCGGCCGAACCCAGCACGGCAACAACAACGCCTATTGCCAGGACAACGAGCTGACCTGGTTGAACTGGCAGTTCGGCAGGGAAGACAGGGAGCTGTTTCGCTTCGTGCGTCATCTCATCCGCCTGCGCCGCACTCATCCCATTTTCCGGCGCCGCGGTTTCTTCCAGGGACGTGAGATCGCCGGCGCGGGCGTTAAGGATCTGACCTGGCTCACTCCCGCGGGACTGGAGATGACCCAGGAGGAGTGGCAAACCTCGTTCTTCGCCCGCTGCCTGGGGCTGTTCCTCGCCGGGGATGCCATCGACGAGTACGACGAACGCGGGCGCCCCGTTCGCGACGACAACTTTATTTTATTGCTCAATTCCCATCATGAAGACATCCCTTTCATTTTGCCGGCACAGCCGTCCTATGCGCGCTGGGAGGTGATCGTCGACACCAGCCACACAGATGGACACGGCGCGGCCGGTCATTATTATTCGTCTCACAGCACCTATCCTCTCCAAAAGCGTTCCATGGTCGTGCTGCGCCAGTTGCGCAGTCGCGGGATCCAGATCGATCCCGACGCCTTGCCGGAAGAATCCCCTTGAGCGGCGGCCGCCGCGCCGCTTGTGGCGCCTGAGCAAACGTATCCATGCGACCGTATTTCGCCGGTCACCCACCTGGCTGTGTTAGTCTTTTCACCTGTCCTAAAATGTGCCGCCGCTGTCCGAACAATTAAGCGGAAATACGCAGTGCGCGGGCCGTGTCAATCTTAAAAAGCGAGTGATCAAAATCATGAAGGGGCGTCCGCTGCCGGCGATGTTGCGGGCCTTGCGCCATCGCAACTACCGCCTGTTCTTTATCGGGCAAAGCATCTCACTGGTCGGGACGTGGATGACCCGCCTCGCGACCACCTGGCTGGTGTGGCGCCTCACGCACTCCGCGGGGATGCTGGGTCTGCTTGGTTTCGCCGGCCAGGTGCCGACCTTCTTATTCGCCCCCTTCGCCGGCGTATGGATCGATCGCCTCAACCGTCATCGCCTGCTGGTGGTCACCCAGGTCCTGGCGATGCTCCAGGCGTTTACCTTGGCCGCGTTCGTCCTGACGGGAAGCGTCGAGATCTGGGAGATATTCGGGCTGCAGGTATTCCTGGGTATCGTCAATGCCTTCGACATGCCCACCCGCCAGTCGCTGCTGATCGATCTCATTGCGGACCGCGGCGACCTGTCCAACGCCGTCGCGCTCAATTCGTCAATGGTCAACGCCGCGCGGCTCGTCGGCCCGAGCATCGCCGGTTTGCTCATTGCATGGGTGGGCGAGGGGTGGTGCTTTTTCGCCGATGGCGTAAGTTATCTCGCCGTGATCGCGTCATTGCTCGCCATCCATATAGCCCTTCGCCCCCGCCTCGCCGAGAAAAAAAGGGTGCTGCACGACTTGCACGACGGGCTGCGCTACGCGTTCGGTTTCGAGCCTATCCGGGCAATCCTGTTGCTCCTCGCGCTGCTGGGCCTGGCGGGGATGCCGTATCGCGTGCTGATGCCGGTGATAGCGGCACGGACCCTGCACGGCGGCGCACATACCCTGGGTTTTCTCATGGCGGCGATGGGGGTGGGCGCGCTCATCGGGGCGCTGTATCTGGCCTCGCGCAAAACGGTGCTCGGTCTCGGACGGCTGATACCGCTCGCCGCCGCGATGTTCGGCGTGAGCCTGGTCGGGGTCGCGCTGTCGCGCTGGCTGTCACTCTCGCTGTTGATCATGGTCCTCATGGGGTTAGGCTTTATGGTTCATCTGGCCGCTAGTAATACCCTCATCCAGACCCTGGTGCGCGAAGAGATGCGCGGCCGGGTGATGGCGCTCTATCTCATGGCATTCATGGGTGTGGCGACATTCGGCAGTTTGCTGGCGGGCGCCGTCGCCGGCGTCGTGGGCGCCCCCTTGACCCTGGTGGGCGGCGGCTTGATATGCATGGGCGGTGCCGCCTTCTTTCGTTATCAACTGCCGCGCCTGCGGGAGAAGGTGCGGCCGATTTACATCGAGAAAGGTATCGTTCCCGGCGTCAGCGAGACCTTGCGTGACGCCACCACCCTGAGGGAGGAGGTGGAGCGGTGACGCCGGGCGATTTATTGACCCTGGCATGATATAAGTTCGGTAAGCACATCGGCAAAACAGTTATAGCGATGTGAGTTAGCGAGGCAATCGTCCCATGGCCGTGAAGAAACGCGCGACTAAGACAGAAAAGAAAAAGGCGCCGGCGCGCAAGCGCAAAACCGGCCGCGCCAGCCTGACGCCGAACAAGGACAAGCGCGGTCTGCAGGCGGCCGACATAGTGCTGGCAGTGGAGGCGCCGGAGGTAGCGCAACTGGTTGATGAAGTAACCGAGGCCGGCGGCGCGGCGATCGGCGCCTATCGGGAACCGCTGTCGGGCCGGCCCATGCTGGTGGCGGCCTTGCCCATCGCCGCGGTGCAGCCCACGCCCTTTCAGCGCGATCTGTCACCCACCCATACCAAGCGCCTTGCGGCCAAGATCGAAGAGGCGGCCTCGTTTCTCGATCCCATCGTCGTGGTGCGCGGCCAGGACGGGCGCCTGTGGACACCCAATGGTCGCCACCGTCTTGCCGCGGCCAAATTGCTGGGCCTGCGCCAGATCACCGCCTTGATCTCGCCGGACGAGGCCCTGGCCTTTCGCATCCTGGCGCTCAATACCGAGAAGGCGCACAATCTCAAGGACCGTAGCCTGGAGGTAATCCGCATGGCGCGCAATCTCGCCGCGCGCAGTCCGCGCAGCAGGGAGTCCGCCTATAGCGCGGAGTTCGAAGCCGCCGAACTGCTGACCCTGGGTATCGTTTACGAGCAACAACCGCGCTTCGCCGGCGGCGCCTATAGCCCCTTCCTCAAGAAGCTGGATCGCTTCAGCGACCGGACCCTACCGGTAAGTCTGCGCCAGCGAGAGGGGTTCGCCGCACGCCTGGTGGAGATCGACGCCGAGGTCAAACGTCTCATTGCTGCGCTGCAGACGCGCGGCTTCAAGTCGCCTTATCTACGCGCCTACGTGGTGGCGCGGATCAACCCGGTGCGTTTCCACCGCGCCAAGAAGGGTGAGACCCAACCGCCTATGACACTAGCGGCGGGCTTGACCCGCATGGCCGCCGCCGCCAGGAAATTCGATCTGGCCTCGGTGCGGCCCGGGGACCTGGCACTGGTCGCGGCGCTCGCGGGGAATGGCGATTGACCTGAATGCTGCGACGGGGCATGGTTGCGGCATGGGGCTTCGGCCGGCATTGCCACCGGACTGTCTTATCTAAAGGGTGAGCGGCTGGTGGCGGCGCAAGGAGAGGTAATGAACAGACCCAAGACTGCGATTGTTACCGGCGGCGCGCAGGGCATCGGTAAGGCCACCGCCCGGCGCTTGTTGGCCAAGGGCATGAACGTGGTGATCGCCGATGCCGACGAGGAGGCTGGAGCGGAAACGGCTGCGGAGTACCAACGCCTGGGGCCGATCCGCTTTATCGCCTGTGACGTTTCCCAGGAGACCCGGGTGTGCAACCTGATGGATGAGGCGGTTAAGGCCTTCGGCGGTATCGAGTTGCTGGTAAATAACGCTGGGATCTCGCGCTTCAAGTCTTTGGATGAGGCCAGTTTAGCCGATTGGAACGCGGTGATCGGTGTCAATCTCACCGGCTGTTTTCTATGCAGCAAGTATGCGGCATTCCAGCTGCGCCTGGCCCGTGGCGCCATCGTCAATATCGCCTCGACGCGGGCGCTGATGTCCGAGCCCCACGGTGAGGCCTATGCCGCATCCAAGGGCGGCATCGTGGCCCTGAGCCACGCGCTGGCGGTCAGCCTCGGGCCGCAGGTGCGGGTCAACTGTATCTGTCCTGGCTGGATTGAGGTGGGGGAGTGGCAAAAGCGCGGCCGGCGCACCACGCCGCACCACAGCGAGCGCGACCGCCTGCAGCACCCAGCGGGCCGGGTGGGTGTGCCCGAGGATGTCGCCGCCATGGTGGACTATCTGGTTTCCGACGAGGCGGGTTTCATTACCGGGGCCAATTTCGTGGTCGACGGCGGGATGACGCGGCGGATGATCTATGCGGAGTGAGCCGGAGTGGATCAGGTGTTGCGGCGCGGGCCCTTCCATAGGGTGTTGATCTACATGTTTGCAGCGACATTACTCGCCGGCGCTAGAAATGACGGTATGAATTTGGGGCGGCCGTGACACTGGAAGTCGAACACTGGGATGTGGAGGGCGACGGCGAACTGAGCGAGGCGGCGTTGCGCGCCAAGCTGCGGGATCGTGGATACACCGTCACCCGCTACGTTTATCCACCCGGGACCCATTTTCCGGATCACAGCCATGACGTCGATAAGATCGATGCGGTACTGTCCGGACAGTTTTTACTGCGCATGGCGGGACGGAGCGTGGTGCTGAAGGCCGGCGACGTCGTGGCGGTCCCCAAGGGCGTGGTGCACAGTGCCGAGGTGGTGGGCGACGCAGCAGTGGTCAGTCTGGACGCGGCGAAATGCTAAGATCACAGGATGCGGGAAACGATCACCATAACGACCGATCAACGGGAGACCCTGGTAGACATCACCGCCGCGGTCAAACGCATTGTCGCCGCCAGTAGCGTGCGTAACGGCATCGTGTCGGTCTATGTACAGGGGGCCACCGCCGCGCTGATGATCCAGGAAAACTGGGATGACAGCGTCCAGACCGATGTCGTCGACTTTCTGCGGCGGATCATCCCCAAGGGAGTGTGGCTGCACGACCGCCAGGACGGCAACGGCGACGCCCACCTCAAGGCGGGACTGGTGGGCCCGTCGGAGACCGTGCCTATCATCGACGGTGAACTGGGCTTGTCCACCTGGCAGAATATCTTTTTGTGCGAGTTCGACGGGCCGCGCAGGGAACGCCGCATCGCATGCACCGTCATTGATGACCGCTAAGCAGCGCGGTGCGGCAAGCGATGTTGATTCATTGCCGCCGCGGTTGCTTCCAGTAATTCACTAAAACCGAGAAGACAAGGGCATGAGCGTCAGCAATAATCAACCGGACTGGGACAAGATCGCCGAAAAATTCGATCTCTTTTTGCCGCAGCTCGCGCCGGTGGGCGAGGCCTTATTGCAGGTCTTGGACGCCCGTCCCGGCGACAAGGTCCTGGACCTGGCCTCGGGAACCGGCGAGCCGGCGCTGACCCTGGCACGGCGTCAGCCTCACGTCCGGATTACGGGCGTCGATGCCGCCGACGGCATGGTACGGGCCGCGCAAAAAAAGGTGGCGGTCGAACGCCTCGCCAACATCAGCTTCACCGCCATGCCCGCCGAACGGCTCGCTCACCAGGACGATGAATTCGACAAGGTGCTGTGCCGCTTCGGCGTCATGCTGTTTCAGGATCCGCCGCAGGGCTGCCGCGAGATGCATCGCGTGCTCAAGCCCGGCGGTCGTTTCGCCGTGGCGGTATGGAGTACTCCGGAAACCATGACCACCATGCATTGGGCCATGCAGGTGTTCAAAGATCGCATTCCGGAAGAGCATCAGCCGCCCCTCGACAAGGCCACGTCCCTGGGGCATCCCGGCGTACTCGATGAACTGCTCGGCGGCGCCGGCTTCAGCGAGTTTCAGGTGACGCCGCACCGTTTCGATTATCAGTTCGCTTCCTTTGAAGAATACTGGCATCTCATGGAGGCCTCGGACATCCTCAAGCAACAGTTCGATGCCTTACCGTCCGCGGAACGCGGCACGATCCGGGACGAGATCGCGCGCTTCGCCCGCGATTTTCAAACCGACCACGGCCTGGTGATCCCGCATGAGTATTTGCTGGCGGTGGGCACGAAGTGAAATGCACGGGCATCCCGTGAGCCATGATGGATAATTTCCGGATCGAACAGGCGTCCCTGGAAGATGTTGCGGCGCTGGCCGTGATGGTGGGCGAGTTGCTCGACGAGATTATGAGCGCTACCGGCACGCCCGCCTTTAATTTCGATCTCGAGGAGACCACGGCGCGATTGCAGGGGTTTCTCGAACAGGGCAGGTATTTTGTCCTGATGGCGCGTCATGGTGCCGGCCGTGAATCCGGCTTTATCGCGTTGTATGAAAGTTGCGCGCTGTATGCGGAGGGCGTTTACGGGATGATCCCCGAACTGTACGTGCGGCCGGCATATCGCTCCCAGGGTGTCGGCCGCAAGTTGCTGGAGGGGGCGAAGGCCCATGGCGCGCAACGGGGATGGACGCGGCTCGAAGTCACGACGCCGCCGCTGCCGCAGTTCGACAGGACGCTGGCGTTTTACGAGCGGGAGGGTTTCGCCATCAGCGGCGGCCGCAAATTGCGGCTATTGCTGTGAAGCGCGATCCAAGTTGGCCGGACGCACCGGGACGGCAGGGTCTATTCCTCCAGTGGTAGACCGTGTTTGCGCCAGGACTGCATGTCACCTTGCAGATGCCGCACCTGGGTGAAGCCCGCCTGTTGGAGGATACGGATGGCGATGGCAGCACGGCGCCCGCTTTCACAGTAGACCACCACTTCCCGGTGCTGGTGAGCGCGCAGTTCGGTCAGCCGCGCGGCGATTTCGCTATGGGGAATGTTGACAGCGCCGGGGATGTGACCGGCGGCGAATTCATCCGCCCTCCTCACGTCAACGATTAAGGGCGCCTCGTGCGCATCGAGCCGTTGCAACAGTTCGCGTTGAGTAATGTCGGCGGCGTGGGCCGCGACACCGAGAACGGCCAGACACGCCGTGACAAGCACCAGTATCAAGGTCCGCGCCGCGGGCATGCGGTTAGAGGTCACGCCTATTCCTCCCTAAAGCAGGGCGCCGATTCGTTTGCCATGCCTGGGGAGAGCGGTGGCGTGGCGATTCGGCGATTCAGCTCGTCATTGCTGCAGGTGTCGATGTTCACAACAATAATTATAGAAGCCGGCGACACATCGGTCACAAGGGCGCAGCCGTCGGGGGGCAGCTATTTTATCCAGCCGATCTCATGGGCGGTCTTGGGGCCGATCACTACGTCGGCGAGGCTGTCGGGTATTTCGGCGCGATTCGGCGCAAGGGGAATTCTGCCCGCCATGATCTCCGCTTTGTGTTGTGGAAGCCGAGGCTGTAAGTCCGGTTCCGCGTAACCGTCCGGGTAGATGGGTTGATCGGTGCGCAGATCGTATTTGTCGGTCGCACCCAGCGTGTGCAGCAATTCGTGAAGCATCACAATATTGTTTTCCGCCGTCATCTTGTCCGAGGCGAACAGTTTGATTACGCCGATCATCCCCTTCTCCAAGCCGGTGGAATGTTCTAATACCGGATGGGTCTTGGGATCGTAGTACAAAGTGAAGGCGCGCACTTCCGGGGTGGGGCCGCCATAGCCGTCCCACTTCGATGCCCACAGCCGCAGCCGCAGGCTCCAGACGATGGTCTTGAGCATATTGCCGTCTCGCAGCGGGAGCGGCGGTATGCTGTTGACCGGCTTGGCCAGGGCGATATCCATGGGATCCTCGAGGGTGATGCCGTAATGCAAGGCCTGTTGTTTGACGATGCGTTCTATGGCAGCAAAGCGGGTCACGTCGAGCTTGGCGATGTAGTGCGCCGCGGCCTCGCTACCATCGCCGTTGATGGGATAGACCACGACCCGCAACGGGTGCCCCCAACTGGTGGCGCGCAGCCGGGTGAGCCAGGTGTCCGTCCCCACGAAGATCAGGATGATCAGTAACACCGTCACCCGGAATGCCTTGAAGCGCTGGCCGCGGGATCGGGCGACGGCCGACGCGCCTGGTTTCCTGGGGGCGCCTGGGTCGGCCGGGGGAGCTGTTATGATCTTGTCATAGGCGACGCCGCAGCGCGGGCACTGCCACTCCGGTGCCGTGTCTTGTTCCTGACGAACGTAAGCGCACTTGGGGCATTGTTGGTGGGAGGCTGCGGTCATACCTGACTTCGAGAGCGGAGATTGCACAGGGCTTTCGACCATCACTGTTTCGTGTCGGGGGTCGGCGTCAGCCGCGCGAAAACCGGTCGTCCGCCGGATGCCCGGACGCGGAAGCCGACCGGGAGGATTGCCCGGGCAGAGGTCACGACAGTCCCGTTTTCACGCCGATACATTGTAAGCCCCATGGATGACCATGCATTCGTGAAAGATAACGGACTCTTGGCGGATAAACATGAACAAACGCGGCATCCCGCTGACAAGTGCGGCGAGGCGGTGGTCGTGCTCCACGGCTTGTGGATGCCCGCCGCGGCCATGAGCGTGCTGGCCAGGCGTGTGCGCCGCGCAGGCTGGACCACCCATGTTTTTTCCTATGCCTCCCGCCACGCCACCACGCGGGCGAATGCCGCCGCCCTCGGTGTATTCCTCCGGGATCTGAATGCGGAGCGGATACATTTCGTCGCCCACAGCCTCGGCGGTCTGGTGGTAATCCAGCTGCTGCGGGATTTCCCCGGACAGCGGCCAGGCCGGGTGGTGTTGTTGGGTACGCCTTATTTGGGCAGCCATGTGGCCAGACGCATCAGTCGCCATTTATGGGGTCGGTGGTGGTGCGGTATGGGCCTGGATGCGGCTTTATTGGGTGACGGGCCGCGCTGGCCGGGCGGACGGGAGTTAGGCGTGATCGCCGGAACCAAGCCCTTCGGCGCAGGCTGGATCGTACCGGGTCTGCCCAAGCCCAATGACGGTACGGTGGCGGCGGCGGAGACCGTGGTGGCAGGCGCGACCGACAGCATCACCTTGCCGGTGACCCACGCCGGCCTGGTGTATTCCGCCAAGGTGGCCCGGCAGGTGGTGCAGTTTCTCTCCACCGGGCGGTTTTCCCGCCAGGTTTCATAACCGGGCGGCCCAAGCTGTTGTTCACTCTTCCTCAGGGGAAGTGCTGGCGTGAGGGGGCGTCCTTCACCTCAGGGCGAAGGACGCGCTGATTCGCCGCCACGGCCGGCCCGACGAGTGCCTCCTGTCGGGAGGCGATGGTACACTAGGACAATTTTGAGTCACCGTATTAGAGGAATGCATGGCAGGACACAGTAAATGGGCCAACATCCAGCATCGCAAGGGCGCCCAAGACGCCAAACGCGGCAAACTGTTCACCAAATTGATTCGTGAGATCACCGTCGCCGCCCGTTTGGGTGGGGGCGATACCGCATCCAATCCGCGGCTGCGTGCCGCCGTCGACAAGGCGCTGACGGCGAACATGACTAAGGACACGATCGAACGGGCCACCAAGCGCGGCGCCGGTGAATTGGAGGGACAGAATTTCGAGGAAGTACGCTACGAGGGCTACGCCCCCGGCGGGGTGGCGGTGATGGTGGATTGCATGACCGATAACCGCAATCGCACCGTCTCCGAGGTGCGCCATGCCTTCAGCAAGTGCGGCGGCAATCTCGGCACCGACGGTTCGGTGGCCTATTTGTTCACCAAGACCGGCATCATTAGTTATCCCAAGGACAGCGATGAAGACAAGATCATGGAAGTGGCCCTGGAGGCCGGCGCCGATGACGTGGTGAGTTATGAAGACGGTTCGGTCGATGTGTTGACCACGCCGGAAAATTTTGAGGAAGTGAAGGATGGCATGAACGCGGCGGGCCTGGAGGCGGACAGCGCGGAGATCACCATGCGCGCCGCCACCGACGTGGCCCTGCAGACCGAGGACGCAGGAAAGATGCTCAAGCTCTTGGAGATGCTGGAGGATCTGGACGATGTCCAGAATGTCTATTCCAACGCGGACATCTCCGAAGAAGTGTTGGCACAAGTCTGAAAATATGGATCGGACCACGGAGCGACTCGTCACCATGCGCCGCACGCCAGGCAGCGCCCCACGCGGATACCGGCAGGCGTGACCCGCATCATGGGCATCGATCCCGGCTCCCGCATGACGGGATATGGGGTGATCGAGATACAGGATCGTCGCACGGTGTATATCGCCAGCGGTTGTGTGCGCATGCAGGACGCGGATTTTCCGGAACGGCTGCGGGTCATCTTCGAAGGAGTGGGGGAGGTAGTGGAAAGATACCGGCCGACGGAGATCGCCATCGAAAAGGTGTTCGTGCAGCGCAACGTGGATTCGGCCCTCAAGCTCGGTCAGGCACGAGGCGCGGCGATCTGCGCGGTGGTGAGCCGTTCCTTACCCGTGGCCGAATACTCTCCGACGCAAATCAAACAGGCCCTGGTGGGGCGCGGCGCCGCTGCCAAGGAACAAGTGCAACATATGGTGAAGACACTATTGCAACTCATTGATTATCCACAAGCCGACGCCGCCGACGCCCTGGCTTGCGCCCTGTGCCACAGCCATACCCAGCAGACATTGGGCCGTTTGCCGGCCGCCGTGCACGGCATGCGCGGAGGGCGCTGGCGGTGATCGGGCGCTTGCGCGGTATCCTGTTGTGGAAATCGGCCCCGCATGTGCTGGTGGAGGTGCAGGGCGTGGGCTATGAAGTGGAGGTGACCTTCCCCACCTTTTTCAAGCTGCCCGCGGTCGGGCAGGAGATGTCGCTCCACACCCATCTTATCGTGCGCGAAGACGCTCATATCTTGTACGGCTTCGCCTCCGAGGCGGAACGCGCCATGTTTCGTCACCTGATCAAGGTCAACGGCGTGGGGGCAAAGATGGCCGCCACCATCCTGTCGGGTATTGCCGTAGACGATTTCGTGCGTTGCGTCCGCGATAACGACATGGCATGTCTGGTCAAGCTGCCCGGGGTGGGCAAGAAGACCGCGGAACGACTTGTGATGGAAATGCGCGACCGTCTGGATTCCAAGACCGGGGCGGCGGCGCCGGCCAGGGCCGAAGCGGGCATGCCGCCCCTGGAATCCAACGCGGTGAATGACGCGATCAGTGCCATGGTGGCCCTGGGTTATAAACCCACCGACGCCAGCCGCATGGTGTTGCAGGTCGACAGCGAAGGTCTGGTCTGCGAAGAGATTATCCGTCGTGCTTTGCAAGCAGGATCAAAGTCTTAACTGGCGGCGGCCAGCGCCGCTCTGCTCCCGATGGGGTTCGGGACATCAGGACCCTTAGCCCATGCGATCTGGACGGAATTTGCAGCTTCCAGCGACTAAAGGCATCATCTGCTCATGATTCACGACGACCGTATCATCTCCGCCCAGGATCGCCAGGATGACGATGCCGTCGATCGCGCGATCCGTCCCAAGGCCCTGGCGGATTACGTAGGGCAAGCGGCGGTGCGGGAGCAAATGGAGATATTCATCCAGGCCGCTAAGGGTCGCGGCGAAGCCCTGGACCATACCTTGATCTTCGGTCCGCCCGGCCTGGGCAAGACCACCCTGGCCCATATCATCGCCAATGAACTGGGGGCCAACCTGCGCCATACCGCCGGCCCGGTGCTGGAGCGGGCCGGCGATCTGGCGGCGATACTCACCAATCTCGAACCGCGCGACGTCCTGTTCGTCGACGAGATCCACCGCCTGAATCCGGTGATCGAGGAGATCCTCTATCCCGCCATGGAGGATTATCAGCTGGACATCATGATCGGCGAGGGGCCGGCGGCCCGTTCCATCAAACTGGATCTGCCGCCGTTTACCCTGGTGGGGGCGACCACTCGCGCCGGGCTGCTGACCTCGCCGCTGCGCGACCGTTTCGGCATCGTGCAGCGTCTGGAGTTTTACAGAATCGAGGACCTGATCAATATCGTGCGGCGTTCGGCCGCCATCCTCGGTCTGGGTATGGACCGTGACGGCGCCGCCGAGATCGCGCGCCGCTCGCGGGGCACGCCGCGCATCGCCAACCGTCTGTTGCGCCGGGTGCGGGATTACGCCGAGGTCAAGGCCGACGGGCTCATCAGCGGCGCCGTGGCGGACCGCGCCCTGGATCTCCTGGACGTGGACCATCAGGGCTTTGACATGATGGACCGCAAGTTGCTGTTGACCATCATCGAGAAATTCGACGGCGGTCCGGTGGGGATCGACAGCCTCAGCGCCGCCATCGGCGAGGAGCGCGGCACCATCGAAGACGTGCTGGAGCCTTATTTGATTCAGCAGGGATTTCTGTTGCGCACCTCCCGCGGGCGGGTGGCGACGCGCCACGCCTATTCCCACTTTGGCATGGCCTCGCCTTCCGCCGTGGATCGCGACATACCGGCCGATATGTTCGAGGGTGTCTGATTTCAGCTTGTTGCCGTTATGCCCGTTCCTGCGTAGCTTGTCGTCGCATTGCGACAGGTGGCGTGTTCAGCGTGCTCGGTTACCTTTATGTGTATGTCATCTTAACGGTGGAAAATGCCCTGATGATCCACGGCAGGCGCGCGTCGAGAATTTACGCTAGAATATGACGCCGTAACGCGGCGCGGCGCAGGGATATATTGACATGTCGTCCTGCCGAATAGATGTTGTGAACGATGGAATGTATCGATGTTCGTGTGGCCGGTACGCGTCTATTATGAAGATACGGATAGCGGGGGCGTGGTTTACTACGCCAATTATCTCAAATTCATGGAGCGTGCCCGCAGTGAGTGGTTGCGCGGTCTGGGTGTCGAGCAGGATGAATTGCTAGCGAGGGAAAGGATCATATTCGCAGTGCGGTCGGTGCAGGTGGACTATCTACAGTCGGCGCGATTTAACGATATATTGTGGGTGACGGCGGAGATTGCGGAGCAGGGGCGTGCCAGCTTGAGCTTTAGCCAACGGGTGCTGCGTCCCGGCAGCGCGGCGCGGGCGGAGATGCCACCGCAGATGGCCGTCACTGACTTTGCCGAATTAATAGGAGATAAGAGTAACTTGCTGTGCACCGGGCAAGTGAGGATTGCCTGTCTCGACGCGGTCACCATGCGGCCCCGTTCCATTCCTTCCCATCTATTTGCGGAGATTTCCCGTGGCGGCTGATTTATCGATCGTCAATCTGGTATTGCACGCCAGCACGCTGGTGCAACTGGTACTGCTGCTGTTGTTGGGCTTGTCGGTGATGTCCTGGTTCATTATCTTCCGCAAGCGGCAGATCATGATGATCGCCCGCGCGGCGGCGAAGCGGTTCGAGGCCCGCTTCTGGTCCGGCGGCGACCTCTCCCAGCTTTACAAGGAGCTTTCGGTACGCAGTGAACGCGCGCGCGGCATGGAAGGCATCTTTTACGCCGGTTTCAAGGAACTCGTGCGCCTGCGCCAACAGTCGGGGCTGGAAGCGCGCGAGATCCGTGAAGGGGTGCAGCGCGCCATGCGCGTGGCTCTCAGCCGCGAAACCGAGGTGCTGGAACACCATCTGCCCTTTCTCGCCACGGTTGGTTCCACCAGTCCTTATGTGGGGCTGTTCGGTACGGTGTGGGGCATCATGAATTCCTTTCACGCCCTGGGCAACGTCAATCAGGCTACCCTGGCCATGGTGGCACCGGGGATTTCCGAGGCTCTGGTCGCCACAGCCATGGGCCTGTTCGCCGCCATCCCCGCCGTGATTGCCTATAACCGCTATGCCACAGAGACGGAGCGCCTGGTGAATCGTTACGACAATTTTATGGAAGAATTTTCGTCGGTGTTGCAGCGACAGGTTCATAATTAGGAGAAGCGGCCATGGCCATGCATCGTGTCGGAAGAGGATTGATGGGGGAGATCAACGTCGTGCCCTACATTGACGTGATGCTGGTGTTGCTGGTGATCTTCATGATCACCGCCCCCTTGTTGGCGCAGGGAGTGAAAGTCGAATTGCCGCAGGCCTCCGCCAATCCCATCGATCAAGAGGCCAAGGAGCCCCTGGTGGTGACCGTGGATACCGCGGGCAATCTCTATCTCAATCTGGGCGAGCATGAGAAGCGACCGGTGAGCGACGATGATCTGGTGCGCCGCGCGCGCCTGATCCTGAAACAGCAGCCCGAAGTGCCGGTGTTGGTGCGCGGGGATAAGGACACCGCCTACGGCCATGTGGTGTATGCCATGACTTTGTTGCAGCAGGCGGGCGCGCCCAGCGTGGGCCTATTGACCCAACCGCCGGAAAAATCGTCGCGCCGGCGCTAGGCCGCGCCGGCAGAAGCGCGCGTCGAACCGACGGGTTGGACGCTCGCGGCGATCGAGGTGACATGTTTAACGAATTTTTGAATAATCCTCGCGCCCTGATCTATGCGGTACTGGTCCATGTAGCCTTGTTGGTGATTTTGGTGGTGAGTCTTAACTGGAGTAGCAAACCGGCGCCGCTGCAGGGTAGCGGCCACATCATCAAGGCGGTGGTGATCGACGAGACCAAGCTGCAGGCCGAGAAGCAGCATAAGGTCCAGGAGCAGCAGCGCGAGCGTGAAGAGGCGAAGGCGAAACGCCGGGTGGCGGAACAACGACGCCAGGCCGAATTGGAGAAACAACGCGCGGCAGAGCAGCGTCGGCGCGAGGCGGAGA
>JARRQJ010000051.1:0-5751 GCA_037381915.1 Gammaproteobacteria bacterium | reverse complement strand
GGTAGAGCAGCGCCGGCAGGCCAAGCTGAAGGCGGAGCGGGATGCCAGGGAGCGCCAGCGCATTGCGGAACAAAAGCGCCAGGCGCAGCTGGAGGCGAAACGCAAGGCGGAGGAGGCCAAGCGCAAGGCCGCGGAAGCCAAGCGCAAGGCGGAACAGCAGCGTAAGGCCGACGAGGCGCGTCGTCAGCGCGAAAACCTGGAAATGATGCGGCAGCAGATGGCGCAGGAGGAACAACAGCGCGCCGCAGCGGCGCGGAAGCGGCAGCTCTTGGCGCTGGAGAGCAAGTATGTGACCCTGATCCAGCAAAAGGTGACCCGCAACTGGATCAGGCCGCCCACCGCGCATTCGGGCATGAGTTGTACGGTGCATGTCCGTCTCATTCCCGGCGGCGAAGTGGTGGAGGCGACCACGGTAAAGAGCAGCGGCGATCCGGCGTTCGATCGCTCGGCGGAGACGGCGGTGCTGAAGGCATCGCCTTTGCCGCCGCCCCCGGACCCGGCGCTGTTCCAGCGGGAGTTCAATTTCGTGTTCAAACCAGAGGGCTGAAGTTTTGCGTTTGTTTCGAAGTCTATATCTGTGGTGCGGACTGGCTTGGCTGGCGGCGGCGGGCGGCGCCCACGCCGCCTTGACCATCGAGATCACCCAGGGCGTGGAGGGGGCGGTCCCCATCGCCGTGGTGCCGTTCGGTCCCGTGGGGGCAAATCTGCCGGTGGACGTGGCCGCGGTCATCACCGCGGACCTGCGACGCAGCGGCCGCTTCGCACCGATTGCGCGGGACGATTTGATCGCCCGGCCCTACGAGGCCTCCCAGGTGAATTTCCGCGATTGGCGCCTGCTCAAGGCGGACAACCTGGTGATCGGCAAAGTTACTCCGTTCGGCGCCGGATATGTGGCGCAGTTCCAGTTATTCGATGTCTTTCGCGGCGTACAGTTGGCGGGGTACAGCATCCGAAGCGACGCCAAGAGCCTGCGCCGCACTGCACATAAGATAGCCGACATGATCTATGAGACATTGACGGGTGAGCCCGGCGCGTTCGCCACCCGCATTGCCTATATCACCGTCATCAACGGCGCAGACGGCAAGCGCCATTATTCCCTGCAAGTGGCGGATTCCGACGGCTACAACCCCCAGTCGGTGGTTAAATCCACCCAGCCCCTGATGTCGCCCGCCTGGTCGCCGGACGCGACGCGCCTGGCCTATGTCTCCTTCGAGAACAGATTGCCCAAGATCTATGTGCAGGACTTGCGTACCGGCAGACGGCGGTTACTGGCCCATTTCCCCGGCGTCAACGGTGCGCCCGCCTGGTCGCCGGATGGCACGCAAATGGCATTAGTTTTGTCCAAGGACGGTAATCCCGAAGTATATGTCATGGATTTGGCGACTAAGCGACTCAGACGTTTGACCGATAGCCTTGGTATCGATACCGAACCCGCCTGGTCTCCCGACGGTCGTTTTATCATTTTTACCTCGGACCGGGGCGGCTCGCCGCAGATTTATCGCATACCGTCCCGTGGCGGGCATGCCCAGCGTTTGACCTTTGAAGGCAGCTACAATGCACGGGCATCGTACTCGGCCGACGGTAAAAGCATTGTAATGGTGCACAGCGGTGGCGATAGCCGTTTTCGGATCGCGGTGTTGAATCTGCAAAACGGCGCGATGCAGGTGCTAACCGACGGCAAGCTCGACGAGTCGCCGAGTTTCGCGCCAAATGGTAGGATGATAATTTATGCCACCGAAGAAAAAATGCGCGGGGTGTTGGCGGCGGTATCGGTGGATGGCCGGGTGAAACAACGCCTTTCAGCCCGCGAGGGTGATGCACGGGAACCGGCGTGGGCACCCTTACGACAATAGACCCGAAGATAAACTAGAGGACAGGAGCTCAACATGAAAAAGTGGATCAAGGTCGGACTCATCATCATCCCAGTTTTGATGCTGGGGGCATGTGGCACGACTGGTGGCGTAAAGAAACAAGAGGGAGCAGGCGGCCAGGGCGCAGGCGAAAAGGCGCCGGAATCCGCTACGACCACGCCAGTGACGCCGGGCGGCGGCGAGGAAGCAACCCCCTTGCCCGGTGGCGCAACCGGCATGGAAGGGAATGGGGCGCCCAGCGAGACCTCGGGGCTATTGTCCAAGAAGGTGGTCTATTTTGATTTCGACAGCAGTACCGTGCATGACGACGACCGCGCGATCATCCAGGCGCATGCCGATTACCTGGCGAAGCACCCCGACGTCAAAGTGACCCTGGAAGGCAACACTGATGAACGCGGCTCCCGCGAGTACAATATCGGCTTGGGCGAACGCCGCGCCAAGGCGGTGGCGGAAATGATGAAGCTGATGGGCGTTTCGGCGGACCAGATCAGCACGGTCAGTTACGGGGAAGAGCGCCCCGCCGCCTTGGGGCATGACGAAGCCGCCTGGAGTTTGAATCGCCGCGTTGAAATCGTCTACGGCGGTCCCTGATGATAATGCGCGTCGCCTGGAGTGGCGTGCTGACGGTGTGCGTCGCGGCGGTGACGGCGGTCCCCGCCGCGGCGGCGGACTCACAAGGAGCGCCGGTGGTTACCGTCACGGGGCAGAGCGGCGACGCATCGCTGGAGGCGCGGGTCAGCAAGCTGGAACGGGTGCTGGGCGGACCGGCCATGGCCGCTCTGCTATCCCGCATCCAACGTTTGCAGGAGGACGTGCAGAAGCTGCGCGGCGATCTCGAGATGCAGGGCAACGATATTAAAGGGATCAAGCAGCGTCAGCGCGATTTGTATCTGGACATTGATCGGCGCCTGCAGCAGTTGGAGGCTGCCGCCAAGGCCGCCCCGCCGTCGCAGTCGACCGCCGCCGTGCCGATGACGACGCCAGGTGTGACTGCGGCGCCGGGTGCTATGGTTCCCTCACCCGCCGTGACCCCTCCTGCGCCGGCGACGACACCACCTTCGTCGGCCATGGGGGCGGCTCCGCCGCCGCCCAATCCGGAGCTGGAACAGGCCGCCTATGACAAGGCCTTCGACCTGCTCAAGAATGGCCATTACGATGACGCTATAGCCGGGTTTCAACAAATGCTCAGGAAGTTTTCCGGCGGCCGGCTGGCGGATAATGCCCAATACTGGATTGGCGAGGCGGACTTTGCGCAGCGGCGCTTCAAGGAAGCAGGAAATGAGTTCAAAAAGGTGATCAATGGCTATCCGCAAAGCCCCAAGGTACCCGATGCCATGTTGAAGCTCGGATTCAGCTTCTACGAGCTGGGCGAGTGGACTAAGGCGCGGGCGACGCTGGAACAGCTCAAGGTGCGCTATCCGCAAAGTACGGCCGCGCAGCTGGCCGAGCGGCGACTGCAGAAGATGAAGGCGGAAGGACATTGAAGAATTAGCTATTATTTAGCTACGGCGGTCGGGGTTCAGCCACAAGTCGAAGGCTTGTAAGCCGATCGCGAAGGTTTCCGCCATGAATCTGCGTATCACCGAAATCTTTTTGTCTCTGCAAGGGGAAGGTCGCAGCGTCGGCGTGCCGACGGTGTTCGTGCGTCTCACCGGCTGCCCGCTGCGTTGTCACTATTGCGATACCGCCTATGCCTTTCATGGCGGCGAGTCAATGGATCTCGACGCCGTGATGCAGCGGGTGGCCGAGTATGGTGTCCGTCATGTTACCGTGACCGGCGGTGAACCCCTGGCGCAAAAGGCCTGTCTCTCCTTGTTGATCCGGTTGTGTGATGCGGGTTACCAGGTGTCCTTGGAGACCAGCGGCGCCCTCGCCGTGGATGAAGTCGATCGCCGGGTCAGCAAGGTGGTGGATTTCAAGACCCCCGGTTCGGGAGAGGCGGCCAGGAACCGCTTTGCCAACGTGGAGCACCTTACCGCCAAGGACCAGGTAAAGTTTGTGATCTGCGACCGCGGCGATTACGAGTGGTCCAAACAGGTGACGGCGGAGCAGCGGCTCACCGAGCGCTGCGAAGTGCTGTTTTCGCCCAGCGCGGGGCAACTGCCGGCGCGGGAACTGGCGGACTGGATCGTGACCGACCGCTTGCCGGTGCGCTTCCAGATACAGTTGCACAAATACCTGTGGGGCGACGAGCCGGGGCGGTAAACAGTCGCATCAAGCATTAAGGAAGGTCTGACTCATTCGTAAAGATGTCATTCCGGCGAAAGCCGGAATCCAGTGTTCTAACTCGGACGATTGTGGGATTCCGGTTCTCCGCTGCGCTGCACCCGGAATGACGAGATGTTCAGCGATTCCGTATGGATGAGTCGTGTGTTGCGCGATCCGGTTTCTCTCTTTATTCCCCGGTGGTGCTGGTCTCCGGCGGTTTGGATTCGGCCACCGTACTCGCCATGGCCCGCGCCCAGCATTACGGCGCTTATGCCTTGAGCTTCGATTATGGCCAACGCCACCGCGCCGAATTGCAGGCCGCGTCCCGGGTGGCGACGGCGCTGGGAGCGGTGGAGCACAAGACCATTACCCTGGATTTGGCAGGCATCGGCGGTTCGGCCCTTACCGATGCCGCAATCGCCGTCCCCGAGCAGGCAGGCGAGGGTATCCCGGTGACCTATGTCCCGGCGCGCAATACCGTGTTCCTGGCCTTGGCCCTGGGTTGGGCCGAGGTGATCGCGGCGCAGGACATTTTCATCGGCGTCAACGCGGTGGATTATTCGGGCTATCCCGATTGCCGGCCCGAGTTCATCGCCGCCTTTGAACGAACCGCCAACCTCGCCACCAAGGCCGGGGTCGAGGGCAGGCCGTTTCATATCCACACCCCGCTCATTCAACTGAGCAAGTCCCAGATAATTCAAGCGGGGCTGCGTCTGGGCGTGGATTACGCCATGACCGTGTCATGTTACCAGGCCAACGAGCAGGGCCGCGCCTGCGGCCGCTGCGATTCGTGCCGCTTGCGCCGCGCGGGCTTTGCGGCGGCGGGTGTGGCCGATCCCACCCGTTATGTCGTTTGACCCGGGGAGACGGCGTTTCCTCGCAGGAATGGTGCGGGGTGGATAATAATGACTCTCAATTCCAAGCCGCTGATCAATAAGACATTGAACAAGCATGTGAAAAGCGGTTAAAATGCCGCCCTTTCCGAGGGCCGTTAGCTCAGTTGGTAGAGCAGCTGGCTTTTAACCAGTTGGTCGTAGGTTCGAATCCTACACGGCCCACCAGCAAAAACAACAAGTTATAAATATACACCGCCCCTGCCAATAGGCGCCACACGCGACAGGGTATACCACAGGGTATATTTTTTCTCCCGGCTGCAACTTACCAACACCATTTTGCCCTGCCAGTGGGGTGCGCCAGGCCGCTGCGCCGGCCTACGTAAATGCGATTATGTCAGCCCTAGAGCAGACTGAATCAGAAGTAGAAAGTCTAACGGTTGAACCAGCTATGCAATCAATAAAGTGAAACCCAGTACGTGCGAGTTACCCGCGACTATAATTGGTTCGTTGTTATTTGATATAGGCGCCACAAGGTTTATACGTTAGATATGGGGTCTTCTGTATCTCTGCCTCTGGCCGAAAGCAGGCATTATGCCGGCAATTTAGCATTATCCGGCACCTGGAGGTAGCTCCATAATTCAACTTGTGGCGAAAAGACGTTTAGTCCTCTTATACGTTGCGCTTACGACGCGTCGTTGTCTCGTGGATTGTCGGATGAGATGACAGTGGGCTCGCCCGGAATAGGCTGCATGCGTTCCAGTAGTGGTACCGGTGTGCGACCCAGACGTTCTTCATATATCACGGTGTAAGTCATAACCCTTTTCAGATAGTCACGG
>JARRQJ010000050.1:0-17436 GCA_037381915.1 Gammaproteobacteria bacterium | reverse complement strand
ATTGACGAAACGCCGGCGGCGTTCAGGCGAGCAGCACGGCGACGATGCCGGTGATGAAAATGCCGTCGAAGGTGCCGGCGCCGCCGATGGAGGCCATGGGCACGCCCATTTTGCGTATGTCCGTGAGGCGCAGCAAATCGGCGCCGATCAATACCCCCAGCGTTCCGCAGATGTAGGCGAGGGGCGCGCTGTGTTCGGGGTCGATGGCGATGGCGGTGATGGCGGCGGCAATGGGGGCGATGAACACCGGCATGCCGACGCCCACCCCGGGGACGGGACGGCTGGCCCAACGGCAGATGGCGGTGACGATGAGGGTGGCGGCGATGATTTTCGGAATGCCGATTTGATGGGAATGAATCAAGTAATAGGAAAACATGACCGGGATGAGACAGCCGCCGGCGTTGACGGCGATGACGGTGTAGCCCTGGAACTTGCGCAGGGCCTGCGTCATCAGTTCGCGCAATTGCTCCGGAATGTTTTCCAGGTCGGGCCGTTCGGCCTTGACTTTCATGACGGGCAGATTGATGGCGCTGCCGAACAGGGAGGCGAACAGCAGTATGAAGGCGGAGTGGCTCGAGAGCCCGAGTTTTTCGAAGGCGATGGTCAGGATGCCCACCTGGACGAAGGCCAGCAGCAGCGCAACGATCAATATCAGGCCGAGCATTTGCTTCGGATTGAAGGGCATGGGCGGTTAGCCCGTGACGGCGGCGGCGAGGATACCGCAGAGCTCTATGGTATTGGAGGAATGCAGGATGCTGTCGCTGCTCCAGATGTGGCTGATGCCGGCGCTGCGCAATACCGCCTCCGCGTCCTCGGCGAAAATCGCGTGAGTGATGCAGCAATGGATTTCCGTTGCGCCCGCGCCCAGCAGTTGTTGCGCCGTGACGGCCAGGGTGCGGGCGGTACTGGCGACGTCGTCCACGATGACCACGGCGCGATCCCGCAGATTGTGCGCCGGCAGTTTGATATGCACATCTTTATCGGAGAAGCGTTGCTTTTCCGCCACGAGATATTCCATGCAGGCGCAACCGGCGATTTGCTCCACCCATTGCCGTGATTCACTGTCGGGCCCCACCAGCAGGGCCTTGCCGATTCGCTGGTGCAGAAACGCCGCCAGTAAGGGGCCGGCGCTGAGACTGATGCTGCGGCGCGCCGGCACGGCTTCGCTGAGCTGCTTGACGCGATGCAGATGAGGATCGACGGTGATGACGGTATCGAACAGGCCCGCCAGCCAGCGCCCGATGATCCGCTGGCTGACGGCCTCGCCGGGGTGAAAGGCCATGTCCTGCCGCATGTAGCACAGATAGGGCGCGACCAGGGTCAGTCGCTGCACACCGGCGGCGCGGGCCGTTTCCGCCGTCAACAGCAATTCGACCAGTTTATCGTTGGGATGGTCGAGACTGCGGCACAGGATCACATGCCGGGGCAAAGAGGCGGGCAGCCGCACCTTGCTTTCGCCGTCCGGGAAGCGATGGATCGCCACCTGTTCATACGGACAGTTCAGCTGTTTGGCAAGGCGCTGGGCGGGCGCGACGTACTCGGGAAAACCGAGGAGCAGGGTGTCGGGTAAAACGGGCGCTGTCATATCATTCAAAACTCGACATAGAGTTTGGGGACCTGATCCGGTTCGCCGATGCGAAAGCCGCTGCCGCGTTCCTCATGGAGGGCCTGGGCGAATTTGAAGTCACCTTGAAATTCGGCGTGGACGCGATAGAGCAGTTCCCCCTGCTGTACCGGGTCGCCGAGTTTCTTGGCCAGGTCCACGCCGGCGCCTTTGTCCATCGGTGCGCCGGCGATGCGCGCCATTCTCGCCACCAGATAATTGTCGATGGCGGTGACCACGCCGTCACGGTCCGCCTTGACCTCGAAGCTGATGGGGCCCGGCTTGAGTTCAGCGTCCTCGCGGCGTCCCTGGGCGTCGATGATAGCGTTCATCTTGGCGAGGGCACGTCCGGAGTCGAGGATGTCGCGGGCGATGGCGTAGCCCTCGCCGCCGCGCACGTCGGGATCGAACTCCAGCACCCGGCCGGCGAGGCGCAAGGCCTTCTGGCGCAGGTCGGGCGGGGCGTCAGGGTGATTCTCCAATACCTGGATCACATCCCGCGCCTCCAGCGCCGGGCCGATGCCGCGGCCCACCGGCTGACGGCCGTCGGTGATGACCACTTCCAGGTGCAGTCCCAGCCGGTCGCCGACGAATTCGAACAGTTTGCGCAACTGCAGGGCCTCGCGCATGTGGCGGACCTTGGCGGTGGCCCCCACCGGGATGTCGATGAGCAGGTGAGTGGAACCCGCCGCCAGCTTCTTGGAAAGGATGGATGCCACCAGCTGGCCGGGGGCGTCGATACCCAGGGGCCGTTCCACCGAGATCAGCACGTCGTCTACCGGCGCGAGACGGGCGGTCCCGCCCCAGGCCAGGCAGCCGCGCTGATGGCGGACGATGTCCCGCAGGGTCTCCGGCGCCAGGTTGACCCTGGCCAGCACCTCCATGGTGTCGGCGGTGCCCGCCGGCGAGGTTATGGCCCGGCTGGAGGTCTTGGGGATCAGCATGCCGTGAGCGGCGACGATGGGCACCACCAGCATGGAGGTGCGGTTGCCGGGGATGCCGCCGATGCAGTGTTTGTCCGCCACCAGCGCTTCCTGCCAGTCCAGGCGTTCGCCCGATTCCAGCATGGCGCGGGTCAGATACAACACCTCATCGCGGTCGAGGCCGGATTCTCCCGCCGCCACCAGAAAGGCGGCCATCTCCATTTTCGAATAACGGTTGTCGGTGATCTCGAAGGCGATGCCCTGGAAGTCTTCCAGGGTAAGGCGCTCGCCGGTGATCTTGCGCCGCACCGCATCCATGGAGCGGGGCGGTTCCGCGTGGGCGATCCGGATCGGGTCGCCCTCCGGGTGGCCCAATTGGTCGAAGGCCTGTTCCGACAGCCCCAGCTGGGTTTCGGTGACGATGGCGGCGTCGTCCACCACGTTGAGGACGGCGAAGATGCGGGTGTGGTTGCCGGCGATCTCCACTTTCGACAGGGCCTGGAAGCCCTCGGCGCGGTAGACGGCGCAGTCGCGGTGCAGGTAGGCGACGTTTTCCCGGTAGGTGTCGATCGCCACGCGGCGCAGGGTGAGGGGGTCGGCGGGCGGACTGGCGGGTGATGTGTCCATGATGTATTACGTTAGCACAGATTGAGCGGGATCCGTTTTGCCCGATCGCCGCTCACAGCGCCGCGCCGGGCGCGGCCTGGGCGATGCTTTCCTTGCGGCGTTCTTCCTGTTGCAAGGCCCATAAATGTGCATAGACACCGCCCTGCGCCAGTAAGTTCTGATGGGGACCGCGTTCGACGATCCTGCCCTTTTCCAGTACCAGGATCTGATCGGCGTCCACGATGGTGGAGAGGCGATGGGCGATGACCAGGGTGGTGTGATCGGCGGCGATGGCGCGCAGTTCGCCGAGTATCGCCTGCTCGGAACCGGAATCCAGGGCCGAGGTGGCCTCGTCGAATACCAGGATGCGCGGCTTTTTCAGGATCACGCGGGCGATGGCCATGCGCTGTTTTTCACCGCCGGAGAGTTTCAGTCCCCGTTCGCCCACCATCGCATCGTAGCCTTCCGGCAGGGAGCTGATGAACTCGTGGATGTGGGCCATGCGTGCGGCGCGAATCACCTCGTCGCGGGACGCCTCCGGTTTGGCATAGGCGATGTTGTAGTAGATGGTGTCGTTGAACAGCACCGTATCCTGCGGCACGATGCCGATGGCGGCGCGCAGGCTGTGCTGGGTGACGGCACGGATGTCCTGGCCGTTGATGAGGATGCGGCCGCTGTCAATGTCGTAAAAGCGGAACAACAATCTCACCAGGGTGGATTTGCCGCCGCCGCTCGCGCCGACTACCGCGACCTTGTGTCCGGCGGGCACCGCGAAATCGGCGTCGAACAGGATTTGCCGCTGAGGGGTATAGCCGAAATTGACCCGCTCGAAGCGGATGGCGCCGTCCCCTACTTCCAGGGCCTGCGCCCCGGGTTTATCGCGGATCGCCGGGTTTTCTTCCAGCAGCTTGAACATCTTTTCCATGTCGGCGAGGGAGTGTTTGATCTCCCGGTAGACGAAGCCGAGGAAGTTCATAGGAATGAACAGCTGCAGCAGATAGGCGTTGATCAGCACCAGGTCTCCCATGGTGAGGCTCTTGTCCACCACGCCCGCGGCGGCGATGAACAACAGCCAGGTAATACCGGAGGCGATGATGGCGCCCTGGCCGAAATTGAGCAGGGACAGGGAGGTCTGGCTGCGCACCGCCGCCTGTTCCCACACCGAGAGGTTTTCATCGTAACGCCGCGCCTCGAAGTTCTCGTTGCCGAAATATTTCACGGTCTCGTAATTGAGCAGGCTGTCGATGGCGCGGGTATTGGCCTTGGAATCCATTTCGTTCATGGTGCGGCGGAATTTCATGCGCCACTCGGTGACCACCAGGGTGAAGGCGATATAGATCGCCACCGTGCCGAAGGTGATCACGGCGAAGGCGGCGCGATATTTTACCAGCAGAATGCCGGCCACCAGGGCGATCTCTACCAGGGTGGGGATGATGTTGAACAGCATGAAGGTGAGCAGAAAGCTGATGCCGCGGCTGCCGCGCTCGATGTCCCGGGACACGCCGCCGGTCTGGCGTTCCAGGTGAAATTTGAGCGCCAGTGAGTGCAGGTGGCGGAAGACCTGCAGGGCCACGCGGCGGATGGCGCGTTGCGTCACCTTGGCGAAGATGGCGTCGCGCAGCTCGCTGAACAGGGAGGCAGACATGCGCATGGCCCCGTAGGCGATCAGAAAGGCCACCGGCAGGACCAGGACCGCATGGTGGGCGCTGTCCAGGCTGTCGACGATGCCCTTGAGCGCCAGGGGGATGGAGACGTTGGCCACCTTGGCGAGGATGAGGCAACCCAGCGCCAGCAGCGCCCTCGCCCGATATTCCCACAGGTAGGGAAGCAGGGTGCGGATGGCCTTCCAGTCCCGTCGGTTGCCCGCGGAGAAACTGCTGGTAGAGGGGGCGCTCATCGATGATTCAGGTTGTCAGCTTTGTATGGGTTCGGGCGGGTCCTCGTGGAAGCAGTGTACACGCCTCCCCCCTTCAAACGCGAATGACCGTGTCACGTTCCTCTTGAACCCGGCCATGCGGGCCCACATTTATGAGGTGCTGAGTATGAAATTCAAGCATAATCACGTAGAGAACCATGGTAAAGAAAGGGTGCGGCATGCCTATATATGAGTATCAGTGCGAGGCTTGTGGTCATCGCTTGGAGGCTCTGCAGAAGATCAGCGAGGAGCCGTTGTCGGACTGCCCCGAGTGCGGGCGGCCCGATTTGCAGAAACTGATATCCGCGGCGGGTTTCCGTCTCAAGGGCGCTGGCTGGTACGCCACGGATTTCAAGGACGGAGGTAAGAAGAAGACGGGAGAGAAACCTGCGGCGGGCGAGGCCAAGTCGGCGGACAAGGATAAGACCGGCGGTGGCAAGGAAACCGCCAAAGCGGCGGAGACATGAGACGGCGTTGAAACAGCGGGCGGCCGTGGAACCGGCGGTTCTGTCAAACGGCGCGTGAAATTGAGTAAACAGAAAAAAGGGAAGGTCCGCTATTGCTTACCTTCCCTTTCGCTTGATCTAGTCCCCGCGTCCGGCAGCTGCCGGGATGAATATTATTGTTGTTGTTGAGCTAGCTTGGCCTGATCCTGGACTAGTAAAAAATGAAAAGAATCAAAAAGACGATCGCGAAAGCAGCGATTACGATGGTTGCATCATCCTGGGTGGCGGTTTTTTGCTGACTCACGGGTTCTCCTCCTTCATGGTAATGGCATTGCCTTTAGTTATTAGCCACCTCTTTCCGGCAAGCGGATGAAGTGTCTGCGCACTACACTAGTGGATATGTGCTGATTTCGCAAGAAGAAAATAAACTGTGTTGTATTTCAAAGTCGGATATGGGGTTATGATGAAATCATATTGCAGGGTATATATTTCCAGATAAAATGCCCGGGATTTGGCCGTATGCCGTCGTTCATGTGGGCGGGGGCTTAGATCAATTTGACTCGTGAGGTAATTCTTATGCCGATTTATGAATATGTTTGTTCCGCCTGCGGCCAGCGGACGGAGGCCTGGCAAAAGATGAGCGAGGCGCCTTTGAGCGACTGCCCCGCTTGTGGGGAACCGAACCTGCGGAAGCTGCCGTCGTTGGCCGGTATCAGTGTCAAGGGTGGCCGTGAGCGCCCGCAGGCCGTGTGCGGCGCCGGCGCCTGTCCCGCCTGCACCACCGATTGAGGCCGACCGTCCATGGCCCGCCTGCGCCGTTACTTGATCGCCGGCCTGCTGGTATGGCTGCCCATCGGGGTGACCGTGCTGGTGGTGAAGCTGCTGGTGGATCTCATGGACCGCACCCTGGTGGTATTGCCGGATGCCTACCGCCCCGATCGGCTCCTGGGGGTCCATATCCCCGGCCTGGGGGTGGTGCTGTCGGTGGTAGTGGTGCTGTCCACCGGCATAGTGATGGCGCATTTTTTCGGTCAGCAACTGCTGGCCGCGTGGGAGGCGATCCTGCACCGTATCCCGTTGGTGCGATCCATCTATTCCAGCGTCAAGCAGCTCTCTCAAACCCTGTTGAGTTCCGGAGGGGACTCCTTTCGCAAGGTCCTGCTCATCGAGTACCCGCGCAGGGGTCTATGGACCCTGGCCTTTCAGACCGGGACCGAGGTGGGGGAGGCCCAGGCCAAGACCGGCCAAGAGGTGATCAATGTCTATGTCCCCACCACCCCCAACCCCACCTCGGGATTTTTTCTGATGGTGCCGCGACGCGATGTGGTGGAGCTGGAGATGAGCGTGGATGAGGGCCTGAAAATGATCATCTCCATGGGTGTGGTGGTGCCCAAATGGCAACAGGACCACCCGCCAACCGTGGCCGACGTTGCGGAAACGCTGCCTAAAAAGTAATATTGACGCCCTTTACCCGCGGCAAATCAAGCCTTGAATTCTGGGAAACTGATAAATGCGTAGCCATTATTGCGGCCATGTAAATGAATCTTTGGTGGATCAACGTGTCGAGGTATGCGGCTGGGTGCACCGCCGGCGCGACCATGGGGGCGTGATCTTCGTCGATTTGCGTGACCGCGAAGGCATCGTGCAGGTCGTCTTTGACCCCGCCGTACCCGACAACTTCGTCGCCGCGGAACGGGTGCGCAGCGAGTTCGTGCTGCGGGTCGAGGGGCGGGTCCGTCCTCGCCCCGCCGGAACGGAGAATCCCCACCTGCCCACCGGTCAGGTGGAGATCGACTGCGAGCGCCTGGAGATCCTCAATCGTTCCGAGGCCCTGCCTTTCCAGATCGAAGATGAGGCGGAGCTGGGCGAAGAGGTGCGCCTGCGTCACCGCTATCTGGATTTGCGTCGCGCCGAGATGCAGCGGCGCCTGATCATGCGGTCCCAGGTGACCCGGGAGTTGCGTCGTTTCCTCGACGAGCGCGGCTTCCTGGATATCGAAACCCCCATCCTCACCAAGTCCACGCCGGAGGGGGCGCGGGACTATCTGGTGCCGAGCCGCACGCACCCCGGCGAGTTCTTCGCCCTGCCGCAATCGCCGCAGTTGTTCAAGCAGATACTGATGGTGTCCGGGATGGATCGTTATTATCAGATTGTGCGCTGCTTCCGCGACGAGGATCTGCGCGCCGACCGCCAGCCCGAGTTCACCCAGCTGGATATCGAGATGTCCTTCGTCAAGGAAGATCAGATTATGACCTTGATGGAAGACATGATCCGCGAGTTGTTCGCCCAGGTGCTGGAAGTGCCGCTGCATTCGCCCTTCCCGCGTCTGAGCCACGCCGAGTCCATGCGGCGCTTCGGGGTGGACCGTCCCGATCTGCGCATTCCGCTGGAGCTGGTGGAGCTGAAGGACGTGATGGCCGCCGTCGACTTCAAGGTGTTCTCCGCCCCCGCGGTGGATCCCCACGGCCGGGTGGCGGCCTTGCGCATCCCCGCCGGCGGCGAGCTCACCCGCAAGGAGATCGACGACTACACCGCCTATGTGGCGCGCTACGGCGCCAGGGGCCTCGCCTATATCAAGGTCAACGACGTGCAGGCCGGGCGGGACGGCCTGCAGTCGCCGATCGTCAAGTTCCTCCCCGATGAGGTGGTCACCACCATCCTGCAGCGCTGCGGCGCCGAAAACGGCGACTTGATCTTCTTCGGCGCCGACAAGGCCAAGGTGGTGAACGAGTCCATGGGCGCGCTGCGCGTCAAGATCGGCCATGACCGCGCCCTGGTGGAGCGGGGCTGGCGGCCGGTGTGGGTGGTGGACTTCCCCATGTTCGAATGGGACGCCGGGGAGAACCGCTGGGTGGCCCTGCATCACCCGTTTACCGCGCCGCAGGTCAGCGACCCCGCCGATTTGGCGGCCGACCCGGGCAACTGTATCTCGCGCGCCTACGACATGGTGCTCAACGGCACCGAGATCGGCGGCGGCTCCATCCGTATTCACAGCCCCGAGATGCAGCAGGCGGTGTTCCGCCTGTTGGGCATCGATGAGGAGGAGTCCAGGGAGAAGTTCGGTTTCCTGCTGGAGGCGCTGTCGTTCGGCTGTCCGCCCCACGGCGGTCTGGCGTTCGGGCTGGATCGCCTGGTGATGCTGATGAGCGGGGCTTCGTCCATTCGCGACGTAATGGCCTTCCCCAAGACCCAGTCGGCCACCTGTCTGTTGACCGACGCACCGTCGCCGGTGGCGGACGTGCATTTGCGTGAACTGGGGATCCGGTTGCGAAAGCAGCCGAACGCCGGTTAAGGTAGGGACATCTCGCACTAGTCAAGGTGAAGATCCGGTCATGGCGGCGACTGCACTGGCGATCCAAGATTTTTCCCAACTCGATGACGCGGAACTCGATGGGCGCATCGTCGCGGCCAAACAGCGGCTCGGCGAGCGCCTGGTTATTCTGGGGCATCATTATCAGCGCGAAGAAGTATTCCGCCACGCCCATTTCTCCGGTGATTCCCTGAAGCTGTCGCGCCTGGCTGCGCAGTCGCAGGCCGAGTTCATCGTGTTTTGCGGCGTGCATTTCATGGCCGAGGTGGCGGATATCCTGTCGCGCCCGGAACAAACCGCCATCCTGCCGGACCTCGCCGCAGGTTGCTCCATGGCGGACATGGCCAATCTCACCAAGGTGGAGCGGGCGTGGCGTGAACTGCACGAAGTCCTGGGCGATGCGGATCAAACCGTCACGCCGGTGACCTACATCAACTCCGCCGCCGACCTGAAGGGCTTTTGCGGCCGTCATGGCGGTATCGTGTGCACTTCCAGCAATGCACGCCGGGTCCTGGAGTGGTCCTTGCGGCAGCGTGGCAAGGTGTTGTTCTTTCCCGACCAGCATCTGGGCCGCAACACCGGCTATGGCATGGGGATTCCCCTGGAGGAAATGGTCACCTGGGATTTCATGCAGCCCATGGGCGGGCTGACGCCCGAGCAGATCCGGGGGGCGAAGATCATCTTATGGAAGGGGTTTTGTTCCGTGCATCAGATGTTCCGCCCGGAGCAGGTCGACGCCTTCCGCGCCAGGTTTCCCGAGGGCCGGGTCATCTCCCATCCCGAATGCTCTTTCGAGGTCTGCCAGAAGTCGGACTATGTGGGCTCGACGGAATTCATTATCGAGACCGTCGCCGAATCCGCGCCCGGCAGCCGCTGGCTGGTGGGTACCGAACTCAATCTCGTCAACCGCCTGCACGAGCGCCACAAGGACGAGGGCAAGCACGTGCATTTCATGTCCCCGACGATCTGCATGTGTTCCACCATGTTCCGCATCGACCCGCAGCATCTGTTGTGGACACTGGAAAACCTGCTGGAAGACAAGGTGGTGAATCGCATTCGCGTGCCGGACGGCATTGCGGCGGACGCGCAGCGCGCGCTCGAGCGCATGTTCGCGGTATCGGTGTAATCAAGCGGGAGTACGGCCGCCGGCGGCGGGTTCAGCCCAGTTCCCGGGATTTGACCCGCGCCGCTTCGTTGCCCGGGTCGATGGCCAATACCTTTGCGTAGCATTCCTTGGCATCGGCGAAGCGCCGCGCGTGTTTGTACGCATCGCCCAGTTTCATATAGAGGGTCTTTTTGCTGGGTTCGATCTTGGCGATACGGTTTTCGATCTGCGCCGCCTTGGTATTGTCCGACAGTCCCAGGGAATAGGCGCAATAAAGACCGGTGAGGGCATAGAGGTCCCGGCTCTCTATCGCCAGGACCCGCTCATAATAGCCTATGGCCTCGCGCCAGCGACTTTCCTTGCGATGTACGTCGGCCAGGCGGCCCAGGATATATTTGTTATTGGGCGTCCGCGCGATAATCCGTTCCCAGACCTCGATGGCCTGTTGATTTTGTTCCTTACCTCTGTGGCAATCCCCCAGACCGGTCAGGGCGAAAATATCCTGGTGATTGAGTTTCAGCACTTTCTGGTAATAGCCGATGGCCGCGTCCCAATCTTTTTTGGCGCGGTAACGGTCCCCCAGCCTGGTCAATACATAGGTGTTGTCGGGGTTCAGGCTGATGAGTCTTTTCCAGACCTCGATGGCTTCGTCGCTTTGATCGGTGCCGCGGTAGGCATCCCCCAGTCCGGCCAGGGAATACTCGTCGTCGGGATTGATTGCCAAAGCCTGCTTGAAAAAGGGGATGGCCTCCGCCCAGCGTTTCTTGCCTTTATAACATTCCCCGATGGCGCACCATGCCTGATAGTCGCGGGGCGAATGGCGCAACAAGGCCTGATAGTAGTCGATGGCCTCGTCGAACTTGCCGATCTTGCGGGCGGCGAAGGCGAGCCCCCCGAGAACCTTGGTGTTGGACGGCGACAAGGCCAATGCGCTTTTGAGCGGCGGCACCGCTTCCCTGAAGCGCTTTTTCTTGAGCAGCATGAACCCTTCCTTGCGATAACCGCTCAAAAGGGCGTTTTCCGAGTCCGAGAGTCTTTTCATATGGGCAGCTTCCAGGCCTAAAGTCCCTGTAGGTTGGCGCGCATTTGTCCGTCGGTTTGGCTTGATGGGGGCCTATCCTGAATTAACGGACATTGCCCGAGATTATTAACATGAATGCGCGGCTGGGCCAAATCCATTCCACCGCTTCTTTGCGGAAAAGCGGGTCGTCGTCGCTCACGCGAGTCGGTGTGACGCGGTCATCAAGGCAGGCAAGTCCGCGCCATTTGGGTTCAATCCATGGCGATGTGGTCGATATTAAGTAAATCGAAAAATTGTTGCGGAGACGCGGGCCCAGACACCGGGTTGCCGGTGCAAGCTGAGTCCGCCCCGGCGGCCCTTCCACGCAGAATCATGCCGGTCGCCGGGGGCTCGGAGCGGTCCTTGGCAGGGGTGCAGTACGCGTTAAAACGGCGGTGAAAATTACGGAAAACTTAAATTAATTCTGGGGGATGTAAGGGCTGTTGGGCTATATTGACACGAAATCGAGGCGGGTGCTAAGGTGGCGACACATGCCAATAATCATGCTGGCAAAGTAATTTAGAGATTACTCGCTATGCACTTGCGCGGAGAGGGAATTAGGGGACGTCGGGTGGTCGTAATGGATTCCGCGAAGGGGTTCGTTACCGGCTGCTTATCCTTATGTTGCTTTGTTGTTCTGGCTGTTCTTAGCCATGCTGCCCAGGCGGCGGGTTTTTCCACCAATTTTCAACCGACGCAACCTGACGGCCTGTGGACCAATCAACAAGGTTATTGTTCTTTTGCATCCACCGGCTGTGACTCTCTCAATCAATGGGGTAACGGCGATCCCAGCCCATTCGAAATCTCCATCGTCACGGTGGGTGGTGTTGCCTATTTTCATACCTTGGTGGGTGACCCCGCCTCGGGCTTCGCCATAGAGTCCTACACCCAGTGGGGCCCCGGGTCCAGTACTTCAGGGACCACCGCGATTACGAAAGCTCAATCCTCCCCATCCGGCGGCGGTAATTCCCGGTTGGTGATCGGCAATGACAACATGACCGCGTCGTTCCTTCAGAACCAGATGCAGGTGGGCAATCCCTTCGGCAATCCCAATTTACCCAACCCTACAAACGACCCACTCTTGTCGGCCAAGGTATCGGGCAACGGCTCGCAGACGCCCACCGCCACCGTGTTCCGGATGGTGCTGACCAGCGCGGACGGCACCATGTCCATGGAGGCCTACAAGCCCTTCCTTGATAAGAAACCTATGATATCGCAAACAATTCAGGATGGCAGCATGTCATCGGTGTTTGCGGCCGATATGCGAGGGGTGGGTTATAACGATATGAACTCCCCCATCAAGATCACCAATAACCTTACGATTAACGATCCCAAGATTCCCGGCGGAGAGGGTAATTTCGAGATGGCGCTCGCCCAGCAGCCCGATGTGACTGCAGGACGCTACACCTTTGACGCCACCGGGGTAGGCTGGAATACGACGACGGGGTGGGACTCGCCTGATTCGGTTTACACGTTTGGCCACTACAACTATATCGACGGGGTGGGCTTCGATCCTCTCACCTTCAACTGGGCATCGGTGTTTGACTACAACCAAAATGCCCTTAATTGCCAGAGGGTGAATACGGGGCCGGGAGTTTCCAGAATGACCATGAATGGCGGGGCGGGCTGTCCGGGACACCCGTAATGCCCGAATAAGCAGGCATGCATGACGGTGCCTTTTAATGGGATAGCAATCGGGAGTCTTTGGAGATTAATAGAGAATCTGATTTATAAACAAACTGAAGTACGACTAAGCGCCTGATATTTCAATAAACCGATATGGCGGTCAGGGTCGGAACGTGGGGTCAACAGAGAGCGCGGATGAGAGTATGCGGATGACAACAAGACATGACAGCACCGGGATAATGGCGGCGATCTACGCCTCAGCCGCATGTCTGCTTTTGCTCGTAGCACAAGCCGCCAACGCCGCGACCCAGGCCTGGATCCCCCCGGGCACAAGCGGCTGGCCCTCCGTTCCCGACATCGGCTCACGTGCCAAGCCGGCCATGGCCGATCTGGACGGGGACGGGTTTCCCGATCTCATGGTCGGCGCGGCCGATGGCAAGCTATATGCCTTTAAGAATTCCGGGACAACCCCCCCTACCTGGACCGAACAACCCGGTTGGGAGATCACCACCCCCTGCAGTGTCTCTACCGCGGGGGCAACCAATCCCCAGACCTATTCGTCGCCGGCCCTGGGGGATATGAATGGCGACGGCAAGGTTGACTTGCTTGTGGGCACTATAGACGGGGTGTGCGCATACAAGAATGTCACTACCACAAACACCCCGGTGTGGCAGCGTCAAACCACCTGGGATATCACGGGTTTTACGCAGACCAGCAATTACTACTCCCCGGCCCTGGGGGATCTCAACGGGGATAATAAACTGGATGTGATGCTGGGCAATAAGCTTGGGGGCAATGCGCAAGCCTACCAGAACATCGCGGCCACCCCGACCTCCGATCCGGTGTGGTCGGCCAATTCCGCCTGGAGTTTATTTGCTCTCAGCAGCTCGACCTCTCCCACCTTGGGTGACATCGATGGCGATGGAGTTATTGATCTCATGGTCGGCGATCTCTATGGGACCGTGTTTGTCTTCAAGAACGTGGGCACCAATACATCGCCGTCCTGGCAGTCGGCTGGGAACTGGTATATCGCTGATCCCGATGGCGCTACATTGAATTATGCGGCGCCGGCTCTTGGTGATCTGAATAATGACGGTGTGGCCGACGTGGTCATGGACGGGGACACCAGCGGGGTCACCTTCGCCTACCAGAAGAATCCGGCCGGGCTGCCGCCCCCCGCGTCCGCAAGTTCCCCTCCGGCTGCAACCGGCTCCACGGTCACGGAAACCTTTGAAAGCTTTGGGTGCACCGGCTCCTGGAAAGCGGCCGCGGGGGGGCCCAATACCTCCTATACCAGAGATTGCGGCAACGGGTGGACCGCTTTTGCGGAAGATGTGACTAATCCGGCTTTGGCGGGCGCGCCCTCGGGTCCGATTGGTGATCTAAACGTGGTAACGCTGGACAGCGCGGCCAATGGCCCTTCGATTCCGCCGCCCCCCGCCGGTGCGGCCGAAATGTATACGGCACCCGACGGGGGGCCGCGCGGCGTGCTGTGGCTCTTAAAGACGTTCCCGGTTACCGCACGCGCCACCATACAGTCTATTAGCGCCGATTTTCGCATGAAGGTTGCCGCAAGCAGCCCGACCAGACAGTACTACGGGATGGTGGTGTTCGACGGCGTCGTAAGCAATCCCTCGGGATTGACGGTTGCCGGGGTGCCACAGCGCACGGATGTTCTGGCGGCGGACATCCACTTCGATCAGTGCGGCAATGACCTATGGTGCGGTTGGAACGCATCCAGCCGGAGCAATATCACGCCGAGCAATTCGGTAATCACCGTAGCCTTCATGGTCCAGGACACCAATCTCTCGCAGACCTCGTACATGGAGATGGATAATCTCAAGGTGAGCAACGTCGCCACCGTAGCGAGCCCTTCGGTGCCGACCGGTGATATCGCCCAGCTGTGGAAGCAGGATTACTCCGACCCCGCCAACGACCCGACGATAGGGATCGACAACTGGTCCCTGTCGAAGGACATCAAGCTGGACAGCGCCGGCAATGTTTACGTGGCGGCCGACACCAACAACGGCACGAACTACGATATCTCGCTGTTCAAATACGATTCATCCGGCACCCTGCTGTGGCATGAAATTTATGACGGGACCGATTCCGACCAGGCCGTGGCGCTCGGTGTGGACGGGGCCGGCAATGTCTACGTGACGGGCCGCAGCTACGGTGCCGGCGCGTACGCCGGAACGAACGATAATTTCGTCGTAATCAAATACAACTCCAGCGGCGTGCAGCAGTGGGCCCAGCCTTACGACAACGGCAACCGTATCGATGACCCGACGGGCCTGGTCGTCGACAGCAGCGGCAATTCCTATGTCACCGGGACCTCCTGTACCAATTCCGCTACCTGCACCTTTCTGACGGTCAAGTACGATAGCGCCGGAACGGTGCAGTGGGCGCAGCCCTTCGACAATGGTGGAGCGAGCATTCTGAGCAAGGCGGTCGGCATCGGCACGGATAGCAGCGGCAATATCTATGTCAGCGGCACCGTCAGCGGCGGTTCCGATGACATCGCCACGGTCATGTATGACTCCGCCGGCACGCAGCTCGGAGACGTCATATTCGACGGCGGCACGAACGATCGCGCCGTGGCCATGAAGACCGACGGCGCGGGTAACGTATACATCACCGGCTACGTCTACATTGCCGGCAGCCCGGCGATTGTCGCCCTCAAATACAGCTTTACCGCCGCCGGCGTCGGGACGCTGCAGTGGAAACAGACATACAGCTCCTTACCGGAGGCCCTGCCCACCGCGATGGCCATCGATGGCAGCGGCAATGTCTATATTACCGGGGTAGTGGGGTCGTCCACCGATCACCGCTTCATAACCTTCAAGCTCACGAGCACCGGCACCGTGGCCTGGGCGCAGCCGTTCGGGAACACGGGCGAGGATGACAAAGCGACGGCCATCGCGGTCGACGGCATGGGCAATGTATATGTTGCGGGTTCGATGACCAGATACGCAACCAACAGCGACATTGTGCTGGTGAGGTACGATGCGTCGGGCGTTGCGCGCAATGCGATTACCTCCGGCAACACCTTGAACGACACCCCCGTTTCCCTGGTATTAGGCGTTGACGCGCAGGGGGACACCGCTCCCTATGTGACGGGCATAAGCGCCGATTCGGACGGCATTAAGCACATCGCCACCTTGCGTTTTACCAAGGCTCTGCCGGACCTCACCGTCACTTATGTCGCGAATGGAGGGGCCAGCGCCCAGGTGGGGAGCCAAATCCCTTTCACCAGCACGGTGCTGAATATCGCTGATCTGGCAAATAAAATCTACGCCAACTCCGGGCCCTTCGATGTCGGTCTCTACATCGCGCCCAGT
Organism: Gammaproteobacteria bacterium; assembly: GCA_037381915.1. Lineage (GTDB taxonomy): Bacteria > Pseudomonadota > Gammaproteobacteria > DRLM01 > DRLM01 > JARRQJ01. Next base: position 1,501 of record JARRQJ010000050.1, on the reverse strand, counting down.
ATCGGCGGTTTGCCCGATATGTCCAACGTTACCCAGCTGGGCACCCGACGCGTGAGTAATGTCGTCGGTGGTATTGACGTCGGTCTGACGCCCGGAACTTCGAGTACCGTGACGACCCAGGTGACGATCCCCAGTAACCTCCCCGAAGGTACCTATGTGCTGTTCGCCACGGCCGATATCGGTGATGAGGTGGTGGAAGCCGATGAAACCAACAATACCGGCGTCGCCGGGACCACCATCAACATTCAAGGCGTGCTGCCGGATTTCGTGGTAAGCAGCATGACGGGTCCGTCCACCGTCCCCGCCAACACGACGTTCGACGTGACGACCACCGTCACCAATATAGTGAGCCCGGCTGCCTCCGCCTCTTTCAGCGTGGGCATCTATGCCTCGACGGATTCAACGGTGACCACCTCAGATACGTTGATCGGCACCTATACCGTACCGTGCTGCCTGGCTGGATTCGCCTCCGACACGCAGACGATAACTACTTCCCAAGGATTATCGCCATCGGGCAGTTCTTACTACATCGGGGCTATCGCCAATGATGGCTCTGGTGGCTCGAGTCCCATACCCGAGGCGGACACGACCAACAATACCGGCTTGATGGCAAGCGTTGCCCCGTCGAGCACCCTGTTGACGACCAAGGCCGATTTTGTCGCCGGGCTGCCGGGGACCAATGTCGCCGTGGTGACGACCCAGAACGCGGCCAATGTGCGCCTGTCCCAATCGGTAGCGTGGTCCCCGCAAACAGCTTTTGATTCGGGGGACGTGGGTACATACGGCAAACCGGCGTTGGGGGATCTGAATGGCGATGGTGTGCCGGACCTGGTGATGGGCGCCAGCAACGGGCAGATATACGCTTTTCGGAATACCGGCACGGCCAGCGCGCCGACATGGACCCTGGAGCAGCCGGGCTCACCCTGGGACATTCCCACGCCCTGTTCCATTTCCGGCGCCAGCACCAACCCTCAAACCTATTCCGTGCCAAGGTTGGCGGATTTGAACGGTGACGGGCTGTTGGATCTGGTGGTCGGCCACCGTGACGGCGTCTGTATCTATGAGAATACCGGCAGCGATACTGCGCCGGCCTGGACCCTTAATACCACGTGGACATCCTCATTCGCGGGTCTGACTCTCAATCGCTTTTATGGCCCGGCGGTGGCCGACCTCGATAATGACGGGAACCCGGATATTATGCTGGGTAACAGTACCGCTACCGTGTTGGCGTACGTGAATTCGGGTGGCGTCAGCACCCCGAGCTGGACCCCCAATACGGCGTGGAATCTGACGAGTCCTCTTGTTGGTTCGCGCGATGCGCCGGTCTTGGCCGATCTTGACGGCGACGGAGACTATGACTTGATGCTGGGCACCTCAGGCGGCTCAGCTGGAAGTGGAACGATATACGGATATCGAAATGACGGCGGTCTAACGGGGCCCAGCTGGGTCGCCAATAGCGCCTGGGATCTTCCTAATCCCGCTTATGCCTCCATTCCCTATG
>JARRQJ010000049.1:0-18447 GCA_037381915.1 Gammaproteobacteria bacterium | reverse complement strand
GTGCGCGTGACCTATGATCCCGATCTGATCCGCCGCGCCGACCGGGTGGTATTCCCCGGGGTGGGCGCCTTGCGCGATTGCGAGGCCGAACTGAGTCGTTTGGGCCTGGATGAGGTGATTCGCGAGTGCGCGGCGACCAAACCCTTTCTAGGCATTTGTCTGGGCATGCAGGCCTTGCTCGATTACAGCGAGGAGAACGGCGGCACCTCGGGCCTGGGCATCCTTCCGGGACGGGTGGTAGGCTTCCCCGTGCCCTTCACGGACCCGGTCAGCGGCGAGCGGCTCAAGGTTCCGCACATGGGCTGGAATCAGGTGCATCAGCGCCGACCCCATTCCTTGTGGGAAGGCATCGCCCAAGACAGCCGCTTTTATTTCGTCCATAGCTACTACGCCGTACCCAACGACGCCGAGCTGGTGGCAGCCACGGTGCGCTACGGGCAGGAGGTGGTGGTGGCGCTGGCTCGGGATAATATTTTTGCGGTGCAGTTTCACCCGGAAAAGAGTCAACAGGCCGGTTTGACCCTCCTCGCCAATTTCATGGAATGGGATGGCCAAGGATGATTGCGGGAGAATTGCGAATGGGAGCATGAGGAAATCGTTATGTTGCTGATACCCGCCATTGACCTCAAGGATGGAAAATGCGTGCGTTTACGCCAAGGGCGCATGGAAGATGATACGGTGTTCTCAGACGATCCCGTGGCCATTGCCGATCGCTGGGTGGAGGTCGGTGCGCGGCGTCTGCATATCGTCGATCTCAATGGGGCCTTCGCCGGCCGGCCGGTCAATGCCGACGCTATCCGGCGCATCGCCGAGGCTCATCCGGACATTCCGATCCAGGTGGGGGGCGGCATCCGTGACGACGACGCCATCGAACTCTACCTGGAGATCGGCGTCAGCTTCGTTATCCTCGGCACCAACGCGGTGAACGTGCCACACTTCGTCGGCGACGCCTGTTCGGAGTTTCCCGGCCACATCATGGTGGGTCTGGACGCCCGGGATGGCAAGGTCGCCATCGACGGTTGGTCCAAGCTCTCCAATCACGATGTGATCGATATCGCCCAGCGCTTTGAACGCGAGGGCGTGGAGGCGATTATCTACACCGATATCAGCCGCGACGGGATGATGACCGGGGTCAACATCGATGCCACGGTCAACCTGGCGCGCGCCATCAATATTCCGGTCATCGCCTCCGGCGGCGTGGCCCGCCTTGATGACATCCGCCACCTGTGCGCGGTCGCCAAGGAAGGCATAATGGGCGCCATCATCGGGCGCGCCCTTTATGACGGCGGCCTGGACCTGGCGGAGGCGCAGCGTTTGGCGGACGAACTGGATACCTAGTATGGGACTGGCCAAACGCATCATTCCCTGTTTGGACGTGGACAAGGGCCGGGTGGTCAAGGGCGTCAAGTTCGTGGGTATCCGCGACGCCGGTGACCCGGTGGAGATCGCCAAGCGCTATGACGAACAGGGCGCCGATGAACTGGTATTTCTGGATATCACCGCCAGCGCGGAAGACCGGGACACCATGGCCCATGTGGTGGAAGAGGTGGCCGGCCAGGTCTTCATTCCGTTGACAGTGGGCGGCGGGATTCGCACCGCCGCCGATATTCGGCGTATGCTCAATGCCGGTGCCGACAAGGTGGCAATCAATACCGCGGCGGTGACCAATCCCGAACTGGTGCGCGAGGCGGCGGGCCGTTTCGGCGCGCAGTGTATCGTGGTGGCCATTGATGCCAAACGCGCCGGCAGCGTTGAAGATAAGCCGCGGTGGGAGGTGTATACTCACGGCGGCCGCAAGGCCACGGGTTTGGACGTGGTCAAGTGGGCGCGGCGCATGATGGAGTCCGGTGCTGGTGAGATCCTCCTGACCAGCATGGATCGTGACGGGACCCGCGACGGTTTTGATCTGGCTTTGACCCGCGCGGTAAGCGATGCAGTGAGTATCCCGGTGATCGCCTCCGGCGGAGTGGGTAACCTGGATCATCTGGTGGTGGGGATCAAGGAGGGCGGCGCCGATGCGGTGCTGGCCGCCAGTATCTTTCACTTCGGACAATACACGGTGGCGGAGGCCAAGCATTATCTGGCGTCCCAAGGCATAGAGGTGCGCTTGTAAGGCAGCGCTAGAACCCATGAACGACCAATGGCTAGATCAGATCACCTGGACTGCCGACGGACTGGTGCCGGCCATCGCCCAGGAAGCGGGAAGCGGTCGGGTATTGATGCTGGCATGGATGAACCGCCAGGCCTTGCAGGAGACCGCCGCCGGCGGCAAGGCGGTGTACTGGTCGCGCTCGCGCCAGCGCCTGTGGCATAAGGGCGAGGAGTCGGGGCACGAACAACGGGTGAAGGAAATCCGTCTCGATTGCGACGGTGATGTGGTGTTACTGATGGTGGAGCAGGTGGGCGGCATTGCCTGCCATACCGGGCGCCACAGCTGCTTCTTCCGGCGCTTGGAGCACGACGCCTGGGTCACGGTGGAGCCGGTGCTGAAGGATGCCGGGACAATCTATAAAGATAAATCTCCATGAGCGATGTATTAGAGCGTTTGGCCGAGGTGCTGGAAGCGCGCAAGCAGGCCGATCCCGCCGATTCGTATGTCGCGGGCCTGTATGCCAAGGGGCTGGACGCCATCCTGAAGAAGATCGGCGAAGAGGCGACGGAAACGGTGCTGGCCGCCAAAGACGGCGCGGCGGACAAGATCGTTTACGAGACCGCCGATCTCTGGTTCCACACCCTGGTGTTGCTGGCCCAGCAGGGTTTACGTCCCGAGCAGGTCCTGGACGAATTGGCGCGGCGGTTCGGTGTTTCCGGGGTGGAAGAAAAGGCGTCGCGTCCGCATAAGAAATAATTTGTTGTGAACGAATTCAAGGTGATACGCAATTTTTGTGTCGCCCTAGTGGGTGTACGCCGCACGTCCGTGTAGAATGGCGGGAAGACAGGGTCGTTGCAGCCGGTAAATGTTGCGACGGTGCCGGTAATGATTTTTGGGAGAGCTGAGATGGGCATTAGTATTTGGCAGTTGTTGATCATTCTATTGATTGTCTTGCTGCTGTTTGGTGCGAAGCGTTTGCGGAACCTGGGCGGTGATCTGGGCGGCGCGGTCAAGGGATTTCGCGAGGCCATGAATGATGGAAAGGACGACGAGGATACGCCTGACAAGGAGCATGTCGAACATCAACAATCCCGCAATACCATTGAAGGCGAAGTGACGAGCAAAGAAACCAGCAAAGAGAAGTCATGACGGCGCAGTCATGTTCGATGTCGGTTTTTCCGAAATTGTATTGATCGCAGTCATCGCCCTGCTGGTGGTGGGGCCGAAGGAATTTCCCGCGCTGGTCCGCAATATCGGTTCGTGGCTGGGGAGAATCCGCCAGTTCATGAGTGCGGTGAAGACCGAATTCGAGCGCGAGATCAACAAGGCCGATGAGATCAAGAGCTTGATGACCAAAGAGATGGAGGTCGCCGAACTCCACAAGAACCTTGATCCACACCGCCGCGCCGCGGCGCCGCCCGATGCCAATGCCGCCTCCGGTGGCGAAGAGAGTTCCGCCCCGCCAGGCGGCGCGGATAAGCCGGCGCCCGCCGCTAAGCAAGACCATGGCTCCCCGCAATCCTGAACATACCCCGCAGCAAGAACAGCCGTTCATGATGCATCTCGCCGAGTTGCGCAACCGCTTGTTGCGCATGGTGCTGGCTGTTTTGCTGGTGTTCGCGGCGCTGTTTCCTTTCACCAATCAGCTCTATTCCTGGTTGGCTGAGCCGTTATTGAAGCGTTTGCCGAGCGGGGCGACCATGATCGCCACCGAGGTCGCCTCACCGTTTCTCACGCCGTTTAAATTCGTCTTCGTCCTGGCCATCGCCCTGGCGATGCCCTATATCCTGCACCAGATCTGGCGTTTCATCGCCCCGGGCCTGTATCGCCGGGAGAAGCGTATCGCGGTGCCGCTGCTGGTTTCCAGCATCGTCTTATTCTACAGCGGGATCGCCTTTGCCTATTTCGTGGTGTTCCCCCTGGCCTTCACCTTTTTGATCGGCGCCGCCCCCCAAGGGGTGACGGTGATGACCGATATCAGCAAATACCTGGATTTTACCCTGACGATCTTCTTTGCCTTCGGTCTGGCCTTCGAGGTGCCGGTTGCCATTATTCTCATGGTGTGGGCGGGGATTACCACGCCCGCGGCGTTGGCAGCCAAACGTCCCTACGTGGTCGTGGCGATATTCGTCATCGGCGCGGTGCTGACGCCGCCGGACGTGATTTCGCAAACCTTGTTGGCGGTACCCATGTGGCTGTTGTTCGAGTTAGGCTTGTTTTTCTCGAGGGTCCTGGCGTCTCGCAGCGAAGTGGAGGAGGATCCTGCCGGCACCGTCGCGAAGAACGAAAACGAGACGCCGTCATAGCGGCGCCCTGAGACGCCGGGCCGGTTCAATCCTGTTGCTGTTGTACCGGCGGACGTTCACCGATGGTGGCGTGCAGGGTGAGGGGTTTGCCCTGGCGGATAACGGCCAGATCCACATGCGAACCCGGAGCCAGGGATGCGGTGACGTTCATGGCGGAGAGCGCGTCCGTCACGTCCTTGTCGCCGACACGCATCAACACATCTCCCGGCATCAGGCCGGCGTGATCAGCGGCGCTCCCCGGGTAGACGCCCGATACAATGGCGCCCTGTTGGCGTTTTATCCCGAAGGACTCGGCTAATTCAGGCGTAATGTCCTGGGCGTTGATCCCCAACCAACCGCGGATGACCCGCCCCTGTTTCAAAATCTGTTCCATGACCTTCTTGGCCAGATTGGCCGGAATGGCGAAACCGATGCCTTGGGAACCGCCGGAGCGGGAAAAGATGGCGGTGTTGATGCCTGCCAGTTGTCCAGCGGTGTTGATCAGGGCGCCCCCGGAATTGCCGGGATTGATGGCCGCATCGGTCTGGATGAAATTTTCGAAGGTGCTGATGCCCAGCTGTTGACGACCGGTGGCGCTGACGATGCCCTGGGTGACGGTCTGTCCCACGCCGAAGGGATTGCCGATGGCGAGCACCACGTCGCCGACCCGCAGATCATCGGGGCGGCCGAAGACGATGGCGGGGAGATTGGTGAGGCTAATCTTCAACAGCGCCAAGTCGGTCTCCGGGTCGGTGCCGACCACCGACGCCGATGCGCTCCGTCCATCGGTGAGGGCGACCTGGATTTCGTCCGCGCCGTTGACGACGTGATTGTTGGTCAGGATGTAACCCTGCGAGCTGATGATGACACCAGAGCCCAGGCTGGATTCCAGGCGCTGGCGCGGGACCCCGGAATCTCCCTGAAAAAAATGGCGAAAGAACGGATTGTCTGAAAATGAAGAACTGCGTTGCGTGATGACCTTGGCAGTATAGATGTTCACCACCGCGGGGGCGGCGGCCTGCACCGCAGCGGCGTAGGACGTGGCGGGGCTGGACGGCGAGGCGCCGTGCGTGGCCGCCGCCGTGGGCGGCGGCGCCTCTTGAATCGTTACGGCGGGATGCTTGCTGAACGTTTCCGGGCGGAACAGCAGCAGCAACACGAAGGCAAATGCCAGGCCGGCCAGGGTGGCGTCCAGCAAGAATACGAATATTTTGCGTGATGACATCAAATCATTACTCTGAGTCTGGGATTATGTTATTAACCTGCACTAATCGAAGACACGGCGCAGCGATGCGCTAATATTGCAAATATTTCGCCAGCTTCGCTGTAAATATTAGCGTAACCAAAGGAAAAGCGCATGGTAAAACGCGATGAATTAGTGGCTTATGTCAATGAATTGCTGCAGATCGCTCGCTTTCGGGATTATACCCCCAATGGCCTGCAGGTAGAGGGACGGGATGAAATTCGCGTCCTGGCCAGTGCGGTGACCGCCAGCTACCGTGCGGTGGAGGAGGCGGTGGCGGCGGGAGCCGATACCCTGCTGGTGCATCACGGCTACTTTTGGCAGGGGGAGGCGGCGCCGCTAGTGGGGATGAAACGGCGCCGATTGGCCCTGCTGCTCGAAAATCAGCTCAACCTGCTGGCCTATCATTTGCCCCTCGATGCCCACGAGCTCTACGGCAATAACGTGCAGTTAGCGCGGGTATTGGGCCTGCCCGTCGGCGGTTGCTTTGGTCCGGAGCCTGGGCTTACCTGGTTCGGTGAACTAGGACAGGCGATGGAAGGTGCGGAATTCGCAGCGCATATCACGCGCAGTTTAGGGCGAGAACCCCTGCATATACCGGCCAAGGACGCGCGACCGGTACGGCGCATCGGCTGGTGTACGGGGGCGGCGCAGAAATTTATCGTCGCGGCGGCGGAGGCGGGTCTCGATGCCTATCTCACGGGCGAGGCCTCGGAGCAGAATTTTCACGTGGCGCAGGAAATGAACATTCACTTCTTCGCCGCCGGTCATCATGCGACGGAGCGTTACGGCGTGCGTGCGTTGTGCGATCATCTGGCAAACCGTTGGCAGCTTCAGCATCAAGTCATCGACATTGCTAATCCAATCTAGACGTTCGGCTGGAAGTGGACGGATGGGATGTCCGTAAATCTTCACATAATGTGCAGTTAAATTCGTCCGCAAAATTGCGGCGTTTTATCCTATTTTTATGGACTTTTTTCCGTTCCTGAACGATTGTTCATTTTGTAATGTTGGGCCGTATCCATAAAAACTTGATCAAGGGTGGAAATTTGCGTAGTCTTTGTCGCCTCGCTGGCCGCTGCACCCCATTAGCAGAGAGACTCAAATTCTATTGATTGGAGGGGTTTTTTTATGAGCGTTGACACGGTGTATTAAGTTGGTCTAGGATTCAAAACCCGACCAGGATAGTGGAAGATAGTTGGGTGCCTTGCAGAATAAAATAACAACTGCAATTGTAGAATAAAGGATACATTTAGAGCGTGTGAAACGCTGCTGTTTCGGATATACAGGGGATAAGGGGTGTTCTTTGTTTGTCTTGTCCCATGGCTGCTGTTCAGTCGCGCGTTGGGCCATGATTCTCGCTGAGTAGTCATGGTGCGGTTGAAAAAGCGGAATCCCAAGCAAAAATAGTCAATTTTGGTCTGTGCCAGCGGTAGCTTGAGGGACGGTTGTTATTTGTCACGAATCGCGCCGCTGAGCTGGGAATGGAACCAGAAACCGATTGAGGGGAAAGATGTCAGTCAAGAATCGCGGTTCATGGCAGCGTTTGGGGGCAGATTGTTCAACGGAGAGTAGAGTGGAGGCATTTCTGATGTCGCTGCTTAGTCTGCTCTTCGTGGTGGTCGTGTTGATACCTTCCGGTGCGTATGCCGAACAAGGCTTCACTGTGCCCAACGGGCCTCCTCCCAAAGGTACTTATGACGGCGGGTATGCCGATGACGGCTTTAAGGTCCCCAACGCCGTCCCGCCCAAGGGAAGCTACGATGGCAAGCATGTAAAGCAGCCCATCGAGTTTCCTCATTACATTCATACCAAGGTCAATCAGATCAACTGCATGTACTGCCATACCTATGCCCGGCGCAGCTATGTGTCCGGCATTCCGCCTTTGAGCAAGTGTATGGGTTGTCACACGGTTATTGCGACCGACAAACCCCGTATTAAGAAGCTCACCGAATATTGGAAAAAGGGCATTGCACCACCCTGGAAGAAGGTTAATGACTTGCCCGATTTCGTAACCTTTCCCCATAAAATACATTTGAAGAAATTTATCTTCAGCAACCCGGGGATGCGAGTAGAGAAGGCGTACGAGGTCTGTGCCTTTTGTCACGGTCAAGTGAAGAATATGGTAGTGGACAGGAAGGTGAAGCCGCTCAATATGGGCTTTTGTGTGCGATGCCATGAAGCAAACAACGGTCCCCATGATTGTTGGAAATGCCATAAGTAGATAGCGGGAACTGCGTTGTTTGTTTGGGTGGCGCGAACTGCATATTTGCGCCGAGCTGATCACTGGAATGGATGGTTTGCTTATGAGTGGGAATGAAATCAACCGTAGAGATTTTCTCAAGATTATGGGCTGGAGTGGCGCGGGTGCGGCAGCCTTGTCCGGTTGCGACATGCCCAGCTACGTCACCCTGCAACAGGGTAAGGAACACGTTATTCCCTATGTGGTTCCGGAAGAATACGCCATCCCGGGCGTCGGTGTGTGGTACGCCTCGACCTGTCAGCAATGTCCGGCCGGCTGCGGGATCCACGGCCGGGTGCGCGAGGGGCGTATTCTCAAAGTCGAAGGCAATCCCAATTCACCTATCAACTGGAGTCCCGCCCGGGACAACAGCGGCAAGTTGTGCCAGATGGGGCAGTCGGGTTTGCAGAATCATTACAACCCCGATCGTCTGACCAAGCCCATGCTGCGCAAAGGCGGCTCCCTGGTGGAAGTCAGCTGGGATGAGGCGATGGGCGCCATCAAGCAGCATGCCGGCTCGGCTGCGTCCGGGCGTTCCGCCTGGTTGACCGGCACGGTAAGCGGTCACCAGGCGGTGCTGCTGCAGGCGCACCTGGATGCCATGGGTTCCACCCATCATTATGTCCATGAGGTGGTGAACACGGCGGTCTCCCAGGCGGTGAATCGTGAAGTCCTGGGCGAGGCGCTGCCTCGTTATCATTTCGACAAGGCCGCGATGATCCTGTCTTTCGGCGCCGACTTCCTCGGGCCATGGCAGTCGCCGGTGTATTTCACCACGCAGTACACCCACTTTCGTTTCGGGCGTCCGGAGCCACTCGGGCGTGGCGTCTTGGTGCAGGTCGAACCCAAGATGACGCTCACCGGCGGCAACGCCGATCTGTGGCTGGCGATACGGCCCGGCACGGAAGGCGCGTTCGCCCTGGGGCTCGCCAATACGCTGTTGACCAAGTTCAACCGTGATGCCAGCCAGCTGCCTGCCGATGTGCGCAGCACCATCGCCAAGTATGATCCCGATACGGTCACCAAAATCACCGGGGTGCCCGCGGATCGCCTTACCAAGGTGGCTACCTGGCTGAACGAACGCAGCCCCAGCCTGGTGTTGAGCGGGATGTCGGCGGAAGGGCATGAGCACGGCTACGACGCGGCGGCGGCGGCCATGCTGCTCAATATCATTCTGGGCAACGTGGGCAAGACCATCGTCGGCACCGGCAGTTTCCCCTTCACGCAACTGACGGCGAAGGAAGGCAATACCGCCGATCTCCTGGCCTTCGCCGACGCGGTCGGGAAGGGGTCCTACGACGCGGTGTTCATTTACGGGACCAATCCGGTGTTCACCGCCCCCGATGCTCTCGCCTTGGGCGACAAGCTGGACAAGGTGCCGTTCAAAGTTGTGTTGACCGATTTCCACGATGAAACGGCGGACCACGCCGATGTGGTGCTGCCGCTCTACTCGCAATATGAAGACTGGGGCACGCATGTGCCTGCCTACCAGGGAGACGACAGCATCATCAGCATTCAACAGCCGGTGATGGAGCCGATGTATCGCGACGGGACGCGGGGCTTCGGCGATGTGATGCTGGAAATGCTCAAGATGCATGAGGGGAACAAGTACAGCGGCTTCAAGGATTACTATGCCTATTTACAGCAGGCCTTTGCCAGCTTCCCCAGCAATATTAAGCAGAACGCGCCTACCGACGAGGCCTTCTGGCAGAATTCCTTGCAGCAGGGCTTGATCTCGGTAATGCGCAAAGAGGCGCCTGCGCTGACGACCAAGGCGGTGGCGGTCAATGTCCCCGACTACACGGCGGATGCCGAATATCCGTATCACTTGATCCCTTCGCCGCGCCTGGGTATGTGGGATGGGCGGCATGCCAATATTCCCTGGCTGCAGGAGGCCCCGGATCAGATCAGCAAGGTGGTATGGGATTCCTGGGCCGAGGTCCACCCGAAGACGGCGGAAAAGCTCGGGGTGAAAGAGGGCGATTATCTGCGTATCTCTTCAGCTCATGGCACGATCGAAACCAGAGTCTTTATCTATAAAGGCATACACGTCGATGCCGTGGCGGTACCCCTGGGTCAGGGCCACACGAAATACGGGCGTTTTGCCGAGGGGCGCGGCGTCAACCCGATGAAGATTCTCACCCCCGCGCGCGAGGGTAAGACGGGTGAACTGGCCATGTACAGCACGCGTGTCAAGGTGGCCAAGACGGGGCGCAACGAAACATTGGAGAAACTCGGCGGCAGCGATACGCAGCACGGGCGCAAGCTGGTGTCAACGGTGACCGCGGACGTTTTCAAACGCACTGAAGGGGGTGGTAAGAATGTCGTTTAAAAATCTTCTCTCAGACTGGTCGCGATATCGCCGCGGTCGGGAGGAAGGCAACTTCCATCAATATGAACACAAGTGGGGCATGGTCATCGACCTCAACAAGTGCATCGGTTGCAATGCCTGCTCGGTGGCGTGCTACGCGGAGAACAATCTGGCGGTGGTGGGCCGGGATCGCTTCGGCAAGCATCAGGCCATGCACTGGATGCGTATCGAGCGCTATTGGGATGAGCCCGAAATAGGCAAGCTCCTGCCGGCGAGCGACTATCAGGAAAAAGGCGCCAGCTTCCTGCCCATGAATTGCCAGCAGTGTATGTCGGCCACCTGCGAACCGGTCTGCCCGGTGGAGGCCACTTATCATACCCCGGACGGTTTGAATGCCCAGGTCTACAACCGTTGCATCGGTTCGCGCTATTGTTCCAACAATTGCCCGTACCGTCTGCGTTACTTCAATTTCTGGTCCTACTACGATGTGTCGTGGCCGGCGCCGCTGCATCTGCAGCTCAATCCGGATCTGTCGGTGCGTGATAAAGGCGTGATGGAGAAATGCACGTTCTGCGTGCAGCGCATTCGTGCCGCCAAGGACAAGGCCAAGATGGAAGACCGCAAGTTGAAGGACTTCGAATTCCAAACCGCGTGTCAACAGACTTGTCCGACCACTGCCATCGTTTTCGGCGACTTGATGGTGCCCGATACCAAGGTCAGCAAGTTGTGGGCGGCCTATGAAGTGAAGCTCAACGAGGTAGAGCTTGGCCGGCTTGAGCCATATGAGAAGAAGAATCCGGAGCTGCGGGGCTATCGCGTCCTGGAGGAGCTCAATACGGATCCTAAGATCATGTTCCTGGATAGGGTGCGGGAAATATAAATAAACGGTTGTGAACTGACAGGGCCTTCATTGCGAGAAGCATAGGTGGGGTACATGGAACTTACTAAAGATATAAACGAACAGATTAAGTGGGCGCAGATCAATAAGGACGTGCTGCGAAGCCTGGAGAATCCGCGACCGGCCTATTGGGTGGCGATAGGGGTGTGTCTGGCCATGCTGGCCTGCGCGGTGACGGCGGAGATCTATCAGTATAATACCGGTATCGGTACCGCTGACCTCGACTGGCCGGAGATGTGGGGCCTCTACGTCTCCTCCTTTATCTTCTGGATCGGGATGAGTCACTCGGGAACCCTGCTCTCGGCGATCCTGCATATCATTCATGCGGATTGGCGTAAGCCGATTTATCGCTTCGCGGAAGCGATGACCACCTTCTCCCTGATGACCGCCGGCCTGTTCCCGATCATCCACGTAGGGCGCGTGTGGAATTTCTATTGGGTATTGCCCTATGCCAGCGATCGCGGCGCCTGGCCCAACTTTCGCTCGCCGCTGGTGTGGGACGCCTTCGCCATCTTCACTTATCTGACCTCTTCGGCCACATTCCTGTTCATCGGTATGATCCCCGACCTCGCCATCTGTCGCGATAACGCAAGGGGCTGGCGCAAGGTGCTCTATACGTTCCTGTCCATGGGCTGGGAGGGTACCGACCGGCAGTGGCGTAATTTCCGTAAAACCTACCTGATGATGGCGTGCTTCCTGATCCCCTTGGCGGTGTCGGTGCACTCCATCGTGTCCGGTGACTTCGCCATGTCCATCATGCCCGGCTGGCACGTCACCACCTTCCCGCCTTACTTCGTGGCGGGGGCCCTGTACTCCGGGTGCGCGGCCATCATCACGCTGTTCATAATCTTGCGCTATTTCTTCCGCTTTGAGGAATACATGACCATTCCCATTCTGGAGAAGACCTGCAAGCTTACTTTCGTTATCGCCATGGCGTGGTCCTACCTGTGGCTGATCGAATTCGCCACCGGCTGGTACGGGGACGATGTCCCGACGAAAGAAGTGATAATGGACAAGCTCACCGGCACTTATTCGCCTGAATTCCTGATGATGGTGTTCCTCGGTTCGGTGTTGCCGTTTACCCTGGCCTTTGAAAAGGTGCGAAGGCACCTGCCCACCTTGTTCGTGATTTCCTTGCTGTTCAATGTCGGTATGTGGTTGGAACGTTGGATGATCGTCACGCCGACCCTGTCGTACGCCTATCAGCCTGTTGCCTGGAGCGTGCTGTGGCCGAGCATCGTGCAATGGGCGATTGTGTTCGGCAGCTTCGGCTGGTTCGGGCTGTTGTTCCTGGTGTTCGTCAAGGTATTCCCGTCGGTCTCCATGTATGAGGTGAAGGAGATGGTTTACCACCGCCGCCGTGCTGCCATCGTAGAAGAGCAGGCCGTTGCCTACCACCGGCGTACCACGGATCCACAGCCCGCCACGGACTCGCCGGGCGCTTAGGGGGAGTATCAATATAATGAGTAAGCATCGCTTAATGGGGTTGTTCAGGGATTTCGACGAGGCCTTCGCCGCAATTGCCGATATTCGTTCAAATAAGATTCCGGGCGTGTCCGTCGACGATGTAACCTTAAAGTCGCCTATCGAGCATCCGGAAATTGAAGAGGTGTTGGGCGAACGCCCCGCCCATGTCCCCAAGTTCACCCTGATGGGGGCGGTTTTCGGCCTGACCTTCGCGTTCTTAATGCTCGCCTCCGCTCAAGCCACTTTTCTGGTGCAGCCGCAGGGTGGCAAGCCGGTGATCCCATTGCCCTCCAATTTCGTGCTGTGCTACGAGATGCTGATCCTGTTCGGGGTCGTGTTTACCGTCGTCTCGTTTCTGATCGGCGGCCGCATGCTGAGACGGCGCGACACCTTCTACAGCGAAATGGTTAGTTTGGACCAGGTGGGTGTACTGCTGGAAGTCGAGGAAAAGAATGTCCAAGCCCTGAAAAGCTTGTTCCAGCAGCATAAGGCGGTGGAGTTCCGGGAAGAGGTTCTGCAATGAGATTATTAACGGCTGTTTTACTTGGATTGCTAATACCTGGCGCCGCCTATGCCTGGCCCTGGTCGCAGGATTTTATGAATCAACCCTCTATCAAGCCGCAAAAGCCTGTCGAGATGGACGGCAAGCTGGAGATGGTGCCGTTCCCGGCGCGTTCGATCCCGGTCACCGGTCCGCCGACGAAGATCCATAACCGGGATGAGGCCAAGAATCTGAAGAATCCCACGCCCCCCACCGAAGCCTCTATCAATAACGGGCGTACCCTGTTCAGGATCTATTGTTCCGCCTGCCACGGGCTGACGGGCGGGGCCAATTCGCCGGTGACGCAAAAGATCGGCGCCATAAATCTCCGCGAGGACTATGTGCAAAAGCAACTCACGGAAGGATGGATATTCGGCACCATCACCTTCGGCAGTTATGTCATGCCCGCCTACGGCGATCCCATGGCAAGGCCGGATCATCGCGGCGCGAATGATTTATCGGTAAAAGAACGTTGGGATGTCGTCAATTATGTAAAACATGGCATGCTCAAGGATCCGGCGGATCTTAATCACACAGAACTGCATACAGCGCAGTCGAACTAGCCATAAAGTGAGTTGGTGCACAACGCTAAAGATTGAGGGGATAATATGCAAAACTTCGGTAGCTGGTCCGTACTGACAACCGATTTCCTGATTGTGCTGTATCTCGCACTGAACGGCGTGACGTTCTCGTCGATACTGCATCTGGCCAACGGCAAATGGCGCTTCGCCGTCCGCCATCTGGCCTGCTCAATGTCGGTGTTGTTCCCCATCGCCGGCATCTTATTGGTGATATTGCTGGTGAAGAGCAGTTCTACTTTCGCGTGGGTGACGGAAACCGTGAGTCCCACCGGCGAGCATATCATCCCCAATAAGTGGCGCAGCGTGCCATTCCTGGTGGTGCGTGAGGTGGTTGGCTTCCTGGTCATCTGGGGCTTGTACCGCCTGTTCATCAAATATCAGGCCTTGAGCGAGGTGGATAAGTCCTATGCGGTTCAGCGCCGTTTTCGAAACATCGCCCTGCTGATTCCTTTCGTCTATGTGCTGTATGGCACCATGGTGGCCTGGGACTTCGAAATGACCCAGTTCCCCGGTTGGCGCAGCGACAGCTACGGGTTCTATTTTTTCCAGAGCAATTTCCATATGTTCTTGGGATTCTTCTCGGTGGTGTTGTATTTCCTTATCCGTTCCGGCAAGCTGGCCAAGGAAATGCCCGCGTATATCATGAATTACATGGCGCAGTTCATGCTGGGCATGACCATTCTATGGACCTACCTCTACTTCACTCAGTACCTGATTATGTGGTACGGGCGTTTGCCGGAGGACATGAACCGCTATTGGTATATGATGTATCACGCCTTGGGGCCGCTGTGGTGGACCTTCCTGGCACTGAAATTCGTCATCCCCTTCTGTACCTTGGCGATCACACCCAATCGTCACAATCCCGCGGTGATCGCCTTCGTGGGTGGTTCGATTGTGATTGGGACCTGGATTGAACGCTATACGTGGATAGCCGGTTCGGTAGCACCCAAGTACTACCACATCCCGATGACCTCGGTGGTGGATGTCCTGTTTACCGTGGGTATAGCGGTGGTGGCATATATCGCCGTGAAATGGTCGATGACCCGTCAAGGCCTGATCCGCGCCTGAGATTAATCTAACGACTCAGGAATGGGAACGCCGTCGCTTGTCGACGGCGTTTTGCTTTACGATTGTGACCAGGATTGCCGGCATGGGGTATCCAGCCGCGGTTCGATGCCTCCACGTTCGCTGCGCCCGCCGTGGCTTGTTGCTTGAGCCAACCCCGATGCGTCTGATCAAAGTCGGTTCGTCGCCGTTGGCCGGGACGCGCGGGGCGATGGACAGGGTGCTCCATCCACCCTGCGGCAGGGACTTACGGAGGGGGCGATGACGTGCGGCCAATTCGGGTGATCCCCCAGACTGGGGAAAATGTCGCGCCGACCTGCGATGAGCCGGTGGTGGACGCGGTATAGGTCCCCAGGAAGGGTTGACCACCGGCCTCCACCATTGGGGTGTACCCACGGTAATGCCAGTGGCCAGTTGTTGGTCCGGCGTGGCGGGTGCGTTAGCGGCCCGGACCGGCGTTAATGGTCACGTCAGAAACAGGCAGAGTGCTCCGAACCACTGACAGAGTCTCTTCCCATCGTGCATAACTCGCTCTATATATAAAGCCTGAAGAGTCATCCCCAAATGGGTCTTGGTAAGCATGATCGACCGGATGAATACCGGGCTTTCATCGGGCAGGAACGCGGCGTGAAAAATTTTTCATAATCGGGTAAAGTCGCTGTTTATCCCGGTCTATGCGACCCGTAAATGATTTGAAGAGCAGCGACTTAAGAGCGAGATAGCCATGTCTGATTACAAAATAGCCCCGTCCATTCTATCGGCGGATTTCGCCCGACTCGGCGAAGAGGTCACCAACGTACTGGCCGCGGGAGCGGACATCGTCCATTTCGATGTGATGGACAATCACTACGTGCCGAATCTGACCATCGGTCCCCTGCTATGCGAGGCCCTGCGCAAGCACGGCGTTACCGCGCCGATCGATGTCCATTTGATGGTGAAGCCGGTGGATCGCATCATTCCGGATTTTGCCAAGGCCGGCGCCACCTACATTACCTTCCACCCCGAGGCCTCCGAACACATCGACCGCAGCTTGTCTCTGGTGCGTGAATCGGGGTGCAAGTCGGGCCTGGTCTTCAATCCCGCCACGCCCTTGGACTACCTCAAATACGTCATGGACAAGGTGGACATGGTGCTGCTGATGTCGGTCAACCCCGGTTTCGGCGGCCAGAAGTTCATTCCCGCCACCCTGAGCAAGCTGCGCGAGGCGCGCCGCCTGATCGACGAGAGCGGTTACGATATCCGCCTGGAGATCGACGGCGGGGTGAAGACCGACAATATCCGCGAGATCGCCGAGGCGGGCGCCGATACCTTCGTCGCCGGTTCGGCCATATTCAACGCCGGCAAGGAATCCGATCCTCATCGTTACGACAGCGTGGTGGCCGCCATGCGCGCTGAGCTGGAGAAGGTGGGTCAGTGAGCGGGGTGCACAATCGTCCCCACATGGTATTGATCGACTTGGACGGTACGCTGATCGACAGCGTACCCGATCTTGCCTATTGCGTTGACGCCCTGATGGCGGAACTGGCTATGCCCGCGCGAGGCGAAGCCAAGGTGCGGCAATGGGTGGGTAACGGTATCGAGCGTCTGGTGAAACGGGCCTTGCTGGACCGGCTCGACGGCGAGCCGGATCAGGCGCTGTTGGACAAGGCGTTGCCCGTCTATTTTAAGCTGTATAAAGAAAATCTTTCCAAGCGCAGCCGCCTCTATCCCGGCGTCAAAGAGGGACTGCAGTTTCTGAGCAGCGCCGGCTATAAGCTGGGATGCATCACCAATAAGGCGGCGGCGTTCACTGAGCCCTTGCTCAAGGACCTTGGGATCTACGATGCTTTCCAGATCGTGGTAAGCGGCGATACCCTGCCGGTCAAGAAACCCGATCCGCTGCCGCTGTTACATGCGGCGCAGTTCTTCAAGGTGGAACCGAGCCGGGCATTGATGGTAGGCGATTCCATCAGTGACGTGAAGGCGGCGCGGGCCGCCGGATTTCAAGTGATATGCGTGAGTTACGGCTACAATCACGGCCGGGACATTCGCGATTCGCATCCCGATGCGGTCATCGATTCCTTGGCGCAGTTATCCGGACTGCTTACCAAGGTGGCATAGCGGGCGAGGGTCATGAAGATGGCGATGATGGGGAACGGACAATTGCAGCGGCGATGGCGGCGCTAAACCGCCGTTACTACCGTCTGTCTTCGTCAATCCGTTTTCCCGAAAGGCATTATCATGACACCCGAACAATTCCAATCCCTGGCGGCCCAGGGTTACAACCGTATTCCAGTGATGCGCGAAGTCTTGGCGGATCTGGATACCCCGCTCAGTACCTATCTCAAGCTGGCCGATGCCCCCTACTCCTATCTGCTCGAGTCCGTACAGGGAGGCGAGAAGTGGGGGCGCTACTCCATTATCGGCTTGCCGTGCCGTACCCGCATCGAGGTGCGGGGCAGGGAATTGCGCCTGCTGCGCGACGATGACGTGGTCGAAACCGTCAGCGATGCCGATCCGCTTGCCTGGATCGAGTCCTTTCAGGCCGCCTATCATGTCCCCAATGTCACCGGTCTGCCCCGTTTCACCGGCGGTTTGGTGGGCTATTTCGGTTACGACACGGTGCGCTATGTCGAACCGCGCCTGATCCATTGCCCCGATGCGGATCCGCTGCAGACGCCGGATATCATGTTGCTGGTGTCCGACGAGGTGGTGGTATTCGACAATCTGCGGGGCAAGCTCTATGTGGTGGTGCATGTGGATCCCGCCGTGCCGGATGCCTATGGGACGGCGCAAGCCCGGCTCGACGATCTGGTGGCGCAGGTGCAGGCCGCGAATCCGCACTACTACCGGCATGCCTCGCCGTCGGCCCGGCAGGTCCACAAGGAGGCCGACTTCGTATCCGGTTTTACCCGCGAGGGATTCGAAAGGGCGGTGGAGCGCATCAAGGATTACATCATCGACGGCGATGTGATGCAGGTAGTATTGTCGCAGCGCCTCACCGTACCCTTCTCGGCTTCGCCCCTGGATCTGTATCGGGCCCTGCGCAGCCTCAATCCCTCGCCCTATATGTTTTATTTCAATCTCCAGGACTTTTACATCGTCGGTTCCTCACCCGAGATTCTGGTGCACGTGGAAGACGACATGGTCACGGTGCGGCCGATCGCCGGGACCCGCCCGCGCGGGGACAACGAGGAACAGGATCGGGCATTGGAGGCAGAGCTGCTGGCCGATCCCAAGGAGTGCGCCGAACACCTGATGCTCATCGACCTCGGGCGCAACGATGTGGGGCGCGTGGCCGAAGTGGGCAGCGTGGCGGTGACCGAGCAGATGGCGGTCGAACGCTATTCCCATGTCATGCACATCGTATCCAACGTCACAGGCCGTCTGCGCTCGGGCATGAGCCCGATCGCTGCCCTGCGCGCCACCTTTCCCGCCGGCACCCTGAGCGGCGCACCCAAGATTCGCGCCATGGAAATCATCGACGAACTGGAGCCGGTAAAGCGTGGCATTTACGGTGGTGCGGTCGGCTACCTCGGCTGGAACGGCAACATGGATACCGCCATTGCCATTCGTACCGCGGTAATCAAAGACGGTCAATTGAACATTCAGGCCGGCGCCGGCATCGTCGCCGACTCGGTGCCCGCCACCGAATGGGATGAGACCATGAATAAAGGGCGCGCGATCTTTCGCGCCGTGGCCATGGTGGAGGCCGGCTTGGACGCAGGTGCCTCGAGAAAGGG
>JARRQJ010000048.1:0-24103 GCA_037381915.1 Gammaproteobacteria bacterium | reverse complement strand
CGCCCATTTGCCGAGATCGATTAACCGGCAGCGTTCGCTGCAGAACGGCCGCCAGGGCTGCTGGTCATTCCATTCCACCTTGGCACCGCAGGTGGGGCAGTTAACGCAGGTGCTCATATCATACAGCAGGTGAGTTTGAAGGAGACGTTCTGGGAGGTTTGTACCGCGTGGCCGTCGGTGAGGTATTCCAGAAACCTGAGGGTGAAGCGGTGGCGACCGCCGCTGACTTCCGCGAAGTAGGGCGCTTCCGCAGGGATTGTGACGCGGACCAGCTGGCATGGGGCGTTGGGGTCCAGCATCTTTTGGAAGAATCCTTCGTGGGCCAATTCTTGAGAGCAGCGGGCGCTTTCCCGCAGCAGCCGCAACAACAGCAATATGGACAGATGGATGGGCTCGAATGCCTTGATCCAGCGCCGCAGATCCGTGACGCGATTCTCCGCCGGCCTCTGCAGCCAGAAGTGATAACCCGGCAGGTCGAAGTCGCAGGTACCGCCGGGGATGCTGATGCGTTGCTTGATGCTGTTTAAGAATTCATTCTGCCGCAATTCCTGTCCCACCTGACCATGCAGGGCGTGCATGCGGTCCACCAGGGTGTCGAATTCATCGAGCAATTGGCTCAGCCGCGCCCGGTCGACCCCCGGGGCGTGTTCCAGCGCCGCCAGCGTAGTCATTTGCCGTTCAAGCTCCTTCATGACCTCGGTCTTCAGGTCGGTGCGGTTGAAGATATTCAGGATGTCGAGGAGGCTGGCCAGCGCATTGCGGCTGTCCCACTGCGTGGGGCCTTCAATGCGCGCGAAAAACTCGTTGAACAGGAATTCCAGACGCAGGAAGGTGCGCACTCTTTCATTGAGGGGTTGTTCGTAAATTGCGTATGGCACGGGCGTCTTTAAGTCGTCGGTACTGAAGGAACGGGCGATGGCAGCCCTACAGGTCCATGAAACCCTTGCCCGCTTTCCCCTTCTTGTCACGGGTGATCCAGGCTGTTAATTAGTTTACGGCATTGCGCCGTGTGGTGTAAGGGATTTAATCACTTTCCCGGCCGGGTGTTGCGGCTGCCGCCAGATCCAGGTAGCGATGGTGGAGATCGACGACCTGTTGCCGGAGCCGGGTAAGATCCGCATTGTTTACAATAACATCGTCGGCGGCGCGTAAGCGCGCGGGGCGGGCCGCCTGGCTGTTCATGATCGAATCCAAAGTAGCCTGGTCCATGCCGTGGCGGGATAGCACCCGTTCCCGCCGCAAAGCCTCCGGGCTGTCCACCACCAGCACTCGATCGACCAAGGCGGTTTTTCCCGTTTCCAGGAGTAAAGGTATGATCCAGATACAGTAAGGGGCGTGCAGGGCGCGGGTGCGGCGGCGCAGCTCGGCATAGATGCGGGGGTGGAGGATCCCTTCCAGGCGCCGACGCTGGGAGGCATCGGCGAAGACGCGTTGCCGGAGTTGTGCCCGGTCCAGGCCACCGTCGGGTAAGAGTATGGACGACCCGAAGACGGCGGTGATTTCCCCCAGGGCGGGACTGCCGGGTGCAACCAGTTCACGGGCGAGCAGGTCCGCATCGAGTACGGGGATGCCCTCCTGCGCAAAGTAATCGGCTACGGTGGATTTGCCGCTGCCGATGCCGCCCGTGAGGCCAATGATCAACATGGGCGTTAGGGTACGGAGCCCGGGGCCCGACTGCAAGGGAGACGGTTCGCTTAGCTTGGCACGCCCACGAGGGACAAGTAACGGTGAGTGATATCGTGTCCCCACAGCAGGGCCAGCCAGCCCGCCGTGGCCAGATAGGGCCCGAAGGGTATGGGGATGTTCCTGTCACGACCCCGGAATACAATGAGTGTGATGCCCACCGCCGCCCCTACCACGGAGGAGAGGATGATGATGACGGGCAGGGCCTGCCATCCCATCCAGGTCCCCAGCATCGCCAGGAGCTTGAAGTCACCATAGCCCATGCCCTCCTTGCCGGTGGCCCATTTAAACAGGATATAGACCGTCCAGAGGCTGAGGTAGCCCGCGACGCCGCCGATGATGCTGGAGGTGCTGTCGGTAAAGATGCCGTAGAGACTCAGCAACAGCCCAATCCACAAGAAGGGGAGGGTGATGTCGTCGGGCAGCAACTGATGGTCGTAGTCGATGAGTGTCAGGGCGATCAATGCCCAGGTCAATAGCAGGGCCGCGCCCGCTGCCCAGCCGAACCCGAAGTGCCACGCGGTGACGCCGGACAGCAAGGCGGTGGCCGATTCCACCAGGGGATAGCGGGCCGAGATTGGCTTGCCGCAAGCAGCGCAACGACCGCGCAACCACAGGTAGCTGATGACCGGGATATTCTCCATGGCGGAGATGGCATGGCCGCAATGGGGACAGCGCGAGCGGGGCGTCATGAGGTTGAAGGGCTCTGCCTTCTCAACGGAGGGGGAGGGTGCTTCGGGGGTGTCGAGCAATTGTCGGCATTGCGCGCGCCATGCCCGTTCCATCATCAGCGGCAGGCGATAGGCGACGACATTGAGAAAGCTGCCCACCAGGAGACCCAGTAGTGCGATTAAAAGGGTAAAGGTCCAGGGACTCCCACTGAGATAGCCGGCAAAGTCGGTCACGGCATTCCTATCGTAACCGCGGGACACCTGCGGCGGAGATTGATCGCTTCCTTGCCCATGGTAACAGCGCTCGGGGGATCAGACGACCTGGCCCATCTTGAAGATCGGGAGATACATGGCGATGACCAATGTACCGATAATGACGCCGAGAAACGCCATGATCAGCGGCTCCATGAGGCTGCTCAGACCGTCTACGGCGTTGTCCACCTCTTCCTCGTAAAAGTCCGCGACTTTGGCCAACATGGCATCCAAGGAGCCGGCCTCTTCGCCGATGGCGACCATCTGTACCACCATATTGGGAAACAGGCCCGATTGGCGCATCGCCATTTGCAGGGTGATACCGGTCGCGACGTCATCACGCATTCTCATGATGGCGTTGCTGTAGATGATGTTGCCGGCGGCACCCGCCACCGTGGTCATGGCCTCCACCAGCGGCACGCCGGCCGCGAACATGGTGGACAGGGTGCGGGCGTAGCGGGCGATGGCCGCCTTGTTGACGAGGGGGCCGATTATGGGAAACTGCAGCGTCAGGCGGTCGAGAAAATGATTGAACTTGGGGGAGCGCTTCTTGGCCTCGAGGAAGGCGTAAGCCCCGCCGCCTATGCCCAGGAGCATCGCCCACCAATATGCCTGGGTGAACTTCGACATGTTGATGACCATCAGCGTCAAGGCCGGGAGGTCCGCGCCGAAGCTTGAGAACAGCTGCTGGAATTGCGGCACCACGAAGTACAACAGGATGGCGCTGACGATAAACGCGGCGATGATAACCGCCGTGGGGTAGAACATGGCCTTTTTGATCTTGCCCTTGATGGCCTCCACTTTTTCCTTGTACAGCGCGATCTTGTGCAGGAGGGTCTCCAGGATACCGGCCTGCTCGCCGGCGCGCACCAGATTGCAGTACAGCTCGTCGAAATAACGAGGGTGCTTGGCCAGCGCCTCGGACAGGGAGCTGCCGCCCTCCACGTCGGCCTTGATGGTCATGATCAGGGTCTGCATGGAGGGATTGTCGTGGCCGCGGCCGATGATTTCGAAGGACTGCACCAGCGGGACGCCCGAACTCATCATGGTGGCCATCTGGCGGCTGAACACGGCGATGTCTTTGGGGATGATTTTCTTGGTCTTTGCACCGAACAGCGCCTTGGGTTTTTTCTTGACCTTGCGGGGATTGATGCCCTGGCGGCGTAGCTCAGCCTTCACCATGGTGAGGCTGGCCCCCTTGGTTTCGCCCTTGGTCTTGGAACCCTTCTTGTCGATTCCTTCCCAGACGTATATGTCTTGTTTGAGTGCTTTTTGTGCCACGATTACACCGTTATCACACGATTGAGTTCTTCAAGGGTGGTGAGACCCGCCCTGACCTTGCTTAATCCCGATTCCCGCAAATCGGCGATTCCTTCCTCTTTCGCCCGACTCGCCAACGTCAAGGCGTTGCAGTTCTCCATGATCAAGCGGGCCATATTCTCTGATATCGGCATGACTTGATAAATCCCCACCCGCCCTTTGTAGCCGTCATTGCATTTGTCGCAACCCATTGCCTTGTAAATCGTAATATCCCCGACTGTGTCTTGGGGGAAGCCCTCCGCCACCAGGGCCTCGGGGGGGACATAGGTGGCCTCCTTGCAATGGGGACATAAACGCCGCGCCAGACGCTGTGCCACGATCAGCGATACCGCCGTGGCTATATTAAACGGCGGCACACCCATGTTGGCAAGCCGGTTGAGGGTCTGGGGAGCATCATTGGTATGCAGGGTGGAGAAGACCATGTGGCCGGTCTGCGCCGCCTTGACGGCGATCTCGGCGGTGTCCAGATCGCGGATTTCGCCCACCATGATGACGTCCGGGTCCTGGCGGAGAAAGGCGCGCAATGCGGAGGCGAAGGTCAGTCCCACCTTGGGATTGACATTGACTTGATTGACCCCGGGCAGGTTGATTTCGGCCGGGTCCTCCGCCGTCGAGATATTGCGGTCCTCGCCGTTGAGAATATTGAGGCAGGTATAGAGGGTCACGGTCTTCCCGCTGCCGGTTGGCCCGGTTACCAGCACCATGCCGTAAGGCTGATGAACGGCCTTGAGCAGCAGCTGCTTTTGATGCTCTTCAAATCCCAGGGCGTCGACACCCATTTGCGCGCTGGTGGGGTCGAGGATACGCAACACGATCTTTTCGCCAAATAAGGTCGGACAGGTATTGACGCGGAAATCGATGGCGCGGTTCTTGGACAGGGTCATCTTGATGCGGCCGTCCTGGGGGATGCGGCGTTCGGAGATGTCCAAACGGGCCATCACCTTGATGCGGGCGGCCAACTTGCTGGCCAACGCGCTGGGCGGGGACGCCACTTCCCGCAACACGCCGTCTTGACGGAAGCGTATCCGATATTTCTTTTCATAGGGTTCAAAATGAATGTCGGAAGCGCCCTTATTGATGGCGTCGAGCAGGACCTTATTGATGAAACGTACCACCGGGGTGTCGTCGACCTCGGCGTCGCCTGCAGCTTGATCGTCTTCTTCCTCTCCGGCGGTGATTTCCAGATCGTCCAGCGAGGTGTCACCGAGATCAGCCAATGCGCTGTTGTCTTCGATATTCAACGCCTGGTCGATGACCCTGATCAGGTGATTGTGTTCAACAACAATCGCCTGCGCATGGAGGCCGGTCTGGAACTTAATCTCGTCCAGTGCTTGAAGATTGGCGGGATCCGCGATGGCTACATAGAGGTGATTGCCGCGCTTGAACAGCGGCAAGGACTGATGTTTGCGCACCAGCTTTTCATCGACCAGCTTGACGGGCAGTGACTCCGGGTCGATGGCGGTGATATCGAACAAGGGATCGCCAAATTCGTAGGCACCGGTTTCGGCAATCGTGTAGGCATTCAGGATATCGTTGTCGACGAGTTGGGCGACCAGGGAGATATTGTTGTGGTCAGCCTGGTCCTGTGCCTCGCGCGCCCGCTGCTCGCTGAGTAGCCCGCTGCTCACCAATTTCCGGCCCAAGCCGCTGAGGGGTAAGGCGTTGTCCGCTGCAAGGGCGGTGTTTGTCATGTCCTTGGCCTGCATTTCTCTTATCTGCGCCTGCCTATGCTATATCGGTTGGAACGGGCAAGGGTTTAGCGTCGCTGGTGGTTGCCGGGCACGTTGTCGTGATTCCCAGAATTGCCGGAGAGCAGTTGCGGCAGTTCGCGGGGACGTAGTTGTAGAAGCTGGCGTTGGCGCCGACCGCGCAGAGCCAGGAAATGGTGCCGCTGGGGACAGTACCCGAAGAAAGTCCTACTGCACTTGTGCCACTGCCGACCTGAGGTGTCAGCGTCAAGACCACGGTTTTCGCAGCAGGTGCATAATTGACAGTGATCGTGCCGTTGGCGCCAATGGCCATGCTCTTTACGATATCGGTCGCATACTGAGATGCGACAAAACCCTTGTTGAAGGCGACTGCGTTCATGGCATTTTCCGCCACGATGTTCTTGACCGAATCAGCCAGGCTCAGGCCTTCGGTAACCTTGGCACGGATGGTGTAATCCTGGTACGCCGGGATGGCGATGGCGGCCAGGATGCCGATGATCGCGACCACGATCATCAACTCGATAAGGGGTTTTCATATTAAATCTCCACTGTTTGCTGGTGTTGGTTTAAACGCTGTTGGCTCCGGGCCTGCCGTGGGCCGCCTCAGGGAAACCTGGAGCAGTGCCGGGGCCGCCATTGCCTTGCCTAGGAAAAGGCAGAAACTGTGCCAAAAAAGCGGCGCGCGCCAGG
This sequence comes from Gammaproteobacteria bacterium, assembly GCA_037381915.1. Classification (GTDB taxonomy): domain Bacteria; phylum Pseudomonadota; class Gammaproteobacteria; order DRLM01; family DRLM01; genus JARRQJ01. The sequence continues at coordinate 17,778 of JARRQJ010000048.1, read as the reverse complement.
TCGCTGTCCCGGCAAGGGGTAATTCGGCCATAAACTGTGAAGCGTGTCACAATTTTGGGCGGAATTGGCGGGGTGTACAAGGAGCCGGCGCGGCCGCGGGTGAGACCCAAACGCCGGATTCGGGAAAAATCCGAGCGCCGTGCCTGACGCGCTGTGGCCAAAAGTGACCAAATTTGTCACCGTAATGTGAACTCTGCACGCTTGGAGGGGGGAATGAGCGAGGTGTGTCATTGCGACGCGACCAGCCGGTCGTTAGCGGGGGCGAGAGTTACAGTTCAGTCCAGACCGAGTTTTTTCAGGCGATAGCGCAGGGCGCGGAAGGTAATGCCCAGCAGTTTGGCCGCCGCCGTTTTGTTATAGCGGGTCTGCTCCAGGGCCTTGACGATGGTTTCCTTTTCGATGGTGTCGAGATAGGGCTCCAAGGCCACCGAGCCTGTCTCCGTAGCGGGGCCGAGCGGGCTGACGCCGTTCGGCAGGCGCAGGTCCCCCTCCTGAATGAGGTTGCCCTCGCAGAGGGTGATGGCCCGCTCCAGGATGTTCTCCAGCTCCCGGACATTGCCGGGAAATTGATACTCGTGTAGCGCGGCCAGGGCGTCCTTGCTCAGGGCGGGCGTCGCTATGCCGTTTTGTTCGGCCAGGCGTTCCAGGATGTGCGCGGCGAGCACCGGAATGTCGTCGCTGCGCTCGCGCAGGCTGGGTACGTGCAGTTCGATGACATTGATGCGGTAGAACAGGTCCTGGCGGAACTCACCCGCTTCCACCAGGGCGGCCAGGTCCTTATGGGTCGCGCTCAAGACGCGTACGTCGACGGGCGTCTCTCTTGGCGCGCCGATGGGGCGCACGGATTTTTCCTGGATCACGCGCAGCAGCTTGACTTGCATGTGCAGGGGCAGGTCCGCCACCTCGTCGAGGAACAGGGTGCCGCCGTTGGCGGCCTGAAAGAGACCGTCCTTGTCGGCGACGGCTCCGGTGAAACTGCCTTTTTTGTGGCCGAAGAATTCGCTTTCCATGAGTTCGCCGGGGATGGCGCCGCAGTTGACGGGGATAAAGGGTTTGTCCCCGCGCGGACCCTTCTCATGGATCAGGCGGGCGACCAACTCCTTGCCGACCCCCGATTCGCCGCTGATGTAGACGGGCGCCTGGCTGCGGGCCAGTTTGGCGATAGTCTCCTGGATATCTTTGACTACCGCCGAGCTTCCCAGCAGCGTGGTGTAGGCCGGGCGCACCGTCTTCGATTGGGTGTGGGACAGCTTCAGCGCGGTGCCCACCAGGTTTCTCAGCACCTGCAAGTCCACCGGTTTGGAGACGAAGTCGAAGGCGCCGGTCTTCAACGCGCTGATCGCGGCCTCCATGTTGCCGTGGGCGGTGATGACCGCCACCGGCGTGTCGGGGTAGTTTTTCTGGATATGATCCACCAAGTCGATGCCGTTGCCGTCGGGCAGGCGCATATCCGTCAGGCACAGATCGAAGTGTTGTTCCGTCAACAGGGCTCGAGCCCGGGCGAGATTGTCCGCTGTGGTCGTGGCGATGTCCATACGATCAAGGGTCAGTTGGAGCAATTCCCTGATGTCCGGCTCGTCGTCGATTACCAGGGCAGTGGATCGCATCTTGTTCACGTCAGCTGTTTCCTTCTCGGGTCGGCAAAAATTATACGAAAACAACCGCCCCCGTCTGAGGCCGGCATGTAATTTAGGCGAGCCTGGTTAGATTCGCACAGCTCTCGCGAGATGTACAAACCGAGGCCGGTGCCTTTGGGTTCGGTGGTGAAAAAGGGCTCGAAGAGATGATCCACCGCGTCCGGCGGCACGCCGCGCCCGAAATCGATCACATCAAGGAATGGATTGGGCGATTCCTCGCTGATGCCGCCCCGCAAGCTCAGGCGCGGTGTGCCGCTGTTTTCCAGGCTGTGGCGGATGCCGTTGTGACAGAGATTCCACAACACTTGATTCAATTGGGACGGGTCGATACGCACTTTGATATCGGCCGGTTTAATGTTGATGCTGATACATTGTTTGTCGATGTTTTGCGTGTTGCAGAAGGTGGCGATGAACTCCCGCAGCCAAGGCGAGAGTTCGAACTCGGCGGGTTGGGAACGTTGACGGCGGCTGAGCTGCAGGATGTCTTCGACGATGGCATTCATGCGCTGGGAGTGTTGCTGGATGATTTCGGTAAGGCGCAGGTCTCCCGCAGCCATCTGTGGCGATTCCGCCAGAAGTTGCCCGGCGTGGCTGATGGCGCCGAGCGGATTGCGTATCTCGTGGGCGATACTGGCGGTGAGGCGCCCCAAAGACGCCAGTTTCATCTGTTGGGCCTGCTGAGCGGTGGCGGCGGTATCCTCGAGAAAGATCAGAATACCGGCCCGCCCCAGTTTGGCGAAGCGGGGCAGAACTTCGGGGCTGGAGGGAGTGGGGTGGAACGCCGGCGCTTCGTGATCGGGATGTTCCTGCCACAGTACCAGATAGGCCGCCAGGGGCGGCGAAACATCGACTAAGCGCGCCTGATCCGGCGTGGCGACGGTACCCAACAGATGCCACGCCGATTCATTGATCAACCTTACCCGTTGCTGCAGATCAATGACAATGACCCCGGTTTGCATGCGCTGGATCACATATTCGGTGAGCTGTTCCATGTTGGCGAGATCAATGCCGCGTTGGGCGGCCAGCGCCTCGCCCTCGCGGGCGCGTTTTGCCAACAGGTAGGCCAGGACTACGGTAACGAAATAGGTGGCGCCTAATATGCCGGCATGGGTGAAGTTGGGGCCGACGGCGACATTGTTCTTCCAGATGTAGAACTCTTCACCCAGGACCGCGATGGTGGTGATGGCGGCGTACAGGATCGCCATCTGGGCGCTCATCAGCATGCCGCCGCCGGCAAGGGTGGCGATCAACAGGGTGCCGATGCCGCTGCGCACCCCGCCGCTGGCATATATCAATAAGACGATGCAGATGATATCGGCGAGAATCTGGCTATAGAGCTGTATTTGAAATCTTGGCGTGCGCCGGCGTATCGTGAGGGTGCTCAGCAGGCCGACCAGCATATATACCAGGCTGGTCACAGCGAAGAGCCGGTGGTCTTCCCTGCCCAGGGGCGGCAGGTCGAGCCCGGTTACGGCCACCAGGCTGAATAGGCCGGCCAAAACCAGACGATAGAGGTTAAACAGGCTTAAGGGTTTCCAGGTCTGGCGGTGCGCGGTATCGCCCGCTGACAGGGAAACGCGCGTTGTGGTGCGAGGCTGGTCGATCATCCGGTGTGACCTGCGGCGATATTCGTCCTTAAAGGTAGAAACACAAGTGCATTTTACATCGGCGGCGAATCACCCTGCTGAAGGGTAGGGCGGACCGCGACGACAGCGGGATGTTAAGCGGACTCGGAATACCGGTGGCGATGTTCCTTACAGCAAAAATGTTTCCCATGGTCGCTGATCGCTTCCGATTCCGGCAGGTGCAGCCCGCAGTGGTCGCAGCGGACCATGTTTTTCGCCGTCCCCGTCATGGCGGGTTGGGAGGGTATCGGGCGGTGCAGCAGGCGGCGCAGTGCTTGAACCACCACCCATACGGCAAGGGCGATAATGACCAGGCGTGCCAGATTGACGATCATAGCGCCTGGTCGGGGTGAGAGGATTCGAACCTCCGGCCCCTGCCTCCCGAAGGCAGTGCTCTACCAGGCTGAGCTACACCCCGATTAATGGTCGCGTTTAACGGCAAAGGCGGCGAGCGCATACATGGCGTCTTTGTAGGGCGAGGAAGGAACGGCTTCTAGAGCGGCCATGGCCAGTTCGGCCTCCTGCTGCGCTGCGCGGGCAGTGTACGCGATGGCGCCTGTGGATTCAATGGCCTGGATGACAGGGGCGATGGTGTCACGACCGCCCTCTTCAATGGCTTGGCGGATCAAGGCGGATTGGGCGGCATTACCGTGACGCATGGCGTAGATGAGCGGCAAGGTGGGTTTGCCTTCCGCCAGGTCGTCGCCGACGTTCTTGCCGATCTGTTCCGGCGAGGCGCTGTAGTCCAGCACGTCATCGATGAGCTGGAAGGCCGTGCCCAGATGGATGCCGAAGCTGCGCATGGCTTGTTGTTCCAGCGCCCCTTTGCCACTGATTATGGCGCCCAGTTCGGCGGCGGCCTCGAACAGTTTGGCGGTCTTGGACCGTATTACCTCCAGGTAGCGTTCCTCGGTGGTGTCCGCATCGTGGCAATTGAGCAGTTGCAGTACCTCGCCCTCGGCGATGGTGTTGGTGGCATGGGACATGATCTCCATGACGCCCATGTTCCCGACCTCGACCATCATCTCGAAGGCCCTGGAATAGAGAAAGTCCCCCACCAGCACGCTGGCCTCGTTGCCCCAGATGGAATTGGCCGTTTCCCGGCCCCGGCGCAGCTCCGAGGCATCGACCACGTCGTCATGGAGGAGGGTGGCGGTGTGGATGAATTCGACGATAGTGGACAGGCTGATATGCTGGCGTCCCCCATAACCGAAGGCGTGGGCACTGAGCAGGACCAAGATGGGACGCAGGCGTTTGCCGCCGCTATTGATAATGTAATGGCCCATCTGGTTGATCAACGCGACCTCGGAGCGCAAACGGGCGCCGATCAACTCGTTGACCGCTTGCATGTCGTCCGCGATAAGGGCGTATACAGCCTGGATATCCATCGCCATTCATTAAGATTAGTGCGCAGAACAGAGCATGCTAGCGAGGCCGGACCCGCTTTGCAATTGGCGGGCAGATTGACCGCCGTCTACCGGGATTTGACGCTTGCCCCATATGTCGTTAAAATCCCCGCTCTTTTTACCGAGTTAACAGACTTCCCCGGGCGTGCTCCTGGGAAAGTGCTTGGAGAACAAATACATGTACGCAGTAATCGTCACCGGCGGCAAGCAGTACCGCGTCTCTGAAGGTGATACCCTCAAGGTTGAGCTCCTTCCGGCGGCGGAAGGCAGTACCGTCGAGTTGGATCGCGTGCTGATGGTGGGTGAAGGCTCCGACGTCAAGATCGGCGCCCCTTACGTTGACGGCGGCAAGGTGACGGCCACAGTCAAGTCCCACGGGCGCGCCGACAAGGTCCATATCGTCAAATTCCGGCGGCGCAAGCACCATCGCAAGCAGATGGGTCACCGCCAACACTTTACCGAATTGCAGATCACCGGCATCTCCGCCGGTTAACTAAGGTGTGGCGGGTGTTTTTCCCCACCCCCACCTTTAGTCCTCCCCCTGGAGGGAGGAGAAGTAAGTAAAACGACATGAGGATTTAGCCATGGCACACAAGAAAGCAGGCGGCAGCAGTCGTAACGGACGCGATTCCCAATCCAAGCGTCTCGGCGTCAAACGCTTCGGCGACCAACAGGTCATTGCGGGCAATATTCTCATCCGTCAGCGCGGGACCCATTTCCACCCGGGCGTGAACGTAGGCTGCGGACGGGATCATACCTTGTACGCTTTAGTGGACGGCAAAGTGAAATTCGAAACCAAGGGCACCAAGCACCGCAACTTTGTCAGCGTGTTGCCGGCTTAAACAGCCGAAGTCGTCGGTTTCCCTGTTATCCATTCCATAGCCCCGCCTTTCCGGCGGGGTTTTTATTTGCCGAGCAAAAAGTTGTAAGCTGCGAGCTAACAGCTTGAGATTTCGGGCTTATCGCCATATGAAATTCGTCGATGAAGTAACCATTCACGTGCAGGCCGGCGACGGCGGTGACGGCTGCGCCAGTTTTCGCCGGGAAAAATTCATCCCCTTCGGCGGGCCGGACGGCGGCGACGGGGGTAATGGCGGCAGTATTTACTTGCTGGCCGATGCCAATCTCAACACGTTGGTGGATTTCCGCTATACCCGGAAATTTCGCGCCGAACGCGGCCAGAACGGCATGGGCCGCAATTGCACCGGCAAGGGTGGCGAAGACAAGCGCATCGCGGTCCCGGTCGGCACGGTGGCAAGCGACGCCGCGACCGGGGAAGTCATCGGCGACTTGGTCGAGCCGGGGCAAACCCTGCTGGTCGCCAAGGGCGGCGTGCACGGGGTGGGCAACACCCGTTTCAAGAGCAGCACCAACCGTGCGCCGCGTCAGTTCACCAAGGGTACCCCCGGTGAGCTGCGCGACCTCACACTGGAACTCAAATTATTGGCGGACGTGGGACTGGTGGGCCTGCCTAACGCCGGCAAGTCCACCCTGATTAGAGCGGTTTCCGCCGCGCGGCCCAAGGTTGCGGATTATCCCTTTACCACCCTGCATCCCAATCTGGGAGTGGTCAGGGTAGCTCAGCATCGCAGCTTTACCGTCGCCGATATCCCGGGTCTTATCGAAGGGGCCGCGGAAGGTGCCGGTTTGGGCGTGCGGTTTCTCAAACATCTGGCGCGCACCCGCCTGCTGTGGCATGTGGTGGATGTCTGTCCCGTGGGTGAGGTATCCGATCCGGTAAAGGATGTGCGGGTCATCGAAGCCGAGCTCGACAAATTCAGTCCGGAGTTGGGGGCGCGCCAGCGTTGGTTGGTATTGAACAAGGTGGATTTGCTGCCCGCGGAAGAACGGGAGGCACATTGCGGCGACATCGTGCGCCGCCTGGATTGGCATGGCCCGGTATTCACCATCGCCGCCCTCAGCGGTGCCGGGACGCAGGAATTGGTGTATAAGGCCATGGAGTATTTGGAAGCGCAAAACAGTGAGGCGCGAGTAACCGATGAATAACGCGTCACCCCTAGCCCCGCTTGCGGCCTCCGCCGCGAAGCTTGTAGCGTAGTGCCATGCAAACCCGCGATGCATTGAACAAGGCGCGCCGCTGGGTGGTGAAAGTGGGCAGCTCGCTGCTCACCGCCAACGGCCGCGGCCTGGACCACGAACTGATCGCCGGCTGGGCGGAGCAGATCACCGCCTTGCGCGGGCGGCAGGCGGACGTGGTGCTGGTCTCCTCCGGGGCCGTGGCGGAAGGCATGCAGCGCTTGGGTTGGCAACGGCGGCCCCATGCTCTGTTCGAACTGCAAGCGGCGGCGGCGGTAGGGCAGATGGGATTGATCCAGGCCTATGAAACCTGTTTCAAACGCCACGGCGTCCACGCCGCGCAGATTCTTCTTACCCATGACGACCTGGCCAATCGCCGGCGTTATCTCAACGCCCGCAGCACCCTGCGCGCCTTGCTGAAGCTGGGGGTGGTGCCGGTGGTCAACGAAAACGACACCGTGGCGGTGGACGAGATCCGCTTCGGCGACAACGATACCCTGGCGGCGCTGGTGGCCAATCTTGTCGAAGCGGAGGTCCTGGTGCTGCTCACCGACCAGCCCGGCCTGTATGACCATGACCCCCGTTCCCACCCCGAAGCCACGCTGATCCGCGAGGTTCGCGCCGACGATCCGGAACTGGAGGCCATGGCGAAGAGCGGCGGGGTGGGCAGCCTCGGCCGCGGCGGCATGCTGACCAAGGTGCGGGCGGCGGCCCGCGCGGCCCGCTCGGGGGCGGCCACGGTGATCGCCTGGGGGCGTGAGCCCGGGGTGCTGGGGCGCATCGCCGCGGGCGAAGAGGTAGGCACTTTCTTCGTCCCCGCCCGCGAACCGATTGTCGCCCGCAAGCGCTGGCTGGCCGGGCAACTCCAGTCCAAGGGGCGGCTGCGTCTGGACGAAGGGGCGGTGCGGGTGCTGCGTCAGGCGGGGCGCAGCCTGCTGGCGGTGGGGGTGACCGCCGTGGAGGGGAACTTCCAGCGGGGGGAACTGGTGGTGTGCGTCGGGCCCGATGGCACAGAGGTGGCGAAGGGCCTGGTCAATTACAGCGCCGAGGAATCGCGCAAGATCATGGGAGAGGCCAGCGAACGCATCGAAGCCTTATTGGGTTATGTGGACGAGCCGGAGTTGATCCACCGCGATAATCTGGTCATGGTGTAAGGGAGCCAAGCGTGGGAGAGGGGATTTTGTTGAGTCATCACAATAAAAAAGCCGGTTCAACGTCGTTGACCGGCTTTCCATGCATACTTGGGCGGTGCGAGATCAAGCGGTCGACAGGGTGCGAATCCGCTGGTTCAGACGGCTCTTGTGGCGGGCCGCCTTGTTCTTATGGATGATTCCCTTGCGCGCCATGCTGTCGATGATGGGCGTAGCAGCCTTCAATGCTTCCACCGCGCTGGTCTTGTCACCGCCTTGCGCGGCGGTCGCGGCCTGCTTGATCGCCGTGCGCACCATGGAACGCTGGCCCATATTGTGCTGGCGGCGTTTTTCGTTCTGCCGGACGCGCTTTCTTGCTTGAGACGTATTTGCCAAGGAACCACTCCCAAATCTGTTGCTGGTATCAAAGAGCCGCGTATTCTGTGGGTTTTGCCCCGGTTTGTCAATTCCCGGCGGCGGCGCGTCGCTCGCCCGCGACCCTGGGGAACGGGTAAACTGCATCATTTTTTGTGTACCGGCGGGTTTTGAGGAATCGTATGGCGAAGGGCTTGTTGCGCGCCACGGCGAATGTCAGCGCTATGACCTTGATTTCGCGCATTCTGGGTTTCGTGCGCGATATGGTGATCGCCCGGCTGTTCGGCGCCAGCGCCGCGGCCGACGCCTTCTTCGTGGCCTTCAAGATTCCCAATCTCCTGCGGCGCCTCACCGCCGAGGGGGCCTTTTCCCAGTCTTTCGTGCCAGTGTTGTCGGAATACCGCAGCCACAGCAACGAGGCGGAGGTGCGCCGGCTGGTCGAGCGGGTGGCGGGGACCATGTTCGGCATTCTCAGCGTGCTTACGCTCATCGGGGTGCTGGCCGCGCCCTTGATCATCGTGGTCTTCGCCCCGGGCTTCATCCACGAGGGCCACAAGTTTGCCTTGGCCACGGCCCTGCTGCGCGTCACCTTCCCTTATATCTTATTGATTTCACTGTCTGCTTTGGCCGGGGCGGTATTGAACAGTCACGGCCGGTTCGCCGTGCCCGCTTTGATGCCGGTGTTTTTGAATCTCTCCCTGATCGGCTGCGCCCTGTGGCTGGCACCCTTGCTGCGCGAGCCGATCATGGCCCTGGCCTGGGGGGTTTTTCTGGGCGGGGTGCTGCAATTGGCCCTGCAATTCCCCGCCCTGCGCCGCCTCGGGCTGCTGCGGTGGCCGCGGTGGGGTTGGCGCGATTCGGGGGTGCGCCGGGTGCTGGCGCTGATGCTGCCGGCGATCTTTGGCGCCTCGGTGTCGCAAATCAATTTGCTGCTCAATACGGTGATCGCCTCGTTCATGGTGACCGGGAGCGTGTCCTGGCTCTATTATTCCGACAGATTGGTGGAACTGCCCCTGGGGGTGATCGGCGTGGCCCTGGGCACGGTCATCCTGCCCAGTCTGTCCCGCAGCGCTGCGGAGCGTTCGCCCCAGGAGTTTTCGCACACCCTGGATTGGGGGATGCGCTGGGTGATGCTGATAGGCGTGCCGGCCACCTTGGGATTGATGCTGTTAGCCGGTCCCGTGTTGGCGACGTTGTTCTATTACGGTGAATATTCCCGGCACGACTTGCAGATGTCCAGTTACAGCCTCATGACCTACGCCCTCGGCCTGTTGTCGTTCATGCAGGTGAAGATCCTCGCTCCCGGCTTCTACGCCCGTCAGGACACGCGCACGCCGGTGCGCTACGCCATGATCTCCATCGCCGTCAACATGGGCTTTAATCTGGTGGTGGTGGTTCCCATGATCCTATTGAACGCGCCGGCGCCCCATGCGGCGCTGGCGCTGGCGACCACGGTGGCCGGTTACGTCAATGTCTGGCAACTCTACCGCAGCCTGCGTCGCGACGGCGTCTATCGCCCAGGCGCGGGGTGGGGAGGCCTGGCCGGGCGGCTGGCGGTAGCCAATGGGGCGATGGTGATCCTGTTGGTGATCGCCGTGCCGGGCCTGGAACAGTGGACGGTGTGGGGCGCGCTGCAGCGGGCCTTGCATCTCGCCTTGTGGGTGACGGCGGCCATCGCGACCTATGTAGTGGCCCTGCGCGTGACGGGTGTGGATTTACCGGGACTAATGGGAAGACAGAGTCGGGTTTCAGACGGTTAGCGATAGCCCATACTGCTGTTATACTCCCTCGGCTGATCTTCGCGAGAATCATGTCGTTATGGAACTGATCCACGGCCTGCACAATCTGCGGCCCCGTCACCGCGGCTGTGTGGCGACTATCGGCAATTTTGATGGTGTGCATCTGGGACATCAGGCGGTGCTCGGCCAGTTGGCAGAACGCGGGGCGGCGTTGGGCCTGCCAACGGCGGTCATCACGTTTGAGCCGCATCCCCGGGAATTTTTTGCCCGTGATGCGTCGCCCCCGCGTTTGAGCCGCTTTCGGGAAAAACTGCAGGCCTTGCGGCGTTTTTCGGTGGCGCGGGTGGTGTGCTTGCGTTTCAATCAGGCATTAGCGAATATGCCCGCCGCGATGTTCATCCAGCGCTTGTTGGTGGAGGGCCTGGCAGTCCGCTATCTGGTTGTGGGTGACGATTTTCGCTTCGGCAAGGGGCGGGAAGGCGATTTCGCCATGTTGAACGCCGCGGGACGCGAACATGGTTTTCAGGTGGCGGCCATGCACACCTTCAATGTGGACGGCATCCGCGTCAGCAGCACCCGTATCCGCGAGGCGCTCGCCGGAGATGATCTGGTGACCGCGGAGAAATTGCTGGGACGTTCATATCGGATGTGCGGGCGCGTGGTGCACGGCGACGAGCGGGGACGGAGCATTGGTTTTCCCACCGCCAACATTCATCTGCACCGCCACAGTTCGCCGGTGAGCGGAGTCTATGCGGTGGAGGTGTTCGGCCTCGAAAAGGAGCCTCTCGCCGGGGTGGCGAATGTGGGGGCGCGGCCCACCGTCGGCGGCATGGAAAGCCGCCTGGAGGTGCATCTTTTTGATTTTGACGACGACATATACGGGCGTTACGTGAACGTGGAGTTTTTACTCAAGCTGCGGCCCGAACGCCGCTTCGAATCGCTGGAGGAACTGGTGGCGCAGATTAGCCAAGATGCGGCGGCGGCCCGGTCCTTTCACGATAAGCGGCGTGACAGCGCAACCTGAGATTTTTGTACGGCGGTTAAACCATGGCAGATTACAAAAGCACCTTGAACTTACCGCAGACCGGCTTTCCCATGAAGGCCAATCTTGCGAATCGCGAGCCGGAGATGCTTAAGGCCTGGCAGGACATGGGTCTCTATCGCCGTCTGCGCCAGGCACGCCAGGGTGCGCCGAAGTTCATCCTGCACGACGGCCCGCCTTACGCCAACGGCGAGATCCATATCGGTCATACGGTCAACAAGGTCCTCAAGGACATTATCGTCAAGGCGCGCTCTATGGACGGCAAGGATGCGCCCTACGTGCCGGGCTGGGACTGCCACGGCCTGCCCATTGAATTACAGGTGGAAAAGAAGGTGGGCAAGGCCGGCGTCAAGGTGGATGCTCAGACCTTCCGCCAGGCCTGCCGCCGCTACGCCGCCGAACAAGTCGCGAAACAGCGCGAGGGTTTTATCCGCCTCGGCGTCCTAGGGGACTGGGAACGGCCTTATCTCACCATGGACTATCGCTTCGAGGCCGACATTGTGCGGGCCCTGGGGCGCCTGATCGCCAACGGTCACCTGCACAAGGGTTCCAAGCCGGTGCACTGGTGTACCGACTGCGGCTCGGCCCTGGCGGAGGCGGAGGTGGAATACGAAGACAAGACCTCGCCGGCCATCGATGTGCGCTTCGCGGTCCAGGAAGAACAGGCCTTGCTGGCCCGCTGCGAGCACCCGGGTGAGCATGCCGGTCACGGTCCTGTTTCGGTGCCGATCTGGACCACCACGCCCTGGACCCTGCCCGCCAACCACGGTGTGGCGGTCAACCCCGATCTGGAATACGTAGTGGTGCAGGCCGGCGGCGAACGCCTGCTGCTTGCCGAGGCGCTGATGAAACCGGCCATGGGGCGTTACGGCATCGAGGATTACCGCGTCGTCGCCACCTGCTTCGGCAGGGATCTGGAAGGCCTGAAATTGCAGCATCCCTTTTATGGGCGCGAGGTGTCGGTGATCCTCGGCGATCATGTCACCACCGAATCCGGTACCGGCGCGGTGCATACCGCGCCCGGCCATGGCCAGGAAGACTATGCGGTGGGTGTGCGCTACGGTCTGCCGGTGGACAATCCGGTGGGCGGCGACGGTGTGTTCCTGCCCGGTACCGAATTTTTCGGCGGCGAACATGTGTTCAAGGCCAACGACCACGTCATCGAGGTGCTGAAGGCCAAGGGCGCCCTGATCCATGAGGAGACCGTGCATCACAGCTATCCCCACTGCTGGCGCCACAAGACGCCCATCATCTTTCGGGCCACGCCGCAGTGGTTCATCAGCATGGGACAGCAAGGCCTGCGCGACGCCGCGCTGGCCGCCATCCGCGACGTCACCTGGATGCCGGAATGGGGTCAGGCGCGCATCGAGGGCATGGTGAAAAATCGTCCCGACTGGTGTATCTCCCGGCAGCGCACCTGGGGCGTGCCCATCACCCTGTTCGTCCACAAGAAGAACGGCAAGCTCCATCCGCGCACGGCGGAATTGCTCGAGGCAGCGGCGGCGCGAATCGAGGAGTCGGGCATAGACGCTTGGTTTGAACTCGATCCCGTCGAGCTGCTGGGCGATGAGGCGGGCGATTACGACAAGGTCGGCGACACCCTGGACGTGTGGTTCGACTCCGGCGTTACCCACGCCTGCGTGCTGGAGCAGCGCGCCGAGCTGGGCGGTGTGCCGGCGGATCTATACCTGGAGGGTTCCGATCAGCATCGCGGCTGGTTCCAGTCGTCCCTGCTGACCGCAGTGGGCATGCGCGGCGCGGCGCCGTATCGCGCGGTGCTCACCCATGGCTTTACCGTGGACGCCCAGGGACGCAAGATGTCCAAGTCCCTGGGCAACGTGGTGGCGCCGCAGAAGGTAGTGAACAGTCTGGGCGCGGATATCCTGCGCCTGTGGGTGGCAGCCACGGATTATCGCGGCGAGATGAGCGTTTCCGACGAAATTCTGAAGCGGACCGCCGATGCCTACCGCCGCCTGCGCAATACCGCGCGCTTTCTGCTGGCCAACTTGAACGGCTTCGATCCCGCCCAACACATCGTGCCGGCGACGGAGATGCTGGAACTCGACCGCTGGGCGGTGGAACGGGCGCGGCGTCTGCAGCAACAGGTGGTCAAGGCCTATGACAGCTACGAATTTCATCAGATCTACCAGCGGGTGCATAACTTCTGCGTGGTCGATATGGGCGGCATCTATCTCGATGTCATCAAGGATCGGCAATACACCATGCAGGCCGACAGCGTGGGGCGGCGTTCGGCGCAGACCGCCATGTATCACATCGTCGACGCCATGGCGCGCTGGTTGGCGCCGATCCTGAGCTTCACCGCCGAGGAGATCTGGAAGTACATCCCCGGCAGGCGCGGCGACTCGGTATTCCTCGAAACGTGGTACGACTTGCCGGCCGTGTACGGCACCGACAGTAAAGCGGATGCCGGCCTGAGCTTTTGGGACCAGGTCATCGCCGTGCGCGAATATGTGAAGAAGGAACTGGAGAACCTGCGGATTGCGGGCGGCATCGGCGGGAGTTTGGATGCGGAGGTGGAGTTATATTGCGGCCGCGAACTCCACGATCAGTTGGTGCGCCTCGGTGACGAATTGCGGTTCGTATTAATAACCTCGGAGGCGCGGGTGCACGGGACGACGGTGGTGCCCGACGAGGCGGTACATTTCACCCTGCCGTCCGGTGACGAGTTCTGGGTGGCGGTGGCGCCGTCGGAACACCCCAAATGCGTGCGCTGCTGGCATCATCGCGCCGACGTGGGTCGCGACGCCGAGCATCCCGAGTTGTGCGGCCGCTGCGTGGACAATGTCGCCGGCATAGGCGAACTGCGGCGATTCGCCTGATGCGCTGGTGGATAGCGATTGCGGCGGTGGTGATCGGCATAGATCAGATTACCAAACACCTGGCGACGAGCCTGCTGCAGCTTCATGAACCGACGTCGCTGTTGCCCTTCGTCAATCTCGATCTGGCTTACAACACCGGCGCAGCCTTCAGCTTCCTCGCCAACGGCACCGGCTGGCAGCGCTGGTTTTTCGTGGTGTTGGCGCTGGGGGTGAGCGCGGTGATCCTCCGATGGTTATATCGTCTCGATCCGGGCGAACGTTGGAACGGGGTGGCCTTGGCCTTGATCATGGGCGGCGCCCTGAGCAACGCCGTCGACCGGGTATTTTTCGGCCATGTCATCGATTTTATCGATGTGTACTATCTGGCCCCGACCTGTATGCCCTTGTTCACGCCCTTGCCGTTCGGCGACGGCATGCAGTGTCATTGGCCGTCCTTTAACCTGGCGGATTCCGCCATAACCATAGGGGCGGTGATGTTGGTTCTGGATGCCCTGTTTCCGTCGAAAAAGGCCGCCTTATGAACATAAGGGTAATCGGCGTGTGTTTTTGCTCGCCGCCGGAGCCGCTACAATTGTATTTTCAAATTTGAGAGACCGGCCCATGGAAATCCTGCTTGGCAATCCCCGCGGCTTTTGCGCCGGCGTCGACCGCGCCATCCACGTCGTGGAGCGGGCCCTGGAATTGTTCGGCGCGCCGGTCTACGTCCGTCACGAGGTTGTGCACAATAAATACGTGGTGGACGGCTTGCGGGCCAAGGGCGTGGTGTTCGTTGACGAATTGTACGAGGTGCCCGACGGCAATCTGGTGATCTTCAGCGCCCACGGTGTCTCGAAGGCGGTACGCGACGAAGCGGCGCGGCGCGGCCTCAAGGTATTCGATGCGACTTGTCCCCTGGTGACCAAGGTTCATCTGGAGGTGGAACGCCATCGCCGGGCCGCGCACGAATGCATTCTGATCGGACACGCCGGCCATCCCGAGGTGGAAGGCACCATGGGGCAGTGGGAGAAGACTGCCGGCGCCGGCCACATGTATTTGGTACAGAACGTGGAAGAGGCACGCGAACTGGCGGTGCGCGATCCCGATAATCTCGCCTTCGTCACCCAGACCACCTTGTCGGTGGACGATACCGCCGCGATCATCGATGCCTTGCGGCAGCGCTTTCCCAACATAACCGGCCCGCGCAAGGACGATATCTGCTATGCAACCCAGAACCGGCAGGACGCGGTGAAGATGTTGGCGGAACAATGCGACCTGGTACTGGTGATGGGCTCCCCCGCCAGCTCCAATTCCAACCGCCTGCGCGAACTGGTCAGCAAGAGCGGCAAGACCGCCTATCTTATCGACGGCGCCGAAGAGATTCAGCGGGAGTGGTTGACGGGGAAACGGCGTATCGGTATCACCGCCGGCGCCTCGGCGCCCGAGGTGCTGGTGCAGCAGGTCGTCGCCAAGTTGCGGAACTGGGGTGCGGCGCCGGCCCGCGAGATGCAAGGACGCCCCGAAAACATCGTCTTTTCACTGCCTAAAGAACTCAACGTTTAGTCGGCGCTACCCGCGGCTGCCGGCGCCTGCACTTGGTCAAATCCTGTCTTGCTTACCAGCATTCACTGGCTGCGGTGCCGGTGGTGTTGCTCACGTCGCGGACGTTGCTGGACGTGATGGTGAACGTCCCGCAGTCATCGTTGGCTTGATCGTTCTGCGGCACGGCCTGCAGTTTAAAGCAGGGGGCGGTGCCACAGGCGGCGGCGTCCACCGCTGCGACGCTGACCGCATAAAGCGCGTCCGTGCTCGCCGTGGTCGGTTCGCTGCTCTTGTTGAAAAGAATGGTGGGGCTGACGGCCGAGGTATAGCCCGTCAATTTGTTCATGGCGTCGGCGTACTGTCTGTTGTCGAAAAAATACTGTTCCTGGCGATTGGCGGCGTTCAACAGCACGCTCTTCGCCACCGCGCGTTGGGATTTGCGTATCTGACCCGTATATGTCGGATAGGCGATCGCCGCCAGGATGGCAATGAGCGCCATCACTATCACGAGTTCGATCAGGGTGATGCCGCTAGGGTGGAGACTGCGCGTACCGATGAATTTTTTCGTGGTCATGATGATGGTAGTTCCACACGACTATCAAAATACGGAAGCTGTCCCGGACCTGGAGGCGGGTGGCCTCCCGGTCCGGGTAGGCCGGCGACAGGTAGTTGATTGTTTATTAGCGTGCGTGTGGCCTGCAAGAGACGCGTTGCGCCTTTGCCATCGGTGCCGAGCGCCCATACCCGGTAAACATATTCGTAAACATAAGAAGTGGATGGTAGGTCCGTACAATCATTGTTCTTGAAGGTCAGAGGGCTGGGTGTGCCATATTCACCGCAGCCAAGATACTGCGTCACATAAGCGGAGGTCCCCGTCGTTGTCAGGACCGGTGTGCTAGTGATGGTCCCGTCGCTCCACTTAGTCACATCCACAAGCTCTTGAGGAGTCAGGGTGCTGACAGTCGGGAGTGATGTCGGAGGATTGACGATGTTGCTCAATCCTTGTGCCAGCGCGATTTCCGCATTGCGGTAGGCGTCCGTCTGCAGGTGGGTATTGTTGGCCATCAGCCATTCCAGGTGTGAGCCGCTCATGACGGCTACGCCGATGACAGTGATCACCAGCAGCATCACCATGCTGACCACCAAGGCGGCGCCTGTTTGAATATGCGAACATTTAACGACTCCAGGAACAGGCATGGGTTTCACGCTCAGTTGCGCAAGGCCACAGTGGCGGTATAGAGAGCACGGCGGAAGTTGTCGTTGGGGGTATACGGTGGGAAATCTCCCATGTGATAAGTGTTCGTGTCGGTATAGCCGCCTTCCGGGCAGTCGCTCCGTACCAGTAGCCAGAATCTTACGGAACGAACGTTGGCCCAATAGTCTTTGCTAGTGACCTGGTCGGCATTCATGTACTGATTGACCGACCCGTTAGGAGGTAAATCCGTATCTACGCCATATCGAATTTGCAGTTGCTCCACTCCGGTGACCAGCTCCGTTTTTACCGGAAAACCCGGTGAGGCCGCCCCGCTGGACAGGGTTTCCCGCGCCAGCGCCGGAAGCGCGGGCGCCGATGGATCGCCACATTGCGTGGCGGTAGTGGAATCCGTTACATAGTAGGCGTGAGCTACAACCCGGTAATCATAAAATCCAGGATGGTACATATAATTATCAACGTTACTAATATAGGTGCATCCTGATCCTGGTCCACAGCTAGCCGGGTCACCGAGTACCAGGCTGGCCTGGAGTGGGGCGGTGCGAATGTAGAGTGCATTGGGGTCATAGGTCGTAACGGGCAAAGGATCGGCATAACGTACGGTGATGATGTCGCCCAGCTTATAGTTGCTGCCGAGACAGTTATAACCCGTTGCGGTGTCATTCAAGCCGAATAGCTTCTCGCCGATGGTGCGGCCCCAGGTGTCGTTGCCGCTGTTACATTTATGTACGTCTGTGGTGTCCACATTGCCGGGAAATTCGTTGTTGGTGAGGGCGGGAAGTGAATTGGCGTCTATGCTCATCATCCCCCAAAACCCCGCACGGCGAATATCCTGAGTCATTACTTCGGTGACGAAGCGACCCACTTCTTGTATCTGCGCAATACTGGTCTGGATGTCATAGCTGCGTTTGGCGGCGAGATAGATTTGGCCGATCCCGGCGATGATCAGCAGGCCCAGGGCCATGGCCACCAGGAGTTCAATCAGGCTCAAGCCGCCTGTTCTGCAGGCTCGTGAAATCGGCAAACGACATTTCTTCATTTGTCAGTGAATCTGGCGTACAAGGTCTGCGGGCCGCTGGGATCGCCCCACTGGATGATGGTCTGGAAGTCCGTGCCATTGTCGCTGGAGACAATTATGGACGCATTGGGGAGGAGGGGCTTTTCGCCTGCCTGGGGGACGATGAGGCGGTACCATTGATAAAGGTCGTTATCAGCC
>JARRQJ010000047.1:0-18190 GCA_037381915.1 Gammaproteobacteria bacterium | reverse complement strand
GTTTTCGTGCACCCGGGGCAGGATACAGGATGGGGGTGGGGTTATTAACTGATTGAATGTATTGTAGCCGTTCAAAACCCCATCCCCTCCCCAACCCTCCCCTTGAAGGGGAGGGTGAACAAATCAGAGGTTCCTTAGTATATGTGGGACAGCAGTGGGTCAAAGTGTAAATGGATGATCATGCCGCGCGGGGCGTAGCGCAGACTCGGCATTCTGCGCCTTCAGATCGGTAAATAATTGGATTCGGGCATTCGCCGGAATGACACCCGGGAAATCTTTTAGCCACCTTTTTTCACCGTTGCCTCACGGTCTTCGTGTCTTTCATTCGTTGTGGCGCATCATTTCGCTGAAGTCGTGCGTCATGGCCCCTCTCCCCATTTCGGGTATACTCGGCGTAAGTTTTAGCAGATGCACGTAGCGTTTAGTTATGGAACACGTCGACACCCTGCTGCACGCGCGCTGGATCATTCCGGTGGAGCCGGACAATACCGTCCATGACCACCACAGCCTGACCGTCAAGGACGGCCGCATCCAGGCGCTGTTGCCCACCGACGAAGCGCGACGCCGCTATCGCGCCGACGTGGAACTGGACCTGCCGGACCACGCGCTGATTCCCGGCCTGATCAACGCCCATACCCACGCCGCCATGTCGCTGTTCCGCGGCCTGGCCGACGATCTCCCGCTGATGGAATGGCTGAACAATCACGTCTGGCCCGCGGAAGGCGCCTGGGTCAATCCCGCCTTCGTGCGCGACGGCACCCAGCTGGCCATGGCGGAGATGCTCAAGGGCGGCGTCACCTGCTTCAACGATATGTATTTTTTCCCCGACGAGACGGCCCAGGTCGTCCACGAAGCCGGTATGCGGGCCATGGTCGGCATGATCCTCATCGACTTCCCCACGGCCTGGGCGCACGATGCCGAGGAGTATCTGGACAAGGGTTTAAAGCTGCACGATCACTACCGCAATCATCCCCTGATCGCCACCGCGTTCGCGCCGCACGCCCCCTATACGGTCTCCGACGGTCCGCTGGAACGCGTGCGCGTGTTGGCTGATGAATTGGACGTGCCCGTCCACATGCATGTCCATGAAACCGCTGCCGAGGTTCAGCAGGGCGTGGAAGCGCACGGCAACCGGCCGCTGCAACGCCTCGACCGGCTGGGGCTGACCACGCCGCGCCTGCTGGGCGTGCACATGACCCAGCTCAGCGACGCGGAGATCGCGGCCTATGCGCGCAGCGGCGCCCATGTGGTGCATTGTCCGGAGTCCAACCTGAAACTGGCCAGTGGCTTCTGTCCGGTGCATAAACTGCTGCAGGCCGGCATCAACGTCGCCCTCGGCACCGACGGCGCCGCCAGCAATAACGACCTGGATATGTTCGCCGAGATGCGCGGCGCCGCGCTGCTCGGCAAGGCGGTCGCCCAGGACGCCAGCGCCCTCCCCGCGCACCTGGCCCTGCGCATGGCCACCTTGAACGGCGCCGCCGCCCTGGGCCTGGCGGAGGAAACCGGTTCGCTGGTTGCGGGCAAGGCGGCCGATCTCGCCGCGGTGCATCTGGGAGCGATCGAAACCCAACCCCTGTATCATCCCATCTCCCAACTGGTGTACGCCGGCGTGCGCCATCTGGTCAGCGACGTATGGGTGGCGGGACAGCACCTGGTGAAGAAAGGGGTCCTCACCACCCTGGACGAACAGGATATCCTGGCCAAGGCGCAGGCCTGGCAGCAGAAGATCAGAAAATTCGATTGAGCAGGACGAAACGCAATGATTGAGCACAGTTCAACAGGCCCTCACCCCAACCCTGTCCCAGAGGGTGAGGGGGAGCATGCATCGTTTCGCGACTCCAAGATCAACATGGATCCCGAGGAAGTCGCCAAATTCGATCAATCCGCCAACCGCTGGTGGGATCCCAACAGCGAGTACAAACCGCTGCACGACATCAATCCCTTGCGGCTGGACTATATCGACGATCGCGCCGCCCTCCCCGGCAAGCGCGTGGTGGACGTGGGCTGCGGCGGCGGCATCCTGGCCGAGAGCATGGCGGCGCGCGGCGCCCAGGTGGTGGGCGTGGACATGGCGGGCGCCGCCCTGGGGGTGGCCAAGCTGCACATCCTGGAATCCGGCGTTGACGTGGACTACCGGCAGATGACCGCGGAGCAATTGGCCGCCGCCGAACCCGCGTCCTTCGACGTGGTGACCTGCATGGAACTGCTGGAGCACGTACCCGATCCGGCGTCGCTGGTCGCCGCCTGCGCGCAACTGGCCAAACCCGGCGGCCAGGTATTTTTTTCCACCCTCAACCGCAATCCCAAATCCTATCTGTTAGCGGTGTTGGGCGCCGAATACCTGCTCAAGATGCTCCCCAAGGGCACGCACGATTTCGCGAAATTCATCCGGCCGGCGGAACTGGCGCGCTGGCTGCGCGCCGCGGGGCTCGACCTGAAGGAGTTGACCGGCATGAGCTATAACCCCATCAGCCGCCGCTATGACTTGGGAAGCGACGTCTCGGTCAACTACCTGGTGCACGCTGGTAAAAGTAATGGCGAATAAGACCATTCAGGCGCTGCCGTCCCAGTTACCCCCTCTCCTTCCGGGACCTCGGTGCCCCTTGTGGGTAGAGGGTTGGGGTGAGGGGATAAGATCAAACCAACTACGTGATCCAAATCCCATGACGGCTACATCGCCCTTGCTTCGCTCTTCCCTGAGGGAGAAGCAACTTCGCATAGATACGAAACTAAATCGGGTCAACCATTGAATTGATGAAACTTCAATTACAATATGTGGGATAACAGTACCATTCAGGTAATCCGTTAATTATGGAAGATTCCGGGGCACGTCGAGCAGGAAGCGGATTCCGGCAGCCGCCGCCATGATTTGGCAGGCAGCCGTGCAGACCACCGAGATGCTAATTGCTTCGCGTGCCGCTTAGGGAACTTCTGATTTATTCACCCTCCCTTTCAAGGGGAGGGTTGGGGAGGGGACGGGGTTTGAACGGCTACAATACGTTCAATCAGTTAATAACCCCACCCCCATCCTGTATCCTGCCCCGGGTGCACGAAAACAGTGTGCACCCGTTCGGTAGGAAAAAGGTCCACCGGACCTTTTTCTTTTCCACCTCACCCCCCTGAGGGGGAAGGGACGAATTAATCAGGGCTTACTCAGAAAAATCCACGTAAAATTATTTTTATTGTCCTTAGGATTACGATACCCGTGACCAGCTCCCCTTCCCCCGCCATCCGCACCGTGCTGTTCGATCTGGACGGCACCCTGGCGGATACGGCGCCCGACCTCGGCTACGCGCTCAACTATCTGCTGCGCGAACAACAGCGGCCGCCGCTGCCTTTCGAACGCATCCGTCCGGTGGTCTCCCACGGCGCCACCGCCCTGGTCAGACTCGGCTTCGGCCTCGACCCCAATGAGCCACTGTTCGCCGCCCTGCGGGACCGGCTGCTGTCCCTGTAT
This sequence comes from Gammaproteobacteria bacterium, assembly GCA_037381915.1. Lineage (GTDB taxonomy): Bacteria > Pseudomonadota > Gammaproteobacteria > DRLM01 > DRLM01 > JARRQJ01. The sequence goes on along the minus strand of JARRQJ010000047.1, from coordinate 14,730 downwards.
CAACAACACCTGGCGCGGGAAACGCGGCTGTTCGCGGGCATGGCGGAAGTGCTGGCGTACATCGAAACGCAGGACATGAATTGGGGGGTGGTCACCAACAAGCCCGCCTTCCTCACCGAGCCGCTCATAGCGGCGCTGGGGCTCGCCGCGCGGGCGGCGTGCATCGTCAGCGGCGATACCACCGCCAATAAAAAACCCCATCCGGAACCATTGCTTCACGCCTGCCGCCTGGCGGGCAGCAAGGCGGCCCAATGCCTCTATATAGGCGATGCCGAACGGGACGTCCGCGCCGGCCACCGGGCCGGCATGCATACCCTGGTGGCCATGTTCGGCTACATCGGCGACCAGGACCGCCCCGACTGCTGGGGCGCCGATGCGCTGGTGAATTCCCCCACCGACATCATCGACTGGATCGCCGCCCGTTCATCACGGGAATCAGGCGACAATGAACAGGCTTAATATTGTTAAACTACAGCGATGTTGATCGAGGGTGACCAACCCTGAGGGAATGCCCGCATGACCCCTACCGCCACCTCTCTTACCTTACTGGCCCTGGTGACCGCCCTGGGAGCGCTCGTTGCGCTGGTGATAGCGTACTTTAAGGCCGTGCGGCGCAACGCCGCCCTCAAGGAAGAAAACGCCACCCTCAAGGCTACCGTGGAAATCGAGCGGCGCACCGCCGGCGAAAAGATGTCCATCATTGAAAACGCCCGCACGCAGCTCTCCGAGACCTTCACCACCCTCTCCAGCCAGGCGCTGCGCAACAGCACCGAGGAATTCCTCAAACTCGCCCAGGAAAACTTGAAGAAATTCCACGTGCAGGCCCAGGGTGAATTGACACAGAAGGAAAAATCCATCGAAAACCTGCTGAATCCGGTCAAGGAGGCCCTCACCCGCACCGACCAGCACCTGCGCGAGCTGGAAAAGGAACGCAAGGAGGCCTATGGGTCCCTGAGCAAACACCTGGAATCCATGGCGCAGACCCAGATGAGGCTGCAGGGCGAAACCCGCAATCTCGTCCAGGCCCTGCGCCGCCCCGAGGTGCGCGGCCAATGGGGTGAGATGACCCTGAAACGGCTTGCCGAATTGGCGGGGATGGTGGAGCACTGCGATTTTTACGAACAGGAAACCGCCCAAGGCGAAGGCGGCAACCTGCGCCCCGACATGGTGGTACGCATGCCCGACGGCCGCGAGATCGTGGTGGACGTCAAGACGCCGCTGGACGCTTATCTGAGCGCCGTCGAAGCAGCAGACGACGGCAAGCGCACCGAATATCTGGAACACCATGCCCGCAAGGTCAGGGAACGGGTGCGGGAACTGGCCAGCCGCAATTACTGGGCGCAGTTCAAGCAAAGCCCGGATTTCGTGGTGATGTTCATCCCCGGCGATCAGTTCCTGAGCGCCGCCCTGGACATCGATCGCGACCTGGTGGAATACGCCCTGGGACAAAAGGTCATCCTCGCCACCCCCACCAGTTTCGTGGCGCTGCTGCGCGCCGTGGCCTACGGCTGGCGCCAGCAGAGCCTGGCGGAAAACGCCGAAAAGATCCGCGACGTGGGCGAGGAACTCTATCAGCGCCTCAGCACCTTTACCGAGCACCTGGCCAAGCTGGGCAAGAACCTGGGCAGCAGCCTGGACCATTACAACAGGGCGGTGGGTTCCTTCGAGCGCCAGGTGATGCCCGGCGCGCGCAAGTTCACCGAAATGGGCATCACCCCGCGCAAGGAATTGCCCGAGCTGGATCAAATCGAAAAGGGCGTGCGGCAAGTGGGCGGCGGCGGTGCCACGCTGTCATCCAATGACGAGGATGATGCGAATCCCGGGACGTCGCACTGAAGGTGGGCGGAAAAATCCAGACCCAGCCCCGCGTGGACAGTCAGGCATCCCCTAACCCGCCGGCGCTCGCCGACGCCTACCGTCATTGCCTGAACATCACCCGCCGCCATTACGAAAACTTCCCGGTGGCCTCGCGCTTGCTGCCCCGTCAGCTGCAACGGCCCATCAGTGTCATCTACGCCTTCGCCCGCAGCGCGGACGACTTTGCCGACGAAGGCGATCTCGCCGTGGAAACCCGCCTGGCGCGCTTGGACGGCTATGTTGCCAGGCTCGACGCCCTGCGCGAGGGGCGCGCCGTGGACGATCCCATCTTCGTCGCCCTGGCCGACGTCATCGCCCGTTACCACCTGCCGTGCGAACCCTTCTACGATCTGCTCAGCGCCTTTCGCCAGGACGTCACCAAGCAGCGCTACCGGAATTTCGATGAAGTGCTGGACTATTGCCGCCGCTCCGCCAATCCGGTGGGCAGACTGGTCCTGCAGCTGTCCGGGGAGGCGACGCCGGAGAATATTCGCGATTCCGACGCCATCTGTTCCGCGCTGCAGTTAATCAATTTCTGGCAGGACCTGGACCAGGATCTCAGCGAAAACGACCGCATCTATCTGCCGCAGGACGAGATGGCCGCCGGCGGCGTCAGCGAGACGCAGCTCGCCGCACGCCGCAGCGACGCCACGCTGCGCACGCTGCTCGAACGACAAATCGGCCGGGCGCGCCGCTTGCTGCTAACCGGCGCCCCCCTCGGCGCGCGCCTCAAGGGGCGGCTGGGCGTGGAAATCCGCGCCACCGTCCACGGCGGGCTGCAGGTATTGGCGGCCTTGTCGAAACGCGATGATCTGTTCGCCCGACCGCGCCTGCGCCGACGCGACTGGCTCGGCATCTTATGGCGCGCACTCTTCAAGATATAGGACACCCATAAACGCCATGTTCCTTCTACCCTGAGGGATTTATGCCCTTTAGGGTAGAAGGCCAGGATGAGGGGATTCAAATCAGACAATTGCCTCGATTGACGCCCCATTCCGATTTTTGCCACTCACCTTCTATCTATAGACACCGAGTGGGACGGCAGTGGGTCTGCTATCATTAGCCCATATCCAACCCGCTACCTCCGCATGACACCCGAGCAATACTGCGAACAAAAGACCGCCTCCAGCGGTTCCAGCTTTTCTTTCAGCTTCCTGTTTCTCGAACCGGAACAGCGACAGGCCATGACCACGCTCTACGCCTATTGCCGCGAGATCGACGACGTGGTGGATGAATGCAGTGATGAGGGAATCGCGCGCACCAAACTCGCCTGGTGGCGCGATGAGGTCGCCCGCAGCTTCGCCGGCTCGCCGCAGCATCCGGTCGGCAAGGCGCTGCTGAGCGTCATCGCCCGCTATGAGCTGCCGCAGGAACATTTCCAGGAGATCATCGACGGCATGGAGATGGACCTGGATTACAACGCCTACCGCACCTTCAAGGAATTGTCCCTGTATTGCTACCGCGCCGCCTCCGTGGTGGGCCTGATGGCCGCGGAGATCTTCGGCTACGAGGATCGCCGCACTTTGAAATACGCCCATGATCTCGGCATGGCCTTCCAGCTCACCAATATTCTGCGCGACGTCGCCGAAGACGCCCGCCGCGGCCGCGTCTACATTCCCGAAGAAGACATGGACCGCTTCAAGGTCAGCCGCGACGATATCCTGCACGGCCGGCTCGACGACAACATGCGCGCATTGTTGAAATTCGAAGGCGAGCGCGCCAAGCAATATTATCAACAGGCCTTCGGCCACCTCCCCGACAGCGACCGCTACCGCCAGCGCAGCGGCCTTATCATGGCCGCGGTCTACCAGGCCCTCATCAAAGCCATGGAGGACCACGACTACCGGATATTCGAGCAGCGCATCAATCTCAGCCCGCCGCGTAAGATGTATATCGCCTGGCAGACCGCCCGCCGCGAGAAGCGCCGGGAACTGGAGCGTGATTCGTAGCTTCGCCGCGCAATGGTGCGGGTTCGTGAGGCGTGGATCGACGGAACAATATTCGAAACTATTTGGCCCCGCCGCTATCCAACCATCGCGAGACAGTAAAGCGTATCTTCTGAAACTAATCCGCAATGGATCCTCAGATGCGTCCCGCTGCGGACACCAACAAGCAACGGAGGTACACGATGAAATACAGGCTTCTTGGTAAAACGGGACTTTACGTCTCCGAGATGTGTTTGGGCGGGATGACCTTCGGCAGCGACGGATTCTGGAAGGTCATGGGCAGCCTGGATCAGCGCGCGGTCAGTGAACTCGTCGGCCTTGCCTTCGATCAAGGCATCAATTTCATCGATACCGCCAACGTCTACTCGCTGGGACAGTCCGAATCCCTGATCGGCCACGCGCTCCGGGAATTGAAGCTGCCCCGCGACGAGCTGGTGATCGCGACCAAGGCAACCGGCATCATGAACGACCTGCCCAACGGCCGCGGCCAGTCGCGCTATCACCTTATGAACGAACTGGACGCCAGCCTGCGGCGGCTGCAGGTGGATCACATCGATCTTTATCAACTGCACGGTTTCGACCCGCTCACCCCCCTGGAAGAATCCTTGGAGACGCTCAACGACATGGTGCGTGCCGGCAAGGTGCGTTACATCGGGCTGTGCAACATGGCCGCCTGGCAGGTCATGAAGGCGCTGGCCATCTCCGAGCGCAACGGCTGGACGCGCTTCGCCAACGTGCAGGCCTATTACACCCTGGCCGGCCGCGATCTGGAGCGGGAATTGCTGCCGCTTGTCAAAGATCAACAACTCGGGCTGATGACATGGAGCCCACTGGCGGGCGGCTTTCTCACCGGCAAATTCGACCGCGACGGCCAAGGCCCCGCCAACAGCCGCCGCAACGAATTCGATTTCCCCGTCATCGACAAGCCCCGCGCCTTCCGCTGCATCGAGGCCATGCGCCCCATCGCCACGCGTTATGAAGCCACGGTCGCACAGGTCGCGCTGGCATGGCTGCTGGCCCAACCCCTGGTATCAGCGATCATCATCGGCGCCAAGAATAAAGAACAATTAAAGGAAAACATCGCGGCGGGAAATTTGAAGTTATCCGACGAAGACATGGCGGCCCTCGATGAAGTCAGCCAACTCCCCTCGGAATATCCCGGCTGGATGCTAGAGCTGCAGGGAAAATACCGCGAGACACCGCCTGAAAGGACCTAGGGCCGACACGGTCCATTCCGGAATATAATTTGGTCTCGTCCGGCGCAACTCGCCAATGATGGGCTGCAAGTGAACCGGCATGTAACCGCGCATACAAGGTCGGACTCTTCCCGGCAGCATAAACACCAGGACAGTCCAACCAGTACAGAAATATCCAAGTGGCACGCACAGTTGCCACTCCATCCACTCACTCCGAACCGCCTTATTCAAATAATGTGTAGCTCGGCACCAGTTTATTAAAAAGAAGCTTATAAACAATAAGATAACGGATTTTAGCTTGTAATCTGCCGTAATCCATGGAAATATCGTCGCACTCAAAGAAGCCAGCACTGGACAATAAAGAGTCAGGCTCGATTGAATGATTGAAAATAGACGATTTCTCTGTCCCGGACCAGCAGATGTGTCCTGACCAGAAGCAATTATTCGATCCAGTCAATATGGATTTCATTTGATTCCGGCCCTATTGGTCACAGCGAATCGCTAAGCAGGAGAACCGAGCATGAACCCCAGCTTCACCTTGGACTTTGCGAGTGACTACATCAATGTTCGTTATCCCACGAATTATGAAATTACCCCCGAAAACCAGCAGAAGCTGTGGGAGGTCGTTAGAGAAGCATGCCGGAAACACAATTGCCACCGCGTCTTGGCCGAATCCCCTACCCCGCCCAAGCGCAGCATGAGCCAGGTCGACGCCTTCAAATCGGCCGGGCAAGCCGCGAAGGCGTCAAGCGAACTCCGCGTGGCGTGCTTATATTCGGATTACCAACCGGACGAAATTACCGAGTTCTTTATAACGGTCGCCTACAACAAAGGCATCCGCATCGAATTCTTTTCCGAGCGTGAAGAAGCGCTGAAATGGCTCAAAGCTGATTGCGGGAATAGAGTCAATTAATTTAATAACTGGCAGCAATCTCCCCATCGGGCCGCAGCAACCTGAGTCCGCACATCAGCTAATGCGTGCCATCTGAGTCCGGCATTCTTATTTTTTACCCACGCCCACGAACAAATATTCGTTCATATAACGAACGCTTTATTACTTTATTAATAGAACTACAAACAGAAAACAAGCCATAAAAAGGAGCCCCGCCAATAACTACCTTTCAGCCCGTGCGACGGATTAACTAGGATAACATATCTGATATACCAGACCTTCTGGTTAACACTAATTAATACTACAAAGGAACCTACACTTATAAATCCACCAAGCGCGTGCCAAATGGCTACGCGGATCAGATTTTTTCTGGTTGCCACCATGGTCCCGGGCAATAAGCAAAGAGAAAGAATACCGATACACTAACTCAGAAAAAACACTTCCTCTTCAACTTTCGTAAACTAGTTTCGGACGACGCCAATCTCTTCTATTTCCCTTATCTGCCGCTTATAATGCTTGCGTTTACGCTACATCTGATGCGAGATGGGCTGCTAGTCGGAGTCCCTCCGATTTAGCATTAAAAGTTGCGCCTTATGATATCTTCGCGACTTCATAAGATCGGGGTGGAAGCTGAGTGGTTTGTAGATCAAGCAAATGCTCAACTATCACTACTCGACAGAGCGTTCATTTGCAGCGGACCATAGACGCAATCAATAAGCTCTGTAGTTAAGGGCTGAAACTGCTTGACTCGTTTTCTATACACGCATCGGGCTAGCGAGTCACTGATGTCGAGGCCACATGAAAATTAGATTCTTAATTTCAGAGCAACAGTCAGTGCTATTTGCCGTCTCGCAAATCGCTGCCAATTGGCAGCCATGCTGCCGCTAGATTCTAGATAGCGTTAATGAGTGATAAGAAAGTCAAGTTCCTCGTTCGCGGCGGGATCATTGCGCTAGCCACCACCTCGATCCTCCTGATCGGCCTGCACACACTTGCCTCAATCGCCGCACTGGACTGGAATAGCTGGGCCTTTTTTGATTGGCTGGTCAATTATAAAGCTGGTTTTGTCAGAAGGGGGCTTGTTGGCGCACTCATCCATCGGTATGGCTATGGACACGAGGTTGTTTGGGTCAACTGTCTTGTATTTGTGCTCGGCGCATCAATAGTTGCCTTGCTGGCTACGCTTGCACTACGAATCAGTAATTTTCATCCCAAGGCGGCATTGCTTTACACGATCTCTCCAGCCGGCTTTTTCTGGATGGCCTTGTCGAATCAGTATTATTATCGAAAGGAAATGCTGTTTTACCTGTCCCTCCTGACTATCGCTCATCTATATCTTTATTGGAAACAGACAGAAAATCGAAAGATCGCTGGAATGGTTCTTGCTCTGATCGCTATTTCGTTCCTAATCTTGCCCCTCGTGCATGAGGCCTTTTTGTTTTTTTGTCTATTATATTTTTATCTTATCACAGCATCGATTGTCGGATTCTATGCGCCTGGAAAAACAACCCGCAGCATATTGCGATTGCTTGTCATCGCAAATCTAGTGATATTCGCCATGCTATCTTGGTTCAAGGGCAATGCCGAGCAAAGTTCGATTATATGGGCGTCTCTGTCGTCATCGGCCCAGGCGGTGGCTGATCGCGATGGTATTTCCGGCGGCATTTCCGCAATTGGCTGGTCAATTTTTAAAGGATTTTCTCTGTCAGTCAGAGCAATTCTCTCCGGGATGGGAACCTACTATCTTTTTGCCTTGGCGGTGATTTATCTGGTCGTTGGATATATCTTTTCGGCCCTCTCGGGACTGGCTTTGGTGCAGGCGTACCGCAATCAGCGGCTTAACATTACGTTTGCCGCCGTTTGTCTTTCCTTTCTGCCTTTATTTGCCCTCGGCTGGGACTGGGGTCGTTGGATTGTTGGAATCTATATCGTCTCCTCGACCATGGTGATTTCTGGTGTATTCGTGGAAGTTGATAGCTATATCGCTATTGTTGATCGGATTGTTAGCGAACGCGTGCTTACTATCTTTTTCTTCCTGATGTTATTCGCTATCTGTTTGTTGACAAAGATACCGGAATGTTGCATAGACGGGCCTGGCGATTCATTTTATAAAAACAGGTTTGTCTCGAGCATTGTGCATAACCTTAAGGACGCAAGTAAACAAAGCCAATAAGCACTAAATGTGTGCTTATTGGACACAGACTGCGAGGCGCCCGATTACACGGGTACCCTAATGAGGGGATAATTCCCCAAAAAGCTGTTCTACATGAGAACCGAAACAATTTACGTGCCAATTCAAGCTGAAAGGGTAATCCCCACAAAAATTGGCAGCGACGGCACAGCTACCCAACAACAGAGAGCGGCGAAGCAAAGTGGCAGCGCGGGTGGATTTGGGGGATCACAACGCCTTTCCGCCCCATTTCACGACGGCGAGTAGGCCAGTGGGTTATGGGCCAATCTCACGTTGACAGGCGCACATTGACAGGCAGAAATGGCGCTCTTGTTCTTCATGTACACTGGTTTACCATAGCTCTTACCGTCGCCGGATCGCAATTCCTAAACTGCAACACGTCAAATCTTGCGCGGCTCTTGATAAATTCGAGACAAAATCAATGAGAGATAGCATACGGCAACGGGATATCTTGAAACTTTTTCGTCCGCACCAGTATATAAAGAATGGTTTCGTATGGCTCGGCATCATTTTTGCCCACCGCTATGATTACGTCACATTGGCACACGTCGCATTGGCCTTCCTCGCATTTTGCGCCGCGGCCAGCTCCGTCTATGTTGCGAACGACATTCTTGATATTGAATCCGACAGGCTGCATCCGATAAAGCGAAATCGCCCAATTGCCCGCGGTGCATTGTCTGTTCAGTCTGGTTGGATACTCTCTGGATTTTTGGGCATAGGCGCGTTGGCCATATCTTATCCGGTCGGCCAAGCCGCCATGCTTATTATAGCCGGTTACCTGATAATCAATCTCGCTTACTCGCTGCAATTGAAACACGTTGTCATTTTGGACGTCTTCATTATTTCAGCGGGGTTCATGCTGCGCATTATGGCGGGTACCGTTGCGGTCGATATCACACCTTCACGCTGGCTGCTTCTGACCGGGCTCATGATAACCCTGTTCCTCGGGTTTGCTAAACGGCGCGCTGAATTAGTGACGCTCGAGAATGCCGGAATAACAGACAGTACGAGCGTGCGGCGGGTCTTAGATGACTATAGCGATGTCGTTCTTGACCAACTGATAAGCATCACTGCTGCCTGCACCGTTCTCAGCTATGGACTGTACACAGTCAGCCCAGAGACCGCGCGCATGCAAGGTACCCACGCGCTATTTTACACTCTACCCTTTGTAATCTATGGAATCTTTCGGTATTTGTTCTTGCTCCATCACCGATCGCGGGGAAGCGACACCGCAAAAGATTTGGTGACCGACAAACACATGATCGTGACGGTCTTGGGGTGGCTTATTGTCACATTGGTAGTGCTAGCGTGAATGATATCCTCATTTCGGGCTGGCGTTTTAAGTCATTGATGGCTTCTATACTGGCTGCCGCGGCAGCCTATCTGCTGGCATCCTTATATAGTGGCTGGGACCACGTATTGAATGCGGTTGGGCGGGTCGGGTCAGGAGGCATTGCGGCCGCACTCTGCATGTCGCTGATCAACTATGCTATGCGCTTCATACGCTGGCAGATGTATCTCAGGGTACTCGGAAACGAAGTTCCATGGTGGCCCAATTGGTGGATATATATTTCCGGCTTTTCGCTGACTACGACGCCTGGAAAAGCGGGTGAAGCGATCCGCGCCGTATTTCTGAAACGATTTAATGTCAGCTATACGGACAGTCTGGCAGCGCTTTTCAGTGAACGACTTTCAGATCTTGTAACGGTCGTAGTCCTGGCCACGCTTGGCCTGAGGCTGTATCCACAAGCACGCGGTATTGAATTGGTATTCGGGGCCGCAATACTGATCGCTGCCAGTTTATTAACCCAGGAAGGCTGGATGCGACGGCTCGCGGCACGCACCGAACATCACGCAGGGCGTCTCGCACGAGTTTTTCATCACCTAATGCACATGCTGTTACAGGCACGGCAATGCTATACGTGGCGTCCTCTCGCAGCCGGCATGCTGTTAGGCATCGTGGCCTGGGGCGCGGAGGCGCTGGCGTTCTACTGGATCCTACAGTGGCTAGGGCTGGACCTGTCCCTCTATTTCGCGGTATTCGTGTACGCCATATCGATGTTGGCTGGCGCTATCAGCGCCTTACCCGGCGGCCTGGGTGGAGCTGAAGCGGCAATGGTGGCACTCTTGCTGCTCAAAGGTGTATCTACGCCTGATGCGGTCGCGGCCACGGTCCTCATTCGGCTGACCACGCTGTGGTTCGCGGTCGGATTAGGTATGGGTGCCCTTGGAACTAGCAGCAAGCACGGGGTCAGGAAATGAATAAGTGGCAGTCCTGGGGCCGAGTGAGCCGCTCGAAACCGGCCAAAGTGGTCCGGCTCACGGATCGCTTCTCGCCGTTGCAGGTGGGCCTCGGCAAAGCAGGCGGTATGCTAGCCTATGGCCGGGGTCGCAGTTACGGCGATGTCTGCCTCAACAAGGATGGCGCCCTTTTGTACACCGCGGGGCTTGACCGGTTTATTGCGTTCGACCGCACTACCGGAGTGTTGCGCTGCGAGGCTGGCGTAACTCTGCGTGATATACTGGCGTTAGTGGTTCCTCAAGATTGGTTCCTCTCCGTAACGCCTGGGACGCGAGACGTAACCGTTGGCGGCGCCGTCGCCAACGATGTGCATGGAAAGAACCACCACGTGGCAGGCAGTTTTGGCAACCATGTCCGATGCTTTGAAATACTGCGAAGTACGGGAGAACGCCTGTCGTGCAGCCCTCAAGAGAATCCAGAACAGTTTGCCGCCACGATCGGCGGGCTTGGCCTGACCGGCTTAATCACCTGGGTCGAAATTCAGTTGTCTCCCGTTGCCAATCCGTTCATGTATGTTGAAACAAAACGTTTCAGGAATCTTGATGAATTTTGGGAGGTCAACCAGGAGGCCGAAGCCCGCTGGCCATACACGGTGGCGTGGATCGACTGTCTGGCGCGTGGGCGAGAACGAGGCCGAGGTATATTTCTGGGCGGGTCCCACGCCACGCCCCAAACTATCCTCCCCACTTGGCGTGAACGACACCACACCGTGCCGCTGGACCCGCCACTATCACTGATCAATAGATTGAGCCTACGCGCTTTCAACGCTATCTACTGGCGCAGGACGAAAAACCGCTATTCCCTGGCGCATTACGTTCCTTATTTTTATCCTCTCGATGCGATCTCGAACTGGAATCGAATCTACGGCCGCGCGGGGTTTTACCAGTACCAATGTGTGCTACCGCCAAACACCATGCGAGAAGGAATCGCTGGTTTGCTGGAACAAATCTCTCGCAGCCGACAAGGCTCTTTCCTTGCAGTGCTCAAGACCTTCGGCAACCGGCGGAGTTTGGGCACAATGTCCTTTCCACGCCCCGGCGCAACGCTTGCGTTGGATTTTCCCAATAAAGGCAACAAGACGCTAAAGCTATTCGACGAGCTTGACGCCGTGGTGCGCGAAGCCGGTGGGGCATTATATCCTGCCAAGGACGCGCGGATGCCTGGCGCGATGTTCAGAGCATCTTTCCCGCAATGGGAGAACTTTTCTAAACACCTCGATCCCGCATTTTCATCGGACTTTTGGAGACGGGTTACCTCATGAACACCATGCGACGAGTGCTCATTTTCGGAGCTACATCCGCGATCGCCCACGCTACGGCGCGGCTGCTGGTCCAACAGGGCTGTAGCGTCTATGCAGTAGGACGCAACCCATTGAAATTGGGAGCCGTGCTTGACGACTTGCGTGTACGTGCCGCGTCGGACGCGGTTGTTGACGGCACCAGAGCCGATCTCGACAACGTGGAAGAGCACCCAGAGCTCTTTGAGCTTGCCGCAACCAATATGGGTAGCATCGATGTGGTCTTCATCGCACATGGAACGTTACCTGACCAAGCCAGCTGTGAGGCTTCAGCAGCGGCTACGCTGACCGAACTACATACTAACGCACTGAGCCCAATTGCCATTGCTACTCTGGCGGCAAACCATTTTCAGGCGAAAAGCGCCGGCATGATCGTAGCGATCAGCTCGGTCGCCGGCGACCGGGGCCGGCAAAGTAATTACGTATATGGCTCTGCAAAGGGTGCCTTCGGGCTGTTCCTGCAGGGTTTACGCAACCGCCTGGCACGCCATAACGTGCACGTTCTTACAATCAAACCTGGCTTTGTTGACACCCCAATGACCGCCGGCTTCGATAAGAAGGGCCTACTTTGGGCCACACCAGAGCAGGTCGCGCATCGCATTGTAAGCGCAATGAAGCGGCGCCGTGACGTCGTCTACACACCCTGGTTTTGGCGCTGGATCATGCTGATCATTCGAAGCATCCCCGAACGGCTATTCAAACACATGAAACTGTAATGGAAGCCAGAACAGACACCAAATCGAAGTCCGAAACGGCACCCGTTTGGGTCGCTTTCGATTTTGACGGTACATTAACTCGACGAGACACACTTCTGCCCTTTTTGCGCCAGGTCTTGGGCACAAAAAAGCTAGCGATATCGCTACTAATGGAATTGCCTTGGTTAGCCGCCTATTTCGGAGGCGCACTGAGCAATGACAAAGCCAAGGAACGTCTGCTCCGTCGAACTCTAGGTGGCGTGAGCAGCGAAGAATTACATGAGCATGGTCGGCAGTTCGCCGAGCACACCATTCCCAAACTGCTCCGCGCTGGCATGTTGCGACGTCTTAGCCAACACCTGTCGCTTGGCCATCAGTGCGTACTGGTGACCGCCTCGCCTGCAATCTATACACGTCCTTGGGCTCAAGCCATGGGCTTTGCGCACGTTATCGCTACTGAACTCGCCTTCGATACCGACGGAAATTCTACAGGATATTTTTTAGGAGGTAACTGCTACGGGCCAATAAAAGCCGCCCGCCTCCGGGAGATAATGCCAGCAGCTGTAACACTGTATGCGTACGGAGATAGCCGCGGTGACCGTGAATTGTTAGCAGTCGCTCAGCATGGATGGTTACTCAGTGCATCCAACAGATATGGTGACGAGCTGCCCATCCTTTGATATTATACGGTCCGCTCTAATGTCCTACCGCACAGCAATGCTACCCATGGCATCTTGGACCGCAGCACGTTCGCCTCATGCTACTTGTGGAGCCAGGCGCATCCCACACTAGATAATCGATGCTGAGCAACCAATTTCATTGCAAATGTGGTGCTTGGCGAGAAGCATAAAGGGGTCAGGTCTTGTCTTTTGCCCTCCCCTGCGCGACGATACGACTGGACCTCGTGTAGTGCAAGCCAAAGTACTCTCCAATAACTTTCATACTATAGCCGCCGCCAGCATAGGCCTCGAGGATCGCCTGGTCGCGGTCCGGATAACGTCGAGAATAGAAGTCCAGACACTTGCGCGCGGGTCGTCGATGCGACCGAGGGATTTCGCTCAGATCGGCATCCGCGGCAATCCTGTGCTGCAGCCGTTCTGCAAAGGCATCATCACCGAGATGGATTTGATTCGTGAGACGTTCCCGAGGCGAGGGCTGGTCTCTGCCCTGGACAATGAATCCGCGATAGCATTTTTGAGCCCACCTCGCCGCGCCGCAAACGCTGTGAGAAGTCGATCGATGGCCAACCACGCCGGCGCTTCACTGAAACCGGCCGTGGCCCGATAGCTGCTCCAACGCCATTCGTTGGCGCTGCGTACCATCCGCGCCCGGGCGGGATTGAGCACGATGTAGCGGGCCAGTTCCAACAGATAGGTGTCCTTTTGGACAATGATGTCCTTGTAGCGTCCCTGGAAGACATGCCCTACCCGCTGGTGGCGGCGGTTGAAGCGCTGGGTGTAGACGCCGTTCAATTGGCGCATGCCTTGCGATAGATTGGCGTCCGAGTCTCCACCAGCAGATGGTAATGGTTGCCCATCAGACAGTAGGCGTGTACGATCCAGTTAAAACGCTGGACTACCTCCTCCAACACTTCCAAAAGCACACTCCGATCAGCATCATCCAGGTACACGGCTTCCTGTTGGTCACCTCGGGAGGTTACGTGATATAATCGTCCAGCAAATTCGAATCGGAGCGGCCTTGCCATGAGCTGAAGCTATCACCTCAGAAAGCAAAAGGCATGGCCCCTTCCTACTTTTTATAACGGTCGCCTACAACAAAGGCATCCGCATCGAATTCTTTTCCGAGCGTGAAGAAGCGCTGAAATGGCTCAAAGCCGATTGCGGGAATAGAGTCAATTGACGACCGAAATGCTGATAACGTGAAGGTCTCTGCCCGTCCGACGGGAACCCCGAGGGCTTTCCGTGAATTTCGTGGCTTCCGTGGCTCTTATATCAAGGCCGTCCTTTCACAGCGAGCCAGAAGCCGAACTTGCCCTTCAGGGGAATGCGCCGGACGACCTTGAGGGTGTGCGCGTTGATAATCACCAACCGGTTACCGCCGGTGGTGGCGGTATAGATCCACTGCCCGTCATCCCCGGAACGCACCCCATGGGGGCCGGCGCCCACATCGATCTTCTTGACCAGTTGGAGGGTCTTTGGGCTCAGCACATCCACCGTATCCGAGCCGATGTCGGTAGTGAACGCAAGTCGGCCGCTGGGCAGGTCGTCCATACCGCCGTGGTACAGGCCGACGCGGATGTCGCGCTCGATTTTACCGGTGTCCAGGTTGATCACCGCCACATGACCGTCCTTGTGCCGCTTGGGATGGTTGCGTACCCATAGTTCCTCGCCGTT
>JARRQJ010000046.1:0-18401 GCA_037381915.1 Gammaproteobacteria bacterium | reverse complement strand
GGGCGGGCAGGTCCAGCCCTTGGGGGTGCGCAGGATGATCATGGGCCATCGCGGCCGCGTCATCTCCCCGCTGCGCGCCTCGGCCTGGATAGCGCGAATGTCGTCGAAGGCCTTGTCCAAGGTGGCGGCCATGCTCTGGTGCACGGCGCCCGGCTCCGAGCCTTCCACAAAATAGGGCAGATAGCCGTAGCCGACAAACAGGTCGCGCAGTTCCTCCTCGCTGATACGGGCCAGCACGGTGGGATTGGCGATCTTGTAACCGTTAAGGTGCAGGATGGGCAGCACGGCGCCGTCGCTCGCCGGATTGAGAAACTTGTTGGAATGCCAGGCGGTGGCCATCGGTCCGGTCTCGGCCTCGCCGTCGCCCACCACACAGGCCACGACAAGGTCCGGGTTGTCGAAGGCCGCACCAAAGGCATGGCTGAGTGAATAACCCAGTTCCCCGCCTTCATGGATCGAACCCGGCGTCTCCGGGGCGGCGTGACTGGGTATGCCGCCGGGAAAGGAAAACTGGCGGAATAATTTTCTCATCCCGTCGCCGTCCCGGGTGATATCAGGATACAACTCGCTGTAACTGCCTTCCAGATAGGTGTTGGCTACGATACCCGGCGCACCGTGACCGGGACCGGTGATGAATATCACGTTGACGTCCCGTGACTTGATCAGGCGGTTCAAATGGGCGTAGATCATGTTGAGGCCCGGCGTCGTGCCCCAATGCCCCAACAGGCGCGGCTTGATGTGCTTCAGTTGCAGGGGTTCTTTCAGCAGCGGATTGTCCAGCAGGTAGATCTGTCCGATGGACAGATAATTGGCCGCCGCCCAATAGGCGTTGATCTGTTCCAATTCCGCGTCGGTCAATGGTTGCCCGCTCACCGTGGCAACGGCTGCGATCTCGTTCATAGCGCGTCCTCCTTAAGCAATCTTCAGGCCCGCCGGCCCCACGGGACGGCGTGCTTCTGCTCCATAACAGTTGCGCTAACCACCACGCACGATGGTGGCGGCGTTTACCCGGCTCGGCGCCCGCGGCAAGGTTCACAGGAGCCCCAATAGTCTTCGGCTTTGGATCAGGCACGGAGTTCAGTGTGGGGACGTGCCGGCCACATACGGTATAGCCATATTCCAACCTTAGCAAACCAGAACGGTGACGCGCCATGCAGCGAAATATAAATCCCGGATATCACAATTCTTTGGGACGGGTAACGGCGATTATTCGCCCTGATTCTCTTTTCAAACTCCGCCAGTTGTCCGGCAGGGTAATGCGGGCCAAGGCCGCCGTCGGCAGCAACTTGCCATTGGCCGCCACAGGCACGTCGCTGCCACACAGATACATCAACAACTCTTCCAATCCGGGATTATGGCCGACCAACATGACACTTTCCGCATCCCGGGGGCAGTCGCGCAACACGCCCAATAGCTCATCCCTATCCGCAAGATATAAACGATCGTCGTACACGACCGGCGTCGCATTCAGCCGCAGCGCGCCGCAAAGAATTTGCACGGTCTCCCGCGCGCGCGCGGCCGAGGAGCTGACTATGTACGCGGGAACAAGCTCATGCCGCCTCATCCATGCTCCCATCCGCTCCGCCGCCTTCCGGCCGCGTTTTGCCAAGGGCCGCGCGAAATCGTCGTCGGCACCGCTTTCCCAATCCGACTTGGCGTGACGCAACAACAGGAGCGCCCTCATCTGAGGCACCCGCCAGGCTTGGCGCAGGAGACTCGCCGCCTAGCCGATAACGCATACTCATGCGCCGCCGTACTGTGCAACGTGAACAAGATCGCAATGGAACCGGTTACGGACACGCTGATTGCCTCCTTTCCGCACTGTCGCGTCAGCCCTCGGGACCGCACCCGCCATGCATCTGCGGGAATGCCGGGCCGAACCTGCGGCTTGCATTAGCCGCACCACTTCTCCCGCTATCGCAATTCCCGGCATGTCCGGGACAAAGCAGGAGACTATGATACTCTTTTGCCGCGGGCAAATACCGCACTTCCTGAGCGAAACGATCATCAGCGGATGCGCGATAACGGCTCCCGGCGCGACTGTCGCTCATGCTAAGGGCCCGCCGCAAACGCTTTACCGCTCAGCAGCGGCGATCCGTCGCGGGTGCCTAGGAGTGTTCGGCGAGAATAAAAAGAGACAGGCCGCGCGCCGGATCGGGGTTCGCGCAGCCATTGTCTCGCGGGAGGCTGTCTTAGGCGGCTTTTTTGCGATCGTCGCCGGCCGCTTGACCCTCAGGGCGGGGGTGGGCGTCCGGCTTCGCGGGCTGCTGCACGGACAAGCGCGTCCGGCCCAGCTTCATCACGGCATAGATGGGATCCCAGCCGATAAAGGCCGTCAATCCTGCGTAGATGGCGAGTTGCGTGAAGCCGAAGAGCGTAAGCGCAGTGAGCGACGGCATATGCATTACCGCCACCACGATGGCGATCGACGCAACAGCCCGACCGACGCTTTCGACGAAGCTTATGTTCTCCACTTCGGTGTATTTAGATGCTTGATAAACCATGGTCGTCACCTCCATTGCTAACCGGTTGCTATCCATCAGCTTCGAGGCCATTTAAGCAAAGGGCGATTAAACAACACTGAAGTGAACATGAATCATTGATTAAAAGATCGGTCGACGGCGAACCGAGCCGTGGCGATCGAAAAGCGCAATCCAGCGCGACCGCGGTGTAAGGAAGGAAAGCGAAGCTCGCAATGGCTCAACCGGTAGGAGCAGTCACTGGAAACGCGGCAGGCGGCAGCGTAGCGGTACTCAATGAATACCGCGCCAAGATCGCCTGCCAATGATCGGCTGCTAGGAGAAAGAGCCCCAAGTCAGGGGCAAACGAGGAACGTAAAGGGTGGAGCCGTCCCTGGCCGCGTCCCCATCATCACCTGTGGCCGCGCAGGCGGGGGGATCGCGCCGAGATACGGCACCGGACATCTCCAGATGATCACATGCGGTAAACCAGGCGGCGCGGTCCATGCGGGCGGAACGGTCTGCGTCTTCACCGCCGCCGCATGTTACGGCCGAGGTCTGCAACCCGAGGGAAAAGCCGTCCTGCAATTCCAGGGTTTCCACTAATACATAAGTGCTGCGGTCTTTGTAAAAAGCCATGGTTGGCCCCTCTGTTGTATCCTGTTCTTGTATTTTCCTTATGTGGGCATTCAAACAAAGCTGGCTTAATTCACGCTGAAAAGACGACAAATTTAAGAGTATTTTAGGACTATAGGCCTCCATTTTCCGCTCCATCAAGGCACGGAAATTTGACGTCCCCGTCACCATGATGGGGAAAATCCCGGTCACTATCGCCTTGGGCGAACTTAAGTCTTTGGAATTTAAGAAATACTAATGAAAGTGCTTGTGGGAATGTGTCCCCACGGTTTTATGGATATGATCATGAGAATGGACTAAAGCCTTACTCCCGTACCGCTCTTCGAGGCGGAAATACCTCCATATCCCCACCGATACCGCCCAGGTCAGCAGGAAGATACCGACAATCACATATCCCAATACGCCGAAATCAAGTGAGCCGATGAAATCGAAATAAGGCCCTTTGAGTTTCAGCATGTTGATCATCACCTGCAGTAGTTCGATGGTGCCGACCACCAAAGCGACCGCCACCGAAAGCCCGGTGGTGGTGATGTTGTAATAAATCTTGCGAACGGGATTCAAAAAGGCCCAATTGTAGGCCTTTACCATCAACACACCGTCGGTGGTATCCATCATGGACATGCCGGCCGCGAACAGCACGGGCAACGACAGCACCGCAGGGGCGGGAAGATTGCCGGCGGAGGCGCCGGCGGTCATGGCTAATAACCCCACTTCGGACGCGGTATCGAAGCCCAATCCGAACAACAGACCGAGGGGATACATCTGCCAGCTGTGGTTGATGATCTTCTGCAGTCTCCCGCCGAACAGACGGTTCATAAAACCCCGCTGCGACAGTAACTCTTCCAGGTGGGTGTGGCTGTGCTTCCCGGTCTTGGCCTGACCCCAGACCTTGATAATGTCGATCAATACCAGCAGGTTGAGAATGCCGATGATCCACAGGAACGTTCCGGAGACACTGGCGCCGATGATGCCGCCCACGTTTTGCAGTTGCGGCAACTCGTGTTTGATGGCGGTCGCCGACAACGCGATGGCGACGGCCAGGCCCAGCACGATCGTGGAATGGCCCAGGGAAAAGAAAAAACCGATGCCCAGAGGCTGCTTGCCCTTCTGCAGCATATAACGCACCGTATCGTCGACCGCCGAGATATGGTCCGCGTCGAAGGCGTGGCGCAAGCCGAACAGGTAGGCCACGACGCCGAGACCGACCAGGGTCGGGTAGCTCCCGGCATAATCCCAATAGAGTCCCCAGCCGAGTACGTGCAGGAACAGGATAAAGCCGTACAAGCCCGCCAGCCGCATCCATTCGCCGGGGCTGAATATCAGGCCCTTCCCCTGGGATTCACTGTGGCTGGCGGAATCAATCGCGACTGCGGCTTCTTCAACGGACATGAACCTTCACCCCTTTTCATTGGTATGGACGGTGGTTCCACGAGGGAACATCGATCAGCCGTCCTGGGCTTCGTGATTCAGCTGGAACGACGCGCGAGCGGGCCCGCCGATCTGATCTCCAGGCTGCGCGGGACGTCCCCGTCACGTTGCGAATTATCGTAACACTAATTTATAGTTTATGACACTGATAACGCGCCCAAAAATTAGTTGCTTACCTATCAATAGCTAAGAGCATGACTAGGGCCGCCTCGCGGGGCCGGTTTCAGACGAAAAAGCTGCATCCTGCCACCCGGCGACGGCGCAAAAGAAAATACTGCCTGGAAAGTCAGCCTGAGACACGCCGCGGCCACTTCGCCGATCCGACGCGCGGGGGTCCAAATTCTTCCCCTCTGGATGTCGGCTGGGCCCTGCGGCTCAACTGTCGAGGTATACGCGGTTGCGACCGGCTTTATGCCTTTTAGCCAGCAGCAGCGTGGCGGCCTGGAGTAAGATGCCGAGCAGCGCGGCGCCGGCGGCATAATCTCTGTGGCCCACTTCCCACAACCACACCGCCGCAGCCGATCCACCCAATAATGGTAAATAGGACCACACCGCAAATCCGGTGGCCTCGGCGACCGCTATGGCGCACAGGACAAAGAAGGTCACAATGATTGCATTGATCATGGTTTGAACTTGCATAGCCGCTCCTCGCCGGTCGCTGGACGATCCGTCAGCCCCGGAGATTGACCGTCACCGCCCGGTCCGTCGGCGCACCCGCACTGAAGCTTAATCCGGGACCTGCCGGACAAACGGGTTCATCCCGCGACTCGGTCGTCCACTTGCGTCAGTGGCCTTAGCTCACTGCGGCGCGAAGACGACACCCGCCAGGGGTGGGACGGTGACCGTAATGGAATAGGGACGCCCCATCCACGGCACGGCCTCGGCCACCGGGCTATCCGCACCGTTGCCTACATTGCTCCCGCCGTAAAATTGGGAGTCGGCGTTGAAGATTTCCCTGTAAACGCCCGCCGCCGGCACGCCGATGCGATAGTTGTGACGCGGCACCGGAGTAAAGTTGATGATGACCACCACAAAGTCCTGATCGCTCCGGCGCAGGAAGCTCACCACGGACTGGTCGGCGTCGTGGCAGTCGATCCATTCGAAACCCTGCCACTCGAATTCATGTTGATAAAGGGCGGGCGTGGCGTGATAGAGCCGGTTCAGATCGCGGACCAAGGCCTTGAGCCCCTGATGGACGGGATAGTCCAGCACATACCAGTCTAGGACCTGGGCGCTGTTCCATTCCAGACCCTGGCCGAACTCGGTACCCATGAACAACAGCTTTTTGCCCGGATGGGTGAACATATAGGTATAGAGGGCGCGCAGATTGGCGAATTTTTGCCACTCGTCTCCGGGCATCTTGTGCAACATGGACTGCTTACCGTGCACCACCTCGTCGTGGGAAAAGGGCAACAGAAAGTTTTCGGTAAAGCAATAGAGCATGCTGAAGGTCAGCATGTTGTGGTGATACTTGCGATGCACCGGTTCGTGGGATATGTAACTCAGGGTATCGTTCATCCAGCCCATGTTCCATTTGATATCGAAACCCAGCCCCCCCACATGAATGGGCCGCGTGACCTGCGGCCAGGAGGTGGACTCTTCGGCCATCATCAGCACGCCCGGGTGCGCGCCATGCACCACTGTATTGAGCAAGTGCATGAAATCGATGGCCTCGAGGTTTTCCCGGCCGCCGTATTGATTGGGCAACCATTCATTGCGGGAATAATCCAGGTACAGCATGGAGGCGACTGCGTCCACCCGCAGACCGTCGATATGAAACTCCTCCAGCCAGTACATGGCGCTGGAGAGCAGAAAGTTCTTCACCTCGTTGCGCCCGTAATTGAAGATCAGGGTCGCCCAGTCCAGGTGTTCGCCGCGACGCGGGTCCTCGTGCTCATACAAGGCCGTGCCGTCGAAGCGCGCCAGGCCATGGGCATCCTTGGGAAAATGGGCGGGCACCCAATCGAGAAACACGCCGATATCGTGGCGATGGCAATAATCCACAAAATAGCGGAAGTCGTCAGGACTGCCGTAGCGGCTGGTGGGGGCGTAATAGCCGGTGGTCTGATAGCCCCACGACAAATCGTAGGGATGTTCCGTCACCGGGAGCAATTCGATATGGTCGAAACCCATCTCCTGCACATAGGGAATGAGACGCTCCGCCATGGCACGGTAATTGAGAAACTCCCCTTCCGGCCCGCGCTGCCAGGAACCGAGGTGAACTTCGTAGATGGACATGGGCCGGTGCTGCCAGTCAGAACGGGCGCGCCGTTCCAGCCAATCGGTGTCGGCCCAGGCGTATTGACTGCGCGGCGCCACGATGGAAGCCGTGGCCGGCCGGCGTTCCATTTGCTGGCCGTAGGGGTCGGCCTTGACGAACACCGCGCCGTTCAGGGCATTGCGTAGCTCATACTTGTACAAGGCGCCGGGGGTCAGCTCGGGAATAAACAGTTCCCACACGCCGCTTCCTCCCCGGGAACGCATGGGATGGCGACGCCCGTCCCATTGATTGAATTCTCCCACCACGCTGACGCGCTCGGCGTTGGGCGCCCATACGGAGAACAGTACGCCGGCGACACCCTCCACCTCGTAGGGATGGGCGCCCATGAAACGATAGGCATGCCAGTGCCTGCCCTCGCCAAACAGATGCAGATCGAAATCCGAGACTTGCGGCGGAAAACTGTAGGGATCATAGGCAATGTGCTCATGGTGATCGGCATCGCGCCAGATGAGGCGGTAGCGCTGGGGAATGCTGTCGATCTCGCCTTCCCATTCGAAAAGGTCGGTCCCGGAAAGCCGCCGCATGGGCCGGTTGCCCTCCGCCAGGGTGACCTCGCTGGCGGAAGGCAGATAGGCGCGCACAACGATATGGTCGTCGAGGGTGTGCGGCCCTAACACGGTAAAGGGGTCGCTGTGACGGGCCTGGGTAATCCTGTCCACATTTGCCTGCATATCCGAGTTATTCACGTACTATCCTCCCGGCGTTCTTAATGTGTTCCCAAAGAAACTTCATCCAAACGCGACAATGGCACAAAGGCCACCGGCAGGGTCTTGTGCCGCCGAGCCCGCCCTTGCGCATCCTTTTCCAGCACAATCAGATCCTGCCCCTGATAGCGAATGCCGACCGGCGCGATGAGCCGCCCGCCGGGCTTGAGCTGATCGATGAGCGGCTGAGGGATTTCGTATACCGCCGCGGTAACGATGATGCCGTCATAGGGAGCATGCTCCGGCCAGCCGTGATAGCCGTCCCCCCAGCGGGTCTCGACATGCCCGTATCCCAAACGCCTGAGCCGGGCGGCGGCGCGGTCCGCCAATTCCCGCACCAGTTCGATACTGTAGACATAACCGACCAACTGCGAAAGGACGGCGGTCTGGAACCCGGAACCGGTGCCGACCTCCAAGATCGTATACTCGGGCCGGGTGCGCAGCAGGTCGGTCATCAAGGCGACCAGATAAGGCTGGGAGATGGTCTGCCCGTGCCCGATGGGCAAGGGGCCGTTTTCGTAGGCGGAGGAGATCACACCGGGCGGGACGAATTCGTGACGCGGCACCGCGGCCATGGCCGCCAGCACCCGCGGGTCGATGTCGGCCTTCCCCACCCAGGGCGCGGCATCCCGCGCCTCGAGCTTAATGGTATTGATCATATCCTCGACCTGCTTATCCATCACTGTACTCGCTATAGAGGCCAATATAAGCCCATGGCCACAGGATTTGGCGATCACCGGTGCACTGGCATTGACGGCCAGTCTGACCCGCGTCTCGAGCATACGCAGCGCGCATTACAAGCGTGTTATAGGACATCATCCCGCCCGATGCAATGGGCCGAAACCCTGAGGTCTCGGCGGCGTCCGTTGGTCCCGATTCTAGCTGAGGTTTTCGGCGCTGTAGCGGGCCAGCAGGCCGCTGCGAACCGCGTAACGATAGGTGCGGGCAAAGAACCAGCACGCCAGGAGGATATACACCGCAGCAAGACAGCCGCCCCACAGGATCAGGCCCGGGGAAACGGCATGACCGGTGACGACGGCCCGCATACCCTCGAACACGTAGGAGGGTGGCAGCACGGCCGACACGCTTTGCATCCATTGCGGGAGCGTCGCTACGGGATAAAATACCCCGGCGAACGGTGAGATCAACGCGGGCAGCGGCCAGATGAACCACTCCGCCGCCGGCCCCATGCGCAACACCACGGCGCTGCCGAAAATGCCGAGGGCGATGCCGCACATAAAGAGAATCAATAAATACGGGACGATCATGAGCCCGTAGGACAGAAAGGATAGGCCGAAAATCGTCGTGGTCAGGACCAGCATCACCGCCAGTCCCACGGAGCTGGTGGCGATGCTGGAAACGATCAAACCGCCCAGGTATTCCGAGAGGGACAGGGGCGTGGCGAACATATTGAGGAAATTGCGCGACCACACGTCCTCGAAGAAGGCCATGGTCACGCCCTGCATCACGCGCACCAGAAAATCCCACAGCAGCACCGCGCCCAACAAGGCGGGAACGAAGTTGAACCCCGCGGCGGAGACGCTGTTGAGATATTTGGTGATGAAGCCCCACAACACCATGTCGATGGCCACCCAGGCGAACAACGGAAACACCCGGGAGAAGCTGCCGCGAATGAGATAGACCTGGCGCAGCACGACGGCAAGGGTTCGCGTTATCGACATGTCGCTCAGTCCACCTCGAGACTGAGGGGTTCGCGCGCCACGGTGACGAAGAGTTCCTCCAGGCTGTCCTTACCGTATTCGTGAGGCAGGGTCCTGGGATCGCCTTCGAGCAAAATCCTGCCGCGCGACAGGAACAGCACCCGATCGCAGATCTCCTGTACCTCATACATATTGTGCGATGTCCACAGGATCCCGGTCGAACCCTGCGCGGCGAACTCATGGATTCTCGCCCGAATGTCGCGCGCCGCCGCGGGATCGAGCGAGGCGGTCGGCTCGTCCAGCAACAATAACCGGGGGCGGTTGAGCATGGCCTTGGCGAGACCGACGCGGGTCTGCTCACCTGAAGAGAGCACGCCGCATTTCACGTCGCGGAAACGCTCAAGCTGGAACTGTTCGAGCACCGCCCGGATACGCGCCGCCAGATCGTCGACGCTGTAGATGAGACCGAAGACACGCAGGTTTTCGTACACGCTCAGATTTCCGGGCAGCGGCGCGTAGACCGCCGCAAAATTCGTATGTTGGAGGGCCTGGGAACGGTTTGCCGCTATGTCCACACCGGCGATCTCGATGGTCCCCGCGCTCGGCGCCAACACCCCGAGAATCATATTAATGGTGGTGGTCTTGCCCGCGCCGTTGGGGCCCACCAGTCCGACGATCTCCTTGTATCCGACCGAGAAGGAAATCCTGTCCACTGCGGTGATAGCGCCATAGGACTTGCACAAATGCGCGACCGCCAGTACCGGAGAAATAGTTCGCGGGTCTGTCCCCGTTGACGTGCGTTCGGCTTGCTTTGGTCTGTCCATCCGCCACTTCAATTTGAGGATGATTTATTTTTCGAATCAATGGCCGGGCCCGTTTTCAGCCGACAGAGGGCCACGGCGACGCCCCGCGCGCCGCCGCCCGCAGACCCCGGCGACTAGATCCGCGTCGCGCGTTCCCGCTCCTGTTCACGGCCGATGAGCTTGATGAGGCCGCTTAGCTCGTCGCTGATCAGTTCGAGCACATCATCCAGACTGACGATGCCCGCCAGCCCGCCGTCCTGTTTGACGACAGGCATGCGGCGCACCCCTTTTTTTCGCATGGCCTGCACCACATCCCAGATCCCGTCGCTTTCACGCGCCGTTGCGATCTCAGCGCTCATCAGATCGCCCACCGTGACCGCGGCGGGGGCCAGCTCCTGGGCAAGAACCTCGATGACCAGATCACGATCCGTAACGATCCCGACCGGCACATTTCGTCCCCCGTCTTCCTTGACCACCACCACATCCCCTACATGATAACGGCGCATCAACCGGGCCACCTCGGCAATGGAGTCTTCCCGTTTTGCGATTACGGTCTCGCGGCTGCAGATTGATCCTATGGTCATAGTCCCTCCTCCGGCTTCCGTCTTGATCCTGGCATCCAGCCTACCGACCAGCGGTCCCGGCAATCCTTCGGCAAGCCAGCCACCGGCCCTTGCCGCTGCAGGCGGCGCACGCCACACGGCAAGCAATTTTATTCTATCACCTGAGAAGGCCCACCATGGATAAACCCATCTCGCCCCCCACCCCCCGCAAGCATGGCGGCCGCCGGGATCAGCGACAGCGTCTATACTAAATAAAAACCCCTGGGGGGAAGGTTATGTACCGGGCTTACCTTGCCGGGCTGGTCGCGGTTGCGCTGGCCGGGTATTTTTCCAATTGCGCGGCCGAGGAAATGGATGCTATGCAAATCACCTCACCTGCATTTGATCATCAGGACATGATTCCGGCGAAATACACCTGTGATGCGGCGGACATTTCCCCGCCCCTGGCCTGGCGAGAAATTCCCGAAAATACCAGAAGCTTGGCCCTGATCGTGGACGATCCCGACGCCCCCGATCCGGCCGCGCCACGCATGACCTGGGTGCACTGGGTCCTCTACGACATTCCTCCGACCCTGCCAGGTCTGGCGGAGAACGCCGCGGCTCATCTCCCCCAGGGCATCCGCGCGGGGACGAATGACTTCCGCCGCACCGGCTATGGCGGCCCTTGCCCGCCGACAGGCAAGCACCGCTATTTTTTCAAGCTCTATGCCCTGGATGAAACCCTGGGTCCCTTGCCCGACGCGGACAAGAGCACCCTTGAAAAGGCCATGCAAGGACACATCTTAATGAAAGCGGAACTGGTGGGACTTTATCAAAGGGAACGTTGAAGCGCGGGCACGACGGCAAGTACCGGATAAAGTCTTGATGCGCATTTATTGAAGTTGCCGATCAATTTCACGCCGTCGTTGCATGTGCAGGAAAAAAACCTTCCCGGCCGTTTTGCCAATGTCGCCGCAGTAAGATTTCCCGCTATCGCCACCGGACTCATCGGCACTTCATCGAAATCGGGCATGGACTCTTAGGAAAGGAAAACACAGCGATGTCATCACGTGATCCACGCGACTGGATGTGGGCCGAGGCCTGCGAGTTCATCGCCCGGGCCGAACGCCTGCACCGGCAGTTCTTCCATCCAAGGGGGCTGGCGGTGCAGCGCCCGGCATGGGAACCGCCCTATGACATGTACGAAACCGCCGAGGCCTTGTGGCTGGTGGTGGCCCTGCCCGGCGTGCCGCCCGAACGACTGGAGATTCGCCTCGATGCCGCCGCGGTGGCCATCGCCGGTGTCCGTCCCCTGCCCGAATTCCCGCGCAACGCTGCACTCCATCGCCTCGAAATACCCTACGGCCGTTTTGAACGGCGTATCGCGCTGCCGGAGGGGGACTTCGAACTGGAAAGACAGGAGCTGGTGCACGGCTGCCTGGTACTCGCCCTGCGCAAACTCTTTTGAGGAATATTATGTCTATGACTGCCGCAGAATCCGCATCTCATAATCCTCCCGACTGGCCGCCCCTGCCCGAGGATGCGTTGATCATCATGCCGGTGCGCAACACCGTGCTGTTTCCCGGCATCGTCCTGCCCTTGACGCTCGGCCGCAAGCGTTCGATCGCCGCCGCGCAGGAGGCGGTGCGCACCAATAAACCACTTGGCATCCTGCAGCAGCGCGATCCCGCCACCGACACCCCCGGCGAGGCCGATCTCAACCGCATGGGGACGATTGCCGCCATATTGCGCTACGTTACCGCCGCGGACGGCGCACATCATGTGATCTGCCAGGGGGAGGAGCGCTTTCGCGTCGTGGAGTTCCTTCCCGATTACCCGTTCACCGTCGCGCGCGTGGAACGCATTGCCGACCGGGAGACGCTGACGCCGGCCATAGAGGCGCGCATGCACCACCTCAAGCGGGAAGCGGCCGAGGCCCTCGAACTCCTGCCCCAGGTGCCCGCCGAACTGCTGGCGGCCATCGAGGCCACCGCATCGGGCGCGCGGCTGGCCGACCTCATCGCCGGTTATATGGACATCAAGCCGGCCGAGAAACAGGAAGTCTTGGAGACCATCGACGTACAGGCACGGCTCGAGAAGGTCGCGAAGCTGCTGGCGCACCGGCTGGCGGTGCTGCGCCTGTCGCAGGAAATCGAGAACCAGACCAAGACCGAGATCGACAAACGCCAACGCGACTATATACTGCGCGAACAGCTCAAGGCCATTCAGCGGGAGCTGGGCGAAAACGAACCGCAGGCGGCCGAAGCAGAGGAACTCGGACGCTCCTTGGAAGAGGCCAAGATGCCGCCCGAAGTGGAGGAACAGGTCAAGCGCGAGATCGCGCGCCTGGAACGCCTGCCCGAGGGGGCCGCGGAATATTCCATGCTCCGCTCCTATCTGGACTGGATGCTGGCGCTGCCGTGGGGGGCGGAAAGCGCGGAGACCATCGATATCGAACAGGCGCGCAAGATACTCGACGAGGATCACTACGGCCTGGAACGCATCAAGCGCCGCATCCTTGAGTATCTCGCCGTGCGCAAACTCAACCCGCGGGGCAAAAGTCCCATTCTGTGTTTCGTGGGACCGCCGGGGGTGGGCAAGACCTCGCTGGGACAATCCATCGCGCGAGCCACCGGTCGCAAGTTCGTGCGCATCGCCTTGGGGGGCGTCCATGACGAAGCCGAGATCCGCGGCCATCGCCGTACCTACATCGGCGCACTGCCCGGCAACATCATCCAGGGTATCCGCAAGGCCGAGATCCGTAATCCGGTGTTCATGCTGGACGAGATGGACAAGCTCGGCGCCAGCTTCCACGGCGACCCCTCGGCGGCGCTGCTCGAGGTGCTCGATCCCGAGCAAAACGCCACGTTTCGTGACAACTACCTCGGCGTGCCCTTCGATCTGAGCAAGGTCATGTTCATCGCCACCGCCAATATGCTGGATACCATCCCCGGACCGCTGCGCGACCGCATGGAGATCATCGATCTGCCCGGCTACACCGAGGACGAGAAGGTGGAGATCGCGCGCCGCTACCTGGTGCGCCGTCAACTGGAGGCGAACGGCCTGAAGCCCGAACAATGCTCGATCCGCGATGAAGCGCTGCGCGCCGTGGTGCGTGACTATACCCGCGAGGCGGGTTGCCGCAATCTGGAGCGGGAGATCGGTCGCGTCTTCCGTTCCGTCGCCATGCGCGTCGCCGAGGGAAGCGTTTCCACCGTGAACATCGATGCGTCGGACATTCCGGGAATACTCGGCGCTCCCAAGTACGAAGCGGAAGTCGCCATGCGCACCGCCGTGCCGGGAGTCGCCACCGGCCTCGCCTGGACGCCGGTGGGCGGCGACATCCTGTTCGTGGAAGCGACGCGCGTACCGGGACGGGGCAATCTGATCCTGACCGGCCAGCTGGGTGACGTCATGAAAGAGTCGGCGCAGGCGGCGTTGAGCCTCATCAAAGGGCGCGCCGAGGGGCTGGGCCTGCCGCTGGAACTGTTCGAAAAAAGCGACATCCATATCCACGTCCCCGCCGGGGCCATCCCCAAGGACGGCCCCAGCGCCGGAGTGGCGATGTTCACCGCCTTGTACTCGCTGCTGAGCGGAAAGACGGTCAAACCCGATATCGCCATGACCGGCGAGATCAGCCTGCGGGGCCTGGTGCTGCCGGTGGGCGGCATCAAGGAGAAGACCGTGGCCGCGGCACGCGCGGGGATTCATACCGTGTGCCTGCCGGCGCGCAACCGCAAGGACCTGGAGGACATTCCGCAGGCGGCCCGCGACCAACTGCGTTTCGTGTGGCTGGAAACGGTCGACGACGTCATCGCCGCCACCTTCGCCGCGACGGTGCCCTAGCTCATCGCATCGCCACGCGGTTGCACTTTCCCCGGCACATCGACAGCAGATGTGCGCAGTCGGCCGCTAGCGGCGTTGCGCGGTCGCAAGGTCGCGCAAGGTGAGTTCGGTAGGCGGATGGGAAACGGGCGCTTCCGCTTTTAAGCCGTCCTCGCCGACCGCATCGCCAGCATCGGCTGGATGCATAATCAAGGAACAGTTACATTGCACATCTGTCAATTACGGTGGCATTATGTGCGATCATGCCTCGAATTCGGACAGGGGCGTTGATGCCCGGCCGTTTACCGCGGTAAAGGTGGCGAAGCTTGCACAGGAGAACAATCGACCATGTATATGGGCTCGGAGGATTTGCACATTATTTATCACCAGGCCCACCAAAACGTTGCAGGACGACTGGGCATCGAAGACTTCGAGTGGAAATCCACCCAGGAACTGGCCGACGAAATTCAGCGGCGAAATCAGCAAGTGGCCTCCAGGTTGCAGGCGTACATCGAGGCATGTGAGGGTTGGTTTGAAGTACACGAGCAATTCGCGGCATCGAGATCCGCCGGCAATTTGTCCGCGGAGCAGAATGCCAAGTGGATGAATTCGATCAATGCTCGTGATGCAATGCGGAAGGCGCTTCTCGATGAGCTCGCCAAGCTCTGACAAATCTCCTGAGCGCGGCGCAATCCCGGCATTAAGCCCGGATTACTCCGCCGCCCGGACGACCATCACATCGCATGGTATATCATACGTAACCCCCATGCTGGTGGAACCGAATGCGTGAAGCAGTCCACTCCCCTCCGAGCCCAGGATGATCAAGTCGACCTCCCGCTCCTTGGCCAGCATTTGAATCTCGTAGCGGGCGGAGCCGGTGCTGGTAATGACCTCCTGCACAGCATCCCGGTGACCGATCATGTCGGCGATATCCGCCAGCTTCTGAATGGCGCGGTCGCGATAGAAAGCGGCGGGATCGCGATTTTCCGGCACGATGGGATCGTTCGGCATATCTTCGGGAAAATGTTCGATGACATGCATCAAGATCAAGGTGGCGCCGTAACGGTTGGCCAGGTCGGCGCCGCGCAGGGCCGCTGCCTTACTGGCGTCAGAAAAATCGGTACCCACAAGTATCCGCTTATAGTCTCTCATGCACTGTGCTCCTCTCGCACTGTCAAGCTGAAAGCGGAGTATAACTAGAATTGGAGTGGAATGATCACTCCCCTTCCCCTGCCGAGGAGGCGATGGCCGGACAGCGGCGCGGTTCATCCAGCGGCCATCCAAGCCTCAGCGCCCAGCTTGAGTGAACCACCATGATGTCCGCATTGCTGCGGTGGAGCCGGTCAGGCGGGGGAATAGTCACTGGCCAATCACTAACCATGCTGCGGTGAAGCGGGTGTGCGCCGACCCACGCAGACAAGAACTTCGAGCCGAGACCACGTTCCCGTGCCCGGCATGAATGACTTAGCGCTGAATCAGCCCAGACAGAAACCGGCCAGGCGCCGTTGGCAGGCTTAATGAAGATTGAATGCCGTGCTCCTTCAGCCCGGTGGTGTTACCGCTACAGGTCGGCTATTTTTCCTGCTGGTAGTCAGCATCAATCCCGCCTTCCCGTCTTTGGAATGGATAATCAATGCCTTCGGAAGGCCCAGCTTGCTTTCCCATTTCCATGAGGCCGGCCCTGCCAGCTCCACGACCACCCCCTGGGGCAGCGTAGATCGTCCCGTATCCACCAGCATGCCATGGGCGCTGACGTTTTTAACCAATGCCTTGATACATCCAATCGCTTTTTGAAAGACAAGCACGGACGAGTTGATTTCCTTGCGCGGACTGAATCGATGTTCCACATCTTCCTCCAATCGAAATTTCCAAATTCTCCCCGACGCGTCACTAAGCCGCGGATCCTTAACTGCCTCTTCGAAGGAACTACAGGATAATAGTTGGAAAATGTAACCCAGGAAGTTCTGGGACGCTATAAGGGTTTCCCCTTATTCGCCACGGGTCTGCGATAGCGCGCACCTTCACCGTGACTCAGAAACCGCGCGACGCGGATATTCATATCTTTGAATTTTATGCCCGCAACGGACCGAGACCACCCCTTGGGCACAGGCCGGAACCGGCCGCTTCCCGCCTCTCGCGACGACGGCCCAGGATCCCGCCATCCGCAGTGGGAAAGACAGAAAGTTTATCAAATCCACCGCCGAACCCGTTGTTTATACGCCAGCCAGCTCTTTCCAAATTTTTGCTCCAACATCCGCTCTTCCACTCTGACAAAGCGCAATTCCATCACTACGGCGAAAACCGGGAGAACCAGGAACGATAACCACGACCCCAGCAACACCGCCAGGCCGAGGAGTATAAACACCATACCGAGATACATGGGGTGTCTGCATATCCGATACGTTCCCGAAGTGATTAAGGCGCTGGATTCTTGAAAGGGTTTGACCGTGGTGTTGTGCTGCTTAATCAACTTGTCAGCCATGATATTCAGAATTATGCCGACGAGCAGAGGAATGGCGCCGGCCAGATTGAGCGGATAGTATAGCAGCGCCTCCATAGGGAACGAGAAATGAAGGGCTAGCATAATGACGATAGCGATAAGCAAATAACCAGGGGGCAGCAACACGCTCCTGTTGGTCATGATGCGACCTCACGACAAGGATATTTTCCCGAGAACCAGATAATGGGCTAAGCTTAGCAGAGACATATCGGCCGGCATCGATCGCAATTTGCTTGCGCAGGGAGATCGCAAGACGTGACAACTGATCAGACGATCCTGGCATTCGGGCCGGTGCCGTCGCGCCGGCTGGGGCGCAGCCTGGGCATCAACAATATTCCGCCGAAAATCTGCTCATATTCATGCATCTATTGCCAGGTCGGCAGGACTGTAACACGGGAAGCCAGGCCGCGCACTTTGTTCCACCCCGAGGAAATTCACCATGCGGTCGCGGCACAGGTGGAAGCGGCCCGGAGTGCGGGCGAAGAGATCGATTACCTGAGCTTCGTGCCCGACGGCGAACCAACGTTGGACGAGAACCTGGCCTTGTCCATCGAGCTGTTACGTCCCCTGGGGATCAAGATCGCGGTAATCTCCAACGGGTCACTGATCTGGCGCGATGATGTCCAATCCATGCTGCACAAAGCGGACTGGGTTTCACTCAAGGTGGACACAGTGGATGAGAGTATCTGGCGGCGGCTCAACCGCCCCCATGGACAACTGAGACTGCCGGATATCCTTCACGGGATTGCAGACTTTGCACGGCGCTATCAAGGCGAGCTGTGCACGGAGACCATGTTGGTCGCGGATGTCAATGATCACCAGGCCTCGATCACGCAGGTGGCGCGCTTTCTCGCGAACGTAAAGCCGCGCAAGGCTTACTTGTCGGTCCCGACGCGCCCGCCCGCAGGGCCTGATGTTCGCGCGCCGGATGAAGCTGCAATCAACCGCGCCTATCAACTATTGCGGAGGCGGGGTCAAGACGTGGAGTACCTGATCGGCTACGAGGGCGATGCCTTTGCTTCCACGGGGAATGTGGAACAGGACCTGCTCGGCATCACCGCCGTCCATCCCATGCGTGAAGAGGCGGTTAATACATTATTATCCAGGGAAAAAGCCGGGTGGGAGGTGGTGAGACAACTGCTGGCCGAAGGCAAGCTCAAACGGGTCGAATTTGCGGGCAAG
The DNA here is from genome assembly GCA_037381915.1 of Gammaproteobacteria bacterium. GTDB lineage: Bacteria > Pseudomonadota > Gammaproteobacteria > DRLM01 > DRLM01 > JARRQJ01. Next base: position 380 of record JARRQJ010000046.1, on the reverse strand, counting down.
CGGTTTTATGTCAGGCGCATAAACAAGCCGCGTGCTTGATCCGGGTTTCGGTCGAACTTCTTCTCCATCTCGGCCTTGATTTCATGCGGCGCAGACGGGCCAGGCGCTCAGGCTATTCACTTTGCTGCCGGTCGCCACCGCATCATCGTCGAATCTCGCCAGCGGCCATTCACGCACCTGACGACACTGCCCACATGGCCAAAGGCCGCTCCCCGCCTTTTGCTCCAATTGAGTGGAGGTCTGCTATAGTCTCTGCGTAACCAATTAATCCGCTTTGCGGCGATCGCATCCGACTCCGGCGGTGCGGAGGACCGGCTGCGGATCACTGTGTACGTCACGGCTGAAAAGGGAAACGGGGCACACCTAATGCTGCTCTGGAT
>JARRQJ010000045.1:0-18849 GCA_037381915.1 Gammaproteobacteria bacterium | reverse complement strand
AATGACGGCGTCGTCACGGCGGCGAGATAGGGCTTGCAGCTGGCACGGGTGTAATAATCGTCGGCGTCACGAAATCCGTGCAACGGGGCGGTAATGCGGTCATCGAATTCCCGCAGGCTCTTGATGGCGGAGATGTCCTTGTGATCCCATGGTAACGTCTGTTGCGCCGTTTTACCGTACATGACCGCCTGCAAGCTGCGCAGCATGCGCAATTCATAGACGCGGGAAAAACCCTGGTGGACCCGCATCGCGGCGTTGGCGAGGTCGAAGGGTACAGACACCGCGACCGCCGCCCGCACGGGCGCCGCAGCGCCCCGCTCACCCAACCACTTCAACAACACATTGCCACCCATGGAATAGCCGATCGCTGCCACGGGTGTACTCGGCTCGGCTCGCTGCAGCAATCGGATAAAGTAATCCAGGTCGCCGGTCTCACCGGCGTGATAACCGCGCGCCAGGCGGTTGGGCTCACCGCTGCAGCCGCGAAAGTGCATCAACGCACCACGCCACCTTTGGCGGGCGATGGCGCCCAACATGCCGCGCACATAATGGGAACTACCGTCGCCCCCCCGACCGTGCTATACCACTCCAATGGGACCGCGCCCACCGATCCAATCCACGTCGATGAAATCACCGTCCGGCAGTTCAAGCCGGCGACGGCGTACCGGGGCCGGCAAGCGCCGCGGCATCAGGGCGGGCCAGATGGTCTGCAAGTGGGCGCCGGGAAGCCACCACGCGGGACGAAACGCGGTGGGAATGACGCGCGGCGTTGAAACAGTCATTTCATGGGGAGTGGACGGCATGACCATGAGCGGGCGCCCTTGATTTCATCGTCTGCAGCTTGCATGCGCGGCGGCCTCTCCGGCTCCGTGGCGGCGTACCTGGCATAATGATCCTCGCATCGACTAAGATAAATAATAGATTTCATATCGTCTGAGACCGTCCAACCAGATAACAAATAATCTTCTATTTTCTGCATGTTACATCGTAATAATTATCTCATCTTGTCTAGCCTCATCGCCCTAGCCAATTTACCACGCACCGGGAAAGGCTCAATCATGGCCAAGATTACCAGGAAACTGAACGATATTCAGTTGAAGCAAAGGGGTCCGAAAAGGCGCGCCGATTGCGGGCAAGAGCGACGGCGACGGGTTGACCTTCACATTGTCGGCGGGCGGCACCCCAGCATGGGTACTCCGTTAAATCCTATTGCAGGGCGGCGCGAATGATGAACACAAGCGCAGCGACGGCCCCTGCTATAATCAGCACCGGATACCAGTCTAATGCGTCTTCCAAATGCTTCTGCGCTTCGTAACTCAGCTTGTCGTAACCGTGGGCGAGGACGACTATTAAACCTATGGTCGCCAGTAGCACGACGCTGAGTTCACCCAAGAAATGCACAGCGCCTTCCAGCGATAGGATCGACGGACCTTTATCGGCGAATCTTCATTTGCCGTTAATCCGACACCACCCCCCACATATCCCAGCCTTCCCATCATGTCCATCGTTGAGCATCGCGACGGCGCGATCGTGATCTACGACCGAGAATAACATTCTTACCCCGATGCTAGTGGGGAAAGTTGAGGATAGGGCTTAGGCATTGGCGAAATAATGCGATGTCCTGCTTTGTCCCTCAATTATCAAGGTTAGCCTTGACTGCAACCGAAAACTAAGCGATAAGGTTGGTCCTGATTAGGAGTGCGTCATGCGTGGATCATGGACCCAAATATTGGGTAAGACAATTGAAGCTGTCGTCACTGCGGATGACTTAGAAGATCCACGATCGCTGGTCTTTCTGGTATTTTCTGATGGAACCAGCTTTGAAATATTTGGTCGTGACCTTAGAGGCGCTAGTGAGTTAGACACGAGCGACCTCAAAGCGATAGCGCAATACGCAAAGGGGTTAGGTGGTGAGGTAAGAGTGATCGGCTATAGTCCGTAATAGAGCCGTTTATTGTTAGCGTACGTTACTCACATTCTTAGATCCGCATTCTGTCTTAGATCCGCATTCTGTGCATCGCCAGCCACCGGCCCCCTTCCGGAACACAACCACTTGCTTTTTGCAGTGATTGCAAAATCCGCTTTTTCTTTCGTCAGACATTATTCACTCCCCTTTTGTTCGTTCGCGGTAATCATCGGCGGGGTTAGCGCCAAGTATAATGCGGCTTCTCCGGCAATCTAGTTTCCGGCACGGCGCAACAACTCCTTCAATCCATAGCTCTGAACACCTTAGCAAAGGAATGGTAGTTATTGGGTCCATAGCCCGCATCAAATATCGCAAAGGCAACAACGTCGAAGTCATCCGGTCGACGCGCTAGTTCGTCCTTGTAGATCTCGGCGACTTGCTCTGCCGGGTTTCGGAACGCACCGCATCCGAAGGCGCCGAGAACAGTGTGGCGGATACCGTGATCGCGCAGAGTGTCCAATTGGGCCACGATCCGCCGCCGCGCGTCGGCCTCATCAAAGCCCCCATCGCAGCTGAGACCCTGTGCCGCAGCGCGCAGCTCGAAGAACGGGAACAACTCATCGTCTTCTAGCCAGCGATATCCGAGGTCTTCTCTAGATCGCTCTTCCGGCCCGCGGATGCAGACACGCGGATGAGTCCAATCCAAGTAGACATTTCCATCTTCCGCCGACAATGGCCGGTAGGTATCGATCAGTGCTCGGGTCGTATCGGTCCGGGGTGATATGGAAGTGGCAGTCGGTGCGCTGGAACATGTTCTCTTCCTGGGCGACAGCGCCTTCAACGCAGGCGCCGCCGCGGACGTAGGCATTGGCCATATTCAGCACGGCGAAGCATTCCCGGTACATTTTTGTGAGGCCCAGTGCGGCCTCACCCCAGTCGGCCGCCAGCACTTCGATTTTGGATCGGAACCCGACGGGATCTCGCGATATTCGCCACCGGACAAGATTCTCCTGCGCGAAGCGGTGATAGGATCCGGCGGCGAGACCGCCTCGAAGGCACGAAGGGTTTCGCGCAGCACGGCTCGGCGACGAGTGGAGAGGGGATCGCCGAGCCCTCGCCGTCTGCTCTCATCATCCGAACAAAGTGGTCTGCCCATGTGGTAATTATTTCATATCCGCCAGTTGCTCTATAAAGCACGGCACTAGGCAACGTAGTTGTTCTTGACACAGCACCCACAGCTGTACAAAGGTAAGGAAACGGCTAATATTCGAGCCCTTACGCAATGAGAAAGCCCCGATAGGTGCGCGTTCGAGGGATACCTACCGGGGCCGCCATCGACCGAAACGGAGCCGGACCGGCAGATGGTTTCGCTAGCGTAATTCGGCAAACCTGAACGCAGGTTGTACGAGTGTACGGTCTGACTTCATACTAACGGCGGCTTCCGACCCTGAGCGAAGCTTTGAAAGAGGCGAACACCGTGCTCTAACGGCGTACAACAAGTACGGGTTCGCACATCACAAGTTGGGCTATATTATTCTATTCACTGAGATCCGGAGAAAATTCCTGATGTTGCCACCACGTAGCGTCTACCCTGTACTGGAAGTGATCGCAGTACTTCTCCTGTTAAATAATTCCATAGTGTTTGCTCAAACCACGCAAGAGCGCGTTCATGAGATGTCTCATAGCGTCATGCCGTTTGACATGCCGAAAACGATCCACATCTTCAAGATGACCGAGTCGGGAGGCATTGAGCGGATTTTGGTGAGGGACCCTCGTGAAGCTGATCAAATGGCGCTTATCAGACGACATCTAAAGCGTGAGGCTGAAAAGTTTCAGCGTGGCGACTACTCTGACCCGGCCAAGCTGCATGGTGCCGATATGCCGGGACTTAAGGAACTCGAGTCAGGCGCCTCGCATATTAATATTTCGTACTCAGAGCTTCCTGCGGGCGCGCAGATCACCTTCAAGACCGAAAACCTGCAATTGCTGACGGCCATACATCGGTGGTTCGGCGCTCAGCTTTCCGAGCATGGGGCCGATGCCAAGGCAGAATAAAGGCACAGTAGCCCAACAAGGTGCGTCAGCCGACGCTCGTACCTTGCACGGCTGAACTGGTTCGTTGACCGATTGAGATCGCAACCAGGAAGCGCCATTCGATTCTGGATCAGGAACGGCAAGGATAGCGGACTTTAACTTTGCAATATATTGTGGCAATTAAACTTTTTTAGAAGCTTGCTGAAATTAAATTGTCATAATTCTGTAACAGATTTAGGCCAAAATTTTGGATATGTTTTGCCATCCTGCAACAATGGGCTCTCAGGATACTTCGATGACGTCCGCCGAAAAAATAATAACAATGATTCATGAAGGGCAAAGATTTACTGCAACATATACAGTAGATAGCGGCATAGTCAATGTCATGATGAGGCGTGAAGATGGTTCTTTTGCAGGAACTTCTACCTTTTTCGATGGTTCGACCTCTGAATCCGTCGCAAAATCGCTCTTTTGTGAGCTTCTGAGAGATATCGGAATATATTAGATCATGACGATTCGGCAATAGCTTTACTTCGAATGTTCCACGGGACCTTGACTGCATTATCAAGTGAGCAATGAAACATAATATCGCCAGAGTCATACACGCTTTTTACGCTTATACCGTAGCCTGTGCCCTAGGAACGTTTGTTAATGCTGCATCGGTTTTGTTAGCCTACGCAAGCTTCGCTAACCCAAAATCACACGAAATACTTCATGCATATTATGGTAATAATGGTCTTTATTTTATTGTGGTTACATTAATTCTGGGTTTGGTTTTATTGCCGTTAACAATTAAGCTCACACTACCAAGAGAATTAACTACCTGATTCGGCTTACTGCCGATTTTCGTGCTGTCGCGCTTTCTCAGCGAGGTTTAGTTACTGATTGTCCACTATGGGAGTGCGAGCTCAACTGATCGACGCAACCCAAAACGGGCGCTCATGCTCTCTCATACCAATTTTTAGACCTATTAACAATCCTTACTACTAGCAGCATGACCGGCACCTCGATTAATACCCCCACGACTGTCGCTAACGCCGCACCCGATTCAAATCCGAAAAGGCCGATTGCGGCTGCGACGGCCAGTTCAAAGAAATTACTCGCTCCGATCAGGGCCGAAGGACAGGCAATATTGTGCTTCTCACCAACGATGCGGTTGAGCCCATAGGCAAGCGCCGCATTGAAGAAGACCTGGATCAGGATGGGCACAGCCAGCAAGACGATAACGAGCGGCTGATCGATGATGGCCTTGCCCTGGAAGGAAAACAGCAGAACTAAGGTGACGAGAAGCGCCGCGATAGACCAGGGCCCAATCTTTTCCATCGCCGCGTCAAAATTTTCCTGTCCCTTGGCAAACAGCGATTTCCGCCAGGCCTGAGCGAGCGCCAGCGGGATAACGATGTAAAGCACGACGGAAGTGACCAGCGTGTCCCAGGGCACTGTGATCGCCGAAATGCCGAGCAATAGGCCGACAATGGGAGCGAAGGCGAACACCATGATCGTATCGTTCAGGGCAACCTGTGACAGAGTAAACAACGGGTCACCATTTGACAGTCGGCTCCAGACGAAAACCATTGCCGTGCAGGGAGCGGCGGCAAGCAGGATCAGCCCGGCGATATAGCTGTCGAGTTGGCTTGCCGGTAACATTGGCGCGAATAAATGGCGGATGAACAGCCAAGCGAGGAAGGCCATCGAGAACGGCTTGACTAGCCAATTGACGAATAGGGTCACCCCGATGCCTCGAATATGTTGCCGGACTTCGTGCAACGCGCCGAAATCGACCTTGACCAGCATCGGGATAATCATGACCCAGATCAGCAAACCCACGGGAATGTTGACGTGAGCCAGCTCCATTCTTCCCAGCGCCTGAAAGGGTGCCGGCACGAGCTGACCGAGCACGATGCCGGCGATTATGCAGAGAAATACCCAAACAGTCAGGTAACGCTCGAAAATCGTCAACGGTGCGCCGGAGGCAACCTCTGCGGTGATTTCACATTGCGCGGTCATGATGTCACCTCAAGACCAAGGGCTTCGCTTACGGCTGGGACAACTTGGAGGCGGATGTCATTTCGCACACGGATAAAGCTTTCCAGCGGCTCACCATGAGGATCGTGAAACGGCAGGTGAATACTGGGTACCGGGCGAGGAAAGATGGGACAGGTTTCCTTGGCGTTGTCGCAAACTGTCACTACCAAATCGATGGGTTCATCCATGACAGCTTCCACGTCTTTAGGATACAGACCTTCAGCGGGCAAATTGGCACGTTTAAGCGCCTCGATAGCGCCGTCCGCCACCTTGGATTGCGGCTGTGTACCCGCTGAGAGGGCACGCACCTTTCCGGCCAAATCATGGTTGAGAATCACCTCCGCCATCTGGGAGCGGCAGGAATTACCGGTGCATAGCACGAGGACAGTTTTCGGTGGAGTCATGATTTTGCCTTACAGTGTTATTGGTCCTGATCGCGCAACTGGCCGATATCGTCGAGTTTTTGCTTGAGCGTCATGGCATCCAACTTGGCGAGCGGCAGGCTAATGAAAATGGATATGCGCCGGCTGAGATGAGTGAAGGCAAGAGTAAAGGCGCGGTGCTTGTCCTCTTCATTGCCTTCGATCCCAACAGGGTCCTCGATGCCCCAATGGGCTGTCATCGGCTGTCCCGGCCAGACAGGACACACTTCACCCGCTGCTTTATCGCAAACAGTAAACACGAAGTCGAGTGGTGGAGAATCCGGTGTCGCAAATTCGTCCCAGTTCTTGCTGCGCAGCCTATCCACGGGAAGGCCTACACGCTGCAACTGCTCGATTGCCAGTGGATTTACCTGGCCGGTCGGATGGCTGCCCGCACTAAAGGCATGGAAGCGTCCTTTGCCCAAACGGTTGAGGATGGCCTCGGCCATGATGCTGCGCGCCGAATTGCCCGTGCACAGAAACAGCACGTTGAATATACCTTGGGTTGGACTCATTAATTGCGCGCGCCTTTGATGGAGCGGATGGAAACGGTGGTAGCCGTCGGCGCACAGCAAGCAGACGATTGCTTATCCACTTTCTCCTGAACGGCATCGCTGAACATCGGCATGCTTTCGAGTGTGCGGAAGGTCTCCCAAGCGATACCTTGGGGATCGGTCATCCAGTGCTTATCCGAGCGTGAATAACAGCAGACGGTATCCGGCTGATCGATTGCCGCGAATTGCGCCCGCTCAACCTGGCCCCGTAAAGCGGCAAGTTCCTCGTCCGACTCGACCTGTAGCCCAAGATGATCTAGCCCAGCTTTGTGTCCGCGCGTGGAGATGGCGAAATTGATGCGGGGGTCGTCGATCATCCACTTGGCGTAGTCGCTTTTCTCAACGGTCGGCGACACACCAAACATGGCCGAGTAATAACGGATGTTGGCTGCCAAGTCATCAACGGCAATGTGGACGTGAAAGCGTTTCATACTTTGCTCCTAACTGATTTTTGATTCGCCGGCGGCGGGCAGCATCCGCTGAGCGCCGTCTCCATAATAGAAAGGCATTTTTGCGGCATCCCTTGGCAACAGTTCTGCGTGAGAAATGTCATAAGCGCCGCCATACATTCGAAATCGGCGCTGTAATATATAAAACGGCCATCCTGCCGTGGCGACACGAGCCCCGCACGGGCAAGTTCCTTCAAATGGAACGACAGCGTTGCAGGCGGTACGTTGAGGGACTCGCCAATCTGTCCGGCGGGGACCCCTTCCGGGCCAGCCTCAACCAACATCCGGAAGATGGAAAGGCGTTTATCCTGCGCTAGTGCGGCAAGTGCTAAGACGGCGGTTTTAGTCTCCATATTTCCAATAATATAGAAATAAATAGAGCTGTCAATCTCTTTTGTGTCGGGACTCGGCTATTGATGAATGAGAGTAGCTGGCAAGCTGATTTAGTCCAAATAGAGATTTATATGATTATTATCACGATAGTGGCTAAGCCGTTCATTAATTTGGTCGGCAGCCACGATCTCACGAGTACTGAAGCCCTCCGCAACACCAACCCTCCGGATGTGCACTGATTGAGTCGCGCGAGACTACAAAGCAATCGAATATTTTGCACAGCGACCATCGACTGCGACATTTCTTAGAAACTTGTCACTGTGACGCTCCTGTCATTTTGTCATACAAGAATGCAGAGGCTGTTCTAACCATGAATTAATTCCTATGCAAACAACCGTAACCCATTTGGAGATGCAATCATGAGAAATTCAATTGTGGCCCTGGGCCTGTTAGGTGGCGCACTTGCTGGTCCTGTACGTGCTGTCGAAGGCCAAGTACCAAAAGGCGTGCCCCATCTTGACCACGTATTTGTGATCATGATGGAAAACCATGGCCACGCTCAAATCATGGACAGTGACAACGCGCCCTACTAAGATAAAGTCCCATGCAACAACTCACCTTTACCCGCCCTGACGACTGGCACCTGCATCTGCGCGACGGGCCCTGTCTCGCCACCACGGTTGCGCACAGCGCTCGTCAATTCGGACGCGCCATCGTCATGCCCAACCTGAAGCCGCCGGTGGTCACCACGGCGCAGGCGCAGTCGTATCGTACACGCATCGTGGCGGCGGTTCCCCATGATACCCGTTTCGAACCGCTCATGACCCTGTACCTGACCGACAACACCGCGCCGGCGGAGATCCGCCGCGCCAAGCTCAGCGGCATCGTCCACGGCGTCAAGCTCTATCCCGCCGGCGCCACCACAAATTCCGAGGCGGGCGTCACCCATATGGAACGTGTCTATCCGGCGCTGGAAGCCATGCAGGAGCTGGGCTTACCCTTATTGGTGCACGGCGAAATAACCGACGCCGACGTGGATATCTTCGATCGCGAGCGAGTATTCATCGAGAGACGACTTGCGCCCTTGATCGAACGCTTTCCGGGATTGCGCATCGTCTTTGAACATATCACCAGCAGCGATGCGGTGGATTTCGTCATGGCAGCCCCGCCGCGCGTCGCAGCCACCATTACCGCCCACCATCTGCTCCTCAACCGCAATGACATGCTGGTGGGCGGTATTCGTCCCCACCATTACTGCCTGCCGGTGCTCAAGCGGGAAACGGACCGCGGCGCGCTGTTGCGCGCCGCTACCGGCGGCAATCCGAAATTTTTCCTGGGAACCGACAGCGCCCCCCATGCCCGCACTGCCAAGGAAACCGCCTGCGGCTGCGCCGGGATCTACACCGCCCACGCCGCCTTGGAATTCTATGCGGAAGCCTTTGAAGCGGCCGGCGCCCTGGACAGGCTGGAGGGTTTCGCGGCCTTTTACGGCCCCGACTTCTACAGACTCCCCCGCAACGGCGGAACCGTCACCCTCGTCAAACAGAGCCGGGAGATAGACGCCACCTATCCCTTCGGCGCGGAGACGGTCGTGCCGTTACGCGCTGCCGGCACGCTGTCCTGGCGCATGCAGGCTCCGGCAGAATAAGCTGGGAGTCAATCTAGCCACGAAGCGCTACGCGGATTTAATAAACTGTCGCTGACGCGCTTGCAGTCGATGAAATACGGCTGCGACGCTCATGAAATCCCGCGCCAGCTCATGGATAAAGGTGGCCTGCCTGTCCACGTCCTTGGACACCGCGCTCTGCTCTTCCGCAGCGGTGGCCACGTGGCCCATACCCGTCTGCACCTCGGAAATGGAGCTGCGGGTAAAGGCGGCACTCTGCTGCACCTTGACGTGATCTTCCCGAAACTGGGACACCACCCGGGAAAGCCCATCCGCCTTGGACTCGGCGCTGGCACCGCGCTCACGCAAGCCTCCCAGGATGTCTTCGATCTCCTCGACCGCGCCCTTGGTGCGGCTGGCGAGATTGCGCACTTCGTCGGCGACCACGGCAAAGCCGCGGCCGTGTTCCCCCGCGCGCGCCGCTTCAATCGCCGCATTCAAGGCCAGCAGGTTGGTCTGATCGGCGATGCCGGTGATGTTCTCGAGGATGCGGCCGATGTTGCCTGATTCGGTGCCCAGCGCCTTCACCGCCTCCACCACCTTCTGCATGTCCTGTTCGGTCTTCAGCAGCAGTTCCGCCCGCGACTCCAGGTCTGCGGCCAATTGCGCGGTGGAGCTATCCATCGCCGTCGCCTTGCTGCTGATGGTAACGCTGCTGCTGGCGATCTCGCTGGTGGCGATCATCATCTGTTCCATGGCGCCCACCACCGCTTCGATCTCATGGCTGACCCCGCTGTTGAAAACGCGCATCAAGGCATCCGCCAGGGATTGCACCAGGATGCCGCGGGCGTTGCTCGCGGTGAGTACGGTGATAGCCCGTCGCAGGCGCTCTATCTCGAGATTTTGCCGGGCGATGGTTTCCTGAGCGGTCAGATCCTCCCGCCGGCCGAAAAAATTCGCGATTCCCACCGGCCACCTCATCCGTAAATCGCCTGCAGATTATCCATACCGCATGACAACCTGGAGAACCAGTCGAAAAATTTCGGTACGGCGTCACCGACCATGATCGCGCCGTGTTGTGGCGCGATGGTCTTGATATCGTATTGGGAGACGCGGCGCACCCACTCCTTGCACACCATATTGGAACACATGTAGCGCTTGTGGAACCCTTCCATTCGCTGCACATGCTGCGCAAGATCGTCGACCAACGGTTGAAAGTTGCCCGGGCCGAATACCGAAGCACCGATATCCCCGGAAAAGAGGATCTTGGAACGACTGTCATATACCGAAAAATTACCAATGGAATGCAGGAAATGCGCGGGGATGAATTGCAGATAATCGCTGCCCCCCAGGTCGACCCGCATACCTTTGTCGGGGATGGCTTCGATGCGGCCGCTGTCTACGCCACCGAAGTGAGGAAGAAAGGAAGTCCACAGACGCGACACCATCACCTTGGCACGGGTGGTGTTCAACCAAAGACCCATACCGGAACATACATCCGGATCCTGGTGTGAAAAGAACAGGGTATCGATTTCATCGAGATTAAAGTAACGGCTCAGATTCGCCACTACCGTCGCATAAGTATAGGCTCCACCGGGATCGAGGATGATGCAGCGCTTACCGTGGCGCACCACATATTGATTGACCTGGATGATGTTTCCCTCTTCCATCTCGTCCAGCCCCAGCCACAGGAACTGATGGCCGCTCTCTTCGTACAAGGCACCGCCCCTGGCGGTATTGATGATTTCTTCTAATTGTGCAATCTGCATAGCAAACATCCTTTCGTTATTTATTATTTTCCATATATCGAGTAAGGGAATTAAATCTTTAGGCCCGGCGATGCAAAAGATGCGGCCGGATACGGTGCTGGCGCCGTTGGCGTTTGGAATTGATGTCGCGGGATAGGCTATTAGGGCATCTCCCCTCAAGGAAAATCCACCCCCTCAATACACGGGGGAGATGTGATAACCGCGCTGGCGCAGGAGCTGCAATATCCCCTGATCTCCCGGCAACAGCACAGCGTCTATGGCGATAAAGGCGTTTTGTTCTTCGATACGCGGCAGAATCCGGTTGACGATGCGCAAGTTACGATCGTCTACCAGGTGCTGTCTGAACGTACGGATGAGATGTTGATCGTCGCTCACCAGAGACTCCTCCTGCAAGGCGGCCACGCCGTCCAGATCACCTTGGGCATAACGTTTCACCATTTCCTTCCTGATGCGGGACAGCATCGAATAGTGATCGACAACGTCCTTGAGGATAGCCACTTGGTCAACGAGACGAATTTTCTCGAGGATCGACACCTGTTCATCCGCCGTTTCCAGCCCGTGGACGTTCTTCCCCTCAACCAGGGCGGCGCCGTAGAGCACCGCGTCCAGGAAAACTCCGTCGTCCGGCTTGGGCATGGTCAAGGCGGTGAATACCACCCAGGGCTTGAGCTTGCGCAGCACCCGGGCCGCAATGCCGTGCTTGTCCACCAGGGTCGCCACTTTCTTGAAATAGTCCTCACCCAGCATGGCCTCCAAATCGGGGCCCGCGGTAATGAACATGGCGGCGCTCATACGGGACAGCGCGGCATGATCGGGAATCAATTCCATGGCGAAGGCATCGGAGAGTTGAAAGGCCCGGACCACCGTCGGCGGCAAATGCGCGACCCGCGGGTCATCCGAATTGATAGTGGCGAAGACATAGCTGGGACGCAGACCGCTACGCTCGACCTTCCACAACAAGGTATTATCAACTTCCCGCGTGGCGGGCGCATCCGGCGTATCGGTGATGGCGCCCAGATTGAACGACGCCCAGGCCGGGCCGATCGCGGCCAGCGTGGTGATCAGGCCCACCATCACTTTGTGCAGCCGCTTCGATCCGTATATTCGCGTCATGGACATGCCTGCCCGTTTCATTGCCGGCTCGCCGGTCAAGACGGCGTAGCCGTCGCCCCTTCCGTCGCCAAACGCCGGCAAATCCCGTATTCTGTTGTCATGAGTATTCCCAAGCCCCCGGCCATCGCCAAGCGTTTTCGCGGTTTTCTGCCTGTCGCCGTCGATGTCGAAACTGCCGGATTCAACCCCCAAACCGATGCCCTGCTGGAGATTGCCGCCGTTACCCTGCACATGAACGATAGTGGACAGCTGGAACGTCGGCAGACTTTCGCCTGGCATGTGCAACCCTTCCCGGGCGCCAATCTCGATCCCGCGGCGCTCGCCTTTACCGGTATCGACCCGCATCATCCCTTCCGCAAGGCCTTACCTGAACATGACGTTTTACAAAGGATTTTTCAGCCGATTCGAAAGGCAGTACGGGACAGCGGCTGCACGCGCGCCATCTTGGTGGGGCATAACCCCTGGTTCGATCTGGCGTTCATCAACGCCGCGGCACAACGCACCGGCATCAAACGCAATCCGTTTCACCCCTTCAGCGCCTTCGATACCGCAACGCTCGGGGGACTGGCGTTCGGTCAAACGGTATTGGCCCGCGCCGCCCAGGCGGCAGGACTCCCCTGGGACAGCCGTGAAGCCCATTCGGCCATTTACGACGCCGAGCAGACCGCGGAGCTCTTTTGCCGCGTCGTCAACCTGTGGGAGGCGCTGCAGTTCAAAGAGGGCGACGATTGCTTCGCCGGAATGGAATCGAATTGAGAAACGACACCGGCGGCGGTATCAGGATGAACCGCTCAGATCTGGCAAGTGTACTGAAACGCGAAAGCCGCCCAATTGCGGCGAGCGATCGAAGCTCATCTCGCCGCGATAGTAGTTGACGATCTCGCGGGCGATGGACAAACCCAGACCATAACCGCCCACCGATTCGTCCAGGCGCACGCCGCGCGCCGACAATTGTTCGAGCTTTTCCTCCGGCGCGCCCGGCCCGTCGTCCTCTATCCTGAAGCTCAGACCCGGTCCCGGCATGACGGTGAACAACACCCTGCCGGCCGCCCACTTGCAGGCGTTGTCCAGCAGGTTACCGAACAGCTCCAACATGTCTTCCCGCTCGGCGAGATAGGTGAAGCCGGGCGGGATGGTCCATTCCAAGGCCAGTTGCTTGTCGCGGTAGATCTGCTTTAATGCCGACAGCAAGGAAGGCAGTTCCTGGCGAAGGTCGAAACGCCCACCCGGCGTTGGCGCGCCGGCCAGGCGCGCCCGCTTCAATTCCCGCTGAATGAAACTGCCGATCATCCCGCTCTGGTCGCGCAACTGGGCCTGCAGTTGGGGATGGGCGCCCAATTCCGCGCTGTTCAGCAGTTGATCGAGGGCGGTCAACGGCGTCTTCAAGGCATGGGCGAGATTGCCCAGGGCATTACGGGAGCGCTTCAGACGATCGCCGATGATGGTGATCAAGTGGTTGATCTCCACCACTAGCGGCACCACCTCCGAGGGCACTTTTCCCGTCAGTTCCTGGATCTCGCCCTGTTCCAGGCGGCGGACGTCGGCGCGCACCTGTTCCAAGGGACGCAGGCCGCGCTTCACCACCCACATCTGCAGCACGATCAAACCGATGAGGACGGCGCCGGTGATCAGCACATAGCGCCATTGAAAGACCCCGAACTCGCCCTCGATGGGGGAATAATCCTCCGCCACGGCAATGGTCAGGAGGCGTCCGCGCTTCTCATAACCCGCCACCAGCATGATCAGGGGCTGGCGTTCCGGCCCATGGGTGCGGGTCAGGGTATAGCGGCCCGCCTCGACCGGCTTGACATCCAGGGAATGATCCAACAGTGATCGGGAGCGAACGATATAGCCTTCGCTCATCACTTCATAGTAATGGCCGGAAAACGGCCGCTGGAATATGGGGTCGGCGCGGTCCACGGCCACCACCGGGTGATGCTCTGGGTCGAAGACGATGCCGGCCAGCAGCCCCTCGGCATCATGGGTCAAACGGGAAGCGAAATACTCTTCGGTCAACTTGCGCAAGGAGACATTGACCACCAACCATTGCGCCGTGAACAACACCAACACCGTCACGACCAGACCGACCGCGAGGCGGGCCTGCAAAGAACGCATTAATCCGGAGCCCCGAATACATATCCTTGTCCGCGACGGGTGGTGATCAAATCCTTACCCAGCTTATGGCGCAGGCGATTGATGTAGACCTCCATGACGTTGCTGTCCTTGTCCGAATCAAAGTCATAAACATGTTCGGTCAAACGGCTTTTGGAAAGGATCTGGCCGGGATGCATCATGAAATAGCGAAGCAGGCGAAACTCGATGCCGGTGAGTTCGATCTCCTTGCCGTTATCGGTGAACACTGCCTGGCGATCCTCGTTGAGCCTCAGACCCGCCACCTGCAACTGGCTGTCCGCCTGCCCGTGACCCCGGCGGATCAGGGCGTTAATCCGCGCCAGAAGCTCCTCCACGTGAAACGGCTTAGCAAGATAATCATCCGCGCCGGCCTTAAACCCCTCCACCTTTTCATGCCAGGCGTCGCGGGCCGTGAGAATGATCACCGGCACGCGGTTGGCCCGTTGCCGCCAGTTGTGCAGGACCTCCAGCCCGGAGCGTCTGGGTAAGCCCAAATCCAGCACGATCGCATCGTAAGGCTCCTCGTCCCCCATATGCTCGGCATCGACGCCGTTATCCGCCAGATCGACCGCGAAACCGGCATGGCCGAGATCCTTTTTCAAGCGCTCTCCGAGGAGCGCGTCATCTTCAACGACCAGAATCCTCACTTGTCCTCTTCCTGTATGTTGTGAAGGGGTTCTCCGGTTTCGGCATCGTAAAACGATTCCCACACTCTGCCCGAGTCGTCGAGAATCTCGATCTCATAGATACTCCGGCCGTTAATAATTTTCAGTTCGGCCTCGATCAAGCGTCCCGAATGCTCGGACTCGGCCTTGTTAATGCAGTGTTCCAAAGGCTGCAAGTCGTTCAAATCCTGTTGCAGGATCTCCCGTTGCGGCGGATCCGCATTCACCTCGCCGCCGCCCCCTACCACCCCCAGGGCAAAGATGGCGAGCCCGACGGCCACCAGCCCGCCCAGAAGCGAGGCGGCCTTGCCGAGAGAACGAGAAGCAACCGGGGTCTGCGCATTCTCGGCGCGCTTATAACCGCTCACCATGGCCCGGACCAGATTCTCCCTGTGTAGAATACTCTCCACCGCCACCCCGGCCAAATGGATTATTACCAGGAATACGGTCAAATTGGCAAAGAATTCATGCGACTCCTCGAGTGCATCCACCACCTGCGGGCCCGCGCCTGCCATGAGGCCGGCCAACGGCCCGGCATGCTCATCGGCGCCGTACAAAACCAGACCCGTGACGCTGAGCAGACTCAGCATCACCAACAACAGAATAATCATCCACCCGCCGGCGGGATTATGGCCCAGGTAGCGTTTGCCCTCGCCCTGGAGGGTATCCCGCAGAAAGGACACCACCGCCGCAGGGGAAGAGACGAAATCGGCAAAGCGGGCGTGGGCCGACCCCACAAACCCCCACAGAAAGCGGAAAACCAGCAGGCCGACAACCACATAACCAGCCCACACATGGGGCAGCAACAGGTCCTCGTCGTCGGTGAAATAGGCGATGGTGAACGCCGCCACCAAGGTCCAGTGGAATATCCTGATCAACGGGTCCCAGACCCGTACCTTTTCAATCCCGTTCTCCATTGTAACCTCCTTTTATATAAGCATTTTATATATGCATTGTTTGTAATAGTTACGTGGAAGCTTAGCGCGCGATGCTGAAGCCAAGCTTAATAACAAAGAAAATCCGGGATTTTGTAACTCAATGAAGAAAAAGAAAATTACCCAACAAAAAGGGGCTCGTCAGAGCCCCTCAAGCATAGCTATCCAAGCGGCTGGGCCTGTCAGCCGGCGACCGCCCCTTGATCCTTTGATTTCTCGACCGCCGCCTTGACCATCTTCTGCAATTCGCCTCTCTGAAAGAGTTCCAGCGTGATATCGCAACCGCCCACCAGTTGCCCGTCGATAAACACCTGGGGAAAGGTCGGCCAATTTGAAAAGGCGGGTAGACTCCTGTGCACTTCGGGATTCTCAAAGATATTTACGGCGCCAAAGCGTTCACCGCAGGCAGCCAAGGCCTGGCTCGCGCGCGCGGAGAATCCGCACTGTGGGAAATCGGGCGTGCCCTTCATAAAGATCACCACCGCATTCTCTTCCACCTGCTGCTTAATAAACTCCATTACATCCATATGATTTTCACCTCGAAGATTCATCCTCACCTGCACGACCACTCACACCTGCATTTGGGTGTGCCGTCGGCGTGCACCTGACTAAAACGTCTATCATGGATCAGTAACGATTATAGCGGTAGTTAATTGTTGCACATTTTACTCAGGATTAACAATCGGCGCGGCTTCACCCCACCCCCCTCCGCCGGGGGTATTCACCACCAAACACTCTCCCGCATGGGCGTGGAGACTCACCTTGCCGGGCAAGAGCTTCCCCATCAACCAATTGCTGCCCGCCGCCCCCTCGCCCCCGCCCTGCAGACCCCAGGGACGGTGGTTACGGCGCTCGCTGAGCAGGGTCACTTCTGTATCCTCCAGGAACTCGAACTCCCTGACCAGGCCGTCCCCACCGCAGCGCCTCCCGGCCCCGCCGGAGCCGCGGCGGACGGCATAGCGGCGGATGCGCAGGGGGAAATGCATCTCCAGGCTCTCGGCCGGGGTGTTACGAGTATTGGTCATGTGCGTCTGCACGGCGCTCAAACCACCGCCGTGGGGACCGGCCCCCATGCCTCCCCCCAAGGTCTCGTAATAATCCCAGGAGCGGGAACCGCGCCGCGATCCCATGGCGATATTGTTCATGCTGCCCTGGCTGGCCGCCGGGATGCGCTCGGGAATGGCCTGCGCCAACGCTCCCATGACCGCGTCCACCACCCGGGTACTGGTCTCCACATTGCCCGCGGCCACCGCGGCCGGATGCCGGGCGTTGAGCAGGCACCCCGGCGGGGCGCTGAGGGTAATGGGCCTGAAGCTGCCGGCGCAATCGGGCACGAAATCCGGCATCAGGCAGCGAAACACATAGTAGACGCCGGCTGCCGCCACCGAGATGGGGCAATTGATGTTGCCGGCGACCTGCCTGTCCGTCCCGGTGAAATCCACGTGCGCCCTCCCGGCCGCGACGTTCACCGTCGCCACGATGGCAACGTCACGATGACCCAAGCCGTCGTCATCCATCACGTCACGGAATGTATACGTGCCGTCCGGGATCGCCTTCAAGGTGTTCTCCGCCAAACGCTCGGCGTAACCATTGAGGGCGTCCAACGCGCCGAAATACTGCTCGATACCCATCTCTTTCACCAGTTCGTCGAGACGCCGCACGCCGCTATGGTTGGCGCTGATCTGAGCGGCGAAGTCGCCGTGACCGTGGCTGGGGTTGGCGGTCCTGGCGAGGATGGCGTTCAACAACGACTCTTCCAGCCTCCCGGCGCGCAACAAATGGGTGGGGGGAATCACCACGCCCTCTTCCTCCAGACTCCGCGAGATGGGCATGGAGCCCGGCGTCAGCGCCCCGATGTCGGCGTGGTGGGCGCGATTCGCCACATAGCCGGCCAACACCCCGTCCACGAACAAAGGGGCGATGAGCGTGACATCGGGCAAGTGGGTACCGCCCAGATAGGGATCATTGACGATCACTATGTCCCCGGCCTGCCATGCCACCCCGCCGACGATATCCCGCATGGCGTAGGCCATACTGCCCAGATGAACCGGGATATGTGCCGCCTGCGCGCACAAACGCCCCTCGGGATCGAACACCGCGCAGGAAAAATCGAGGCGATCCTTGATGTTGGAGGACAGGGCGGCGCGCTGCAGCACCGCCCCCATCTCGTCGCACACCGCCGCGATGCGGCTGGAGAACAGGCTCAGTTCGATCGGGTTCATGGTCATTATCATATACAAAAATGACGCCCGTCAGCCCGGCCCGGCGGCTTGAACTGGAAACCCGAGTCATTTAGACTGAGTCTCACTTGCACCACCCGCAAACCTCATCTACTCAATTCGCCACTCAGGTATGCGTCCCGCGATGGGAACTAAAGTTGCGCCGTTACTGCCGAAAGAGGTCAAGGCGCAACACCATGTGGTGACTGAGTGAACTGGACAGCGATAACAACAGGAGAAAGCGTTATGGAACACAAACTACCCGAACTGCCTTATGCCATGGATGCCCTGGAGCCGCATATTTCCCGCGAGACTCTCGAGTACCACTATGGCAAGCATCACAAGACCTATGTCGACAATCTCAACAAACTCATTCCGGGTACCGAATTCGAAAATCTGTCCCTGGAAGAAATCATCAAAAAATCCTCTGGCGGCATCTTCAATAACGCCGCGCAGATCTGGAATCATAGCTTCTATTGGAATTGCCTAAGCCCCAAGGGCGGGGAACCCGACGGCGAACTGGCCGGCGCCATCAACAAGGCCTTCGGCTCCCTGGACGAGTTCAAACAGAAATTTTCCCAAACCGCCGTCACCACCTTCGGTTCGGGCTGGGGCTGGCTGGTGAAAAACGCCGCCGGCGATCTGGAGATCGTCTCGACCTCCAATGCGGGCTGCCCGCTCACCGA
>JARRQJ010000044.1:0-21536 GCA_037381915.1 Gammaproteobacteria bacterium | reverse complement strand
GACCGTTTTCTCGCCAATACCCTTTACCTGAGTAAGGTCATCGGCATTCTTGAAGGGCCCGTGGGCCTGGCGATAGGCGACGATGGCCGAGGCCTTGTCCGGCCCGACCCCCTTCAAGGCCTTCACCAGGGTCGCGGCATCTGCGGTATTGATATTCACCGCATCGGCCGCGGCGGCCAGGCCGGCGAAGCACAACAAAAACACCAACAGGATCTTACTGAAGAATTTCATGACGGATCTCCTTTTCCAATAGAGAAAATTTGTAGAGAAAATTTGGAAGTCTCCCTGAGGCAACTACGGAAGCATTTCCTCCACGGAGGCATCCTGCCTCCGCGTAACAGACTAACAGCTAAGGGGGGTAAATCAAGTGGGAGAAGGCGTCACCCCGTCGCCGCGGCGGCAATTTCCGCCCGGATGGCTTCCAATGCCGCCACCGGATCGGGGACCTGGGTGATGGGCCGGCCGATGACCAGATAATCGGCACCGGCGTCCAGGGCCTCCGCCGGCGACATGGTGCGGCTCTGGTCCTGGGCGGCCGCGCCGCCGGGGCGGATCCCCGGCGTCACCAGGCGAAAATCCGGCCCGAAACGCGCCCGCAAAGAGCGGGCTTCCCGTGCCGAGCACACCACGCCGTCCAGTCCGGACTGCTGCGCCAGCGACGCCAGGCGCACTACTTGTTCCTCCACGCCGGCGTCGATGCCGATCTCCCGCAGATCCCGCTGCTCGAGGCTGGTAAGGAGCGTCACGCCGATCAGCAAAGGCCGCGCGGCGGCGGCAGCGACGGCCTCGCTGGCCGCCTCCATCATCCTGCGTCCTCCCAGGGCGTGGACATTGAGCATCCATACGCCGAGATCCGCCGCCGCCTTGCAGGCCTGTGCAACGGTGTTGGGGATATCGTGGAACTTCAAATCGAGGAAGACCGCAAAACCGCGGGCCGCCACCTGTTCGACCAGCGCGGGCCCGCCGCGGGTGAACAGCTCCTTGCCGATCTTGACGCGGCACAACTCGGGCCGCAGGCGCGCGACCAGGGCCAGGGCCTGCGCCGTATCCGCAAAGTCCAGGGCCACGATGACGCGCGGATCCGTTGCCGGGCTCTGTCTCATGTCACTCGCCCTCCAGTCCCAGGATGGGCTTCACCGTACCCCAGCGCTTGCAGCCGGGGCAATGCCAGTGCAGGGCCTTGCCGGCGAAACCGCAATGGGTGCACTGATAGACGGGCTTTTCCTCCAATACCCGCTCCACCGTATCCTTGAGCAGCTCGAGCATCTCCCGCACACCAGGATCGCGGCCCTCCTCTTCCATTTCCATCAGACGCACCACGCCGCGCAGAGAGGGGTTGTCATGCAGATGCTGTACAAGGTAACTCAGCGCCGCGTCCTTGCCGCGTTGCTGCTCGATCACGTCCGTCACCGCCAGCAGCACGGTCACGCCGCCACGCTCCTCGTAGGCCTTGTGCAGGTAATCGACCAATTCATCCATATTGCCCTGCTGCCCGTAGCAATGCACCAGGGCGGGGATCACTTCCGGCAGGTACGCCGGGTCCTGGCGTTCCACCTGCCGGTAGGCGCGGATCGCCCCCTTGTAATCGCCGGCCGCGCACGCCAATTCCCCGCGGAGCATGCTGGCTCTCACGCAGGCGGGGTCGGTCGCCAACGCCGACTCGATGCGCCGCTGCGCCTCCGCCCCGTCTCCGCCGTCCCGCGCCTGCTCGGCCAGCTCGCATTGAAATTGCGCGATCGCCTGCTTGCCCGACTTGCCGGTCTTGTCCTGCAGGCGCCGGGTGACGGTGATGGCCTGCTCCCATTCCTTTTCCTGCTGGTAGATGTCGCTCAGCAGTGTCAGGGCGCGTTCGGTATGGGTCTCCAGGGCGATCAATTCCTGGCACAGGCTTTCGGCGCGGTCGAACAGGCCCGCGCGCATATAGTCCTGCGCCAGTTCCAGCAACGCGTAGGCGCGCTGGGACTTGCTGAGTCTGGGCCGGGTAATCAGATTGCCATGAATGCGGATCGCGCGGTCCACCTCCCCGCGCTGGCGGAACAGATTCCCCACGGCCAAATGAATCTCGACCGTATCGCTGTCCACTTCCAGCATGCGCACAAAGCATTCGATGGCCTTGTCGGTCTGCTCGTTGAGAAGGTAATTAAGGCCCTTGAAGTAATCGGATGACAGGTCGGGCGCCTTGCCGGCGTCCGGCGTATCCTCGCGTTTGGCGAACGCCCATCCCGAGGCGGCCGCTATCGGGAGCAACAGCCACAGTAAATCGTCCATGTCAGGATTGATCTTGGTGTGGGAGGGCGGCGCGCACTTTGGCCAATTCCTTTTCGGCGTTGGAGGCGCTCTTGCGCAGGGACGACGACTGCCGTTTCGACTTCAGGACCATGCCCATGCTGGCAATCACGCCCAGGAGCGCTCCGATCGCCATGGCGATGGCGAGCAGCATGGCCAGGGGCACATCCGCCTTGCCGAAGTAATAGTCGAACTGGGACGGCTGGCTGTTGAGCAGGGCGAAGAAGACCGCCAGAAAGGCAATGATCAAATAGAAGACGAATCTGAATAACCGCGCCATCCTGCCCCCTTCCGCCGCACCGCGGCTGGAAGTCTATCTTGCCATGGGTTCGGGGCGAACGAACAGCTTAGGATGCGTTATCCCACCGAGTAAACTATACCCGCCTCGCTTGTCTACCCAGGCGCCATCCGTTACTGCTATTGCTGCCCTGTGATGTTGACGCGCTCTCTCAATTCTTTGCCAGGCTTAAAGTGAGGTACGTATTTACCGGCCAAGGACACGGCTTCACCGGTCTTGGGGTTACGACCAACGCGCGGCGGACGGTGATGCAGGGAGAAACTGCCGAATCCCCGGATCTCTATGCGCCCCCCCGCCGACAGAGTTTGGGCCATTTGCTCTGTCAAGGTCTTGACTGCAAACTCCACATCCTTATACGTAAGCTGACTCTGTCGTTGTGAGAGTTTTTCTATCAGTTCTGATTTGGTCATGATCTCTACTCGTCACTAGCTAGGTTGAAGAAATTGCAGAAAACCCGACCCCCTGGTCATCTATTGTTAGTTGTTCAACTCTGTTCGATACGGCAAACGGCATCAGTATGTCACGTCGGCCATGAACATATCACTTTGAGATAAGCACGTCATTCCCGACCGTCCCTGTCAGCTCGCCCGCGGCGAGCAGTTCCGCATCCCTTTATTTATTGTAACAACAACGTTCCGCTCTGTGTTCAATGGCGACACCGAATCTATTCAGAGTTTTCTTCGCTTGGTACCACCGTTCGAAATCCGCCCCGCCAGGACGGGGCGGATCGCGCTTGCCTCAGTTGCTGTTTTCCATTTGCTCTTTGAGCAGGTCACCCAGGGTGGTGCCGCCGCTGCCCGTCGCGCGGTACCCTTCCACGGCCTCGGCCTCTTCATCGCTGTCCTTGGACTTGATGGAAAGAATGATGCTGCGGGTCTTGCGGTCGACGCCCATGAACTTGGCCTCGACCTGATCGCCGACATTCAACACCGTCCGGGCGTCCTCCACCCGGTCGCGCGACAACTCGGAGGCGCGCAGCTGACCTTCCACGCCTTCCGCCAGCTCGACCATCGCACCCTTGGCGTCCACTTCCTTCACCGTGCCGGTGACGATACTGCCCTTGGGGTGTTCGCCGACGTAGATTGCCCAGGGGTCCTGTTCGATCTGCTTGACGCCCAGCGAGATGCGTTCCCGTTCGGCGTCAATGGCCAGCACCACCGCCTCGATCTCGTCGCCCTTCTTGTAATTGCGCACCGCCTCTTCGCCGGGCACCGTCCAGGACAGATCGGAGAGATGCAGCAGGCCGTCGATCCCGCCTTCCAGGCCGACGAAGATGCCGAAGTCGGTGATGGACTTGATGCTGCCGCTGACCTTGTCGCCCTTCTTATGGATGGCCGCGAACTCGTCCCAGGGGTTCGGCTTGCATTGCTTCATCCCCAGAGAGATGCGGCGGCGTTCTTCATCGATATCCAGCACCACCACTTCCACTTCGTCACCCAGGTGCACGACCTTGGAAGGATGAATGTTCTTGTTGGTCCAATCCATCTCGGAGACGTGCACCAGGCCCTCCACGCCGTCCTCGATCTCGACGAAGCAGCCGTAATCGGCGATGTTGGTAACCTTGCCGAACATGCGGGTGCTCACCGGGTAACGCCGGGCGATATCGACCCAGGGATCCTCGCCCAGTTGCTTCAAGCCCAAGGACACGCGTTGCCGCTCGCGATCGAACTTGAGCACCTTGACATCGATTTCGTCGCCGACGTTTACCACTTCGGAAGGCTGCTTGACCCGCTTCCACGACATATCGGTGATGTGCAGCAGGCCGTCCACGCCGCCCAGGTCCACGAAGGCGCCGTAGTCGGTGAGATTCTTCACCACACCCTTGATCACCTGGCCTTCCTGGAGATTCTCCAGCAGGCTTTCCCGCTCGGCACCGCTCTCCGCTTCCACCACGGCGCGGCGCGACACCACCACGTTGTTGCGGCGGCGGTCCAGCTTCACCACCTTGAATTCGAGTTCCTTACCTTCCAGGTAGCTGGAATCGCGTACCGGGCGCACGTCCACCAGGGAACCGGGCAGGAAGGCGCGCACATCGTCGATTTCGACGGTGAAGCCGCCCTTGACCTTGCCGGTCAGAACGCCCTTGACGGTATCGCCGGCTTGCATGGCCCGTTCCAGCATGGTCCAGGTGCGGGCGCGGATTGCCTTTTCGCGGGACAGGCGTGTTTCGCCGAAACCGTCTTCGACCATTTCCAGCGCGACTTCGACCTGGTCGCCCACCGCCACCTGGGACTCGCCCTTCTCGTCGCGGAATTGTTCAATAGGTATGGTGCTTTCGGACTTCAATCCGGCGTTGACGATAACCACGTCAGGGCGTACTTCCACTACCGTGGCATTGACAATGGCGCCGGGCCGCATGCGTTGCGCGGCAATACTCTCTTCAAACAGTTGTGCAAAGCTTTCGCTCATTGATGACTGACCTTTAGCTTCAACCTTTCGGGTTGAACGGTTGGATCCGTGCGCTCGACACGGAATAATCTACTTTGTCCGCGGACGGCATAGCCGTCACGAACCCCGATTACGTACATCTTCAGTTTCAGATTCAACTCGTTTCCACCGCGGTCTTCCGCCACGCCATCATCACTTCTTCCACGACGTCATCGATATCCGTCGTCGTGGTGTCTATGGTGATCGCATCCGCCGCCGGCCGCAAAGGAGAAACGCTCCGACCACTGTCGCGGGCGTCGCGTTCGGCAAGTTCATCTAAAATGTGCTGTAGAGTAACACCTACCCCTTTTGCGTTCAACTGCTTATAGCGCCGTTGGGCCCTCTCCTCCCGGCTGGCGGTCATGAAAATCTTGAGTTCCGCATCCGGAAAAACCACCGTCCCCATATCCCGCCCGTCGGCCACCAAACCGGGGGGCTCGCGAAAGGCCCGCTGCCGTTCCAGCAGGGCCCGGCGCACCGTGGGCAAGGCCGCCACCACCGAGGCCGCGTTGCCGCATTCTTCGCTGCGGATGGCGTCGGTCACCTCCTCCCCTTCCAGTACGATCCGACCCTCCCTGCCGCCTTCTCCGGCAAGGAACTGGACATCCAGATGGGCGGCCAGGGTCTTGAGGCTCACCTCGTCGTCGAGGGATACCGTATGATGTCGGGCGGCCAGGGCCACCAGTCGGTACAAAGCGCCACTGTCCAGAAAATGCCAGCCAAGCTGCGCCGCCACCAGGCGGCTGATGGTGCCCTTGCCGGATCCGCTGGGACCGTCGATGGTGATGACGGGGGCGGAGGGGATGTGTACGTTACGCTCCATCGCCATTAATTTAATTCCTTGCAATAGTTATATAACGTATTGAGAATAGGAAATTACATGGCCCACAATAAAGCCGGGGGCATATGCAATAAGCGCCTCAACGGCGCCTTAAAACCCAGAGCCGCCCAAGGCGGCTGCACTCAACACTATTCAATTCTTCCCGCCCATAGATCACCCCCGCTGGGGCAGCTCGTCTCCTCCCCCTTCAAGGGGGAGGCCGGGAGGGGGATGGGGTGCTCGCCGGGCGTCTACGGGTGCTCAATGAAACCCATCCCCACCGCTATGCTCGCCGGGGGCAGTATCGCTTCACCAGCCGTTCGGCGGAGAAAAGCTTCACCGGACCTTATCCGCCATCCGCCTCACCCCCTTGAAGGGAAGAGTGTCGGTATCGTCGAGCTTCCACCTTCAACCCGACTTTACTCATGCGACCGCCGTATCGGTCAAACCCCCTTTGAGTCCTCGGCATAGCCGGAGGTTTACTTCCATAAATTATATGCCCGCCGCCGGCGGCATAACTGGACAGCGCCCGCTTTCAGGCCTGTGAGATCGCCAGCCCCGACTGCTGCGCCAAACTCAGGAAGCCGGGAAAGGACGTAGCCACATTGGCGCAGTCCTCGATCACGATATCGCCGTCGGCCCGCAATGCCGCCATAGCGAAGGCCATGGCGATGCGGTGATCGCCGTGACTGTCGATGCGGCCACCGCCGAGGCGGCCGCCCCGTATGATAATCCCGTCGGGTGTCGGTTTGGCAACCACTCCCAGCGTAGTCAGGCCCTCGGCCATCACCTGGATGCGATCGCTCTCCTTGACCCGCAGTTCCTCGGCCCCGGTGAGGACCGTCTCGCCATCGGCACAGGCGGCGGCGATGAACAAGGCGGGAAATTCATCGATGGCCAGGGGCACCTGGTCTTGCGGAATGGAGATCCCGCGCAGGGGCGCCGAACGCACCCGGACATCGGCCACCGGCTCGCCGCCCACCTCGGCGGCATCGAGCAGCTCGATATCGGCCCCCATCTCCCGCAGGATATTGATGACCCCGATGCGCGTCGGATTGATCCCCACATGCTTCAGCAGGAGTTCCGACCCGGGCGCGATACTCGCCCCCACCATGAAGAAGGCCGCCGAGGATATGTCCGCGGGCACGTCGATGACCATAGCGGTCAAGCGCCCGCCGCCTCGCAGGCACACCTTGCTGTCGTCGCGCTCCACGGCATAACCGAAACCGGTCAACATGCGCTCGGTGTGGTCGCGGGTCGGCGCCGGCTCGGTCACGCAAGTCCTGCCCTCGGCATACAAGCCCGCCAGCAACAGGCATGACTTCACCTGGGCGCTGGCCATCGGCATCACGTAGTCGATGCCATGCAGGGCGCGCCCGCCGCTGATCTTGAGGGGCGGTGTGCCGTCGGGACTGGTCTCGATGTGCGCGCCCATCTCCGCCAGCGGTGCGGTGACGCGCTTCATGGGGCGCCGCCTCAACGAGGCGTCGCCGCTCATCACCATATCGAAGGCCTGGCCGGCCATCACCCCCGCCAAGAGACGCATGGAGGTACCGGAATTGCCCAGGTCGAGAGGCGCAGTCGGTGGCTGCAGACCGTGCAGGCCGACGCCGTGGATAATCACCCGCCCCTGCTCCGGCCCTTCGATGCGCACCCCCATGGCGCGAAACGCCGCCAGGGTCGCCAGGCAATCGTCCCCCTCAAGAAAGCCTCTGACCTCGGTAACGCCGTCGGCCAAGGCACCCAGCATGATGGAACGATGGGAAATGGATTTGTCGCCGGCCACGCGTATCTCGCCGTGCAGCTTGCCGCCGGGGGCAGCTTTAAATTTGGTATTTCGCGTTGATGACATTGTCTTCTTTCATGGCGCGTGTGGTGCCCGGTTAAGTTAAATACCCCGGCAAAGCCCCGGGCTTATGCAATGAGCGCCTCAAAGGCGTCTTAAAACCAAGACCGCCCTAGGCGGCTGCACTCGACAGTATTCATTTCTTCCCGCCCATAGATCACCCCCGCCGGCGGAGGCCGTCTCCTCCCCCTTCAAGGGGGAGGCCGGGAGGGGGATGGGGTACCCGCCGGGGGCAGTATCACTCCACCAGCCGTTCGGCGGGGAAAACGCCCACCGGACGTTTTCCTTTTCCACCTCACCTCCCTGAGGGAGAGGGGACAAATAGATCAGTTGCTCTCCTGCTCCGTCTCACTCTCTGGATCCTCCGATTGCCGCTGGCTAACGAGAACGAGGGGACTCTACCCCCTCTGCTATAGGCCCCCTCTCCCCCAGGGACCTCGGTGCCCCTTGTGGGTAGAGGGAGGGGTGAGGCAGTTTAAATTCATAACAACGCAGGCTCAACGCCCGTCTGGCATTATTTTGCTTGGAGGTGCAGCCCGTTTGTAGCGTCCTCGCGGCGCAACGGCTTATTCGCAATAGCGATCGCGCGCCGCCTTGGCGCGCACGAATATCTCCTCGATGCGCCGGCCGTCGCCCTTCACGATTGCCTCGCGCAATCCCGCCAGGTCGCCCTGAAAACGATCGATCATGGCCGCGATGGCCTCGCGGTTGGCGAGGCAGATGTCCCGCCACATCACCGGGTCGCTGGAGGCGATCCGGGTAAAATCGCGGAATCCGCCGGCGGCATAGCGAAAGATCTCCGCCTGCTCGTGCATGCGCGCCAAGGTATCCACGAGGGCGAAGGCCAGCATGTGCGGCAGATGGCTGGTGGCCGCCAATATCTCATCATGATGGGCCACGCTCATCTCCATCACCTCGGCGCCGGTCCGCTCCCACATCTCCCGCACGGCCGCGACCGCGTCCGCGTCGCTATGGTCCAGGGGCGTCAGGATCACGCGCCGTTCCTGAAACAAGTCGGCGAAGGAGGCCTCCACTCCGCTCTTTTCCGTCCCGGCAATGGGGTGCCCCGGCACGAAACGCTCCGGCACGGCGCCGAAGGCCGCCTGCGCCGCGGTCACCACGCCGCCCTTGGTGCTGCCCACATCGGTGATGACCGCATCCGCCGCGACATGGCCGGCAATGGTGCGCATCACGACTTCCATGGCGCCCAGGGGCACGGCCAGGACAATCATATCCGCATCATCCACCGCCCGCGCCGGGTCTCGCTCATAGCGATCGATGACGCCGATTTCCTGCGCGCGCCGCAGATGCACCGCATCGCGGCCGCACCCCACCACCTCGGCGCAATACCCCGCCTGTTTCAGCGCCCGCGCCAGCGAACCGCCGATCAGACCCACGCCGATAATGCATAAACGGTTAATCATTGCCGCTCCATAGTCCCTCTCCTTGCGGAAGAGAACCGGGGTGAGGAGTACCCATCAAACTCTAACACCTATTGCTCTGATCACCTCATCCTGTCGGCTACGCCCCTTGCTTCGCTCTCCCCTGCGGGAGAAGGGACGTTGCCGTTCGCTCCGGCGGAACTCCATACCGCTAATCAATGCGACCCAAGCGCCCTCTCCCTCAGGGAGGTGAGGCGGAAAACGGAAAAGGTCCGGTGGACCTGTTCCGGGCCGAACGGGAACTCGATGTTGTCGTGCTCCCCGGCGGGTATAACGGGGTGAGGGGGGTCAATAAGACATCAGTAGATTGAGTAAGCCCTGATCAATTCGTCCCTTCCCCCTCAGGGGGAAGGACAGGATGGGGGTGAGGTTATTAACTGATTGAATGTATTGTAGCCTTTCAAAACCCCATCCCCTCCCCGACCCTCCCCTTGAAGGGGAGGTTGAATAAATCAGGGGTCCCTTAATTTACATGTCCCCCTGTCGGCTACGCCCTTCACTTCGCTCTCCGGAAACCGCTCGTATATACCTGGGCCAGATTCCGCTTTAGGGTGGCTGCGATACTGCATCACTCCTCCCATTTCATTATTCTATATTCTATCCGCGGCCACGCGACCGCTCTACTTGGCCGATGCCCCAATCACAGCTCCCGCCCGATGGCCGCGGCGATCTGGCGCAGCTCACCCATCAATTTGTTGAGCTCCTCGGGACTGAGCGCCTGATCGGCGTCGCACCACGCCTCGGAGGGACAGGGATGGACCTCGACCAACAAGCCGTCCGCGCCCGCCGCCACCGCGGCCCGTGCCAGGGACGGCACCATCCATGCTTTGCCGCCGGCGTGGCTGGGATCGACGATCACCGGCAGATGCGTCTCGCGCTTGAGCACCGGGATGGCGGTGACGTCCAGCATGTTGCGGTAATAGGTCTCGAAGCTGCGTACGCCGCGCTCACAGAAAATGATGTTGTGGTTGCCGCCCGCGGCGATGTATTCCGCCGCCATCAGCCATTCGGAAATGGTGGCCGCCATGCCGCGCTTGAGGATCACCGGTTTGTGGACCCGGCCGACCTCCTTGAGCAGATCGAAGTTCTGCATGTTGCGGGTGCCGATCTGGATGACATCGACGTCGTGCTTGAGGAAGGTATCGAGCATCCGCACGTCCATCAATTCGGTGACGATGGGCACGCGGTGCTTGTCCGCCGCCTTGCGGAACATCTCCAGCCCTTCCACGCCCACGCCCTGGAAGCTGTAGGGGCTGGTGCGCGGCTTGAACGCGCCGCCGCGCATCAGCCGGCAGCCCGCCTCCGCCACCGCCGCCGCCGCCGCGTCCATCTGCGGCTGGGTCTCCACGGAACACGGGCCGGCGATGATCTGGATCTGGGTGCCGCCCAGTTTCACGCCCTTGATGTCGATGATGCTGTCTTCCGGATGGGAAACCCGCGAGACGATCTTATAGGGCTTCATCACCCGGATAACGTTCTCGACGCCCGCTAGTATCTCGAGCGCCTCCATGTCGATCCTGGCCTCGTCGCCGATGGCTCCGACCACGGTGCGCTCGATGCCGCGCGATACGTTGGCGCCCATGCCCATGCCCTTGAGTTTGCTCTCCACGGCGTCGATCTGCTGATCGGTGGAGCCTGCCTTCATGATGATGATCATAGTTATTTACCTTATCGACCGGGCCAACCGCAGGGCCCCATCGGAATATGGAAACGGCAGCCGTCGGCGCGCAATCCGCGCCTCAACCGCACTGCCTGCAATTCTTTCTCTTATAAGATCGCGCGGGGATAGGAACCCAACACCTTGAGCATCGCCGCCTCGGCGCGCAGTTCCTCCAGGGCCTGCGCCACCTGCGTATCCGCCGCGTGCCCTTCTATATCGACAAAGAACACGTATTCCCATACCCCCCGCCGCGACGGCCGGGATTCGATGCGGGTCATGGAAATGCCGTGTTGCGCGAGCGGCGACAACAGGCGGTAGAGGGCCCCCGGTTTATTGACGGCCGACAGCAATAAAGATGTCTTGTCATTGCCGCTGGGAGGGATGTCGTCGCGGCCGATTACCAGGAAGCGCGTGGTGTTATCCGGCTCATCCTCGATATTGGCGGCCAGTACCTTCAGGCCGTAGATGTCCGCGGCTTCGCGGCCGGCGATGGCGGCCGACTCCTTATCCTGCGATGCCAGCCGCGCCGCCTCGGCGTTGCTGCTCACCGCGATGCGCTCCACGCCCGCCAGATGCTCGTCCAGCCACACCCGGCACTGGGCCAGGGACTGTTGATGGGAATAGACACGGCGCACCGCAGCCGGCGCGTCCAGGGTGCTGAGCAGATTTTGATGCACGCGCAGCTGCACCTCGCCGGTGATTTTCAAGGGCGAGTCGAGAAACATGTCCAAGGTGTGGGTGACCATGCTTCCCGTGGAATTTTCCACCGGCACTACCCCGTAGTGGCAGCCGCCCGCCTCCACTTCGCGGAAGATATCGTCGATGGTGTGGTGCGGGTCGGTGGTCACGGAATGCCCGAAGTGCTTGAGGACGGCGGCCTGGGTGAAGGTCCCCTCCGGCCCCAGATAGGCGATGCGCAACGGCTGTTCCAAAGCCAGGCAGGCCGACATGATCTCGCGAAACAGGCGCGCCACTTCCTCGCCGCTGAGGGGACCTTGATTGCGCGCCAGGATCTTGCGCAGGATCTCCGCCTCCCGTTCCGGGCGATAAAACGAGCCGGCGCCGGCGCCGTTCTTCAAGCTCGCCACCGTCTGGGCGCACGCCGCCCGCTCGTTAATCAAGGCCTGTAGCTGTTCGTCCAGGGCATCGATGTGATCACGCACGGCTTTTAGTTTGTCTTCGCTCATTTCAAGCACTCAGTCCTAACATACCACCGGCCTAGCCGCAAAAATCGCCCCTTTCCCTTGAAGGGGGAGGGGGATGGGTTGCTTTGGCGCTACTCGGTTAAACCCCATCCCCACCCTATCCCTCCCCTTGAAGGGGAGGGAACTGAAAGTAGTGCCGACCCGGAAAGCATGGGCGTTTCCTGTAACGCAAACTATCGACCACCACGACTCCTCCTTCTTCGAGGGGAGAGAAATAAATCAAACTTCCAAATACAAGCATAACAATCGCCTCCCCTCTGGAGATCGGGGAATTCAGCTGAAATCCATGTTCGCAACCATCCCAGGCAACGAGGCCTCTCGAGATACTCGACTGCCCCGGCTGCGAGGATCGCCCCTCCCCCTTCAAGGGGGAGGCCGGGAGGGGGATGGGGTGCTTTGTCGCTACTCGGTCAAACCCCATCCCCACCCTATCCCTCCCCTTGAAGGGGAGGGAACTATTAAGCACTACCTGCCCAGTAAGCATGGGCGTTTCCGGTAACGCAGACCTTCGACCTCCACGACTCCTCCTTCTTCAAGGGGAGGGAAATAACTCAAACTAATGTTGTAAAACCCCTCACAGCACCCGCACCGCCAACACTCCTCCGATGGCGCGGATCTTGTCCAGTACCGCGGCGGGCAAAGGCTGGTCAACATCTATCAGCGTATAGGCCAGATCGGCGCGGGACTTATTAAGCATATCGATGATATTCAATTTGGCATCCGCCATGGCCGTGGAAATCTGCCCCACCATGTTGGGGACATTGGCGTTGGCGATGCCGATGCGATGGCCTTCGCTGCGCGACATGAACACCTCGGGGAAGTTGACCGAGTTGATGATGTTGCCGTTCTCCAGAAACTCCCGTACCTGGTTGGCCACCATCACCGCGCAATTATCCTCGGCTTCCCGCGTGGACGCGCCCAGGTGGGGCAGCGCTATCACCCGCGGCTGATCCTTCAGGAGATTGCTGGGGAAATCGCACACATAGGCATGCACCTTGCCGCTCGTGAGACCCTCCACCACCGCCTGCTCGTCGACGATGGCGTCGCGCGCGAAATTGAGTATGGTCACGCCTTCCTTCATGAGGGCGAGACGCTCGGGGTTGATCATGTGACGGGTCGCGTCCACCAGGGGCACGTGAAAGGTCACCATGTCGGATTGCGCCAACAGGTCATCCAGGCCGCGGGCCTGCTGCACGTCCGCGGACAGACGCCAGGCGCTCTGCACCGTGATCTGGGGATCGTAGCCGATGACTTTCATCCCCAGCTTGACAGCGGTATTGGCCACCAGCACCCCGATGGCGCCCAGACCGATGACACCCAGGGTACGCCCCGGCAATTCGAAACCCACGAACCCTTTCTTGCCGGCCTCGACCTGCTTGCTCAGCGCCGCGTCGTCCCCCTCCAGCGTGCGGGCGTAATCCCAGGCCTGGCAGATATTGCGCGCCGCCAGCAGCATGCCCGCCACCACCAGTTCCTTGACCGCGTTGGCGTTGGCGCCGGGGGCGTTGAACACCGGGATGCCGCGCTTGCTCATTTCCGCCACGGGAATGTTATTCACGCCGGCGCCGGCGCGGCCCACCGCCTTGAGGCTGGCGGGAATCTCCATGCCGTGCATCTTGAACGAACGCAACAGGATGGCGTCCGGATGCTGGATCTCCGATGCGATCTCATAGTGGTCGCGGGGCAGGCGGTCCAGCCCTTTAACGCTGATATTATTGAGTGTGAGTATCTTGTACATAATGAATCCTTTAATTACCCCAAAAACGTAAGACGCTAGTTATCGAAAAATGCAGAGCCCAGACAATTCGTCCCTTCCCCCTCAGGGGGAAGGATAGGATGGGGGTGGGGTCAGTACCACCATACCTAATCAACCCCATCCCCACCCCAACCCTCCCCTTGAAGGGGAGGGCGAATTAGCGGCCACGTTACATATGCAGCAACGTTTAAATAGCGCGTTTACGTTGCAGTTAACCATTCCGCTGCGCGAAATCCTGCATGAACTCCACCAGCGCATCCACCCCCGCCTCGGGCATGGCGTTGTAGATGCTGGCGCGCATCCCGC
Source organism: Gammaproteobacteria bacterium (assembly GCA_037381915.1). Taxonomy (GTDB): domain Bacteria; phylum Pseudomonadota; class Gammaproteobacteria; order DRLM01; family DRLM01; genus JARRQJ01. The sequence goes on along the minus strand of JARRQJ010000044.1, from coordinate 7,490 downwards.
CTACCGACCGATGACCCGACAGGGTCTTGAGTCCGGCCTGGGCCGCCTCGGCGAGGAAGGTCTTGTCGAGATTGGCGTCTGCGAGGGTGAAGGGAATGTTCATCCACGAACGGCTGGCCTTCTCCACCGGGTTGCGGTAGAAACCCGAATCGTCGATGGCGGCGTACAGCTTCTCCGCCTTGCGTTGGTTGATCTCCGCCATGGCCTGCAGGCCGCCCTTGCGCTTCAGGTACTGGAACACCAGGCCGGCCAGGTACCACGCGTAGGTGGGCGGGGTGTTGTACATGGATTCGGCATCGGCGTGGGTCTTGTAGTCGAACATCGCGGGCGTGGTGCCCTGCGCCCCGCCCACCAGGTCCTCGCGCACGATCACCACCGTCAAACCCGCCGGGCCGATGTTCTTCTGGGCGCCGGCGTAGATCACGCCGAACTTGCTCACGTCGATGGGCCGCGACAACAGCGTCGATGACATGTCCGCCACCAAGGGCACGTCGCCGGTATCGGGCACCCAGTGGAATTCCACGCCGCCGATGGTCTCGTTGGGGGTGAAATGCACATAGGCGGCATCGGCCTTGAGCTGCCACGCCGCCTGGGGCGGGATGGTGGTGAACTTGGTGTCCTCGCTGCTGGCGGCCACGTTCACCGCGCAAAAGCGCTTGGCCTCGGCGATGGCCTTCTTGGACCACATGCCGGTATTGATGTAGTCCGCGCCGGACTTACCGCGCAACAGGTTCAGGGGCACCATGGCGAACTGGCTGCTGGCGCCGCCTTGCAGGAACAGCACCTTGTAATCGGCGGGCACGGCGAGCAACTCGCGCACATCCGCCTCGGCCTGGGCGGCGATGCTCATGAATTCCTTGCCGCGATGGCTCATCTCCATCACCGACATCCCCGAGCCCTGCCAATCCAGCATCTCTTCGCGGGCCTGCTGCAATACGTCCTCCGGCAACATCGCCGGTCCGGCACTGAAGTTGTATATACGCGACATGGTTCAAACCTCACTTATCTAGTAGATGTCCAATTCTGTTGTCCCTTCCTCCTCAGGGGGAAGGTCAGGATGGGGGTGGGTTCGGTACTCCGCCGAGTTTCACTATGAAGTTCAAACCCATCCCCACCGTATCCCTCCCCTTGAACGGGAGGGTGTTAATAAACATACCTTCTTCAATCAAATTATGTCAGCGGGATTCATCCAACAAGCTTACTTGTCTTTGAAGTCATGATCTCATCACTGACAACGCAACGATTCGATCATCATCAGGCATCACCTTCCGGCGCATCCGCTGCTGCCGCTTCGTCATCTGCTTCAGCCTCCCCATCGCCGTTCAATTCCGGCTCCTCGATGCGTTCCAGTCCCACCAGCTTCTCCTCCTCACCAAGGCTGATCAGTTTCACGCCCTGGGTGTTGCGGCCCAGCACCGAGATGCCATTGGCGGCGGTGCGGATCAGGGTGCCGCCGTTGGTGATAAGCATGGCCTCGTCATCCTCGCTCACCAGCACCGCCCCCACCACCGGGCCGTTGCGTTCAGTGGTCTGGATAGAGATCACCCCTTGCCCGCCGCGCCCGTGCACCGGGTATTCGCTTACCAGAGTACGTTTGCCGAAACCTTTTTCCGTGGCGGTCAACACCGCATAGTCATCGGCGATGATCAGCGCGATAACCCGCTGGCCCGCGCCGAGCTGGATCCCGCGCACGCCGCGGGCGGTCCGCCCCATGGGGCGCACGTCCGCCTCGTTGAAACGCACTGCCTTGCCGGCGCTGGAGAACAGCATGACGTCGCGCGTCCCGTCGGTAATCGCCACGCCCACCAGATGGTCGTCGTCCAGCAGTCCCAGGGCGATGATGCCGCTGGCGCGCGGCCGCGAGAAATCGGCCAGGGGAGTCTTCTTGACCGTACCGGTGGCGGTGGCCATGAACACGTATTTGTCCGCTGCGTATTCGCGGATAGGCAACACGGCGGTGATCCGCTCCCCTTCCTCCAGGGGCAGGAGATTGACCAGCGGTTTGCCGCGGGCGTTGCGCCCCGCCTGGGGCAGTTCGTATACCTTCTTCCAATACACCTTGCCGCGGTTGGAGAAGCACAGGATAGTGTCGTGGGTACTGGCGATGAGCAGTTTGTCGATGAAATCCTCTTCCCGGACCGAGGTCGCCGCCTTGCCGCGGCCGCCGCGTTTCTGGGTGCGGTATTCGCTGATGGGCTGGGCCTTGGCGTAACCCGCGTGGGACAGGGTCACCACGACGTCTTCCTCGGTGATAAGGTCTTCCAGCCTGAGATCCTCCTGGGTCGCGACGATCTCGGTGCGGCGCTTGTCGCCGTACTGCTCCTTCATGGCCAGCAGCTCCTCACGGATGACCTGCATAAGCCGATCGGGATTGCTCAGAATCTCCAGTAACTCCTCAATTTTCACCAATATCTCTTTATATTCATTAACTATCTTCTCTTGCTCCAACCCGGTGAGGGTGTGCAGGCGCAGGTCGAGGATGGCCTTGGCCTGGGCATCGGAGAGGCGGTAACCCTGGTCGCTCAGGCCGAAGTCCGCGGCCAGGCCCTCGGGGCGGGACGCGGCGGCCCCGGCGCGCGCCAGCAGATCGGTGACCACGCCGGGCGCCCAGGCACGCGCCATCAGGGCCTCCTTGGCCTCCGCCGGGTTGGCCGCCGCCTTGATCAGGGCGATGACCGGATCGATGTTGACCAGGGCCACGGCCAGGCCTTCCAGGATATGAGCCCGGTCCCGCGCCTTGCGCAGTTCAAACACCGTGCGCCTGGTGACCACCTCGCGGCGGTGGCGGATGAAGGCCTCCAGGATTTGCTTGAGATTGAGCAGGCGCGGCTGGCCGTCCACCAGCGCCACCATGTTGATGCCGAACACGCTCTGCATCTGGGTGAACTGGTAGAGGTTGTTGATCACCACCTCCGCCACCTCGCCGCGGCGCAGTTCGATCACCATGCGCATGCCGTCCTTGTCCGACTCGTCGCGCAGCTCGGTGATGCCCTCGATACGCTTGTCCTTGACCAGCTCGGCGATCTTCTCCAGAAGGTTGGCCTTGTTCACCTGGTAGGGCAGTTCGGTGACGATGATGGACTCCCGGCCCTTGCCGTCCACTTCGATGTCGATGCGCGCCCGCACGTAGATACGCCCGCGGCCGGTGTGATAGGCCTCGTGGATGCCGCGGGCGCCGTTGATGATGCCGGCGGTGGGAAAATCCGGGCCGGGGATCAGTTTCATCAGCCCCGGGATATCGATGTCGGGACTGTCGATGAGCGCCAGGCAGCCGTCGATCACCTCGCTGAGGTTATGGGGCGGCACGTTGGTGGCGAGACCCACCGCGATCCCCGCCGCACCGTTGATGAGCAGATTGGGGATCTTGGCCGGAAAGACGCTGGGCTCCTTTTCCGACTCGTCGTAGTTGGGGATGAAGTCGACGGTCTCCTTTTCCAGGTCTGCCAGCAACTCGTGGGCGATGCGCGCCATGCGCACCTCGGTGTAGCGCATCGCCGCCGGGGCGTCGCCGTCCACCGAACCGAAGTTGCCCTGGCCGTCCACCAGCATGTAGCGCAGGGAAAAGGGCTGGGCCATGCGCACGATGGTGTCGTACACCGCAGTGTCGCCATGAGGATGATATTTACCGATGACGTCGCCGACCACACGCGCCGATTTCTTATAAGGCTTGTTCCAGTCGTTGCTCAGTTCGCTCATGGCGTACAGCACGCGGCGGTGTACCGGCTTGAGGCCGTCGCGGACGTCGGGCAGAGCCCGGCCCACGATGACGCTCATGGCGTACTCCATGTAGGAGGTCCGCATCTCGTCTTCGATATTGACGGACAGGACTTCTTTGGCGAAATCGGTCATGGCGGTGTGGTTCCCTTTCGGCGGCTATGCCTCTGTCGGGCATTACGCCGGTAGCTGCTTGTGAAAACAGCGAATTCTACCACAAGCGGCCGGATCTCCGTAGCATTGGCAGGCGTGGCGGAAGGCCCGCCTTTTCGGCCATTCCGGGCGGAACGCGGCGGCGACCCGGAAGCCGGCGCTTTTGACCAGGGCTGGTACGGGAAGGACGTTATTGAGGAGGTGAGCAACCCCGGTCAGAGGCTCAGGACGGGCTGGTGATTGCGCCCCATCATCGCCGCCATTTTTTCCCGTGAGGGGGCGGTCACGACCCCTTTCTCAGTGACGATGGCGTCGATCAACTCCGCCGGGGTGACATCGAAGGAGGGATTCCAGGCCTCGGCGCCTTCCGCGGCAATGCGCCGCCCGGCCAGGTTCAATACCTCATCCGGCGACCGGTTTTCGATATGGATCTCGTTGCCGCCGGCGATGGCCAGGTCCACCGTAGAGGTCGGCGCCACCACCATGAACTTCACGCCGTGATAACGGGCCGCCACCGCCAGCTGATAGGTACCGATCTTGTTGGCGGCATCGCCGTTGGCGGCGATGCGGTCCGCCCCCACGATCACCCAACGCACGCCGCCCTGCTTCATCAGGTGGGCGGCGGCCCCTTCCACCAGCACGGTCACCGGGATGTGGTCCTGCACCAGCTCCCAGGCGGTGAGCCGGGCGCCCTGCAGCCACGGCCGGGTCTCGTCGGCGTAGACGCGCTCGATCTTCCCCGCGCCATAAGCGGCGCGGATCACGCCCAGAGCCGTACCGTAGCCGCCGGTCGCCAGGGAGCCGGTATTGCAATGGGTCAACACCGCGCATGGCCGGCTGATGAGGCTCGCGCCCAGTTCCCCCATGCGGCGATTGGCGCACACGTCCTCCTCCTGGATGTGCAAGGCCTCCGCCAGCAAGGCGGGAACTGGATCGTCACTGCTGTTCCCGCGCCCATTCCCCTCACCCCATCCCTGTCCCGGGGGGAGAGGGAGAGCATGAAGAGCATCGATAACCTGGCGCATGCGGGCGATGGCCCAGAACAGATTGACCGCGGTGGGACGCGCCGCGGCGAGATAACGGAGGTCTTCTTCGATATCCTGTTTCCAGGTGGCGGGCGAACGGCCATAACGGTCCCGGGCCGCCACGCTACCCCGATGGCCGGGGCACCACGCACCACCATGTCATGAATGGCACCCGCCACGCCGGCGGCATCTTCCAACAACACATGCTCATGGCGCAACGGCAACACGCGCTGATCCAGCAGCTTCAAGCCCTGATCGGTCCATTCCACCGCACGGATGCTGTCGTGACGCAACTCGGTCATGATTATTCCCCCTTCACCCCGAGCGCGCATGATAACGGCGAAACGACATCTTTGCCAGGCCGGTCAAAGTCAATACCGCGCCGGCGCGTCCGATATAGAATCCACAGCGGGATTACTGCCTATCCAACGGATATCTTGGAAAAAATTTCTCCCGATTCCGGCCCGCGCGGACGAGACCTGGGCGCGCTGCCGGCGCCGGCGTGAGCGCAGCGCAGGCCATGCCCTTCGTCAACCTCGGCCGGGTCACCTTCGTCAGCAATCGACCGACGCCGCCAAACGCATGCTGCACCGCGTCTGCGCGTATCTGGTGTGCCGTCCCGTCAATAACCTGAATTACATGTCGCAAAAGGTGGTTCTCTCATCCCTGATCCTTCTTCCGCGGAAACCAGGCTTTTATATCCCCTCTCCCCCTGGGAGAGGGGTAGGGGTGAGGGTGATCATTAGTAAAACGATCATCGGGACAGTACACTGGATGCCAATCCCGGCGCCGAACGCCTGCCCCTCGACGGTCATAGCGATTCGATCGGCACCATGAAATTCAACGACGCCTTGTCCGACAACCGCGCCAGGCGGTCCAGAGCTACCCGGTAAGCAAAGGCGTCGATTCCCATCTGATTCAATTGAAGGGTCATGGTGAACGCGCGCCCATCGATGAAAACTGGAATCCCCTCGGCCGCGGCCGCAGCCGGCGCGTGGCGCTGTGCGCCATCTAGCGTCCCGCGCACTCGTGACGCAGCTTTATCCGTCCTGCTCTTCCCCGATCATTCATAACAAATACTCGAACGGGCCAAGCCAAGCGGAACATTGCCGCGTTTTTGCCCGATCAGACGACCCGAATCAGCCCTTAACGCCTGCCATTTTGCAATTCTATAGCGACACTTGTGCAATCTGGATCGTCATGCATCTCGTCTCGCGCTTGGCATTCGCATTCTCAGTACTGGCCGCGTTAGCCGGCTGTCCCGGCAAAAACGGCCAAAGCGCTCAGACCAATCAGCCCCTGGGCATGATCGACAACAATATGCTAAGCAGCATCAAACGCCCGTGCCTGGATAATTACGTCTCTACGCTGGATATTCCCGCGGACGCGGCACTCAGTCCTCGTGCGGATTCGGAAGCGGAACAACTGGCGTTCGAGGCCACTTGCACCATCGCGGCCCCTGAGGATGTCTATCAACGCGTCAGCGCCGAATTGACAGGGATTCGCGCTTCATATCCTATGACCCGGGATATCCATGCCACGACTAATCCATACCCGCTAATCATAGAACTGGATGCAACCGCCACCACCGCCGCCTTTCAGGCAGGAACCTTTCACGAGTGGGATACGCTCAATCAAGGCTATGGTGCCCGTATCGACAATACCATTACATTTACATTCACAGGGACTGATATTGCGTGGATATACTTGTCCTTCAAAGGCAACTACGACAGAGAGCTGATAAGGCGGCAATATGCTCTACTGCCACATACGACTGCCTTCTTCGATATCCCAGGGGCACCATCAGCGGCCGTTACCCAAACTGCCGCTACATCAACCGTCCATCAAGACGACGTCTGCCTCTCTATTGATCAACAGCACGGCGATTACTACTATGTGTTTGAAGAGGATCTGGCCGTCAAGGGCAGTTTTCGTGCCGACCCCGATGGAAATATCTACTCGCTTGATCCTCGCGAACTCACCGCGAAGCCCCCCATGCCGGCATGGTATGGCAACTGCCTGCAATGGATAAGGTACCCGCCTTTCGCGTTTTAGCCCGAACCCCTCCCCGCAGTGACATAACCGCTTATCCCCAAGCGAAAGCCCAAAGCGAGATTAAGAATTGATCCGTAAGCAGCGATATAATCGTTGCTTACGGTATACTCGTCACGGGACTCATAACCAAACCCGAACCATGGAACACGTCGACACCCTGCTGCACGCGCGCTGGATCATTCCGGTGGAGCCGGACAATACCGTCCATGGCCACCACAGCCTGGCCGTCAAGGACGACCGCATCCACGCGCTGTTGCCCACCGACGAAGCGCGACGCCGCTATCGCGCCGACGTGGAATTAGACCTGCCGGACCATGCGCTGATTCCCGGCCTGATCAACACCCAGACCCACGCCGCCATGTCGCTGGTCCGCGGCCTGGCCGACGATCTCCCGCTGATGGAATGGCTGAACAATCACGTCTGGCCCGCGGAAGGCGCCTGGGTCAATCCCGCCTTCGTCCGCGACGGCACCCAGCTGGCCATGGCGGAGATGCTCAAGGGCGGCGTCACCTGCTTCAACGATATGTATTTCTTCCCCGACGA
>JARRQJ010000043.1:0-32795 GCA_037381915.1 Gammaproteobacteria bacterium | reverse complement strand
CGCGAACATCAATTACCGTTTCACCCCCTGGTGGCCCGGGGCTACTCTTCCGTCGGCTGTTCCCATTGTACGGTGCCGGGCGATGATCGCGCCGGTCGCTGGGTGGACACGCCCAAGAAGGAATGTGGCCTGCATTTGTAAGGAGGCCGGGTTGTCCCGCTTCGCTCATCAGCGCCATTTGTTGGTTTGATTGCGGGGGCACCGGACGCGATCGCGGCGCGCATTGCACCATAATTTTATACATGCGCCGCTGATCGCGCGGCTTATGAAATGCGGCGAAGGGGCATGGACGACCGGGTCGCGGAGTGCGAGCGGCACACCTCATCCCGGTATCCCTGGACGCGTTATTCCAGTGCTCGATGTTTGCCAGCGTGCAGGCGCAGGCCCCTGGGTAAGAGGCCTCGCTCGACCAATTCGAACAGGCCTTGCACCAGCAAGGCCAGCACGGCGGCCGGGACCGCGCCCTGCAGAATCAGGCCGATATCGTCGAGGCGGATGCCGGTAAGGATGGGCTGGCCGTAACCGCCGGCGCCGATGAGGGCGCTGAGAGTGGCGGTGCCGACATTGAGTACGGCCGAGGTCTTGATGCCGGCAAGAATGGCACGGGTGGCGAGGGGCAGTTCCACGATGCGCAGCCGCGCTGTCGGCGGCAGGCCGAGGGCCCGCGCCGATTCGATGACCGCCGGCGGGATGTCCTTGAGTCCGGCATAGGTGTTGCGCACGATAGGCAACAGGCTGTAGAGGAACAAGGCCACGATCGCTGGCGGCGCGCCGATGCCCAGCAGGGGAATCATGAACACGAACAGGGCCAGGGAGGGAATGGTTTGCAGGACGCCGGTGACGGCGAGCACCAGCTGGCCGAGGCGCGGACGAAACGCCGCCAGGACACCGAGGGGCATTGCGATGACGATCGCCGCCGAGAGGGAGATAGCCACCAGGATCAGATGCTCGGCGGTGTGCCGCCAGAAGCGTTGCCATGCGCCGTGCAGCTGGAAATGCACGTCGAGATCCAGGTGCGTCTTGAGAAAGTCCGCCGCCACCGCGGTCTCGCTCTCGCCGTTAATTTTTACCCGTGCGTTCATGGCACTCATGGCGGCGGCGTCGATGCGGCCCTCCAGCCGTTTGAACAGGGCCACGACTGCCGGCGCGCGTAGCTGCAGATCGGCGCGGTAGAGAATGACGGCGTTATATTCCGGGAAGTAATGGAGGTCGTCCGTGAGCGCGCGCAGTTTGTAATAGGTGATCTCCGCGTCGGTGGCGTACAGGTCCGTGACCTGCAGCGTCCCGGATTCGATGCCGCGGTAGGCAAGATCATGGTCCAGTCCCTGGACGTTATGCTGCGGCAGTTGATAACGCCGCTGCAGGCCGGGCCAGCCGTCGGCGCGGTCCATGAATTCGTTGCTGAAGCCGAATGTCAGATCGGGGTGCCGGCGCAAATCGGATATGGTTTTTATTCCAAGTCTTTCCGCCAGTGCCGCCTTCATGCCGATGGCATAGGTGTTGTTGAAACCCAGGGGGCGGGTCATGCGCAGTCCGCGTTTGGCCAAGGCCGCCCGCAATTGGGCGTCGTCGTGCACATGTTCCTTGACCAGGATCTCCTGCAGCAGAGTTCCGGTATATTCGGGATAGGCATCGATCTCTCCGCCGAGCAGGGCGTTCCACAATACGCGGGTGCCACCCAGCTGGCGGCGGTGCCGGGCCTCGGCGCCGGCGTGCTGAGCCAGATGGCTCAGCATTTCGCCGAGAATGACCGATTCGGTGAAGTTCTTGGAGCCCACGGTGACGGTCACGGGAGCGGCGGTCGCTGCACTCAAGAGGCACAAGCTTGCCACGGCGATCGCCAGCCGTACCCGCCTCTTCATCTCAAGGCCTCGGCCAGTTGTTCCAGGGGATCGCGTTGCGCGGTGATGAATTGTTCCACGAACGGTTCCGCCGGCGTGCGTGCCAGGTCCTTGAAGCTGCCGCGCTGGACGATGCGGCCGTTGCGCATCAGGACCAGGGTGTGGCCGAAATAGGCGGCCTCGGCAATGTCATGGGTGACCATGACTACGCTCTTGCCCAGTTGGCGGAAGATGGCCTTGAGTTCCCGTTGCAGTTCGTAGCGGATCATGGGGTCCAGCGCGCCCAGCGGCTCGTCCAGCAGCAGCAGTTCCGGATCCAGCATCAAGGCGCGCATCAGGCTGACGCGCTGGCGCTGGCCGCCGGAGAGCTCGGCGGGGAAACGGGTCATCAATTCCCGTGGGAGTCGCACCAGTTGCGCCAGTTCGGCGATGCGACTCTCGATCCAGGCGGGATCGCGGCGCAGATGGCGCGCCATGACAATGACGTTGTCGCGTACGCTGAGATGGGGAAACAGGCCGCCTTCCTGGATGACGTAGCCCATGCGCTGCCGCGCTTGCAGGATATTGTCCGGTGTCAGTGCTGCGCCCGCGAAGGTCACGATGCCGGTATCCGCCGGGATGAGACCGGCGATCAGGCGCAACAGGGTGGATTTACCGCAACCGCTGGGTCCGATGAGCACCAGCGTCTCCCCCGCCGGTACTTGAAGGTCGGTCGGCGCCAAGGCCGCTGCGTCGCCATAGCGTTTGGAGACTTGTGAGAGTACCAGCATGCGGATAGTGTGTTGGATTTGGGGATCGCACTCAAGCGGCGAATTTGTAGTATGGTTGTAGTCGAAACCTGATTATCCATGTGAATGTGAATTTAATCTGAAAGTAGGTGTTTTGATGTGCGGAATCGCGGGAATCTGGGGGGCGGTCGATGTGGCGGGTGTATGGAGGATGATCGATATCCAGCGCCACCGCGGACCGGATGACCGCGGGGTGCATGTGGATGTGGATCGCGGCGTGCTGGGTCACACACGGCTGGCCATCATGGATCCGCTGCAGGGCCGGCAGCCGGTTCACAACGAGGACCGCAGTGCGACGCTGGTGGCCAACGGCATGATATACAACCATCCCTGGCTGCGGCGGCAATTGGGCGGCGAGCACACCTATGCCTCCGACAGCGACAGCGAAACCATTCTGCACGTGTTCGAGGACCATGGCCTGGCGACGCCGCGCCTGCTCGACGGGATGTTCGCCTTCGCCATCTCTGCGGATAATCGCCTGCTGCTGGCGCGCGACCGCATCGGCATCAAACCCCTGTATTACGCACGACGGCCTCGGGGTGACGGCCGCGAGACGCTGCACTTCGCCTCGGAGCTCAAGGCGCTGGCGCCGCTGGGCGGAGACGTCAAGGAGTTCCCGCCCGGCACCCTCTACGATTCCGAGCACGGTTTTCGCACCTACTATCAGGTGCCGGATCGAACGCCGCTGCAGCTGAATCCGGCGGAGCACATGCGCAGAATCCGCGAGACCGTCGAGGCGGCGGTGAAGAAGCGGCTGTTAAGCGATGTGCCCCTGGGCGCCTTTCTTTCCGGCGGTCTCGACAGCAGCATCATTGCCGCGGTCGCGCGCCGGCTCCTGCCCGAGCTGCACACCTTCTCCGTGGGTATCGAGGGATCCCGCGACTTGGAGGCGGCGCGGCGCGTGGCGCGGCATATCGGTTCCATTCATCACGAGTACGTTTACACCGCCGCCGAGGTGCTCGAAGCGCTGCCCGACATTATTTATCACCTGGAATCCTTCGACCGGGATCTGGTGCGCAGCGCTATTCCGACCTGGTTCTGCGCGCGTATGGCGGCCGACACGGTGAAGGTCATCCTGACCGGCGAAGGCGCCGACGAATTATTCGCCGGTTACACCTATCACAAGCATATCGCCGATTACGGCGCCTTGCACCGGGAACTGCGCCGTTCGGTTACCCGCCTGCACAATATCAACCTGCAGCGGGTGGATCGCATGACCATGCGCCACGCCATCGAGGCGCGCGTGCCCTTCCTCGACACGGAGTTAATAGACGTGGCACAGACGGTGCCGCCCCAGTTCAAACTCCACGATGACGGCGGCGCTCGCATCGAGAAATGGATTCTACGCAAGTCCTTCGAGGACCTGCTGCCGCACGAGATCCTGTGGCGCGACAAGGAGCAGTTCGACGAGGGCAGCGGCATGGTCGATCTGCTGCCGGCGCTGCTGGATAGGGCGGCGGCGGGGATGGACGCCGAAGCGTATAAGCGGCGCTTTGCGGGGGATCGCCTGCGTTCCCGTGAAGAATGCCTTTACCACCGCTTGCTCGTAGATGGGTTCGAGCGACCGCAGGCGGTGCTCGCCAACGTGGGCCGTTGGCAGCTTGACTGATTGCCACGCGGCTTTATCCCCTGTGCCCGACCACGCCGCCGCGGCAGCTCATGCACAGGATAAGATATGCAGATCCAGCTCCGCGGAAATGGCTTCCAGCGCCTTGATACCGGCGATGCTGTTTCCATGGCGGTCGAGGCGCGGCGAATAGACGGCGATGCCCATGCGCCCGGGGACCACGGCGATGATGCCGCCGCCCACGCCGCTTTTCGCAGGCAGCCCGATGCGGTAACTCCACTCGCCGGCGAAATCGTACATGCCGCAGGTATACATGACGCTGAGCAGGTCGCCGACATATTCTTCGTGTACGGCCTGTCGCCTGCTGAGCGGATTGAAGCCGCCATTGGCCAGGGTTGCCGCCATGACCGACAGGTCCTTGCAGTCGATGACGGCGCTGCATTGCTGCAGGTAAAGGTTCAAGGCGATGTCCACCTCGTTTTCCAGCATGCCGAAATGGCGCAATAGATAGGCGATGGCCTTGTTGCGGTCGCCGGAGCGGGTTTCAGTGAGATAGGTGGGGATGTCAATGTGCGTGTCATGACCGATGTAGTCGTGATACATGGACAAGATTCTGTCCAGGCGTTGCGCCGGTCCTTCGCCCCTGATCAAGGCGGTGGTGGCGATACCGCCGGCGTTGACCATGGGGTTGTAGGGGCGCTTGGAACGCTGTTCCAGGCGAATGATCGCGTCATAGGCATTGCCGGTGGGCTCCACATCGATGTGTTGCAGCACCGCCTCGCGGCCGTGGTCCTCCAGCGCCAGCCCGTAGGCAAAGACCTTGGAGATGGATTGGATCAGGAAAGGCGCATAGTGGTCCCCCGCCGCGAAACGGCGGCCGTCCACCGTGGTAACGCAGATGGCGTGCGCATCGGGATCCACCTTGAACGAGTCGGGGGCGATGTTATAACAGTCGCCGCCCGTTTCCCCTCTGGTGCGTTGATGGATGCGCGCCAGACATTGCTCCAGATCGCCGTCGTCGCGACCGCGTCTGATGATGCGAGGGGTTTGCAGCGTCTTTGAAGTGCTTTGCTCCAGGCCGGATCGGAACATATGCAGGCCGAGTTTCTCGGACAGCGCTTCGCAGGCCTTCAAACCGCGCACGCTCTTTTGATGCGCTTCGTCCAGAGGCGGGGAATACACCGCGAACCCGAATTGTTCGGGGGCGACCACCAGCATGGCGCCGCCCAAACTACTTTTGGCCGGCAAACCGACACGATAGGCCCATTGTCCCGAAAACTCGTACATGCCGCAGGTCAGCATGATCGAGAGAATGCTTTTGACATTGCCGGCCGGCAACATCCGCTGATTGCGCACAGGATGAACGCCGCCCTGGGCCAGAACGGCCGCGATGGTCGCCAGGTCTCGGCAGTCCACAAGAAGACAGCAGATTCGGTGATAGAGTTCCAGCAGGTCTTCCGCCGGCCCCTTGATGAGACCCCGGCTCAGCAACAGGTAGGCGATGGCACGATTGTGATGGTCATGAAGGCGGCGTGACGTCAATGCCTGCTGATCCAGGGCGACGGGCCTGGACAACAGGCGCTGCAATAGAGCGCATATTCGGGCAAAACGTTCCTCCAGGTCGCGTCCGCCGATCAGATCGAGTGTTGCGATCGCGCCAGCGTTCATGAACGGGTTGAGCTTGTGATCCTCTTCGTTTTCCGCATGCAGAATCGAATCAAAACGCTCTCCGGTGGGTTCAACGCCGACCTTGTGCAGGATGGTATCGGCGTCGTGATCTTCCAATGCCAGGGCGAGGATCAGCGGCTTGACGATGGATTGCGCGGTAAATGAGACGCGGCTGTCGCCCGCTTCCAATGTGGTGCCGTCGCGGGTGACGGCGCACAGTCCGAAGCAAGCGGGATCGGCTTGCGCCAGTTCGGGCAGGTGAGCGGCCACCGCGCCTGCGGTGTCACGCCGCAGCTCGTCGTACAGGCCGTGCAGGCATGCTTGCAGCCGAGCAAGATTATCCTGCCGTGAATCATCCGGCCATTTGAGGTTCACACTGCTCATGCTGACCCCTGAGTTCAAAGGATCGACGGTCTCCCGGTCGACGCGCCTGCCAGACGGATAATCTCTCTATCAGTTTGCTTGGGCGGAAAAAGAGCTAGCATTATCCATACCAGAGGGATCCGCTAAAAAGGCTATGGCGACCAGTTGCTTACAAGGGATCCGCTGTCGGGCGCCCGAATGTTAGGCGTTTGGCGCCCTAATTTGGTGTATGGCAAAGGTTTCCGCACCGTATTGGAGCGGCCGTTGGCGGCGGTGGGAACGAGAAATTCACGCTGATGTCCGCGGGAAATCCGGGTGGTTTCCCGCGGACATGGCGGTGAACTGAGCGTAGGGTCAGCGCTTTACCGGCCATCCTCAAGGGACAGCCGATATCATTGTCTTAATCTTGTAGCTTTCCCCGGGGTGTTGGAACCCCTCTGCGCGGCGATAATCGATGCCGGTAGGTTTTTTTATTTTGCTTTACTGTAAAGGCACGTCAGGCGAATTCGGTAAACAGTGTGCTCTCCACCGGTTTGCACTTTGTCGCGATCATAGCGATGTAATACAGCGGCTCGCCAGTCACCGACAGGCGATGGCGGTAGCGCCGGTAGCACTGAGGCTGTATGTAATCCTGCTGGATCATCCGGCGGATCAGTCGGCTGAAACCACTTTGATCGCTTTCATGCAGGAAGTCCTCCTTGATGTTGAACGCCAGCCAGGCGGGCGTATCGATCATGTCCAGGGCCTTGAGAAACGCCGCCGGCGGGATGTCGCCGTAGCCGAGCGCTGCTACCGTGGTCATACAGTTCAGGCCGTGTTTGCGTAGTGCTTCCTCGTCCGGCTGCGGTAGATCGGTGAGGTCGGCCACCCGATAGTCGTCGTAGACATCGGGACGGTCGCGCAGCGCGGCCTGTTTTGCTTCCTCGATGATGTCGACCCCGACCACCTTGTCTACGCCACGGTGCCGCAGTTCGTCTGCCACCATGCCGTTGCCGGCACCGACGTCCAGTACCTTAAGATCGTTCAGTTTGACGCCCCATTCGCCGGCGACGTCCTTGAACAGATTCACCACATAGCTCGGCGAGCTGCACTTGAGCGCGTCATAGAAAATCTTTTCGTAAAGGCCCGGTACGTCGTACACCTGGTCGTAGTCGTGAAAGCGGACGCGCCGCGTCTTATTGTCGATGACGATTTCGCACCATTCCTGATCCTGATCGGTGTCGCCGTCGATGTCCGTGGGCATGAGCAGATCTTGTACCGTATCGTCAATGTCTTCCATGCGCTTGCGCCAGACTTGCTGGCTTGCCAGAGTATTCAGCATTTGTACCATCTATTATTGCTCCTTATATGTGTGCCTGATCATTGTCGTTTCAAGGTTTATGGGAATGAAATGTTTGCTAAGCGTGCCAACCCAGATCCGCCGCTTTGCGGCGGGCCTCGGCGGGCACGTCGGCAGCGATGAAGCGCCGGTGGAGCACTTGCACGCCGATGAGGTGATTGATGACAGCATCGAGCTGGGTTTGGGTGGCGACGGAGGTATCCGGCGCTTCGTGCAGCTTGAACAGGTCGGTTACCCCTTGGCTGTCCAGCAGGCCCGCTTCTTCTATGATATCCGGGTTGAGATGGCGTTTGGCCAACACTTGCATGGCGGCCCATTTGTCGGGATCGGTGTGGGCCGGCGGCGCCATGAAGGCGAACTTCTCGCGCTTGTAAAGGGTTTCAGGCAGGAGGCCCTTCATGGCCTCGCGCAACACGTATTTCTCGGTGCGGCCGTGGATACGCATGGACGGCGGCAGCGTCGCGGCGTATTCGGCGAGGTGATGATCGAGGAAGGGCGGGCGAGCCTCCATGGAATTGGCCATGTCCACCCGGTCCCCGCCCCAGGTGAGGATCTGGCCCTCGAGCATGGTCTTGATCCACACGTATTGGGCGCGGTCCAGGGGGTGGCGGTCCCGCAAGGCGTCATCGTCCAGGGCGTCGGCGATGGCGGCACCGGGCGAGTAGTCGGCCAGTTCCGCGCGGCGCTCGGGATGCAACAGGGCCGGCACCCGTTGCGCGCTGGCCAGCCACGGCTGCAGGCACGAGGGCGTGAAGCCAACCTTGGCGGTAAGCGCGGGATCGTCGATGGTCTGTTCGGAGAGCATGGCGCCGGTGAACAGTTTGTTGCTCTCGGCCAGCAGGGATTCCCATTCACGGCGTTCGTCGGGGGGTAAGTGATCCAGTCCGTGCAGGAACATGTCGCGGCGGAAGGCGGGATAACCGCCGAACAATTCGTCGGAGCCCTCGCCGGTGAGCACCACCTTGTAACCGATCTCGTTGACGCGGCGGCTCATGAGCAGCTTGGCCACGCCCAGGGTGTTATAGATGGTACGCTCGGTATGCCACAGGGTCTCTTCGAAGTGATCGTAGAGATGGGTGGCATTGAGACGCAGGATCTCCTGGTCGGCGCCGGTGGCCTCGGCCATTTCCTGCGCGATGGGTGTTTCGTCGTAGTCGGCGCTGTCGAAGCCGATGGTGAAGGCCTTGACCGCGCCCTGGGTGCTGGCGGCGGCCAGGCCGATGATGGAACAGGAGTCGATGCCGCCCGACAGGTAGCAACCCACCGGCACGTCCGCCTCCAGGCGCAGTTGCACCGCATTGATCAGCCGTTCCCGTACACCGTCGATGTATTGCGCCTCGTCCCCGGGTGCGCCGCGGTCCTGTTCGCGGGGAAAGGGCATGTCCCAGTAGCGGCGATCGCTGATGTGCAGGCGGCCGTTGCGGCGCTTGACCGTCAGCGCGTGGCCCGGTTTGACCTGATGGACGCCGGCGAAGGCGGTGCTGCCGGGGACGATGGTCTGCATGAGCTGGTGATAGAGCCCCGCGGAATCGAAGCGGCGCGTGACTTCGGGATGGGCGAACAGCACTTTGAGTTCGGAACCGAACACCACTCCGCCGTCGATCTCTGTCCAGTACAGCGGCTTGATGCCGAAGCGGTCCCGCACCAGGTGCAGGCAGTCCTCCTCGCGGTCGTGAAGGGCGAAGGCGAATTCGCCCCGCAACTGCGGCAGACTGGCGTCCAGGCCTAGGTGCGGATAGAGGTGGAGGATCAGCTCGGAATCGCTCTTGGTGCGAAAGCGCGCGCCGCGGGCGGCGAGTTCGGCGCGCAGGCGCTGGTAGTCGTAGATCTCGCCGTTTTGGGTGAGCATCAGGCGCCCGTCGGCGGAGATGAAGGGTTGCCGCGCCCGTTGCTCGTTCAAGTCGATGATGGAGAGGCGGGCATGGCTGAAACCGACCCCGTCCCTGGCCTGCCAACCGAAACCGTCGGGGCCGCGGTGATATTGGATGGCCGCCATGGCCACCAGGGTGTCCGGGTCGACGGGACGGTCGCGATCGGCGTAGATAAATCCGGCTATTCCACACATATCAGGTAAACACCTTTAGGATTGAGGACAACAGCGCCATACGCATGAATACCGCACCGCGCGCCTGGGCGAAGTACCAGTTGTGCGGGGTGTCGTCGAGTTCACGCTGCAGCTCCTGGCCGCGCGCGAGAGGGTGAAGGATGATGGCGTCCTCCTTGAGCGGCGAGGACTTGTCCAGGCGGTAGCGGCTGCCCAGTTCTTCGTAGTCGTCGCCGACCCAGGCGATGGTGTTGATGTAGACCACGTCGAGTTTCGGCAATTCTTTTTTGAGGTCGGTGGCAATGCGCAGGGTTAACCCGGCCTGCTCCAGCTGTTCGCGCTGTCCCTTGCTGAAGGGCTGTTTCTCGTCGCTGAGGAGCACCACTTCCTTGATGGCGTTGGCGAACAGGGCCAACAGGGACAGCAGGCTGCGCACGGTGCGCATGCGCCCCGGCACGCCGATGATACCGATGTGAATGCGCTGCGCGGGATCCACGTCCGCGTGGCACAGGGTGGGCTGCCATTTGAGCAGGGTGTAGATATCGGCCATGGCCTGGGTGGGATGTTCGTCGCTGCCGTTGCCGCCGTTGATGATGGGGATGCGCAACGATTCCAGCATTTCATACACCGCTCTGGCGTCACTGTCGCGCAGCACCACCAGATCGCCGTAGTGGTTGAGCATTTCGCCGATGTCGAACAGCGATTCCCCCTTGGCGATGCCGGTGGAGGCGGGATCCGTGATGGACATGATGTCGCCGCCCAGGCGGTGCCAGGCGCTCTCGAAGGACAGGCGGGTGCGGGTGCTGGGTTCGTAAAAGGCGCTGATCAGGATCTTGCCGGTGAGCGGGCGGGTGATCATTTGCGGTTGGGTTTCATAACGGGCGGCCAGTCTCACCAGTTGCACCAGTTGCTCGCGATTGAACTGGCGCGCCGAGACCACCGGGCGCTGCGCCAGGGTCAGCAGGGGCGTCAGGTCCTCGTCGATATGGTCCAGCAGCTCCCGGGGACGCTCGAATCCCTGGATATCCAGGAGATGCTTCTCGACCGGTTCGTGCAGTTTGGGATTGAGTGTGTGGTCTACCATAAATGTCCCTTCAACAAATCGCGAATCCAGAAGACGAGCAATATGATCGGTGCCAGCAAGGTGACGAGATCGAGGGAGGCGCTGTGTACGGCGTTCATGATTCCACCACATGTTGAATTTCGGCGACGGCCTCGTCGGTGTTCATCACCCGCGCGTAGCGATCCTTCATGGTGGTGATGGTCGCCTTCTGCAATTCCGGCGTCACCGTCGCGCAGCCGTCGGCGATCAGGGTGACGAAAAAACCCCGGTCGCAGGCGTCGCGGATTGCGGTGGAGACGCATTCGTTGCTGTAGACGCCCGTCACGAACAGGCCGTTTATGCCCAGGTTGCGCAGGATGTATTCGATGTTGGTGGCGTTGAACACGCCGCTGGCGGTCTTATCGATAATGATCTCGTTGTCGATGGGCGCCACGATTTCGAGGAACTGCGCCTCCTTGGAGCCCGGCGGGGCGTGCAGGCCCAAGCGCTTGTGCCCGACGCTGCGATCGCGGCCGTCCCGGGTGAGGGACTGAATGCGGGTATGGATCACTTCCAGATGGCGCGCGCGAAAGGCGTCCTGCAGTTTGCGGACGTTGGGCAATACCGTGTTGTGGAGGCGATCAAAATAATATTCCTGCGCCTCCGTGGGGACGCCCGATGCGGTAACGTCTGCAAATACCCCGTAGCCCGGCGCCGCATCCAGGTATTGCAGGTCGATGCACAACAAGGCGGTACGATGGGTCTGGAGCGAGCGCGTGACGGCCGGCGCATGGGTGATGGATTTTCGATAGGCGTCCCGCAGCGGATCGAATTCGAGAAATTCCTCGGTCTGCGGCACGATCTCTTTTTCGGTATCCTGGTTCATTGTCAGCTCGCCAATCGTCGTACTGTGTTCAGTAATGTGTTGGCACCGGCCTCGATGTCGGCCCAGGCCGTCCATTCCGCCGCTGAATGGCTGCGGCCTTCCTTACTCGGTACAAAGATCATGCCAGCGGGGGCGATGCCGGCGATCACCTGGGCGTCATGAGCGGCGCCGCTGGTGAGATGGGTGGCGGACAGTTCGGCGGCTTCCACCGACTGTTCAACGGCCTGAATGACCTGCGTGGCGCAGCGCACCGGCGCCAGTTCGCTCAGCACCGCAAACTCGAACATCAATCCCCGGCGGCGGGCGATGGCCGCCAAGCTGCGCTGAAAGGCCTCGGCCAGCATGTCGAGTATGGCCTGATCGGCGTCACGCACGTCCAGAGAAAAGATCACCTGTCCGGGAATGACATTGGCCGCGCCCGGTATCAGTTCGACGCGGCCGATGGTGGCGGTGCTGCGCGGGCTGCCATACTCTTCCAGCACCCGGTCGATAGCCCCGGCGAATTCCGCCAGGCCCTGAAAGGCGTCATTGCGCATGTTCATGGGCGTGGTACCCGCATGGTTGGCAGCGCCGCTCAAAGTGATCTCCCATTTGAACAGCCCGGTGATGGCGTCCACGATGCCGATGCTGGCGCCCTTGCGGTCGAGTACCGGTCCCTGTTCGATGTGCAGTTCCACGTAGGCGTGGATGCTGCCGGGCGGGCGTTGCGCATGCAGGGCGTCGCGGGCGTCCAGTCCGTGTTCCGCCATGGCGGCGGTCAGGGTGACGCCGTCCAGGTCGCAGGCGTTGTGCAGATATTCCGGCGTGACCAGGCCGGTGACGGCCTGGGAACCGAACATGCCGCCGAAGCGGCCTTCCTCGTCGGTGAAGGCCATTGCCTCCAGGGGACGGCGCAGGGTGATGTCTTGTTCCTGCAGGACCCGCAGCGCTTCCAGCGCACAGACCACGCCCAGTGCGCCGTCGAGATGACCGGCCCCGGGCACTGTGTCGATATGGGAGCCGGCCATGACGCACGGCGTCTGGTCGTCCCAGTTGAGGCGCGCGCTGATATTGGCCGCGCCGTCCTGATGGAGGGCCAGGCCGCTGTCCGAGATGCGCCGGCGCAGCCAGTCGCGCCCCGCTTTGTCGCCTGGACTGAAGGACATGCGGTAGATGCCGTAGTCTTCATGGCGGCCGATCTGGGCCAGGGCATCGAGGTCTTCATGCAGGCGTTTGGAATTGATCTGCAATTCGCCGGGCATGGTCATTCCCGTTCCGCGCCGCGATAACGGCCCCTGGCGGCGATGAAGTTCGCATTGCCCGCCTCCTGAAGTTCGACCCGCCCGGGCATGTCCGCTTTCCAGCTCAGGTGATAAAACCCCACGGTGGCGATTCGGGTATCGGCGGACAGGCGTGGCGCCGCCGCTTGGGCGTGAGCGAGGGCGGGAAACTGCCAGGCAGCCAGCAACACAATCGATAATAAGCAGTGCAAGCTACAATGGCGTCTGAACAGGCTGGTCAAAATGGCCGTCATGGCGAGGTTTCTTTAATGGAAGATCGCAAGGCGCGCCTCAGCGACCCATACAAAATTATTTCTGATCAAAATAGATTTTGATGCGGATAGTGAGTATCGCGAAACAAAGCCATGCCTGACCGGACCGCAGGCGTTGATCCTCAAGGCCTTACAGAAAAGCCCGCTGACCGTCAGCAAACCGGGGGGCGAGTCAATCTGAGCCTGGGAACGGTCACCGATATCCTCAATCGCGTTGAGCAGGGCGGCGTGATCAAGCGGGTGAGGGACGAACGGGACCGCCGCCGGGCACGGGTCGGGGCAACCAAGGGGGCTGGCCCTGCTCACGTCATCCCCGCCTTTGTTATTAAGGAACGGTTCGTGACCAGTTTCGCCAAACTGCAGGACTGGGAACAGACCATGCTGCTGGCCTCATCGCGGCGTGTCGCCGCCATGATGGATGCCGAGGGGGATCGATGCCTCGCCCCGTGTTGTCCAGCGGCTCCCTGCGCGCGAGCGCCGAGGCCGTCGAGGAGGTGTTGGAGCCGCAGGTAATGGTCCGGCCCGCGGTAGCGGAAGGCTTAAAGCCAAACGCCAAGACAAATGACATGCCATTCTGTCATTGAGGTGATGTCATGTGAGGCGACGGGCAAGATTTTAATTGGTCCCGGGAGGCTGATTCTGCAGTCGTTGTTAACCGGAGCGGTAAAAACAAAAACCCCGGCGCGGGTGGCCGCGGGTATAGTGTAAGGGAATTTAGTTCCGTTTTTTGACCACATCCCACCCAGGCGAACGAACAAGCCGCTACCAGGCATCTGGGCGCGGCTTTTTTCCGCTTAATGCATCTAAGTAACTGATTAAACAACATTAAGTGTTGGTTTACGACCCGAAGCGGCCTTTGATTCGAGTAACCATACAAGGCCTGCCCCTAGCCGTTACGTTAATGCTCCATATCGGCACCTCCACTCCCAGTTACCTCCGGCAGTCAACAGACGCCCTCTGCCCTTCCGCGTAATAGAGGTATTAAGAAAAGCCCGTGCTTGGCGGGTTTCTTGGAGGTTGTTGGAGCGTCGATGCTGGCGTGCAATAAATCAACTAATATCAATTAGTTCCAGAAACACCGGCGATCCTGGATGCCGGTCGTGCGCGCGACGGCAAATGCCACCGAGGCGAAGATTTGCCTTTTCCCCTTAAAAAATCGGCGTTGAAGTCGATGTTTTACTCTAGAACCTGGGTGTTCAGGGGGAAGCCGTGAATAATTTTATGCGTTCCGTAGACCATCGAACTCGACTTGCAGGCGCCAATCGGCTCGAGATCCTTTTATTCAGTTTGGGTGTCGACGCACAGACGGGTCGCGAGGAGGTCTTCGGTATTAATGTCTTCAAGATCCGCGAAGTGATGCATGTGCCGGAGGTGACTCACGCGCCGGATATGCCTCCCGGGGTGAAGGGAATGATCAGCCTGCGCGGGCAGATGATCCCGGTGATCGATCTCGCCCATTTTTGCGCGATGCAGATCAACGAGCCGCCGAAGATACTGATTGTCACCGATTTCAGCCGCTGTACGCAGGGTTTCCTGGTTCATTCGGTCGAACAGATTCTGCGCATGGATTGGGGGGAAATCAAGGTTCCTCCGCCGATGATGGCGGATCGACTGGGTGGGCTGGTGACCGCCGTAACCGAGTTGGAGGACAAACGCATCGTCATGATGATCGACGTCGAGAAAGTCCTTGCCGAGACCACGGAGAAACTCGGGGATGACAGCGCCTTTGACGGCGTGGAGAAGATTCAAAATAGTTCCACCGTCCTTTATGTCGACGACTCCTCGGTTGCGCGCAAACAGATTGCCAAGACCCTGGATACCCTCGGCGTTAAACACATGGCGGCCAAGAACGGTGAGGAGGCATGGGAGCGGCTGTTGGAGCTTGCGGAGCGCGCCGACATCATGAAGATTCCCGTGTCCAACTTTGTGCAGCTGATCCTGACCGACATAGAAATGCCGGGGATGGATGGTTATGTGCTGACAGGTAAAATAAAGCAGGACAAACGATTCAAGGGAATTCCGGTGATCATGCATTCATCGTTGTCCGCCGACACCAATATTATCGTAGGTAGATCCATGGGGGTCGACGGCTACGTCCCCAAGTTCGATCCACGTGAGCTGGCGAAGGCGATGTCGCCGTATATTAAGGTCCAGGAATCGCCGGCGGCATAGTCTCTTCGTTACCGATCATCCGGGGATGATTGAGGGTCGTTCAGCCCATGGCTATCATCCACGGGGTTCCCAATTCGATCCGTAAAATACAGTTCTCCCGTGAAGCATCCAGCTTATATTTATCCTATAAATAGCGTGAGAATTTATCCGCTGGCTGCGCGGGAAAAATGCCTTCCGCCGCTTGCCGAGCCGACAGTATTGATTGATCCCCATTTCGACATTTCCCGTCCCCATAATTCGCGCAAGATCCTTAACCAGAATCTTGGGAATGCATATCTTCGATAACTGCAGTGTGATGATTTCCTTCCATAACGTTGTTTTCGGTAAAAAAACAACTAGGCACGTCGTGGAGTAGCCCGGCGGGGAGGGATGGTACAGGTGCAGGCCGTGAAGCAACGAACGTTCAGCTGCGTGATTGAACTATTTGCGCGATGGGTTGATCATAACAACAAATAGCGTGGATGATGGCGTATCGAGTTGAATGCTTCATTGCTGCGTGTAAGTTGCTCCAGAATCGTTTTGTCGATTTTATCAAGTGGTCGCGGCCTTTGGCCGGCGACCGGTTGTATCTGAGCGATAAAGCGTGTTGAGATGACGATAAAGAGCCGGATGGGTGACCCGTAGTGCGGTTGTGGTGATGCTCTGTGCATTGGGGACAACCCGTTCGGTGTGTATTTCCGTGTTTCCCCGCTCCGGGGAAGTCAGACATAAGGCCGCCCGCCAGGGCAGTATGTATCATGGCGGTGCTTCTTCGGTTTACCGCTTGAGCCGCTTAAGGGCTCGGCCGGTTACGCCTCCTTGTAGATTCATAGCGAACTGGAGTCAAATCATGTTAAACGGAAGACGGCATTTTATGGATTTGGAGAATAGAAATAGCGGGAGAGTATCGGCGCCTGCCGTCGATATGCCCGTCCTTGATGATGCCGGGATCCTGGGATTGTTCCACTCGGCCAAGTCGGCGCATTATCCGGCGAAGGATATCGTATACGGCGAAGGAAGCGAGGCGAACGCAGTGATCGTCATCCGCGCTGGTATGATCAAACTTATCAGCCATTTGCCCAACGGCAGGGCGCGCATTGTGCGCGTTCATTCAAGAGGGGCGTGGCTGGGGCTAGGGGGCGTGCTGGGCCAACCCTACGAACATACCGCCATCGCCGTGGAAGATACTGATGTCTATCGCATCCCGGTACACGAAATCATGCGAATAAAATCGGATAATCCCAACTTATATTGCCGTTTGCTCGAATGCTGGTTCGACTATTTGCAGGAGGCGGATCTGTGGATAGCCGAGTTTTCCACCGGCAGCGTCAAGGCGCGCGTCGCCCGGTTGGTGAATTTTCTTTCGGAGATCGAAGACACGGTATCATCGGGCGAGGTTAAGTTGCTGACCTGCGAAGAGATGGCCGAAATTCTGGGGGCGACGCCGGAGAGCGTGAGTCGCGTGCTGGCCGAATTCAAGCGCAGCAACATCCTGTTCCCCTCAAAATTCCATGCCGACGCATCTTATCAACGCAACACCCAGGCGCTGAACACCATTGCCCAGCGTTGACATCGCTGCGCAACCGGTGATGGTGCTGTTTATTGCTGAATCCAAGCCAAACGCGTCTAGGCGTTGCCGCCCCCGTTGAAGCCCGCAAGGAGGCTCGCCAAATCGTCGGCGTGTTCTTCTTCCACAGCCAAGATACCTTCCATCATGCGGCGCGTAGTGGGGTCGTTGTCGCCGAGAAACCTGATCATATCCCTGTAACTGTCGATGGCGATGCGCTCGGCGATCAGGTCCTCCTTGATCATTTCCGTGAGCGAGCCGGCTTCCTTATATTCGGAATGCGATCGCGAAACGAGCTCAGCCGGAGAAAAATCCGGCTCACCATCGAGCTGGACGATGCGCTGCGCGATCTGGTCGGCATGAGCCTGCTCATCATTAGCATGTTGTAGAAACTCATCCTCTGCGCCCTGGGCATTGATGCCGCTTGCCATGAAATAATGGCGCTTGTAGCGCAACACACATACCAATTCCGTGGCGAGAGCTTCGTTTAACAGTCTCAGAACGGTTTGCCGGTTTGCCGCGTAGCCGTCGGTTACCGCGCCTTGTTCGATATGATGCCTGGCGCGGTCACGTATGGTTTGAATGTCGGTAATAAAGCTCTGTTCTTCCATATGAATCTCCTTTCCCGAGAAGCCGGTGAATAACTCGATTTCTTGAAGCGCTATTTTTGCTCGGAAGGCAGACTTTGCCAAAAACACCATCATCAGGTCATTGATAATCGTCAATTCTGTGTTAGAGGCGGCGTGATACAGTAACTGCATAATTTATCAATGCCAGGGGCAGTTGGGGATACGGTATTGCACAATAGAGTGCATTCGCGCTGTCGCGGGAGTCTTTAGGTAGCAATCATGCGGAATGAAGACAGTAAACCGGAGACTGTCCACAAGGAAAGGGAGCACAAGGACGACGAACTGTTCAGTAATCCCATGCAAAGGGGATTCGAGAGAATTCTGACTCCCTTCCAGGAGTTCATCCGCGATACGACCACGGCGAGCGTGTTCCTGCTGATCTGCACGATTGCCGCCTTGTTGATCGCCAATTCGCCGTTGAGCGCGGACTATAGTGCGTTGCTGCATACCCGGATCGGCGTCACCGTCAATGGTGTTGGTTTCAGCAAAGACCTGCACCACTGGATCAACGACGGTCTCATGGCGCTGTTCTTCTTCGTGATCGGCCTGGAAATCAAACGCGAATTACTGGCGGGGGAGTTGCAAAACGTCAGGCTCGCGGTTCCCGTGCTCGCCGCCGCGGTGGGCGGCATGATCGTGCCGGCTCTTATCTATGCCGGATTGAACGCCGGGACAGCTTCCGAGTCCGGCTGGGGAATCCCCGTTGCGACGGATACCGCGTTTGCGCTGGGAATTCTGGCGCTGCTCGGCCGCCGCGTCCCCGCGGCCTTGGCCGCGTTCCTCACGGCCCTCGCTATTATTGACGACATCGGTGCGGTGCTGGTGATAGCCGTTTTCTATAGTGACGCGATCAGTGTGCCTCATTTAATGTTGGCATTTCTGTTTTTGAGTGGCCTGGTCTTTCTTAACCTGCTCGGAGTTCGTCACGCCTTTCCCTATTTGCTGGGCGGGGGACTGGTATGGTTGGCAATGCTCGAGTCGGGCGTGCATGCGACGGTGGCCGGCGTTCTGGTGGCATTCACGGTGCCGGCGCGGCCGCGGCGCGGTCCATCCTGGTTTTTAGGTCGCGCGCGGCGCTTGATGGACAGGTTTGAAAATCTCGAGCAGGGCAAGGCGCGTCGCGGTCAGGCCGATGCCGGCATCCTGGCGGCGGAGGACCAGCACGCTGTTGTCGAGCGCATCCAGGAAACGGCGCATGAAGTTACCACGCCGCTGCAATTATGGGTACGGACCCTGGAAGGTCCCGTCGCCTTGTTGATCCTGCCCGTCTTTGCCTTGGCGAATGCCGGGGTGCCGGTCAAGCTTTCGGCGTTGCCGGCATTACTGGCTGATCCCATTACGCTCGGTATTGTGCTGGGACTGGTGGTCGGCAAGGCGGTAGGCATTACCGCTTTTTGCTGGCTGGCGGTGAAGGCCGGCGTCGGTGAGCTTTCCGCAGCGATGAATTTCAGGCACGTGATCGGTATCGGCCTGCTCGGCGGCATGGGCTTTACCATGTCGATTTTTATTGCCGGTTTGAATTTCGAGACTTCGCCGGGGCAATTGTTGACCGCCAAGAGCGCCATTCTCCTGGCTTCCTTGATTGCCGGCATCGTCGGTTATCTATGGTTGAATACGGTTGCGCCGCGGAGGTACGATGCGGCCGGGAAGTCCTTTCGTCATGCCGGGTGAGATTGCGTACGCGGTCCGCGCAGTTGTTCAAGGGTCTCGGCCAAGGCCTTCGGCGGAAGGTGACCGGAGCCTGCGCGGGCCACTTCAGCTGTTGTGGGTTTTGTTACGTTCCAGGCGCGGCACCATCCCTGGAGGAAGCCGGTGAGCATATTGCGACCACTATCACATCGACCGGCAACGACGGCTTTCGCGAGAATCTTTTGAGTTCGGCCCCGATGCGTAATGTCAAGAAAGCCGCCGGTGTCTTCCGTAGTGTGATTTCATAGCGTCGCTCGCCTGCCGCGGCGCCTATGCTGGCGGTGATCAGGCCATTGCGGATGCGTGCCTGGCTTTCGGAACCGGACGGCACCGCCAGGCTGGCTCGGATTATGTATCCTTGAAGGAAGATTATTATCCGGCTTGACGCCGGGGCCGCGGTTTGCCGTCGGCCCATTAAACAATCGACGGCAATGTCCCGCGTGACTGGCGTGTTACGGAGAAATTGTCGCTGAGTCCGCTGGAATATCCTCAATTATATCGTCGGTCGGGGGGCGATAACTGATGACGGTATCGCCCGCCTGCGCTTGCGAGTCGTCCTGCAGGGGGAACAGGCGTAATCCCCCCTTGGTATCCACCGACGCTATCAATATCCCGAGCCGCGGCAAATCTCTTATTAATTGTTCGAATGGGTATTCGTGGCTTAACTGGGTGCTGTGGAATTCCCAGCCTTCATAGTGATAACGCATAAAATCCTCATAATGGGTGTCTTCGCCGAAGGCGATGCGGCCACGCAGGGTGTGTGCCACTTCCTTGATGCCATTCTCTTCTCTGCTCAGGGACGGTAATTGGTATACCTGATTGCGTCCCAGTTCGGGCGCGAACCGGGTACACACCAGGGCGTTGTAGGCATCGTTGGCCGTGGCGGCCAACAGGTGGCTGATCTCGTTGAGTTCAAGCGTTTCTTCCGAGTGTTCCGAAAGGATTTCGCCATGATGCGTCCGCATCATGCCCGCCATGCGGGCACCATGCAGGTGGTTCCAGCTGGTGTCACTGAGGATGGTAGGGATATGCAGATCCTGCAGCGTATGGGCCAATTCCACCGACCAGGGCGAGGCGCCGACGATGAGCAGACCACTGGTACGTTGCGCCGCCAGATTCAGGCGCCGCGCCAGCCGTCCGATGCTGAGGCCGTGCAATATCACCGTCGCGACGATCAGGGCGAACACCAGCGGCAGCAGCTGATCGGCGCCGGCATAGCCCTTTTCGATCAGGCGTGGCGCGAATAAGCCGGCAATCGCCGCGGCCACGATGCCCCGTGGCGCAATCCAGGCCAGCAACAGGCGCTCCCGCCAATCCATGCGGCTGCCGATAGTGGCCGCATAGACCGCCAGCGGGCGCACGACGAAAACGACGACGGCCAGCAGTGCGGCGCTGCGCCAGTCGAGACGCGCCAGAGCGCCGGGGTCCATATCGGCGGTGAGCAGTATGAACACTACGGAGACCAGGATTACCGTGATGTATTCCTTGAACCGGCGTAGTTCGTTGATATTGCGCAGATGCCGGTTGGCCAACACCACCCCCGCCGCGGTCACCGCCAGCAGGCCGGCTTCTTCCTGGTAGCGATTGAGCGAGACATAGAGTATCAGCACCATCGCCAGCATCACCGGCGCCTTGAGATATTCGGGAACCAGTCCACGCAGGAAACTCCATGCCAGCAGGTAGGCGATCGTCGCGCCGATGGCGACGGCGACTGCCAGCGATAATCCCAGGTCGCCGATTACATCGATGATCACAGGGGTGCGTTCCGATGCGGAGACAAAGTACTCGAATACCAATACGGCCAGCAGCGCACCTACCGGATCGTTAATGATGCCTTCCCATTTGAGCAGAGCGGCGGGACGCCGCTGCAACTTGGCCTGCTTGAGCAGCGGCGTGATGACGGTGGGGCCGGTGACTACGATGATAGCGCCGAATATCAGCGCGATCGGCCAGGACAGATCTGCGATATAACGGGCGGCGGTGCTGCCCAACAGCCAGGTCGCCAGCAGGCCGAGACTGACCAGGCGGATCACGTCGATGCCGGTTTCACGGTATTCGTGCCAGCGCAGGTTAAGCCCGCCCTCGAACAGGATCACGGCTACGGATAGAGCGACGATGGAGTGAAGGATGTCGCCGAAATCCCGGGAGGGATGGACCCACCCGAAAAGCGGGCCGACCGCGACGCCCGCCGCGACCAGCAGAATGATGGCCGGCACACGCGAGCGCCACGCCAGCCACTGGGCGGCGATGCCCAACGCGATGATCAGTGCCAGGTTGACGACGAGATGCTGGTTCATAGGCAGCTGTGGTTTTTATAGGAATTCGATCGCCCGTTCTTTCGCCCGCGCGCTCGAAGCGCATCAGCGCTCGTCGGATTCCAGGTCGAGCTTAAGCGCGATGAAGGACTTAAGATCCTTCAGCGATATCACGCCCAGCAGCCGTCCGTTCTCCACCACCATCAGACGCCCGGGGGCGTCCGGGTGGGTCAGGCGTGACAGCACCTTGGCGGTATCGCTGTCCGGCAACACCGTATTGTCCTCTGAGCTCGGCTGCAGCGCGTCGGCCACGCTGCGTTCGCGCCATTCCCCGCGGGGAATCTCTCTGATATCCCGGGCGGTCACGCAACCCAGCAGCCGGCCTTCCTCGACCACCGGAAACATCTTGAAGTGGTAACGATAGAAATAGTCATCGACGAGCCGCTCGATAGTAATGGAGGGTGGAACTGTAACCGGGTGGGCCGTCATGAGATGCCGAATAGGCTTGCCCTGCAACGCCTGGCGCATCAGCACCTGGCGATAGGCGCCCACTGCGGCGGCGCGCAGAAAAAGTCCGATCAAAAACCACCATGTCCCCCCGATAAAATTCCCTTGAACGAACGCGATTACCCCCAGGATCATCAGGAGCCAGGCGAAAGCGCTGCCGATGCGGCTGGAGATGCGGGTGGCGTCCGTCAACCTCCGTTTCCATTGCCACAGGGCGGCGCGCAACATACGCCCGCCGTCGAGCGGAAAGGCGGGTACCAGATTGAATACCGCCACGATCGTATTGAGATAGCTCATATAGGCCATTAGCCCGATTACAGCGGTATACCAATGCCAAGCCTCGCCCAGCCGGGTCAACAGAAAAAATGCACCGGCGAGAAACAGACTGGCCAGAGGGCCGGCAATCGCCATGAGGAACTCTGATCGTGGGCCGGGCGGCTCATCCTCCATTTCGGCGACGCCGCCGAAGATGAAGAGCGTGATACCTCTAATGGTCATACCGAAGCGGCGGGCGACCAGTGAATGGGAGAGTTCGTGGAAGACAATGGAGAGGAAGATCCCGGCCGCGCCGGCCACCCCCATCCACCAGTAGGTCGCAGGCGCAAGATCCGGGTAAGTGCGGGGGAACAGGCCGACCGCCAGTGTCCAGGTGATCAGCAGTGCCAGCAGAGCCCAGCTGATATCGACCTTGACCTCGAAGCCGAACAGGCGAAAAAGCGGATGATGTCCTGGGCGTCCTGTGTGCGGTGGGTTGTCGTTCATAGCGGGTACCTGGGTTGAAAGCCGCTATCGTGCGGCGTCGAGGAATCTGCATGAATTATAAGCAAATCACCGTGTACATGCTTTGACAATTGTCAACACCACGGGATCCGCCGCGCGGCCCTGAGTGACGACCTGCTGTGCCCGCGGTCGTCCCCCTGCGGCTTTCATTGACAATTTTCAATGTCATCGTCGACGGCAATACCTAAATTGGTCAGCAAAGGTCGATCGAATGGGCGGACGGCGACGCGCTCAATGCGCGACGCGGTACGGAGCGCCGGATAATCAGGTCGAGGTAACGGAAAGGAGATGGCATACAACATTCATACCGGGGCCGACTACGCGCCGGGCGTAGACCGTAGAAGAAGCCTGACATGGCGATAGTCAGGCTGCATCGGTTCAGCGAGCTGCAACGGTACGATCTATGCGCGACCGACGGTGAAATCGGTTCGCTGGAGGAAATTTATTTCGACGATGCGATGTGGACGGTGCGCTATCTTGTGGTGAAGACCGGCTCATGGTTGACCGGGAGGCGAGTGCTCATTTCAACCGTGGCGGTCGGCGGCATCGATGAGGATAAAGGCGAGATAGCCGTCGAGCTGTCCCGGGATCAGATTAGGGGTAGCCCGCCCTTGGTCGGACAGGGGGGCGTCTCGCGTCAATACGAAGCCGATTTCTTCAGATATTTCGGCTGGCCGCCGTATTGGGAAAACGTCCCGATTTCCCCGCCTGCGACCACCTTGGAGGAAGCCACCTCTCCCGAGGTCGAAGCACGGTCGCAACGGCACGAGGATGGCCGCCTCCGCAGTTCGCGGGAGGTGGCGGGATATCACATCTCGGCGGAGGACGGCGAGATCGGCCATGTGGCGGATTTCGTGATCGACGAAAAGAGCTCGAAGCTTTGCTATTTGGAGGTCGACACTCGCAACTGGTGGCCGGGCAAGCATGTATTGCTGAATCCCGCCTGGATCGCACGAATAGACTGGTCCGACAGAAGCGTCAAGGTGGATCTGCGCAGGGACGATATCCGCACCGCGCCCGAGTACGATCCCAAGTCGGTCATCGGCCGTGACTATGAAATAAGGCTGTTCGAGCATTACGCGCGGCGCAAATACTGGGAATGAGGCGCGGCGCTGTCAGCCGGTATTTGGAAGCCGTTATGGAGGTGGATTATGGAAACCGTGAAGCGCGAAGAACTCAAGAGCATGCTCGATCACAATGACGCCTATTACCTGATTAATGTACTTGCTCCCGAGGAGTTCTATGAGGCGCATATTCCCGGCTCTTACAACATTCCGGTGGCGGACAAGCATTTTATCCAGAAAGTGGAGCAGCGCATCGGTGACAAGGACGCGAAGGTTGTCGTCTACTGCGCCAATTTTGATTGCACCGCCTCTCAAGATGCCGCCAAACAATTGGCCGGTGCGGGTTTTACCCATGTGGTCGATTACGAAGGCGGGGTTCAGGACTGGGAAGAAGCGGGATTCCCGCTGCAAAGCGGCGGGGAACGCGGCTGAGGCAGGCGGGTGCCTGATTCGGGCGCCGTCGACGTTCGCCGCGATTTATGGATCAGCCGTATTCATCCCACGGAGGGGCGTGCGATGCGGCGGCAAGGATGCATCTATTATGATCATCGAGTGTGACAGCGGGATACGGCCATGGATGTGCCCGATCTCATGCGGTACTGGGAAAAGCACGCCGGCGTGGGAAATACCGCCAGGGAATTCACCGTCCGGCTACCCATGCACGATGCGGCACGCGTCCTGGCACTTGCCGACATGTATTCCGCCGAGACCGAGGCGCCGATTATCGCGGAATTGCTCGGTGCCGCGCAACGAACTGCCGGAAGCCTTCCCCTGCAGCCAGCGAGCAGGGGTCATCGCCAGAGATGAATACGATGATCCAGTCTATGCTATGCAGGCGTGGGCCCGACGCCGGTCTGTGTCCGTAAGACCGACGAATATCTGCGCCGACTCGAAACGGGAGCGGAGCGTGCCCCGCGCGATTGACCGGGATTGGCTTCCACGCATTCGCCGTCTCACGTCGACGGCGGGAACCAATAGGCCCACATGTAATAGGCCCCCCAGATCACCAGCCCCACTGTTACCAGCTTGAGCCAATAGGGCACGTAGCCGTGCCGCTCCAGCAGGTCCGCGTCATGGTACCTGAATACGATATCGGCCTTTTTCGCCTTATCCGCTGAACGATAGTGAGTCTTGCTGGACAGTTGCTGGCGTTTTTCATCAGTGGCTAATGTCATGGCGTGGTATTCCTTCGGGTTGCGTTGTCGCGGCCGCGGCGACTTGCGCTTTGGCGGGACCGGCCTGGTAATTTCCGGTCACCACGGCGCCGCCGATATGGCCGTCCGCGGCGGCTTGAGAGAGGCTGCCCCAGATGCGGTGCCGCGCTACGTTCAGTTTATCCCGCTTCAGGCCGGTGATGCGCATCTCATGGACATGCGCGGTTACGCGCAGCGACTGGACAAAGTGCACGATATCCCACACCTCGTTGGGTTTGAAGGTGTCGGCGAAGGGCGGCATCGGGGTGCCGCCCACGCCGGTCATGATGGTCTTGAAAATATGGGTGCCGTCGTGCCCGAGCTTCACGCCTCCGGGTGTGCCGGCCGGCAGGGTGAAGTTGGCCGGCCTGACCGCATGACCCCAGGCGTCGGTGAGGCTGCCGGCCAGCGGGCCGTCGCCCTTCCCGTCCTTGCCGTGACAGGTGAAGCATATCGTATTGAAATGCTTCTGCCCGCGCGCGATGGAGGCGGCGGTCACCGGCGGCTCCGGCGGGATGTCGATGGGCGGATTGACCGGCTCCTTGTGCCAACGGCCGGAGAAGGTCTTGATGTACTGGATCACCGCCATGCGTTCATCACTGGAAATCTTATACCAGGGCGGCATGGGCGTACCCCACAGGCCGTGGGTGATGGTGATAAAGAGGTCCTGATCCGAGGGCAGGGATTTGGCGCCCCCGCCGGTGGAGCGGAATTTAAAAATTCCCGAGGTGAAGTCCCGTGGCTTGGTCTTGAAGAACCGCGCCGCCGGTCCCTTGCCGTCACCCTTGGCGCCGTGGCATCCGATGCAGCGCCGCTCATAGACCCGCTTGCCCTTCGGGATCAGGGCCTTTTTGTCGCGCTTGCTCAATTGCAGGGCGGCACCGCTGATCAGGCGGGGGGGCGTGAAGGTCTCGCGCCAGTCGCCGATATTGGTGCCCAGTTTCTGCAGATAGGCCACCAGCGCCTTGCCGTCGTCATTGAGTCGCGGGGTTTCATCGCCGTGCACCGGCTTAAACAGCCAGGGAAAGCGCGGCATGATGGAATCGGGCACGATCTGGCGCGGATTCCAATGGTGGGCGGCGTGCCAGCCGTCGGAATATTTACGCCCGACGCGGAACAGATCCGGACCGATGCGCCGTGTGCTGAGCAGATGTGGTTGATCGTAAACATACTCGCCGGCCTGGGAGAGCGGACCCCAGCGCGAGGTCTCGCCGGTCACCGGCCGGATATATTGTGAATGGCAATACCAGCAGCCCTCGCGGATGTAGACCTGCCGCCCGCGTCGTTGCAGGGGCGTATAGTCCGTGGCCTTGATGGTCAGACCGGTCTCCGCGTCCGTGACGTCGGGCGTGTTGGTCTCCGGCAGCAGCGAGGGCCAGATACCCTGAATCACTACCGCGACCAGGAAATACGTGATGCCCGCGATCAGCACCACGCCCGAGGGCGTGCTGATGATGCGGCGCTCCTCGCCGGCCGGGCGGGTCTGCAGTGCCTCGCCGTAAGGCGTCTCTTTGAACGGCGCCCCGTGCCGCGCCGTCTGGATGAAATTGATTACCATCAACATGAACCCGATGTCCATGGTGGCCCCTGCCAGGGTGCGCGCCACCCACCACGGTTTCATCTCCACTACGGTGTCGACGAAATTGGCGCCGTACTCCAGCATGCTGCCCTGGATGAAGCCTTGTGCGGTGAGCCCCAGCAGCATCACGCTGGCGCCGGCGACCGTGAGCCAGAGGTGCCAGCTTGCCATGCGCGCGCTCCATAACTTTCGGCCGGTGAGGCGCGGCCACACGAAATACATGGAGCCCACCGCCGCCACCACGAAGGTGCCGAACACTGTGAAGTGGGAATGGGCGATGACGAAATCGCTGAAGTGGGTGAGTTCCTGCACGCGGCGAAGGGCCTCCGTCGAGCCCTGAAAACAGCCCACCAGATAGAAGAACACCGCCAGCAGTAGGAACTTGGCGCCGTAGCTGTCGGCGTCGGTGCCGTGGACGATAGCGCCCCAGCGTCCCAGGGCGGTGCCGAAATGATTGGTAACCACCGCCCACACCGGGATGATCAGCAGCATGCTGGTGACGATGGAAATGGTCTGATTGTGATAGGGAATGGGGCTGAACAGGTAGTGATGGGTGCCCAGAAACGGATAGAGCAGGGCGATGGTCCAGAAACCGAATTTGGACAGGGCGTGGCTGAACAGCGGGTTCTTGCACGCCAGGGGGATGAAATAGTACATCAGGGCCAGACCGGCGGGCGTGATCCACAGGCCCACCACGTAATGGATATAGAGGCCATGCAGTGCGGCGTTGCTGATGCCGGACATGGGTACGTAGGGGAGAATCACGTTGCCCAGGATAAGATTCATCAGCGTCCACACCAGCGCGGCGACGGCATACCACAGTGCGACGTAGAACCCGCCTTCCTTGCGTTTGAACAGGGTGACCAGTACCTGGCTGCCGATCACGGTCAGCACAACGAAACGCAGGATGTTCCACGGCCATTGAAATTCGTCCGCCTCGAAGCCCAGGTTGTATCCGAACAGGAACGACAGGGTGCCGGTGACGATGAAGATCTGCCAGCCCCACAGCGCCCAGCGGCTGAAGGCCATCCCGGCCATAGGCCGGCCGGCCAGGCGAGGTATCAGATAATAGAGCAGGCCGAGAAAAGGCGTGCTGAAGGCGCCGAAGATCACGCCGTTGACGTGTACCGGCCGCAGCCTGCCGAAGGTGAACCAGGATTCGGTGCCGAGGAATCCCGGATTGTGGAACTTGATGGAGACCAGCAACCCAACCAGGGGAAAGACCGTCAACCACGCCAGGGACCAGTACAGCCAGGTTCTGACCAATCGGATGTTGACCAATTGAGGTGATGGCTCGATGGTGCCTTCCATTTTCTTGATCCTTATCTGTACTGTCGGCGTCGATGGCGAGGAGGCGGCGGTGGATAGCGTCTCGTGGGCTAATGAAACGGGTGCCGGCTAGATCAGCGATCAGTCGGCCTTGCTTGGTATTGCATCCGGAAGTGCCGCATCATAAATTGAGTAAGCAGGTCGGGCATTGACATATGTCAATACCCGTTTTTTCGAAGCTCGCAGGCCGTGACCACGGTAAGTGAATCGGTAAGGCGCAGGGATGCCGTTTCCGGCAAAATAAGCCTGTCCAGGCGTCACAGTTGTGCATTGATTTTCTTGCATCGCGGCGATGACCGCCGGACGGCGGCGAAGATGTACGTAATCGCTGACACAAACATGGTGTTCGGCGTATCAATGCGGTAACCGCATACCGTGGCAGACAAGCCTCTCGATGGAGTGGTCATTGAAAATCACATATGAACGGGAACTAAGCGCCGTGCGGTGGCGCATTGCCCTGAAAGCGAACGGTCACGGCGGATGAGGAATCAGACACAGGAATTGTCAGCGGAATCCACCCCCGTCTTTACGGCGCGGGGCCTGACCAAGATCTATCAAATGGGCGAGGTCCAGGTCCACGCCCTGCGCGGCGTGGACCTGGATCTTTATACCGGCGAGTTCGTGGTGCTGCTGGGGCCTTCGGGCAGCGGCAAGTCGACGCTGCTCAACATCCTCGGCGGTCTCGACACCCCCACCGGCGGCACGGTGAGCTACGGCGACCACGACCTCAGCGTCTACGACGACGCGGCCCTGACCCGTTATCGCCGCGAGCACGTGGGCTTCGTCTTTCAGTTCTACAATCTCATTCCCAGTCTCACCGCCCGCGAGAATGTGGCGCTGGTCACCGAGATCGCGGACAACCCCATGACCCCGGAGGAGGCCCTGATCCTGGTGGGTCTGGGTCAGCGCATGGATCACTTTCCCACCCAGATGTCCGGCGGCGAACAACAGCGGGTTGCCATCGCCCGCGCCGTGGCCAAGCGGCCGCAGGTGTTGTTGTGCGACGAGCCCACCGGCGCCCTGGACGCCCAGACCGGCGTACTGGTGCTGGACGCGATCGCGCGGGTCAACCGTGAGCTGGGTACCACCACTGCGGTGATCACCCACAACGCGGTGATCGCCGCCATGGCCGACCGGGTGGTGTACATCAGCGACGGCCAGGTATCCCATATCGAACGCAACGCTGAAAAGAAGGCGGCTTCGGAGTTGCACTGGTAATGCGCGCCATCGACAGAAAAATTTGGCGCGACCTGTGGCAGATGAAGGGCCAGGCTCTGGCCATCGCCCTCGTGGTGATGTGCGGCGTCGGTACCTACATCATGTTCCTCACCACCCTCAACGCCCTGATCGTTTCACAGCACAGTTATTACCGCGAATACCGCTTCGCCGACGTGTTCGTCTCCCTTAAGCGGGCGCCGGAGGCCTTGCGCCAGCGCATCCTCGGCATCCCGGGCGTGGATCAGGCGGAGACCCGGGTGGTGGAGCTGGTGCGCTTGGACATGCCTGACTTCAACGAGCCCGTGACGGCGCTGATGGTGTCCCTGCCTGATAACAACCGTCAAACCTTGAACGCCCTCTACCTGCGCGAGGGCCGTTTGCCCGCGCCCTACAGCGCCGATGAAGTGGTGGTGAGCGCCCCCTTCGCCGAGGCCAACAATCTGAAGCTCGGTGACCACTTCGCCGCCATCCTCAATGGCCGTCGCCAGCGGCTCACCCTGGTGGGCACCGCCCTGTCGCCGGAGTTCGTGCAGCAACTGCGCCCCGGCTCGGTGTTCCCCGACTACAAACGCTACGGCGTGATGTGGATGGGCCGCCGCGCCCTGGGCCAGGCCTACGACCTGGAGGGCGCCTTCAATGACGCGGCGCTGAGCCTGCGCCCCGGCGCCGATGCCCAAAACGTCATCGATCGCCTCGACAAACTGCTCGATCCCTATGGCGGTCTCGGTGCCTACGCTCGCAAGGATCAGCGTTCCCACCGATTCCTCACTCAGGAGCTGGATCAGCTCGGCACCCTGGCCAGCCTGTTTCCGGCCCTGTTCATGGGCATCGCCGTCTTCCTGCTCAACGTGGTGATCAGTCGTCTGGTGACCATGCAGCGCGAACAAATCGCCACCCTCAAGGCCTTCGGCTACGGCAACGGCGCGGTGCTGGGCCATTACCTTAAGCTGGTATCCGCTATCGTCGGTGCCGGCATCCTCCCCGGCATCGCCCTGGGTGTCTGGCTGGGCAGGGAGCTGTCCGCCATCTATGCGGAGTTCTATCGCTTTCCTTATTTGAAATTCAGCCTGCCGCCCATGACCGTGGTGGAGGCGGTGGCGGCCAGTCTGGCGGCCGCGGCCTTGGGGACGGTGTTCGCGGTGTGGCGCGCCGCCAAACTCAAGCCGGCCCAGGCCATGCGACCCGAACCGCCCGCCCGCTATCGCGAGAGCTGGGTGGAGAAGCTCGGCCTCAAGCGCTGGCTGTCACAGCCGGCGCGCATGATCCTGCGCCACATCCAGCGCCGCGTAGTGAAATCGTTTTTCACCATGATCGGCATCGCCTTGGCCTGCGGCATCATTCTCACCGGCCTGTTTCAGCGTGACACCGTAGGCTACATGGTGCATGTGCAGTACGGCATGTCCCAGCGCCAGGACCTCTCCGTGACCTTCACCGATCCCACCAGTCGCCGCGCCCAGTTCGATCTCGAGAGCCTGCCGGGAGTGCAGCACGTGGAGGTGTTCCGCCAGGTGGCGGTACGGCTGCGTCACGGCCACCGCAGCTATCGCACCGCCATCCGCGGCCTGGAGGCGGGCGGCGACATCCAGCGCCTGTTGGACAAGCACCTCCACCCCGTGGCCTTGCCGCGCGACGGTCTGCTGCTCACCGACTACCTGGCTAAGTTGCTGGACGTGCATCCCGGCGACCGGATAACGGTGGAGGTGCTGGAGGGCGATCGTCCGGTGCGCGAGACCACCGTGGTGGGGGTGGTGAAGGAATATATGGGCGTGTCCGGCTACATGGATCTTCAGGCCCTCAACCGTTTCATGCGCGAGGGTTCGGCCATCTCCGGCGCCTATCTCAGTGTCGACAGCGCGCGTCTCCCACAGATATTCACCGCGCTCAAGGGCATGCCGCGGGTCGCCGGCGTCGCCGAGCGGGCGCAGGAGATCCGCAACTTCAACAAGGTCATGGAGGAAACCATGCTGTTTTTCACCTACGTTGCCACGGCGTTTTCGGTGATCATTGCCTTCGGCGTAGTGTACAACAGCGCGCGCATCGCCCTCACCGAACGCGGTCGCGAACTGGCCAGCCTGCGGGTGCTGGGCATGACCCGCGCCGAGATCTCCTACATCCTCCTGGGCGAGTTGGGTATCCTTACCTTGATTGCCATTCCCCTGGGTCTATGGCTGGGAGTCGAGATGTGCTATTTCATCGCCCACAGCATGCAGAGCGACCTCTATCGCGTGCCGGTGGTACTGGTGCCCTTCACCTATGCCTTCGCCGTCACGGTGGTGCTGATCTCCGCCGCCTTCTCAGGACTGGTGGTGCGCCGCCGTTTGGATCAACTGGATTTGATTGCCGTACTCAAGACCGCGGAGTGATGTATGAAGAACATGGTGCTGTGGCGTAGGCGCATCTTCCTGGCGGCGATCGCAGTGCTGATCGCGGTGGGACTGTTCTTCGGCTTCCGTCCCCAGCCGGTGGCGGTTGACGTGGGGACGGCGTCCCGCGGACCATTGCGCGTTACCGTCGAACAGGAGGGCAAGACCCGGGTGGTCGACCGCTATGTCATCTCCGCGCCGGTGGCCGCCTATGCGCAGCGCATCGAGTTCGACGTGGGCGACACGGTGCAGAAGGGCGAAGCCCTGGTGCGTCTCGAACCGCTGCGCGCCGAGGTGCTGGACCCGCGCCAACGCGCCGCCGCCGAGGCCCGCGTCGCCGCCGCCAAGGCCGCGGTCAGCGCCACGCAGCAGAACGCGCAGGCCGCCAAGGCCGAGGCCGATTTCGCCCGCAAGGAATTGCAGCGTGTCCGTAAACTGCGCGCCGAAGGCCATGTGACCCAGGATGCCGAAGACCGCGCCGCCGCCGAGGCTGAGCGTACCGCCGCGCAACTGCGTTCCGCCCAATTTGCCGTGGACACCGCGCGCTACGACATGGAGGCGGCACGCACCGCACTGCGTTATGCCGCCGAACCGGCTGCATCCAAGGAGCCGGTCATCGTGCGCTCGCCGGTCGCGGGTGCGGTGCTCAAGATTCCGCGCAAGAGCGAAGGTGTAGTCGCCGCGGGCCAGGCGCTCATGGAAGTCGGCGACCCGCGTGCTCTGGAAGTGGAGGTGGACGTGCTGTCGGCGGACGCGGTGCGCATTCATCCCGGCACGAAGGTGGAATTCGAACGCTGGGGCGGTGACGGCGCCCTGGAAGGCAAGGTGCGCACGGTGGAGCCGGTAGGCTTCACCAAGGTCTCCGCCCTGGGCGTGGAGGAACAACGGGTGTGGGTCATCGTCAACTTCACCTCGCCCGCCGCAAAGTGGCGGCGCCTTGGCGACGGCTACCGCGTCGACGCCAATTTCATTCTTTGGCAAGGCGACGATGTCCTGCAGGTTCCGGCCAGTGCACTGTTCCGCGACGGCGAAAAATGGGCGCTGTTCGTGGTGCAGGACGGCAAGGCGATGCGGCGCGACATACAGGTAGGTCAGCGCAACGGCCTGAGTGCGCAGATACTCTCCGGAATCACTAAAGGTGACCGCGTCATCGTCCATCCCGATGACCAGGTGCACGATGGGGTGCGGGTGGCGGTACGGTGATCACCCGGAAAAATCATGTAAAAAATCGTCTATTCCCTTTATTGCGATAACTGCCGGGCGAGAATATATGATTTCATTATCACGGCATGCGGTCTTCCCAGGCAATCGATAAGGGCCGGGCCGGAGCATTCCCAAATATCAAAACCGGTTGCTGATCAATGAGGATTACGGCACGATTAAAGTAGATGAAAGCAAGAAA
>JARRQJ010000042.1:0-20061 GCA_037381915.1 Gammaproteobacteria bacterium | reverse complement strand
GGGGCGAGGGTTCAGCATTGGCTGCTGGGTATGCGGTATTGTCCGGTGGATCTTCCGGATCATCCCCAAGCGTTTTGCAATATCAATACCCCGGCCATGCTGCGTGAGGCCGCTTCTATGTAAACGGCGCCGTTCCCACCGCCAGGGACAACCATTGCTCATAAAGTACGTCGGCTGCGGCGTTCAGCGATTTGATACGTATCTCCATGTTCGAGACCATGGCGTCGTGGGATTGAACGCTAGTGCCGGTATCGCTCAACTGCTCGCGATAGAGATCGGCCCATTCCCTGACCATGGGTTCGTTCATTTCCACATGAAATTGCAGGGCGAGCATCCGCCCAACGGCGAAGGCCTGATGCCGGCACCATTGGCTCTCCAATAAATGCACGGCGCCCTCCGGTATGCCGAAGGTCTCGCCATGCCAGTGGAATGCCTCGAAGGAAGGCGGCAGACCCGCTAGCCACGGCGAGGATTTCACGCGTTGCTTTACATCATGCCAGCCGATCTCTTTTACGGGGTTAGTCTGTATCGTTGCGCCCAGCGCCTTCGCGATCAATTGGCCGCCCAGGCAATGGCCCAGCACCGGCAAGCCGCCCTGTTGTGCCTGACGGATAAGCTGCAGTTCGGCGTCGATCCAGGGTAGCGGGTCGTTGACGCTCATGGGACCGCCCATGAACACCAGGCCCCCCATGTCGGCGGTAGTGGTGGGGACAAGGTCTCCACGATCTATAGCGACAAGCTGGGACGGAACTTGGTGGCGATTGAGGAATTCAGCGAAGTAACCGGGACCTTCACAGCCGATGTGTCGGAATATGTAAATGGGTTTCATGGACCTTCGACACGGTTGGATCGATCGGAATAACTCTGCCACGGAAGATCGCGCCTTGTCCATAGGCCGGACGGGCTCGGGACGGATGATATTTGCCGTGGATGCTGAAGATTCCGTATGCGCCGGCGGGATGCAAAGCGCCATCCCCTCGGCGGCGGAGCATTCCATCTTCGTCGCGGTGCCAGCCGATTACCGGTGTGGGGCCGTTCCCGATGTCGTTGAGACACGCATAGTCAGATGCTTGCGGATAACTTGAGGGCCGTCGCTAACGGGTCTTCGGCATGGTCGCGGGAGGACAAGGATCGTGGCGCACAGCTACTACTTGCCGGAAACAGCGGTTCACATATGCGCGCGAGTTTTGACGCTTGGGACGGGAAGATATGAGATGTCATCGTTAAGGTAGTGCCATTATTGAATGGTCTTTGAGTTGTAAAAAGGCAATGGGTCGACGTTCGCCGGCGCAAGTATTTCAGCCCAGTAGTTCCTATCCGGATGGCGCCCGGACAGGATCGCCGCACGGCTCGATCGCCCAAGCTGAACATCGATGTTCAGGCATGGACCCGGCGTAGCCGGTAAGGTTTGCAAAATCATTGAGTTGCTTCCGCGCCAGCCATGGCCCGCCGGTTTTTCCGGCCCTTTGCGCCTGTATGCGTTTCATTGTGATGCACTATAGTTATGTGAGGAGGTCCTATGTTATAAACGGCCTCAGGGCAAAAGAGAGAACACGAATTCGCCAAGGCCGTGAGGGAGCGGGGCTGGGTCTTCGCCGTCCCGCGTTAGACATTCGTCAATCAGGGGAAGGAGCTACCTTATGATTCCGGGAACGTTTGACTATCATGCGCCCAGCACCGTGGACGAGGCCATCACGCTGCTGAGTTCACTGGGCGACGAGGCGAAACTTTTGGCCGGCGGACACAGTCTGCTGCCGATGATGAAGCTGCGCTTCGCCAACCCTTCCCACCTCATCGACCTCAACCGTATCGATAAATTGCGCGGTATCCGCGAGCAGGGCGGTAGCGTGCACATCGGTGCCATGACTACGGAGAACGACCTGATCGCTTCCGAACTGTTGCAAGAGAAATGCCCGCTGCTGCCGGAGGCCGCCAGGCTGATCTCCGATCCCCAGGTACGCAATTGCGGCACGCTCGGCGGCGATATCGCCCACGGCGATCCGGGCAACGATCATCCTGCCGTGATGCTGGCCAGCGAAGCGGTGTTCGTACTGCAGGGGCCCGGCGGCGAGCGCACCGTAGCGGCAGACGGTTTCTTCCACGGCCTGTATTACACCGAACTCGCGGTGGACGAAATCCTCACCGAGATCCGCATCCCGATCCCGCCCAAGGGCAGCGGTCACGCCTACAGTAAGCTGAAACGCAAGACCGGCGACTTCGCCACCGCCGCCGCCGCGGTACAGTTGCAACTCGACGGCAAGACCTGCAAGAAGATTACCATCGCCTTGACCAATGCGGCGCCCACGGCGCTGCGCGCCAGGGACGCGGAGGCGCTGCTCACCGGCAAGGCCATCGATGAGGCGCTCATCGAACAGGCGGCGCAGAAGGCCATGGCGATCTGCGATCCCGCCGAGGATATGCGCGGCGACCGGGACTACAAGATTCACATGGCGGGCGAAATGACCCGCCGTGCGATTCGTCAGGCCTTGACACGGGCGGGAGGGAATTGATCATGGCGAAAAAACATATCTCATTCACGCTGAACGGCGCGGCGGTGGAAGTCCTGGTGGAGCCGCGTGAATTATTGATACATACGTTACGCGAACAACTGCGCCAAACCGGTAGTCACATCGGTTGCGAGACCAGCCATTGCGGCGCCTGCACCGTCGATCTCAACGGCAAGTCGGTCAAGTCCTGCACGGTGCTGGCGGTGCAGGCGGACGGCGGTGAAGTGCTGACTGTCGAAGGTCTGGCGCAAAACGGCCAGCTCCATCCGCTGCAGGAAGGCTTCATGCAGGAACACGGCCTGCAATGCGGCTTCTGCACGCCGGGGATGCTGATGCGCTCCTACCGCTTTCTCCAGGAAAATCCCCAACCCACGGATGAGGAAATTCGCACGGGCATGTCGGGCAATCTGTGCCGCTGCACGGGTTACATGAATATCGTCAAGGCCGTGCAATACGCGGCTGACAAAATGCAGAAGGGAGGTTGAGCCATGGCTGCTACTGCAGAGAAGATGGAACGCGAACAGAAACTGGAAGGCATCGGCTGTTCCCGCAAGCGCAAGGAAGATCCCCGGTTCATCCAGGGCAAGGGCAACTATGTGGATGACGTCAATCTCCCCGGCACCCTGTTCAGCGCCATGGTGCGCAGCCCCTACGCCCATGCCCGCATCAAGTCCATCAACAAGGACAAGGCGCTGGCGCTGCCGGGCGTACATGCTGTGCTTACCGCCGAGGATCTCAAGCCGCTGAAGCTGCACTGGATGCCCACCCTGGCGGGCGACGTGCAGGCGGTGCTCGCCGATGAGAAGGTATGTTTTCAGTACCAGGAGGTGGCGGTGGTCGTCGCCGATGATCGCTACATAGCCGCCGACGGCGCCGAGCTGGTGGAAGTGGAATATGAGCAGCTGCCGGTGCTGGTCGATCCCCACAAGGCCATGGACGCCGATGCGCCCATCATCCGCGAGGACCTGGTGGGCAAGGACGACGCGGGGCAGGGCAAGCGCCTGCACAATAATCATATCTTTCGTTGGGATGTGGGTGACCAGGCGGGCACCGATAAGGCATTCTCCGACGCTGAGGTCACCGTCAAGCAGGCGATGCTGAATCCACGCGTGCATCCCTGTCCGCTGGAGACCTGTGGCTGCGTGGCGTCCTTTGACAAAGTGCGCGGCGAACTCACCGTATATATGACGTCCCAGGCGCCCCATGTGGTGCGTACCGTGGTATCGCTGCTGTCCGGCTTGCCGGAGAGCAAAATCCGGGTCATCTCACCGGACATCGGTGGCGGTTTCGGCAACAAGGTCGGCGTCTATCCCGGCTATGTCACCGCCATCGTTGCCTCCATCGTCCTCGGCCGGCCCGTGAAGTGGGTGGAGAGCCGTATCGAAAATCTCTCCACCACCGCATTCGCCCGCGATTATCACATGGTGGGTGAGTTGGCGGCGGACAAGGACGGCCACATCAAGGCGCTGCGCGTGAATGTGATCGCCGATCACGGCGCCTTCAACTCCCACGCCCAGCCTACCAAGTGGCCGGCAGGGCTATTCAGCGTTTGCACCGGTTCCTACGATATTCCCGTCGCCTTCGTACGGGTGGACGGTGTCTATACCAACAAGGCGCCGGGAGGCGTGGCCTATCGTTGTTCTTTCCGCGTCACCGAGGCGGTGCATGTCATCGAGCGCATGATCGACATCCTGGCGCAGAAACTCGGCATCGACAAGGCCGAGATCCGCATGCGCAATTTCATCAAACCCGAACAATTCCCTTATCACACGGCGTTGGACTGGCAATATGACAGCGGCAATTATCCCGCCGCCCTCAAGAAGGTGATGGAGGCGGTGGACTATGCGGGACTGCGCAAGGAACAGGAACAGAAGCGCAAGAACGGCGAATTGATGGGCATCGGCATCTGCACGTTCACCGAGATCGTCGGCGCCGGTCCCAGCAAGGCCTGCGACATCCTGGGCGTGGGCATGTTCGACAGTTGCGAGATCCGCGTCCACCCCACCGGCAGCGCGATCGCCCGTTTGGGTACCATTACCCAGGGCCAGGGGCACCAGACCACCTATGCCCAGATCATAGCCACGGAATTGGGCCTGCCGTCCGAGGAGATTCAGGTTGAG
Source organism: Gammaproteobacteria bacterium (assembly GCA_037381915.1). Taxonomy (GTDB): domain Bacteria; phylum Pseudomonadota; class Gammaproteobacteria; order DRLM01; family DRLM01; genus JARRQJ01. Next base: position 15,434 of record JARRQJ010000042.1, on the reverse strand, counting down.
GAGGGGGACACCAGCACCGCGCCCTACGGTCTCGGTACCTACGGCTCGCGCAGCACCCCGGTAGGCGGTGCCGCCGCCGCCGAGGCCGCGCGCAAGATCCGCGATAAGGCGCGCAAGATCGCCGCGCATCTTCTGGAAGTCAGTCCCGACGATCTGGACTGGGATGTGGACCGTTTCAAGGTCAAGGGCGTGCCCGGCCAGGAAAAGACCATGAAGGAGATCGCCTGGGCGGCCTATAACAATGTGCCGCCGGGGATGGAGATGGGACTGGAGGCGGTGGAATATTACGATCCACCTAATTTCACCTTCCCCTTCGGCGCCTACCTGTGCGTGCTGGACATTGATCGCCACACCGGCGAGACCAAGGTGCGACGCTTTTATGCTCTGGACGATTGCGGTACGCGCATCAATCCCATGATCATCGAAGGCCAGATTCATGGCGGTCTCACCGAGGCCTATGCGGTGGCCATGGGGCAGATCATCGCCTTCGACGCCGACGGCAACCTGCTCAGCAACAGCCTCATGGATTATTTCCTGCCTACCGCGGTGGAGACGCCCAAGTGGGAGACCGATTTCACGGTCACGCCGTCGCCCCATCATCCCCTGGGCGCCAAGGGCGTGGCCGAGTCGCCGCATGTCGGCGGTATTCCCTGTTTCACCAACGCGGTCAATGACGCGTTTGCCCACTTGGGGGTGACGCAGATCGACATGCCGCATACGGCGTTCAGCGTGTGGAAGACCATCCATGAACTGGGTCTGGACAAGCCGGCATGACGGGACTGGCGGGCGCTGCGCGCGCCGGCGGCGCCTTGTCCCGGACGGGTCGCTGAGGTGATACATGGAAGTTAAACTGGAAAAGACCTTTCCCATCGCCGCGCCTGCCGCGCACGCATGGCGACTATTGCAGGACATCAAAGCGGTAGCGGAGTGCATGCCCGGCGCGCAAATCACCGAGCAGCTCGACGATACCCACTTTAAAGGTCAGGTGAAGATGCGGGTCGGGCCGGCCAGCGCCACCTTCAACGGCGAATTGGAGGTCAAGGCTCTCGAGGCGGATGAGAGAAAGATGGAGATGGTCGGTAAGGGGACCGACGTGTCCGGCGCCTCTGCCGCCACCATGAATCTTACCGCGCGGGTGCAGGAGAGCAGCGAAGGTCATTGCGAGTTGGTCGGCGTCTCCAATGTCACCGTCACCGGCAAGCTGGCCAATTTCGGCGGGCGCATGATGACCCAGGTATCCGACCAGATACTCAAGCAATTCGGCGACAATTTTGCCACCCGCGTCATCGCCCAGGGCGAGGGTGCCGACGCGGAACAGGCGGCCGCCGCGGTGGCGAAGCAGCCCAAGGAACTCAATGCCCTGGCGCTGATTTGGCATGCCTTGCTGGGATTCTTCAAGAGCCTGTTTGGCGGCGGCAAGGCCTGACACGGTGAACTTCTTGGAGAGTATTCAGGACAAAATAAGTAATTGCTAATTTTCCATTATATGCCGATTCGCTACGGTGGACTTAAAGTTATTGATCAATAAATATATTTCAGGTTTGGTCCCGGGTTCATCTGCTTGGGAAGGAAACCTTGGGATCCGGCGAGAGCTACCATGAGCACTGTCACCGAGTTCCAATCCCGTCTCGAACAGGTCGGTTATATCGCCGAACCGGGCCTGGCGGCGACCTTATTGTTATTCACCGAGCTGCGGCGCCCGTTGCTGGTGGAGGGCGAGGCGGGGGTGGGTAAGACCGAGATCGCCAAGGCCCTCGCCGCAGTGTTCGACAGGCCCTTGATTCGCCTGCAGTGTTATGAAGGCCTGGACGCCGGAACGGCGGTCTATGAGTGGAATTATCAGCGGCAACTGCTCGCAATCAAGATTCAGGAGAGCGAGCACACCTCCGCCGAGGAGAAGGAGCGCCATATCTTCAACGAGGACTTCCTGCTTAAACGCCCGCTGTTGCAGGCCATCACCCAGCCCGAATCGCCGGTACTGCTGATCGACGAGATCGATCGCGCCGACGAGGAGTTCGAGGCGTACTTACTGGAGCTGCTCTCCGATTTTCAGATCAGTATCCCCGAGCTGGGCACCATCAAGGCCAGCAGCATCCCCTACGTGGTCCTGACCTCCAACGGCACCCGCGAATTAAGCGACGCCTTGCGGCGGCGCTGCCTGTATCACTATGTCGATTACCCCGCCATGGATAAGGAGCTGCGCATCATTCAGCGCCGTGAGCCGCAGATCAGTCAACAACTGGCCGGCCAGGTGGTGGCCTTCGTGCACGGCTTGCGTGGTTTGGACTTGCGCAAGAATCCGGGGATCGCCGAGACACTCGACTGGGTGGCGGCCTTATTGCGCCTGCAGGTGAATAGGCTCGACGGTGATCCGGCGCTGATTGCCCAGTCGCTGGTCTGTCTCTTGAAGACCAAGGAGGATCGCGATGCGCTTACCCCCGAGGTGACCGCGCGTCTGGTGGCTAACAGTGTATGAATACGGTGCGTGACATCGCTGTTCATGACGGTGCGGGCGAGACCCTGGTGGCCCGTATTACAGAGTTCGTGCGCTTGGCGCGAGCCAACGGTTTTCAGGCCGGTATCGGCGAGACCCTTGACGGGATGCACGTGGCGGAACGCTGCGGTGTCATGGATGCGCAGCGGCTGCGCTGGGGGCTCCGCGCCCTGCTGTGCGGCAACGTCGAGGATTGGCGGCGTTTCGATCAGTTCTTCGAGGCCTATTGGGGGGCAAATACCGCTAGCCGCAGTTCGCGGGTGCAGGCCGCCCCGGGGTCGCGCTTGGGCGGCAAGGACGGCCAGGCCCGGATCAGCAATCTCGGCATGCCCGCGGAGATCGATCAGGCGCAGGCCGGGGACGAGGGCGATGCCGGCGACGGTGGGAGCCGCGGCGGTGCCAGCGCCCAGGTGGCAACGGGACGCAGCGATTTCCGCTCCTTGATCGCCTCCGACGAGATGGAAAAAGTGGAACGGTTGGTGCAGCGTTTGGCGCAACATATGCGCAAATCATTGCGTCGTCGCTGGCGCCTCGCGCGGGAAGGGCGGCGGTTGCATCTGCGCCAAACCTTGCGCCACAGCCTGCGTTATGGCGGCACGCCGCTGGAGCCGGTGTTCAGCCGCCGGCGCCGCCGCCTGCCGCGCCTGATCCTGCTGCTGGACGTGAGCCGCTCCATGAGTCTGTATAGTTATTTTTTTCTGCGCTTCGCCCGCGGCGTGATCGACGCCTTCCGCGATGCCCATGCCTTCGCCTACCACACTCATCTGGTGCCGATCAGCGATGCGCTGCGCGAGAGCGACAGCGACCGGCTCAAGGATAAACTGGCAGTGATCTCCCTGGGCTGGGCGGGGGGCACGCGCATCGGCGAGAGCTTGCAGGCCTTTAATCAAAACTTCGGACGCAAATTGCTCAACCGGCGCGCGGTGGTGATCGTGATCAGCGATGGCCTGGATACCGGTCCGGCGGGGTTGCTGGCGGAACAACTTATGGACATCAAGCGACGCGTACGCAAGCTCATCTGGCTGAATCCGCTGCTCGGGCGCGCGGGCTATGAGCCTCTCGCCGCCGGCATGGCCGCCGCCCTGCCGTTGCTGGATGTGTTCGCGCCGGCGCATAACCTGGAAAGTCTGGCGGCCCTGGAACCGCAGCTGACGAAGCTATAGTTACTAGAGGGGGTGATGAGACTATGATCGAAACGGATGCGGTACTGGACAAAGCGGCGGAATTGAAGGCGAGGGGCGCGCCCTTCGCCCTGGTGACGGTGGTGCGCGCTGAGTCGCCCACCTCGGCCAAGCCCGGGGCCAAGGCGGTGGTCACCGCCGACGGTGAGATCGAGGGTTGGATCGGCGGCGGTTGTGCGCAGCCGGTGGTGATCAAGGTGGTCAAACAGGTTCTGCAAGACGGCGCGGCGCGGCTGATCCGTATCAGTCCTGACCGCGACGAGGTACTCGCGGAAGGCATCATGGATTTCAATATGAGCTGTCACAGCGGCGGGACCCTGGACATCTTCATTGATCCGGTGGTGGCAAGGCCGGCATTGTGGATCATCGGCGCCTCGCCAGCGGCGCAGGCCCTGTGCGGCTTGGCCCATCGCGTCGGATTCGCCGTGACTTCCGCCTTTCCCGGCGCCGACCACGCACTGTTTCCGGAGGCCGACCGGGTGATTGACAGACTGGATGGACTGGAGGCGGCGGGGAGCCCGGCCTTCGTGGTGGTGGCGACGCAAGGCAAGCGCGACGAGGCGGGCCTGGAGGCCGCGCTGTCTACCGGTGCGGGCTATATCGCCTTCGTCGCCAGCGAGCGCAAGGCCGGCAAGCTCAAGCAATATCTCAAAGAGCGCGGTCATGACGCCGCCCGGGTGGACGCCATTATCTCGCCCGCCGGCGTGGAGATCGGCGCCGTCACGCCCGAGGAGATCGCCCTCTCGGTGCTGGCCGGCTTGGTGCAGGTGCGCCGCGCGGGCGTGATGGCCACGACCGTGGTCAAGCCGGCCTTGAAGGTGGCGGCACAGGCCACGGGCGCGGCTCACGGCGTAAGCACGACGCAAGCTGTGGAAGCCATCGATCCCATCTGTGGTATGAGCGTAACGGTGGCGACCGCGGAGCACCGAAGCGAGTACGCGGGACATACCTATTATTTTTGCTGCGCTGGATGCAAACACAGTTTCGATAAGGAACCGCAACGTTATGCGGAGGCAGCGGGGTGAGCACGGTATCCGCCATCCTGCTGGCGGCGGGCGAGTCGCGGCGCATGGGCATAACCAACAAGCTGGCCCTCGCGGTGGACGGCGAGCCGTTGCTGCGCCATACGGTAAAGACGCTCTTGGCTGCCGATCTTGTGGAACTGGTAGTGGTGCTCGGTCATGAGGCACAACAGGCGCAGTCTCTGTTGCAGGGGTTCGACGTGCGCACCGTCGTCAATAGAGATTACCGGCAAGGGCAGATGAGCTCGGTGCATTGCGGGCTGGAGGCGCTGCGGCGGCCGTGCGACGGGGTGATGATCTGTCTCGCCGATCAGCCGCTGCTCACCGTCCAGGACATCGATATCTTGATCGGTGCCTTCGTCCAACGCGGCGGTTCCATCATCGTCCCGACCTATCAAGGGCGGCGTGGCAATCCCATCGTGTTGTCCTATGCCCACCGCACGCAAATCCTTGGCGGCGGACGCAACTTGGGCTGCAAGCGGCTCATCGAGCGCAATCCGGAACTGGTGACGACGGTGGAGATGGACAATGACCATGTGGTATTCGATCTGGATACACCCGAACATTACGCGACATTGCAGTCGCGCTTGAAGGCATCGCCGGCGCGGAGCGCGGTGATGTAGCGAGAGGTGACCGATATGGCAAAAGAGATTATTGATGTAGTGATGGAGATGCGGGCCAAGCACGAACCCTTTGCCGTGGCCACGGTGGTGGAGACCGAGGGTTCATCCTCGGCCAAGACCGGGGCCAAGGCGGTGATCGATCATGACGGGCATGTAGTGGCGGGCTGGGTGGGCGGCGGCTGCGCCGAATCCACTACCTGCCACACCGCGCTGGAGTGCATAAAGACGGGGCAGACCACGGTGATCGACATCGACTTGAACGACGAGGTGCTGGGTGCGGGTATGCCCTGCGGCGGCAGCATGCGCGTCTATGTGGAGCCGGTATTGCCCAAGCCCACGTTATGGATCATGGGGCACGGCCGGGTCGCTGAGTGCCTGTGCCAGCTGGGTGATCTGATGGGACTCAACGTGGTGGTTAACGATCCCATGGTGAATCGCAGCCGTTATCCCGCCGCCGCGCAGCTTATCAATGATGACATGGATTATTCGCAGCTCGCTCCGGCAGCGGACGACTACGTGGTCATCGCCACCCAGCACAAAGGTGATCATCAATCCATGCGGCGGGCATTGAGTTCACAGGCCGGTTACATCGCCCTCATCGCCAGCCGCAAGCGATCGCGCCTGGTGCTGGATTACCTGCGTCAGGAGGGTTTTGACGAGACCGCCATGGCGCGGGTCATGGCGCCCGCGGGAATCGATATCGGCGCGCGCACGCCGGAGGAAATCGCGCTGAGCGTGATGACCGAGATCGTTATGAAACGCCATGCCGGCAGCGGCGCGCATATGCGCGATAGCTTGATGCGCGAAGATGTTGCGGCGTCCGGTACGCCAAGGCCGGGGGCCACGCTGACCTGCCTTTCGCCATAAACCAACCTGGTATGCCAGCAAATTAATGTGAGTCATCATTCCGCGGCCGAAAGCGGCGCGGGTATGGTCTGTCTGGATGATTGTACAGTTCGTTGCAGCTGATTATTTCGAGAACGGGACAATCGTCTGACCGGCGGCGAGGGAGATGGTGCAGCTTGACAGGTTCGCGCGGTTCGGCGGTTCCATCCACGCGGGCCAGGCGGAGATGATCGCCTTCGCATCCGGGCGTAGCGTGATCCCGTCGGCAGTGACTTTACCGCGAAAGCGGAAATCGAAATTTGCCGGATCGGACAAGACCAGGGATGACTCGACGACGACACCCGGGATAACGATGGTCGAGGTCTGGTCTTTGAGCGGTTGAACAAGTTTGAATGTGAAGCCGTTTTGGGTGATCTTGACCGTGCCGAGTCTTCCCTTGAGCATGGCGCGTAGCCATAAGGAAGGGACGTGGGCGCAGGCGGTGGTGGCGTTGCCGAGATAGACACCGGCTATCGATTCATATCCCCTTTGCTTGATCGCGGTTTCATAGGTTGCTAAGTGTCGCTGTAATTCTTGCTTTACCTTCCCGGCATTGTCGGCGTCTATCCGTCCCTGCGGCGTATCGATGATCATGCCGCGTCCCACCCGTGACAGCTGGTCGAAAAGGTGCTTCTCTCCGTAGTAGGCACTCGCCAGATCGGTGGCCGGCGCCCGCAGGGCGCGCTCAAGCAGCGAGCCGGCGGCTGGAGCTTGCGCAGGGGCAGTCTTGCCGCTTTTGACCTGCGGAGTGGTAGGAACGGATGTGCAACCGTTCAACAGGGCGCACAAGAGTACGGCTGCCGTCGTGGATAGCCGGCGAAACGATCGCATGACGGTGGCCAGGCTTTGAGTGTCATCGAGATCAAGCATGATGATGGGAGCGCTTGGTGCGCAACTTAACGGTTGCTGGTTCGCGTGCCATCAGTGGGCATCCGCGCGCGGCGGTGCCGCGGTCCGGCCGGGGGTCGAATCGATGGGTTGTCGGCGGGGCTCATGAATGCCTAATGTTCCATCTGGCCCTTGCTCGGCCATTTCCACGCTGCTCAACGCGCCGCCCGTGCCCATGCCGCCGAACACGTAAACCTTGTCGCCGTGTACGGCCAGGGCTGTGGCGCTGCGCTCGTCGTGCAGCGGGGTGGTGAAAGACCAGGGGCCGACGCGCCCCTGCTGGTCGAGGGGCGCCATTTCCACGCTGCGTAGGCGATTGCGGCCGTCGTGGCCTCCCAGCATGTAGATGAAGTGATTCATGGCGAAGGCGGCGGCGATGAAACGCGGCGTCTTGAGAACGGTTTTTTGGATCTCCCAGGGCTGCAGGCTGCCGTCGCCGTTGATGCGGGTCATTTCTACGTCGCCATAACTGACGGCCTCGGGGTTTTGCTCATGACCGCCGAGCAAGTAGAGTTTGTCTCCGAGATGGGCTGCGGAATGGATGTAGCGATCGATGACCGACCGTTCGGGGTCGAGACGCCAGTCCGAGAGGCTGCCGTCCGGCTTGATGTCGGCCCGTTCCACGGATTTGAGAAAAAGCCCGTTGTATCCGCCGATGGCGTAAATGTGATTGCGGTACACCGCTGCTTGGAGGCCGCGACGGGGCGTCGTGAGAGAGGAAAGGCGTTGCCAGGGACCCAGACTGCCGTCGGAGCGGATAGCGGCGCGTTCCACGGTGGCGCTGGGGAGATTGTTTTGTCCCCGTTGTCCATTGGCGCCACCGATGGCGTAGAGATAACTGGCAGCGACGACCGCTGCCAGGTAAAAGCGCGGTTGGCTGAGGGGCGTAGTAAACTGCCACGCGCCCAGGGTGCCGTCGGCATGGATGGGCGCGTATTCCACTTGGGCGACATAGCGATTGTCCTTGTCCATGCCACCGATTATATAGACATGGCTGGCGGTGGCGGCGGCGGCCAGGGCGCGGCGGGGGATGTGAAAGGCAGGTTGTGGCTGCCAGGTGGCCACCCAAATGCCCGTGCGGTGCCGGCCGTGGCCCATCCACAACAACAGCGCCAGACCGAGCAAGAGTATGGTGCCGATAACCGGAAGTACGGCCTGGGAGTTACGGTCACGAGTCGTCATCAGGTAATGATCCTATAAAGGCCGATCTGCCGCCATTCCCGCCGCAGGAGGGGGCAAGCGCGACTGCGCGGCGGTTGCGAACGGAATGGAATCATAGCCAGGCTTTCGATTTTGACGGCTGTTGTATAACGCATCATTGTTGCACGCGACGGGAAGGTATATTCCCGATGTCGATCAAGAATTTCCGCGCGTACCCGAAATGAGGTTGTTCGGCGGGTTGCGGGAGCGGCTAGTTTATCACGCGATCCAGCCCGCCAAGAGGAATCTTGGCGACGGTCGATATATATCTGCAAGATACTCTGTGGTGGTTTCCATGGGGGGTTAGGAAAAGGTTTTGTGCATAAGGAGGAACTATGAAAATCAGATATACGATATTGACGGCCGTGTCGCTGGCACTGCTTGCCGGATGTGCGAAGAACAGCGGCGAAGCAGGGACGGCGGAGACAAAGGCCAGTAATGACAGCGTCAAAGCGACAACGGATAAAACAGATAATGTGTGGAGTGGCCAGGTGGAGGCATTGGATAAGGCGAAGCGAGTCGAACAAGGATTGATGGACACGGCGGAGCGGCAGCGACAGGCCATCGAAATGGACAGTCACTAGCCCTAGAGATGCTCAGGGGAGGCGGGTTATTTTATCGTGTGTTCTGTTGCTTGAATGTGTTTCGAAGTGTTTACTTCCCAAGGAAATGTGCGGTATAAGATCCCCAAGGTGTACGGCCGTGTTGGCGCAAATTGACTCCAAAACACCCGCCCTCACCTACGATCGACGACCATGGGGTTATCTGTGGTAGTCGCGACCTGATCTGACGGTTGCCGGCTCCGAGGAAGCATTATTGTCGGGTCAAGTTCAAGCCACGAACTTTTCCCTCCAAATCCGTTTTCCGTCTTCCCATGTGGCCATCGGCGTGCGGCCACAGCACATCTTGCCCTGATGGGTGCGTTCATTTTCAAGTCCGGTCTCAGATCAAGTCGAAACCGTAGCTTGGCGACAATCTGCTTCGGGTAAACGTGTCCTTCGGCATCTTATCCCCTTTCTAAGTGGATTACCTTACTTCTATAAGGTAGGACCGGAAGGTGCCGGGCACATCACTGATGTAACTGCCTCTCTTTGCTCTACTGCGTATTCAACATCTTGAATCCCTCCACTCTCAGAGTCCGCTACCTGGTAAATCACGGCAATCTCATCTGCTTTAATAGTATAAGCTTCCACACTATTGGCAAGCGTTCTGCATGCAGCATTCCTCATGATTCGATTATAGAGATCGCCATTGCAGGGATGATATCTTCTCATTCAATTAGATCATCGCTGTCTGACGTCCCTGCATCAGAGTTTGTGCCAGCGCCATTGATTTTTTGTGCCTTCATATTAGGATAATGATACTTCAGCTGTGGGGCTACGGAGCCGATTTCCGCCACATCTAAACAGAGGCTCCTTCACTGAAGAGCGGCGCTGAAGGCTATAGCAAATCGCCATTGGGTTAGCGAGGATGTCTGGTAAATCGCTTCCTTCGTGACATTATCGTAAACATAGGTTGTTTTGCCCGAAGTACCGTTTAATATCTCGGTCGCTGCTTTTTTAAGTGTATTACTTCCCAATTCACGCGGGTCCAAAAAATGGCGGTCCGCCTTTAGATGCAGAGTGGTTAGGCCGTTCGGGGCCAGCGCGAAAAAAGAGATACCAGGACGTAGATCGAGTACGGCACTGATCCGCGCGGCGAGCTTGTCAAGAAAAAGCGATGCACCGACGGCGCCGACAACCTTGTTACCTTTCTTGACGGGAACGGCGATTATGGCAGAACGTTGACCGGTACTCTTGCTGACAACGAGAGCGCCTGTTATTTTCCTGCCCGCCATGAGATCCGGAAAATAGCTCCTGTCACTTAGTTTCTTGTCCATGAGACCTTTATTGACCGTGTGATAAGATCCATCAGGGTGGACATACCAGACGATGAATCCCCTATCCGATTTCTGATAGCCGCTGAGGAGGCCCTGCATCTTCCGCCAGTTGCCTGACTGCGCTTCATTTGTGGAGGCCAATATCTCGAGACTCCATAGAACGGAGCGAATACGCAAATCCGTATAAGATATAAAGGCGGACAGCAAGCTTTGCGCATCCTTCTCCGAACATGACGCGGAATCAACAGAGGATTGGGTAACACCAAGGGATGGCACAGCAAGGGTGACCAAAATCATCGCCGCAATAAAATATTGCCTGATCATGATGAACTCCCTCCGTTGATTACCGTGTATCGATATGTATAGTCGACATATCTACAATTTCAACCCTGGACGGTGCTACGGGCACTATTCGACTGTACCATCGTGATTCTTGTATCGGAAGCCAACAATTTCTAATGCGGTAGTTTGTGCAATGCATTCAAACGCCATTCCCGCCACCCGGATGAGGCGAAACGAATTGCGGGCCCGGTATATATATGAGAACGACGTTCGCAATAACTAGCATGCAAAATCAGTACTTTTTGCAAGTGCGAGTTGATAAAATTATTGGATACGTTCCCTTTGCAGTCAATCGGCAAGCTGTGTGGAGGCGCTGGCTTGGTGTGTCTGCTCTTTACACTTCATTAGCCAGATACCTATCCACGTTCTCTTGTGTAATCACGTCAATGCCTGTATCAATAATCTGAGGCAACTGTAGGCCTAACGATGCCTGCCACAACATCAGGACTACGATTGAGCCTTGCATTTGCGGAATGGTTGCTGAGGAAGAATCGATGACACCTTCCTTAATGGCATCGAGTATGGGCTTGATCCCATCCATGCTGACCACTTTTACTTTCCCGATCTTCCCGGCCTCCTTGATGGCGGTTGCTATACCAATCGGACCGGAAGCATCACAGCACAAGTAACCACTTAGATCGGGATGCGATTCGAGAACAGATAGGGCCTGTTGGCGAGCAGTCTCGATGTCGTCATTGTCTATGCCGCCATGGACAACGGTTATGTCGGGATACTTCTTCAATACATCCATCTGGGCTTCGTACCTTTCTTTGTGGTTTGGTGCTGTGGGATATCCCTGCATCACAGCCACCTTGCCCGCATATCCAATCAGCTTGACGAGACGCTCGGCCGCTATGACCCCCTGCTGAGAAAAGCTATTGCCAACGCTGGTGATACTCCCATCTGGCGATGGCGAGTCGAAGAGAACCAACGGAATACCCTGATCCCTGATGCGATTGATCGCCGTAACATGAGCTACTATGTCAACCGGATCGATGGCGATGCCGCTCGGGCGACTTGTAGCGGCATTCATCAGAATTGCGTTTTGCTCGGTGACGTTGCAGATGGATGGTGGCATATAGTCGACAGCAATCTCGTAACTAAGCTCACGGCTCAGGATTTCGGCTTGAGCCTGCGCACCCTTACTTACCTCGTCGAACCACGGATGTGTGACTTTCGGGATAATGATGAATCGAAGCGTTTTTGCCATTTTTCGAGTCTTCACACGTACAGGGTTAAGGTCAACGTGGCATTGAGCACCCGCCAGGAAAGTTCAGAGATTTGGCGGTCTGAGTGCACTTCCCCCAAACTTTTGGGCGGTGCGTCAATGTTGATAAACGCGTTCTTCAGCTCTCTCTACCGGATAAGTATAGCCCAAGGTAGAGTGCTCGCTTTGGGTTACAGAACCTCTGAATATAATCAAATAATTGCCGTCTTGCTGCCGCCGCCCCGCCGGCATGTGTGGATTCAGTTTGTCGACTTTCAACGACATGTTGTCAATAGGATGGAATCGCTACACATCCTGAAAGCCAAGCTATACTGAATGTGTGAGTCCACCTTGAACAAGGAGGAGCGTTTATGGCGAGCTATCTTATGTTCGGTAAGTATTCACCGGAAGCCTTGAAAGCGGTCAGCGTGAAACGCTCGGATGATGCTGTGGCGTTAATCGAGGAATATGGCGGCGAGATCAAAGCAGGTTACGCGCTGCTAGGCGATGTTGATCTTGTGGTCGTTGTTGACCTTCCAGATACGGAACACGCGATGCAGGTATCGGCGGCTTTGACCAAACTGCTGGGAATATCCTTTCGCACCGCGCCCGCAATCAGCATCGAGCAATTCGACAAGCTTATGACGTAGCCCGCAGGGCCTGCAATCCGGCAATTCTGGAGGGATTCCATATGCAAGATCGATATCAATCCCATCAACGCTACCAATACAAAGACACCCGCGAACTAGTAGATTCGGTCAATAAGGCAGCGGAGCTTGTCCGGCTCAAAGGCGAAGCGGCGTTTAGCGATTTCCGTACTCCCGGCAGCCAGTGGCGGAAGTACGAGGCTTATATCTTTGTGCTCGACACCAACGGAAACATGGTGGTCCATCCCGATCCGGAGCTGGAAAGCAAAAACCAGTTGGACTTGAAAGACATCAACGGAAAACCCATAATCCGCGGTCTTATCGAAGCCGTAACGGCTTTTTCTGACAAGCCGGAAGGCTGGTATCACTATCAGTGGCCGGTACCCGGCGGCCTACTTCCCCGCTGGAAAAGCAGTTACGTCCGACTGGTGCAAGCGCCCCAGGGCAATGATTATATTGTCGGTAGCGGCATCTACAACGATCGCATGGAACGAGATTTTGCCGTGGACATGGTAAATCAAGCCGCCGAAGAGATTGATAAAAAAGGTGCGGCGGCTTTTCGGCTTTTCCATGATCCGGCCGGCCCCTTTCTCGTCAAAGATGTTTATATTTTTGTATTCGACATGAAGGGCATTGATCTCGTCAACCCTGCCTTTCCGAATTTGGAGGGACGCAATCTGTTAAACCTGAAGGATAGTCGGGGCAAACATATAGTCCACGAGATGTATGAGGTGGTAAAAACCAAAGGTTCCGGCTGGGTCGTATATATGTGGCCAAAGCCGGGAGAAAGCGTTTCCACGGAAAAATCCGCTTATGTGACTAAGGTAAAGATGGGAGACAAATGGGTATTGGTGGGCTGTGGTGTTTATCTGGCCGATGCGCCTACGATGGCTCCGGCTTCCCGGAAAATGACCGCCCAAGAGTTGATGGCGCTTGTACGGGAAGCGGCAGCGGTTTTCGAGGAGTGCGGTGAGCAGGCTTATGCCGAGTTTCGTCAGAAGGGTTCCAAGTGGCTCCATGATGAAACCTATTTCTTTGTCTGGGCAATGGATGGCTACCGGCTTTTTCACGCTGCAGATCCGGCCGGCGAGGGGGTCAATGTGCGGGGCATGAAGGACATCACGGGCAAACCTTTCGGTGAGATGATCATCAGTGCCGCAGAAAGCTCTTCAGGCGAAGGCTGGGTCCACTACATGTATCCCGAACCCGGTGATATCTTTCCCGCGTGGAAGTCTACTTTTGTTAAACGTGTGACTTTTCCGTCGGGTGAACCACGCATTGTTGGCTGCGGCATCTATAACATGCAGATGGACAAAGCGTTCATCGAAGACATTGTTAATCGGGGCGCTGATTTGGTTGAGGAGCAGGGCAAAAAAGCCTTTGCTTTATTGCGCGACAAAACAGGCCCCTTTGTATTCATGGATACTTATGTATTTGTCAACAGTTTGGACGGCGTGGAACTGGTGAATCCGGTCTTTCCCAGCCTGGAAGGCAAAAACCTTATCGGCCTAAAAGATCTAACAGGGAAAGAGGTCATTAAGGATGAAATAGCCGCCGCAAAAGAACAAGATAGTGCTTGGCTGGACCTCAATTGGTACAAGCCTGGAGACAATACCCCCGCGCTCAAGCATACCTTCGTGCGGAAAGTCCAATCCGTTGACGGTACTTACATTGTCGGAGCGGGGATTTATTTGAAAGAATGAGTTGTGTGGCATGCCATGACGCTGGGTTACCTATCCATAATCCGCAGTATTGGATGCACCGCGAATTCGACCGTAAGCGGACCTTTGAATGAGGCGATTACGATACTCTCAGGACTTTCAAGTACGGTTCCGCACTCGCAATAGTTGCAACCGTCATGTCTTCGGCATAATCTCCTATAGTGCACGAAAATATCTGGACAAAATAGAGCAACTAATCACGCATATGCGGAGTGACAAATGGTAATCATTCAATTTTCAGTTGTCACCGACCCCTTTTGCTGCTCTGCATCCGTAACCAAAGGAGTTGTCCATGAGCAACCAAAATGAGAAATTAGCGCAAAAAGTCGTAGAGGCATTCAAGGAAAACGTCAGCGCCGAGGCGCGAGAGCATATCGGTGAAAGTGACTATAGGGTGCTAGCCTCGATCGTTCAGGAAGCGCTTTCGCTGGAAATGGCCGAAGCGGCGGAAATGGTTGATAATCTGGAAAAGCGTCTGAAAGAAATGGATGGACGTCCGGAACTTGAATTGTAGTCGACTGTTTTACAGACTTCGTTCGGCGTCGACGGGCGGACTGCAATTTTGTGAGCGAGAAGGCGCGGGCCGGCAGTTCGGTGTCGCGCCAAGAGCGATGACGCCCACCTTGACGCCCAAGTGTTGTACCCATGGAACTTGGCGGAATTGAGCGGGTATTTTTCCTATACATCTGGGAGTTACACATTGATGCCCGGCCAGTCCGCAATGGCATCCGTCGAACGGACCACGCGCATGCCTGCATCCGCGAACCTTTGAAACGCGGCATCAGCCTGTTCGGTGTAGTCGATGACCCCAGGCATCACCACTGGCGAGGTGCAATCCTCCAGCAGATAGACTTTCTTGGCGAGTCGGTGATCACGGTCCAACACGTCGCTCAATAGGTCGGCAATGGTCCACGCCACACAGTGACTCTTGGCCTGCCCCGCTATGATAACGGCGTCATGTTTCAGTAATTCTTCTACTAGTGCCTGGTTGCGCCGGGCGAGAGGTTTGCCGTCAGGATCTTCGGTGACCTCCGGGCCCAGTACGGAATAATGTTCAGTGAAGGGATTATTCCCTTTGATCTGAAAATCCGGACGACTGAAGCGCGCCACTGAATGGAAGAACACCGCTTCCTCCACCGCTGATACCAGCGCATGGCCGATTCCGCCGAGCATGGCGTGATAAGGCCAGATGGTCAGCTCGTATTTGCCGCTCTCTTTCAGCACACGGGTATAGTGCAGTAACCGGCGCTGCCCTTCGTCCGGGCTGATGCCAAGGCTGAAGCCGAGGGCCGGATTAAAACGCCAGCGCCCATTGGCCACGTCATCGTAGGATATTAGAGTAAAC
>JARRQJ010000041.1:0-51402 GCA_037381915.1 Gammaproteobacteria bacterium | reverse complement strand
TCCTTCCATACCACCCACACCAGTGCCAGCAAGGCAACGGCCAACCACACATTGAGCAATACCCGCTTGCCCATCATGCCACCTCTTAACGCTTACGCCGCCGCAGCCAAATGGTCAGGCCGCTGACCAGCAGGACGGCCGGCAGACCGAACAGGAAGCCGAAGCCGATGACGCCCGATTGCATGGACGAGAGCCGCAGGCTGGTATCCAACGCGGTCTTGGCGGGAATATCCAGGAAATGCTCATCCTCGCTCAGCCAGTTGACCATATTCATGCCGAGATCGAGATTGCCCACGTTGCCCACATATTCATTGGCGAGGAAATCGCCGTCACCCATGACGATCACCCTCTGTTGTTTGCCATGGTGCGCGGTGGCCTTGGCTTTGTCCGCCGCCTGATCCGGGGGCGTACGCGTCAGGGTCTCACCGATGGTTACCGGCCCGCGGATATCCTGATTTTCGTCAAACTTCACCTGGCCGGTGAGCTTGCCGGTCTCCACCCAGCTGCTGGCTCCGGTCTTGAGGAAGCCGTCACCCTGCCAGCCCTTGGGTGCCGTAATGCTCATCCCCGCGGCGAGGGGAAACAGGGTCAGCAGACGAAAGTCCTTGGTGACCGGGCTGGCACCATAACTGGTCACCGCGGCGATCGCCGCGCTGCGGATCCCCAGCACCTGAGCGGTGGGATCCACCACGATTCCCGGCAGGAATTTCACTCCCAGTTCCTTGGCCACGGGCTGCAAGCCATGCAGGGAGCCAGGATCGCCCAACCACAACAGATTGCCGCCGCGCCCCACATAGTCTTCAATCGCCTTCACCTCGCCGGGCAGCAGGTCCACCTGCGGCGTGCTGATCACCAGCACCGTGGTGTTGTCCGGGATGCTGCCCGCCTGTGCCAGATTGATGCTGCGGACCTTGAAGCCCTTGTCCTCCAGCTGCTTCACCCACAGCGACAAACCATTATTTGCCTGACCCTCAATACTGCGCTCACCGTGACCTTCGAGGAACACCAGCCAGCGGTCACCGCTGCGCAACAGGCGCTGCAAGGCGTTGGTGATATTCTGTTCCTTCAGTTCGAAGGGTTTGAGGTGCTCCTTGCGCCCGGCATAGTCGATCACGATCTCGCCGTCGGTGGTCACCCCCATGGCCTGGGCGCGGGACGGATCGGTATCCGGATTGACGAAACTGAGGCTGATATCGGATTTGTAACGCTGGTAGCGGCCGATCATATCGCGGATGTGATCGCGCAACTGCTGGGTACCGCGGGCGAAGGCGGTGACGGTGATCGGCCCCTTGGCCTGCTGCAGCAGCTTGACGCTGGCCGGCGACAGGGAATGGCGCGCGTTGGCGGTCCAGTCCGCCTCATAGTTGTAACGGGTACTCACCCAGGCCAGCAGCCCGACCACACCCAGCAACAGCACGACGAATAGAACATTGTTCAAGCGGGTTAGACGTCTGGAGCTTTGTGTAACTTGCATAGTGACCTTCAGCTGGGTTTACATCGTTCGAAATTCAGCGCTGCAATCGATCGGCATCAAGGCGCCGGATACTGAGCACGATGAAGGTAATGATGAATAACAGGTAATAGATTACGTCGCTGCTGTTAAACACCCCTTTGAGCAAGGATTGATAGTGGCGCAGAATGGAAAGATAGCCGAATAAGCCGCTGAACTCGCCGCTGCGGTCAGCTCCCGCCCAATCGATGATCCACAAACCCAGCAATATGCCGAAGGTACTGACCGCGGCGATGGCCGGCTGCGCCGTGAGGGAGGACATGAACACCCCCACCGCGATGAAACTTGCCGTCAACAGCGCCACGCCTAACAGTCCGGCGGCGTACTGCCCAAAATCGATGGTGCCGCCTGCAAGCAGGGACAGCGGCATCAGACCGATTAACGCCACCAGTATCAGGAAAAACACCGTCACCCCGAGAAATTTGCCCAGCACGATGTCGGTCATGGACACCGGCGCCGACAACAACAGGCTCAGGGTCTGCCCGCGGCGTTCCTCGCTGATGAGGCGCATGGTCAACATCGGCACGGCGAACAACAGAAAGATTGAGGCATCGCCGAACAAGGGCGCCACGATCAGGTCGGTCACCCCCGGCGCCCCCTGCATCATTGTCAGGCGCGGCTGCAAGGCCATATAGTTGTCGATCCCGATCAGGAAAAACCAGGCGAGGATCAGCTGTTCCACCGCCAATACGCTCCAGGCCAGCGGCGACAGGAACATCCGCCGCAATTCCAGGGCCGCGATACGAAAGATCATGCTGCCGCTCCTCCCTCATGTTCGGTGGGATCGCTGCGGGTGATGTCGACGAATACCTGCTCCAGGGACATGCGCTCAGGAATCAATTCATACAGGCCCCAATCGCGCCGCACCGCCTCCGTCACCAATCGTTCGGCGGGATTGCGCTCGGGATGATAATGCAGCCGCCACACGCCCTCGGCCACCGCCTCCACCGCTTCCACATCGGGCAGCTGTTGCAATTCATCGATAGCGGGCGGGCGCCGCAAGCGCACCAGCAGGCTGGAGGCGCTCATGCGCAGTTGCAGGCCTTCGATGCTGTCGTTGAATACCAGCTTGCCCGCACTGATGATCTGGACGCGATCGCACACCGCCTGAACCTCGGGAAGGATATGGGTGGAGAGGATGATGCTGTGCTCGCTGCGCAGTTCCCGAATCAGAGCGCGAATCTCGCGCATCTGCAGCGGATCGAGACCCACGGTCGGCTCGTCGAGGATCACCACCGCCGGCGAGTGGATAATGGCCTGGGCGATACCTACCCGCTGCTGATAACCCTTGGAGAGATTACCGATGAGACGCCGCCCCACCTCGACCAGACCGCAGCGCTCCTTGGCGGTGGCGATGGCAGCGCGCTGTTGACCGGCGGGAATGCGGTTGAGCCGCGCACAGTAGGCCAGATACTCGTCCACGCTCAATTCCCGGTAGAGGGGAGGCACGTCCGGCAAATAACCGAGTCCGGCCTTCGCGGCGGTGGGTTGATCGAGGAGATCAACGCCGTTTACCCACACCTGGCCGGCGCTGGGCGCCAGGTTACCGCTGATGATCTGCATGGCGGTGGACTTGCCGGCCCCGTTGGGACCGAGCAGCCCCAGGACCTCGCCCTTGCCGACGCTGAAGCTGACGTCGTTCAGGGCGCAGGTATGACCGTAATAGCGATAGACGTGTTCTAATTGAATCAGACTGGTTGCATCGCTCATGCTTCTTCTTTATCTCTTGGCTGTTGGCACGCTGCGAAATAACAGGACAAAAGCTATGGTCTCTAGCCGTGCTGAGCCGCCGCGGCATTATACTTAAGACGAGGTGTAAAGAGTCCACAATTCCGGAAAAGTTCCCGAAGATGACAAATCCAGACAAGCACGCCGCGATATTGTTAGGCATCGACACCGGCGGCACCTTCACCGACTTCGTGGTCTACGACGGCGAGTCGCTGCGAATTCACAAATGTCTGTCGACACCCGCGGCGCCGGAGCAGGCCATATTAACGGGAATCCGCGAACTCGGCATCGACCCGCGGCAACTGCGTCTGGTGCACGGTTCCACCGTCGCCACCAACGCGGTTCTGGAACGTAAGGGCGTGCGCACCGCGTTTATCACCAATCGCGGTTTCAAGGATATGCTCACCATCGGCCGCCAGGCGCGCCGTGAACTATATAATTTGCAGCCCACGCCACTGCCGCCACCCGTTCCCGAAGAGCTATGTCTGGAGACCGGCGGGCGCCTCGCCGCCGACGGCAGCATCGTGGAGGCTTTGAGCGGAGAAGATCTGGCGGCCCTGCGCGACACTCTGCAACGGCTAAAACCCCGGGCGGTGGCGATCAACCTGCTGTTCTCGTTTCGCGACGAACGCTTCGAGCGCGAGATTGCGGACATGATCCCAGAGGGCGTCTTCGTCTCGCGCTCATCGGAGGTCATACCCGAATACCGCGAATACGAACGCGGCATCACCACCTGGTTGAACGCCTGGGTAGGCCCGCTGATCCAGGGCTATTTGCGAAAATTGCACACGGCCCTCCCCGGCGCCGCCATCGCCGTGATGCAGAGCTCCGGCGACACTATGGATATCGACGAAGCGGGGCGCCACGCCGTGCGCATGCTGCTGTCGGGACCGGCGGGCGGACTGTCGGCCGCCCGCTTCATCGGCGAATACAGTGGCCAATCGCGTCTGCTCACTTTCGACATGGGCGGCACTTCCACCGATGTGGCCTTGATCGACGGCGAGATTCGCCTCACCAGCGAAGGCCATATCGGCCCCTATCCCGTAGGCGTGCCTATGGTGGACATGCATACCATCGGCGCCGGCGGCGGCTCCATCGCCCGGGTCGACACGGGCGGGCTGCTGCACGTCGGACCGCAATCGGCGGGGGCTGATCCGGGACCGGCCTGTTACGGCCGCGGCGGCCGCGATGCCACGGTGACCGACGCCAATCTGATTCTGGGCCGTTTGCTGTCCGACCACTTTCTCGGCGGCACCATGCGACTCGCTACCCGGGCGGCGCACGGGGCCATCGCCCGCATCGCCGAGCCCTTGTCGATGAGCGTGGAGGAAACGGCGTTGGGTATCGTGCGCGTTGCCAATGAGCACATGGCCCGTGCCCTGCGGACCATCTCCGTGCAGCGCGGCATCGATCCGCGCCGCTTCACGCTGCTGTCCTTCGGCGGCGCCGGCGGACTGCATGTCTGCGCCCTGGCCGAAGCCCTGGATATGACCCAGGCCCTCATTCCCGTTCACGCCGGGGTATTGTCGGCGCTGGGGATGCTGGTGGCACCCCACGGCCGCCGGCTGTCACGCACCTTGAATTGCCTGCTGGCGGAAATCGACGACCAGTCGATAGATGACGATTTCGCCGCCTTGGAACGACAGGGGATCACGGCCTTGCACCTGGAGGGCGTCGCAAGCGACAGGATCCTGCTGGAACGGAGTGTGGATCTGCGCTATCGCGGCCAGCTCACCACCCTGGCCGTCGGCTGGCAGGATAGCGCCAATGCCGCCGCGGCGTTCCATAATCTCCACACCCGGAGCTATGGCTATCACCTCGGGCTGCCCATTGAGTTGGTGAACCTGCGCGTGGCCGTACGCGAACCGCGGCCGACGCTCGATCTG
Organism: Gammaproteobacteria bacterium; assembly: GCA_037381915.1. Classification (GTDB taxonomy): domain Bacteria; phylum Pseudomonadota; class Gammaproteobacteria; order DRLM01; family DRLM01; genus JARRQJ01. The sequence continues at coordinate 46,278 of JARRQJ010000041.1, read as the reverse complement.
CCGCACCGCCCGACCGGCCACCGACACCCGCCGACCGGCACAGCCCGCCTTTACGGCATCGATATGCCGGTGGCCGTATGGGAACGTGCGGAACTGCGCGGATCACAGCAGCTGGCGGGGCCCGCGCTGATCACCGACGCCGTCTCCAGCACCTTCCTCGCACCCGGCTGGCATTGCTGCTGCGACGACTACGGAAATCTGATACTGGACAGGCGCTCATAACCCATGCACCCTCGCCGGGCGCAGCGGATGGATCAATCATTCCTTAGAGGAACACCCACGCGGCGATCCCCAAAAACGACATGAAGCCCACCACATCGGTAAAGGTGGTCAACAACACCGAGCCGGCCAATGCGGGATCGATGCCGAGGCGGCGCAACATCAGCGGGATCACGGTCCCCATCACTGCCGCAGTAATGAGATTCACCACCATCGCCACGCCGAGAATCCAGGAGACCTGCATGTTGTCGAACCACAGCGCGGCGATACCCGCCACTACCAGGGCCCATACCAGGCCGTTCACCAACCCCACCGCGATCTCCTTGGTGAAGAAGCGCCAGGCATTGGCTTTGCTGATCTGGCCCAACGCCATACCACGGATCACCAGGGTCAGGGTCTGGCTGCCGGCGATGCCGCCCATACTGGCAACGATGGGCATCAGCACCGCCAACGCCACCACCTTTTCTATGGCGGCGTCGAATAGGCCTATCACCCACGATGCCATCAGGGCCGTGGCGAGATTGACTCCCAACCATACCGCCCGGCGTCGACTGCTGGAGGCCACCGAGGCGAAGAGGTCCTCTTCCTCGGACAGCCCGGCCATACTCATCAGGGAATGATCTGCTTCTTGGCGGATGACATCCACCACATCATCGATGGTGATGCGCCCCAACAGATTGCCTTGACCGTTCACAACCGGCGCCGACACCAGATCGCGGTGTTCGAAGCGGCTCGCCACTTCAGTGGCGGACATCATGGCATCGATGGCCTCCACGTCGCTGGTCATGACCTCGCCCACGGTGAGCGCCGGATCTTTGGTCAATATGCGGTTTATGGGCAACAAGCCCAGATAGGTATCATCGCGCTTGGCCACGATGAGGCTATCAGTCATTTCCGGGATCTCGCCGCGCCAGCGCAGATAGCGCAGCACCACATCGAGCGTGACATCGGGACGGACGGTGACGGTGTCGGTGTTCATCAAACCGCCCGCGGTATCCTCCGGATAGGGCAACACCGATTCCAGACGCCGGCGATCCTGCACGCTCATGGAGTTGAGGACTTCGGCTACCACCGCTCCGGGCAGATCCTGCAGGAAATCCGCCAGGTCGTCGGTCTCCAGGCCCTCGGTGGCGGCTAGCAATTCATGGGGCTCCATCTCCCGGATCAGGCCGGTGCGCACTCCCTCGCTGAGATGCAACAAGACATCGCCCTCAAGCTCCGGAACGACCATTTCCCAGGCGATCTTGCGGCTATTGGCGGGAAGCGACTCCAGGAGATGGGCGATCTCGGCGGGATAGAGACTGTTGAGCATGAGGCGGACATTACTGAGCACCCCACTTTCCAACGCCTGATTGAAGCGACGCAGATTCGCTTCGCGCTCCGCGCCTTCCCGGATTTCACTCATACATCACTCCCGCCTCTCGCAGCGAGAGTGTACGGGAAAAGGCCGCGGAATGGGGAGTAATAATGACAAACCGGCTCATGCGCAGCGCGCCGGTCGCACCCGCCAAACAGACATCAATCCGGTAAAAGCAGGAGAATATCCGGCGGTTGATGGGGACGACCGTGCGTGCGCCGCTCCGTCATTCATGCGCTCAAGGCTGCACGATTATTCCGGCTCTCCGAAGCGGTCGAGAATCAGCTGCTCCAGTTTGTCCAGGGCTTCTGCTTCGTCCCCGCCGTCGATAATCAGTTCCAAGGATACGCCCTTGGCAGCGGCCAACATCATCACGCCCATGATGCTCTTGCCGTTGACCAGCCGCTCACCCCGCGCCAGCTGCACTTCGCTGTCGAAGGACGACGCCAGAGTAACGAACTTTGCGGCCGCCCGCGCATGCAAGCCCAGCTTATTGACGATGGTTACCTGTCTACGTATCACGCCAGTCACTCAATATTTCCGGCACGCAATAAAATATGCCATCCCGTCCCCCGCTCTCCGCCTTGAGTGCCAATTCCATCACCCCGAGCTTGGGATAATTCATGATCCGCACGAGCATGGGCAGATTGATGCCGCTCACCACCAGTACCCGGTGATCGACTGCAAGGCGCGCCGCGATGTTGCTGGGGGTCGAGCCGTACATGTCGGTCAAGATCAGCACACCATCGCCTTCATTGAGCTTATCCACCAATTCCCGGCCGCGCTTCACCATCGCATCCGGTTCGCAATCGGCCATCACCGGCAGCACTTCCGTCATCAATGGACACATTCCGAGCATCTGGACGGCCGTTTCATAGAGGGCAGTTCCGACGTGGTCATGGGTAATGATCAATAACCCGACCATTATAATAATTCTCTATGGCGTGTCAGCACGTTACTGCGACTGGCGCGAAAATGTGTACCCAGACGTTCCACCATATAAACGGAACGATGATAACCGCCGGTACACCCCACCGCTATGGTCATGTAGCTGCGATTCTCCGCCTCGAAGTGCGGCACCCATGTCCCCAGAAAATCGCGAATGTCCTCATACATGCGCCCCACCATCGGCTGTTGTTCCAGAAAAGACCGCACGTCCGCATCGAGTCCTATTAGTGGTCGCAGGTGCGGTTCCCAATAGGGATTGGGGAGACAGCGCACATCGAAGACGAAATCCGCATCGGGAGGCAGGCCGTGCTTGTAACCGAACGAGGAAAACAGTAACGACAAGGTCTGCTGCCCGGTCTTGCCCATGCGTTCCCGCACCAGGGCCCGCAACTGGTGGACATTGGTATGGCTGGTGTCGAGATGCCAGTCGGCGTCCGCCGCCACCGGCAAGAGCAAACTACGTTCCGCCTCTATCGCTTCATTCAAAGGCACGCTGGTATCACTGAGGGGATGTTTACGGCGGGTCTCGCTGAAACGTTTCAACAGTGTTTGATCATCGGCGGTGAGGAATATGATTTCACACTGAACTCCCTCGACGCGAACCTGCTCCAATACCGCGGGGAACTCAGCGAAATCATCGGTCAGATTGCGGGCGTCGATACCCACCGCCGCATAGTGGTAAGGGCGGTCCGGCGCATTCTTCAGATGCCTTGCCAGCGACGGCAACAGCTTGAAGGGCAAGTTATCGATACAGTAAACGCCCATATCCTCCATCGCCTGTAAGGCGATGGTCTTGCCCGAACCCGACAAGCCGCTGACTATGATCAGCTTCATGACTCACCCTGTTAATGACGACTGCTGACGCCTGCCGAAATCCGCCGCGGCGTCATATCCCCCCAACGTCAATTGATGATTGCGCACCGCGGCCTCGACAAGGATAGCCAAATTGCGCCCCGGTGATACCGGCAACGTAATACGCGGCACCTCGCTTTCCAAGACCGGGACCGTATCACGGCTGGCACGCAGACGATCTACCCCAGCAAGTTGTTCGCGGCCCATTGTCTGCAGCCGCAGAATGATCTCAAGCACGGCGCAGGGCGCGACGGCCATCTCACCGAACATGGCGCGCACGTTGATCACTCCTAGCCCCCGTACTTCGAGAAAATCCCGGACTACTTCGGGACAGCGGCCTACCACCGCGCCGGACGCCGCACGCGCAAACTCGGGGGCATCATCCGCGATTAAGCGGTGGCCGCGAGTCAGGAGTTCCAAGGCCAGCTCACCCTTGCCGACGCCGCTTGGCCCCGTCAGCAGCACTCCCAATTGCATCACTTCCATGAACACGCCATGTAAAATGGCTCTTTCACTGGTCATGGTCGCCGCCCACCGATCGCGCCATACGGTTCATGGCACCATTGTCTTAAATGCTACACCGGACGCACCGCAGCCGCAGTACAGGCAGGGCATTAGTTGGGCGCAGCCGCTTGTCGATGCCGCGCAACTTCCTCCCCAGTCAACAGCGTGTAGATTTCTTCCGTGGAAGCGGCTCGGCGCATATTCTCGCGCAGACTGCCGTCACTGAACAAGGTCGCCAGCGAGGCCAAAATCTGCAAATGCTCCTCGGTGGACTCGATCGGCACCACCAAGGCGCACACCAAGTCAACCGGCTCCCCATCCATGGCATCGAAATCCACCCCCTTCTCCAGGACGGCGAATGCGGCTATGGGCTGGGTAACGGCTTTGAGTCTGCCGTGGGGAATGGCCACACCATGACCGATGCCGGTACTGCCGAGGCGCTCCCGCGCCAAGAGACAGTCGAAAATTTCCGTTTCCAGCAAATTGGGTTGAGCACCGGCGATCAATCCGCTCACGATTTCCAGTGCGCGCTTCTTGCTGGTTGCCTTGGAATGTCTGACAACCCGGTCGATCGAAATGAATTCAGAGATTTGCATAGTTGTTATCCCCCCGTCTCATCTTAGGCGTGAGACTGTGTTACCCCATGAGGATTATTTGGCGACGCCATTGCGATAATCGGTATTTTTTTCCTTTTGCTTCTTGACCTGCCTGTCCAGTTTGTCCACCAAGCCGTCGATGGCGGCGTACATGTCGTCGGCTTCTATGTCGGCGAAAACCGTTCCGCGATTCAGGTGAATGGTCGCCTCCGCCTTGTGACGCAGTTTCTCCACGCTTAAAACGACATGCACGATCCCCACCTGATCGAAGTGCCGTGCCAGGCGCTCCAACTTCTCGGTCACATACTGACGCAAGGCGGGAGTAATTTCTATATGTTGGCCACTGAGCTGAATATGCATGAGTAAACTACCTCGTTTGTTATTAAAGTAATCTCTTACGTTCGTTGGAAGGCGGGATGGACATGGCCTCCCGGTACTTCGCTACGGTGCGCCGCGCCACGTTGATGCCCTGGTCACAGAGAATGGAGGCGATCTTACTGTCGCTGAGCGGCTTGCGCTGATTCTCGGCCGCGACGAGTTTTTTGATCAAGGCGCGAATCGCGGTGGAGGAGCATTCCCCACCTGCGGCGGTGGATACGTGGCTGGAAAAGAAGTATTTCAGCTCGAAAATCCCCCGCGGGGTCCACATATATTTCTTGGTGGTCACTCGGGAAATAGTGGACTCATGCATGCCCACGACCTCGGCCACATCGTGCAATACCAGCGCCTTCATCGCTTCTTCCCCATGCTCCAGAAAACCGCGTTGTCTTTCAACGATGCAGGAGGCCACCTTGAGCAAGGTCTCGTGGCGACTCTGCAGGCTCTTCAGGAACCAGCGCGCCTCCTGCAACTGCCCCTTAAGATACGTATTGTCGCTGCTCGAATCCGCGCGACGAATCAAATTGGCGTATTGCCTGTTGATGCGCAATTTTGGCACCGCTTCTTCATTCAACTCCACCCGCCATGCCCCATTGTGTTTGCGGACGATGACATCCGGGATGACATACTCCGCTTGGCTGCTGGCAATGCTGTTGCCCGGCCGCGGATTCAAGGTCTGGATCAGATCGATGACCGCCTGCAGCGCTTTTTCGTCCAGTTTTAGGCGCCGCGTCAGCTGAGTGTACTCCCGATTGGCCAGCAAGGGTAAATGTTCATCCACCAGGCGCTTGGCCGCCGCGAGCATGGGGGTATCCGCCGGCATTTGTTGCAGTTGAATCATCAGGCATTCCCGCAGGTCGCGGGCGGCCACGCCGGCGGGATCAAAGTTCTGGATACGGTGCAGCACGGCCGCCACCTCATCCAACTCGATCTCCTTATCCGCCTCCATCCCCTGCTGAATCTCTTCCAAGGGCGTTGTCAGGTAGCCGTCATCATCGATACTGTCGATGATGGCCGAGGCGATGCCGCGATCGGTATCGCTGAAGGGCGCCAAGCCCATTTGCCACATTAGATGGTCGCGGAGGCTCTCAGCGGGGCTGTCCTGGATTTCGAAGAGGCGGCTGTCGACTTCCGCACCGGTGGCGCCCAAACCACCTGAATCGTATACATCTTCCCAGTTGGTATCCACCGGCAATTCCGCCGGAATGTCCCCGGGCATGGCGCCGCCCGTCATATCGTCCTCTCCGCCCGCCACGGTGATGTCACCGCCCAGACTCGCCGCCGCAGCAACCTCCTCTTCGCCGTTGACGCGTTCCGCCGGGGTATCGTTCGCCTCATAGTCAGCGCCACCGGTATCGGCGCCGCTTTCTCCCTCTTCTGTCATCTCCAACAAGGGGTTGCTTTCCAAGGCCTGCTGCACCTCGGTCTGCAATTCCAAAGTCGACAATTGCAGCAGGCGGATAGCCTGCTGCAATTGCGGCGTCATCGTCAGGTGTTGTCCAAGACGTAATTGAAGAGATTGTTTCATCTAGCCACTACTTGATCACGGCATTAATTCATTCATTACAGCGTAGTTTAACGTAATTACCCGTCAACTGCAGAGCTGTCCCCTACAAAGTAAAGTGTTCGCCCAAATAAACGGCGCGCACCTGCTCGTTGCTTAACAACTGGCGTGGAACACCCTCGGCGATCACCTTGCCGTCGCTGACGATATAGGCCCGCTCGCAAATTCCTAAGGTTTCCCTCACGTTCCCCCCCGATAAACTCATACCCAGATTGTTCTTCAAGTGGGAAATGTGCAACTCCTCCAGCAATTCATCACGCCGCTGCTGCCGTTGCCCCCGCGTCAAACCGGGCAAGGACTCGAGTATGGCCATGACATTATCGGCCACGCTCAATTTGCGGAAGACCGAGGACTCCTGGGGAAGATAACCGATACCCAGCCGGGCGCGGACATGCATGGGGAAAGCAGTAATATCCTGGTCATCCAACAGGATGGTTCCACCGTCGCAACGGATCAGCCCGATCATCATGTAAAAACAGGTGGTCTTACCCGCGCCGTTGGGGCCCAGCAGACCCACGACTTCGCCGCCGCTGAGGCGCAACGACACACCGTCCACTACGCGACGCGAACGATAGCGTTTGGCCAAATCACGGGCAATCAAGGTACTCATGGCGCGGCTGGCGTGGGGGATGCGGAAGATTGCTCATGGTCATGGGGTTGGATAATGACCTGCACACGCCCCGACTCGTCTCCGTTGTTAAGGGCTTTCACCGTCTGCCGGGCGGTATCGTACTCGATGCGGTTGCCGGCGAATTCATTTTTGCCTTGCCAGAGGTGGGCATCCTTTATAAGGACAACCCGCTCGGCGGCGGCGTAATATTCTATCTGGCCGGCCTGCCCGCGCATTTCCTGATCCTGATTGTCCGGCCGCTGACGAAATGTGGCGGGATCGCCGGTGGCCACCACCTTGTCCACGTTCTGGCGGTCGGTACTGTATACCGTCACCTCATCGGCCTCCAAATGGGTGCTTCCTTGGGAATAATGCACGTTGCCCTTGTAAACGGCTGTGCCGTGGGCATCGTCGATGACCACGCTGTCCGCCTCGATGTGAATGGGCTGCTGTTTATCGCTGGAAAGCGCCCAGGCACACCAAGGCAGCAACCAGGCCAATAACAGCACCACCCTGCTAGCGGCCCGCATACTCACCCCGCACCTGGTGCAGCAGCTGAAGATATCGCCGCCGGAGGTTCGCCCGCATCCCGACCGCCCGGGTAACGCCCAGGTCGGCCGTAATGGTGACCGGTTGATCCGTCTCGGCATATTCCTTGTCGGGTACTACCTTCAATACGGAGGTATCGATCTCCAGAGTACCGCGTTTCTCCGTCGCCATGCGCCGCATCTTTACATCATCCTGCAACAGCAGCGACTCACCGCCCGTCGCGACTTCGGCCCGCTTGGCGCTCACACGCCACGGCGGCTGTCCCGGACGATAAACGGTCAGGCTGGGCATGAGCAGCTGCGAGGTGTCGTCGTCGACGTAGTGTTGCATCCATTTCGCTTGTAGATAGTACCGGGGCCGTCCCGCGGCGTTCATGGTGGTCAGATCGAAATCCGTCAGGTAAAAGTCGGGAATATGCCTGTTATCCGGCTCACTCACCAATTGCGTGACGGGGCCCTGCCCACTGGGCATCCACCAACTCAGGGTCGACAAGCCGATTACTGCCAGGACCACCAGCCATTTGTCGATGCGAATGCGCATGTTTGCTAGAGCGGCTGACGCGGGAGATCCGTCGCCAGGTAAGCCTGCCACAGATCCTGCAGCTTCCCCTGCGCCTCCATGAGCAATTCGCATACATCCCTGACCGCGCCGCGGCCGCCGGAATGAGGAGTACGCCAGTGCGCATGCTGGATGACCAACTCATGGGCGTCGTACACCGCCACCGCCAAGCCGACGCGCAACATGATCGGAAGATCCACCACGTCATCGCCCACATACGCCGTTTGTTCGGGGGCGACCTGCAACTTCTCCAGGAGTTTGTAAAAGGCAGGCAGCTTGTCCTGCTGGCCCTGATAGACATGGCGGATCCCCAAACCGGCCATGCGATGGCTGACCGCCTCGGTGCGCCGCCCGGAGATCACGGCCAGTTCCACCCCAGAGGCCTGCAACATCTTGAGCCCGTGGCCATCGCGGGAATGAAAGACCTTGTTCTCGCGGCCCGCTTCGTCAAAGATCAAGCCGCCGTCGGTCAACACACCGTCCACATCGAAAATCGCCAGGCGGATCCCCGCCGCCCTGGCCCTGACTTCCCCTATAGGGTTTTTCATAGACTTAGCACTCTAGCGACCGTATCTTCACACGACGCCCGCCCGGAGCAGATCGTGCATATTCAAGGCGCCGATCAAGATGCCCGCGTCGTCCACCACCATCAGGCCGTTGATCTTGGAATTCTCCATAATCTGCAGGGCCTCCGCCGCCAGCATCCCCCGGCTGGCCGTCTTGGCCCGGCGGGTCATGACCTCACTCACCGGCGTGGTATGCACATCCACACCGTGATCCATGGTGCGGCGCAGGTCGCCGTCTGTGAATATCCCCAGCAAGCGCCGCTGTTCATCGATGATGGCGGTCATGCCCAGACCCTTGCGCGTCACCTCCAACAGGGTCTCGCTCAACAGGGTGTCGGGGGCCACCATAGGCACGGCCTCGCCGGTGCGCATCACGTCATCGATCAACAGCAGCAGGCGCCTTCCTAAGCGGCCGCCGGGATGGGAACGGGCGAAATCCTCCTGGGTGAAGCCGCGCGCCTTCAACAGGGCGATGGCCAGGGCGTCGCCCATGGCGAGGGCGGCGGTGGTACTGGCGGTCGGCGCAAGGTCCAGGGGGCAGGCCTCCTGGGACACGCTGACATCGATATGGGCATCCGCCTTCCGCGCCAGGGTGGAGCGGGGATTACCGGTGAGGGCGACCAGCGGCACGCCGAGCCGCTTGATAATGGGTAAGATAACCAGCAATTCCTCGGTTTCGCCGGAGTTGGACAATGCCATCACCGCGTCCTTTTCGGTGATCATGCCCAGGTCGCCGTGACTGGCCTCGCCGGGATGGACGAAAAAGGCCGGACTGCCGGTGCTGGCCAGGGTAGCCGCCACCTTGCCGCCGATATGGCCTGATTTTCCCATTCCCAGCACCACGATACGACCCGGGCAGGCCAGCAACAATTCGCAGGCACGCACAAAATTGTCGTTGACGCGCGCCGCCAAGTCTGCGACCGCCTTGGCCTCGATGGCGATCACCGCGCTCCCGAGCTCCTGAAAGTTGGCGTGTTGACGTTTAAACGGGCCCCTATTCATCGATCAATGCGCCGCTCATGCCGCCTCCGGATAACCCAGTTGACCCAGCTTCTGCGCCAGCGCCACCCGGTTCAGGCCCTCGCCGTTGACGGTCACTTCTCCCCCTTGGATTACCACCGCCACCTCCCGCACACCGGCAAGGTCCAACAGAGCCTGACGGATGGTCTCGACGCACCCGCCGCACTTGACGTTCTTCACCTGAAATCTTTCCGTTTGCATGTACCTAACCCCTTCAAACCGCTTCTACCGCCGCCCATCTTCCCATGACTGCCGGCGCCTGCCAATCGTATGCTAGCCGCCCGCTCATGTCGCCGTCAGGTAATGGACCACGATACCCGCAAAAATCACCATGCCGAACCAATTATTGTTGAGAAAGGCCTTGAAGCATTCCCCGGGGTCGCGCTGGCGAATCAGCAACAATTGATAGACGGCCAGACCCGCGGCCACCACCAGGCCGCCATAGTAAAAGAAACCGAGATGCAATTGCTGACCGATCATGACCATCACCACAAAGAACAACCCCTGAATCAAGGCGATAAGATGACGATCTGCTTCGCCGAACAGGATGGCGGTGGATTTCACGCCGATGCGCAGGTCATCGGGCCGGTCGACCATGGCATACATGGTGTCATAGGCGGTATCCCACAACACCGTGGCGATGTACAGCAACCACGCCACCGGCGGCACCGCGCCAGTTTGCGCCGCATACGCCATGGGCACCGCCCAACCGAAGGCCATGCCCAATACCACCTGGGGCAGGTGCGTATAACGCTTCATGAAGGGATAAATGATGGCCAATACCACTCCGCCGATGGACATCAGGACCGTCAGACGATTCATCAGCAACACCAGGACGAAGGCCAGCAGGCACAGCACCACGAACAGGATCAGCGCCTCGCGGGGGGTAGCCCGCCCGGCGGCCAAGGGGCGCTGCCGGGTGCGGGCGACATGAGCGTCAACATGGCGGTCGGCATAGTCGTTGATCACGCAACCGGCGGAGCGCATCAGCACCACGCCCAGGACAAACACCACCACCACCAGCGGTCGCGGATGCCCTTCGCCAGCCAGCCACAACGCCCACAAGGCCGGCCATAACAACAACAAGCTGCCGATGGGCCGATCCAGCCGCATCAGCAAGGCATATTGCCGCGCACGTTCCGCTACCGATCCGTCCATAGCTCACATCGCGCCGCAACCAATAAGGGGCGCTTTCTCATCATCCACCGACTTCACCGGCGGGCCGTGCCGGTCCAGGACCAGTCGGCTGAACGTCTCGGGGAGAAAAAACTCACTCACCAGCAGCGATCCGTTGTGAGACCAGAAGACCGAACGTCGTCCCCAGACGGGGTGGGTACAAGAGAGCGGATCGACCGCGCGGGCAAACAATTCTTCCCCGGGGCCGATCTGCGCCACCTCCACCTCGCCGCGACGCAGATGGGGATCGGCGAACAAAGCCGCTCCCAGCGGCTTACTGCCGAGATATGCCAGACGGCGGTGCGCCCCCCGCAGACTGCGCACCGGGATCACGCTACGGGCAAATACCCACGGCCGCTCGCCGCACATCAGACGCACCTCGCGAATCACGGCCCGCTCGCCGCCTTTGATGCCCAAGGCACGCCGCTCACTGGCCTGGGGGCGACCCCAGCCATGATACAGCACCCCCACGTGAAACCTTCCGCCGCAGATCCGTTGCAAGCGCCGCGTCAAGGAGGACGCGTCCAACAACCAATCCCAAACATGGCGTGGCGCGGCACTGCGCAAACACTGCCGGGCCGGCGCCCACCTAGACTCCCGCCGCCACCGACTCACGTTGCCAACCGCGCCGTTAGCCATTACTCATCGCCTGTCCGTATGTATTGAGGAAAAGCCGGGCATTGTACGCGTAAGCTTCACACATCGCCAAACTGGATACCCTGTCCCAACCAACGGCGGATGAGGGGGGCCACGCACTGCGGATGGCGTGCGAGCATCACGGCAGCGGCACGCTCCACAGTGGGGATCAGGGCCTGGTCGCGCAACAGATCGGCGATGCGCAACTGCAACATCCCGCTTTGCCGAGTCCCCAGCACCTCGCCGGGACCGCGCAGTTCCAAATCACGGCGCGCGATCTCGAAACCGTCATTGCTACGCCGCATGACCGCCAGGCGTTCCCGCCCCTGCGCGGACAGGGGGGGACGATACATTAATACGCAGGAACTGTGCTGAGTACCGCGCCCCACCCGTCCCCGCAATTGGTGCAATTGGGCCAGGCCCAGGCGCTCGGCGTTTTCAATCACCATCAGGCTGGCGGTAGGGACGTCCAGTCCCACCTCGATCACGGTGGTGGCCACCAACAAATCCAGATCGCCGGCCTTGAAGGCGATCATGATCTGCTCCTTCTCTGGCCCTTTCATCCGCCCATGCAGCAGGCCCACCCGCAATTCCGGCAAGGCCGTGGTCAATTGGTCGGCGGTCTCCGCCGCCGCCTGGCACTGCAGCGCCTCCGACTCCTCGATGAGGGTACATACCCAATAGGCCTGCTGTCCCTGGCCGCAGGCGGCACGGATACGTTGCACCACTTGGGCGCGGCGGTTTTCCTGCACCACCACGGTCTCCACCGGCCGGCGTCCCGGGGGCAATTCGTCGATCACCGAACAATCCAGATCCGCATAAGCCGCCATGGCAAGGGTGCGGGGGATGGGCGTCGCCGTCATGATCAATTGGTGGGGATATTGCCCCTTGTCATTGCCCTTCTCCCATAAGGCCAAGCGCTGGTGTACGCCGAAGCGATGCTGTTCATCAATAACGATCAGGCCCAGGCGCTTAAACGCGACCTCGGATTGGAACAGGGCGTGGGTCCCGACCATCACCGCCAGGTCCCCCGCCGCCAGGTCACCCAGCATGACGCGCCGCGCCTTGACGCCGAGCTTGCCCGCCAACCAGCCGATCCTCACTTGCAAGGGCGCCAACCAGGCGCTGAAATTCTTGAGATGCTGCTCGGCCAGCAGCTCGGTGGGTGCCATCACCACCGCCTGATAACCCGCTTCCACCGCCTGCAACACCGCGGCGGCCGCTACCAGGGTCTTGCCTGAGCCCACATCCCCCTGCACCAGGCGTTGCATCGGGTGGGACCGACCCAGGTCGGCACGGATCTCGGCGATGACCCGCCGCTGGGCCCCGGTCAACTGAAAAGGCAAATGGCCCAATAATTCATCAAACAGCGCGCCCGCCGTCGTCAGGGCCGGGGCGCGATGCCGCTCGACCCGGGCATGCAGCCGGCGCAGGCTGAGATGATGGGCCAGCAACTCTTCAAAGGCCAGCCGCCGTTGCGCGGGATGACGCCCCGCCAGCAGCTGCTCCACCGGGGCATCGGGGGGCGGACGGTGCACATAACGGAGCGCCTCCACCAGCGAGGGCAAACGCAGCGGCTGCAGGATCTCCGGGGGCAACCATTCCTGCAGACCCGTGCCCGTATCCAGCCGCTCCAGCACCCTGTCGGTCAGACTGCGCAGGGTCAGCTGGTGCAAACCCTCGGTGCTGGGGTAGACCGGGGTCAGATACTGCTCGCCGTTCTCCGTCGCCTCCCTCTCGCTCACTTTGTATTCGGGATGGATTATCTCCAAGGTGCTCGCCCCGCGCCGCACCTCGCCGAAGCACCGCAACAGCCGGCCGCGCACTAGACTCTCCTGCTGCTTGACGGAAAAATGAAAGAAGCGCAGCGTCAAGCTGCCGGTACCGTCGCTGATGCGGCAAAGGAGCACGGGACGCCGCCCGCGCCGCACCTCGCTGTGCAGCACCTCCCCCCGCACCACCGCTTCATCGCCGGGACGCACGGTGCCGATCGGCACGATCTTGGTGCGGTCCTGATAGCGCGCGGGCAGGTGAAACAGCAGATCCTGGACGGTCTCGACGCCCAATTTCCGCAGCCGTACCGCCAGCCGCGGCCCGACGCCTTTAAGATAGGTAATGGGAGTGGCCAGGAAGCCGCTGGCGACGGACGGTTTCCCGTCCGGAATGACGGTGGTGCTCATCCTTAACCCTTCAAGGTTCCAGTATCGCCGGCCGGGTGCCTGGGTGGAGGCGGGGAGCTTCTCGACAGCTAGCCGGTCACCATCACGGCGTCTGCCTCGATGGCCGCCCCCTTCGGCAAGGCGGCGACTCCGATCGCGGCCCGCGCCGGATAGGGTTCGGTGAAATAGGTGGCCATCACCTCATTGACCTGGGGAAAGTGGGCAAGATCGGTAAGATAGATGTTTAGTTTGACAATGTCCGCCAGACCGCCGCCCGCAGCCCGGGCCACCGCCTGCAGATTGTCGAATACCTGGCGGATCTGCGCGCTCATGTTACCCTCTACCAGTTGCATGGTCTGCGGCACCAGCGGAATCTGCCCCGACAGATAGATGGTATCGCCGACCTTGACGGCCTGCGAATAGGTGCCGATAGCGGCGGGCGCCCCCGCCGTACTGATGATCTCGCGCGCCATGTACTTACCCCCTTGTTCGTGAGATTCGCGCCACTAAATCTATGGAACGCAGCCGCCGCATGATGCGCGCCAAGTGGCGGCGGTCATGCACCTCCACCACCATGGTCAGGGTGCTGTAGCGGCCGTCCCGTTCCTCCAGGCTGACATTGTCGATATTGGCGTCCATCTCCGCAATGGCCGCCGCCACCGTGGCCAGGGCGCCGCGCTGATTGGCCACCCCCAGACGGATCTCAACCGGGAATTCGCCCCGCACCTCCACCTCCCAGGCGACGTCGATCCATTTTTCCGGTCGATTGCGGTATTCCGCGAGGTTCTTGCAGTTCTCCGCATGAATCACGATGCCACGCCCCGCGGTGACAAAGCCGACGATGGGGTCGCCGGGGATGGGCCGACAGCATTTGGCGAAGGTCACTACCATGCCCTCCGTACCCTTGATGGCCAGCGGCCGGGTGTGATTGCGCCCGCCGCCCCGCAGCCAGGCCGGCACGTAACGGGTAAAAACCTTCTTCAAGGCCCCCGGCCGATGCTTGCTCTTGTTCTGCGCGTCCTGATCCGCCACCAGATAGCGCGCCACCAGGGAGGCCATGCGATTACCGAGGCCGATGCTCTCCAGCAAGTCGTCGACGGCGGCGAATTTAAGTTCCTTGACCACCGCTTCCACGCGCTGCGGCGGAATCTGCTCGAAGTTGAACGGCGTCCCCGCCAGGGCCTTTTCAAGCAGACGCCGTCCCAGTTGGATGGCCTCTTCGCGTTTGAGGTTCTTCAGATAATGGCGGATATTGGCGCGGGCCTTGCCGGTCACCACGAAGTTGAGCCACACCGGATTGGGGCGCGCCCCCGGCGCGGTAATGATCTCCAGGGTCTGGCCATTGCTCAAAGGGCTGCGCAACGGCGCCAGGCGCCGGTCGATCTTGGCGGCCACGCAGGTATTGCCCACGTCGGTGTGTACCGCATAGGCGAAATCCACCGCGGTCGCGCCGCGGGGGAGTTTCATAATCTCGCCGCGCGGGGTGAACACATAGACCTCGTCGGGGAAGAGGTCGATCTTGACGTTCTCCAGAAACTCCATGGAATTGCCGGCGTTCTTCTGCATCTCCAGCAGGCCCCGCAGCCATTCACGGGCACGGGCCTGGGCACTGGCGCCGCCGGCGTCGCCGGACTTGTACAGCCAGTGGGCGGCGATGCCCGCTTCGGCCACCCTATCCATGTCCTCACTGCGAATCTGCACCTCGATGGGTACGCCATAAGGCCCGAACAACACCGTGTGCAGGGACTGATAGCCGTTGGTCTTGGGGATGGCGATGTAGTCCTTAAACTTGCCGGGTACCGGCTTGTACAGGTTATGCACGGCGCCCAGGGCCCGGTAACAGGTGTCGACCTTGTCGACAACGATCCGAAAGGCGTGGACATCGAATACCTCGGAAAAGGACAGGCCCTTGACGCGCATCTTGCGGTAGATGCTATACAGGTGTTTTTCCCGGCCGATGACCCGTGCCGGAAACCCTTCCTCCTGCAGGCGCTGTTCGATCACGGCCTGGATCTTCTGCACGACTTCCTTGCGATTGCCGCGACTCCGTTTCACCGCCTCGCTCAACACCCGGTAGCGGATGGGGTAAAGGCCGGCAAAGCCCAGATCCTCCAGCTCGAGGCGAATGGTGTTCATGCCGAGACGGTTGGCAATGGGCACGTAGATGTCCAGGGTTTCGCGGGAGATGCGACGGCGTTTGGCGGGGGACAAGGCCCCGAGGGTGCGCATGTTGTGGAGGCGATCGGCGAACTTCACCAGGATGACGCGAATGTCGCGCACCATGGCCAACATCATCTTGCGGAAGTTTTCCGCCTGGGCCTCGGCCTTGCTGCTGAAGCGGATCTGGGTGAGCTTGCTAACGCCGTCCACCAGCTCGGCCACCTCTTCGCCGAACTGGCTGGCCAATTGATCCTTGGCGGTGGGGGTGTCCTCGATGACGTCGTGCAGCAGGGCGGCCATGATGCTCTGGTAGTCCATGCGCATCTCGGCCAGAATGCGGGCGACGGCGAGGGGATGCTGGACGTAAGGCTCGCCGGAAAGACGCGTCTGGCCTTGATGGGCTGCCGCCGCAAAATCGCAGGCACGGCGGATATCAGCGATGTGGGCGTCATCGAGATAACCGGCGAGTAGTTCACACAGCTCGCCGATTAACTGATGTGTTTTGTCTTCAGCGGTGGGGGCAGAGGCTTGTAGCGGGTCGGGATTAATCAATGTTTATTCAGGGAAGAGGAGGTGCTTACTCCTCCCCGGCGTCTCCCTGCCCCGTCCCTGCCGGCGGCAGCACATGCTCGCCCACCTCGGCTTCGATCTCGGCGCGCTCCAACTCGCTCATCTCGGCGGCGCGGGCCTCCTCGTCGGCACTGATTTCATCCAGGATGGCGGCGTTGATATTGCCGGCGGCGATCTCGCGCAGGGCCATCACCGTGACCTTGTCATTCTCCCAAGCCAAGGTGGGCTGGCTGCTGCCCCTGGCCAACTGCCGCGCCCGCCGCGTCGCGACCAATACCAAATGAAAGCGGTTGTCCACGTTATCCAAACAGTCTTCAACAGTAACACGCGCCATAGGTCCACACTCCAAAAATTCAGCTTTAATCTTGCAGTATACCCTTTAATCCCACAGGTTTGGAATGTTCGAACGGGGCTTATGCCTCTGCCAGCAGGCTGGCCAGCAGGTCGCGAAGTGCCTTTTCTTGCACCTCCCGCCGCAAGTTCCGGGTGTGAATGATGGACTGGAGATCGGCGACCGCCCGCCCGAAGTCGTCATTGACCAATAGATATTCATATTCCGTGTAATGGGATATATCCGCTCTGGCGTCCTGCAGGCGCCGGGCGATGATGGCCTCGCTGTCCTGTCCTCGAGCCCGGAGGCGCTGTTCCAGGACCTCCCGGGAAGGGGGGAGGATAAATATGCTTATCGCATCGGGAAACAGTTGTAGCAATTGGCGGGCACCCTGCCAATCGATCTCCAAAACAACGTCTTGGCCGCCGTGCAATTGCTGGCTCACCGCCGCCTTGCTGGTACCGTAAAAATTGTCGAAGACCCGGGCGTATTCCAGAAACGCCCCTTCCTCGATCATAGCGTGAAACCGCTCCGGACTGACAAAATGATAATGGACCCCCTGCTGCTCCCCAGGCCGCATGGGGCGGGTGGTATGCGACACCGACAGCGCCAAGCCCGGTTCTTTGGTCAACAATGCCCTTACCAGACTGGTCTTTCCCGCCCCGGAAGGGGCCGAGATAACATAAAGCTTGCCTTGCATAACGCCCCGCCATTAACCCTGAGCCCGAAAATCCCCGGTTAGTGTACCTAAACCGCCGACTTTATCCACAGGGCGGTAATTTTCCCGGACCGGCCGCCGATAGCGCATCCACATATTCAGGGGACAATCTCCCGGGGCTATGCAGTAGTCACCCTGAAGACGGCAAGGGCCCCAAGTTGCAGTTCAGGCCATCCGCCCGGCATGCGCCATCCCATGCTTGCTCAAGCTTACATCTTTGACCATGAACCACTCCTTCCCGGACCAGTCTAACAACGGGAAGCAAAATTGGCCGAGCGCGGTGCTTGCGACGCCTTTACCAGCCCCAGTCATAACACCAGTTAGGAGTGATTGTCATGATGAACTTCAAGGGAGACATCCGGCGCACAGCCGTCGTTGCCGGTCTGACGGCGGCGCTATTCTTGTTGACCGCGGGCGCGTCAAGTGCCTGGGCCGATCGTGGAATGACCTGTCATTCCGGGATGGGAATGGGCGAGCACGGCCACGGCATGGGCATGTGGAAAGGAATGGGGCACGGAATGCACCCCCATAACGCCGCCGAGCACTTCCTGAAAATGGGAACAACCCTCAACCTCACCGACGATCAAATCAAGCAACTCACCAAGCTTCGCGATGAATATATCCAAAAAAATGCTACTGCCGAAGAAGAACTCCAGGCGGCCTATCAGGACCTGCCGCGAGCACTGTACGGCGACAGCGTCGACATGAAGGTTGTCAATGGCTTGCTTGAGAAGATCGGCAAACTGGATAGTCAACTATGGCACGCCTATGCACAACAGCTGCACGACATCAAGGCTATGCTCACCGCTGACCAGAAAAAATCCCTGCACGACATGTGGCACCACGATACCCGCGGCATGCACGGCGACATGCCCATGCCTCACGGCAATATGCCCATGCACCACAAGGGTATGGGCATGTAAGGAGGGTTCCGCCCCGCGGGCGGGACAACCGTCCCCTTGACCGCCGCCTTCCGGGTTACTCACCCGAGGCGGCGTTTTTCATGCCTACCGGACAACCCGTGCATTGTCCAAAGAATCACGGCCGCCGCCCGTGCCCCCTTTCTGCAATCGGGTAGAATGCCGCAAATACCATTCGAACCAGCGCGTATCCATGAACTCGCTCAAAGACCATTTTCTGCTTGACCCCCATGTCGTCTATTTGAATCACGGCTCCTTTGGCGCGACGCCGCGGCCCGTATTTGACGTATACCAATACTGGCAGCGACAACTGGAGCGGGAGCCGGTCAAGTTCATCAATAACGAACTGCCCTCCCTGCTCAGGGATGCGCGCCGCGCACTCGGCCGTTACATCAATGCCGATGTCGACGACGTCGTCTATGTTCCCAACGCCACCTTCGGCGTCAACATCGTCGCGCACGCACTCCGCTTATGTCCGGGTGACGAGGTACTAACGACCGATCATGAATACGGCGCCATGAGCAATCTCTGGTCTTATATCTGTCAAAAGCGCGGCGCCACCCTCGTCAGACAGCGCGTCTCCTTTCCCATCGCTTCCCAAGCGGAGCTGCTCGAGGAGCTTTGGCGGGGCGTGACGCCCCGTACCAAGGCGATCTTCGTCAGTCACATCACGTCACCCACCGCACTGTGCCTCCCCGTCGCCGCCCTGTGTCAACGCGCCCGCGAAGCGGATGTAATGACCATCATCGACGGCGCCCACGCCCCAGGACAAATCGACCTGGACCTGGACTCTGTGGGCGCGGATTTCTATGTAGGCAATTGCCACAAATGGCTGTGCAGCCCCAAGGGCGCGGCATTTCTTTACACTCGGCGTTCCCGCCAGGTCTCCATCGAACCCTTGGTCGTCGGATGGGGATGGGGAGAAAACCGCAAGTCCTTCGGCGAATCGGCCTATATCGACGCCCTCGAGTGGCTGGGAACCAACGATCTATCCGCCTATCTCGCAGTACCAGCGGCCATAGAATTTCAAATGCGACATGATTGGCCCCAGCGTCGCACGCGCTGCCACAAGCTGCTGGAGAAGACGCTGAAGCGGGCGTCCGATCTGACCGGCTTGGCGCCGCTCTATCCGGAGCCGGGACGGCACTATGGGCAGATGGCGGTGCTACCCCTGCCTCCTATTGACGATCTGGACGCCTTCAACAGGCGTCTATATGACGAATACCGGATTCAAATCCCGTGCATCTCCTGGAACGGGCGTCAGTACCTGCGCGTTTCCGTACAAGCATACAATTCGGAGGAGGATGTGGAAGCTCTGTTGACCGCGCTGCGCATCGAATTGGCGCCGCATCAACGTGTATGAGGTTCGCATGAACAATCGCCGCAGCAAGCCCGCATGGCGTTCACCCATCGGCGGGCAGGCCGAACACCCCCAATAGATAGTCGCAAGGCCTGTTCCTCAAGGTGACGGCCCAGACTTCAAGATCGCCGCGGCGCTTTACGCTGCCAAACCCGGCCAAATGCAGGTACTTGAGGGTATAGCCGGCCACATGCGCGTAACAATCATTGCCGCCGCACTGATCTCGACCGTAACCGTAGATAGGGCCACGCACCGTGATCGGATCCATCGCGGCCTGCATCACTGCGGGTATGTCCGGCGCGCGGATCACGGCCAAATCATCCGCCTTAAGCATACGCAACAAACCGCCAAGAACCTTGAACAAGTCATGGCGATAATAGTACACGAGGTTATGCGAACGATAGGCTGAGTCATCTTCCGCCTCCGACACGATCATCAACTCACCTGCGCCGTTCAACTAGTACCCGGTGTTATGCTAAAAAAGTGAAAAGATAAGCAGGCCGACGATTCATGTTATCCATCCCGCCCTAGCATCCGCGCCAGCGGTCTGATCGACAAGGCCATGAGCGCAGTGGCCACCAAGGCGATCAAGGTAATCGCCGTAAACAGGACCGGCAGGGAAAAAGATTCATAGAGGCTCGCCACCGCGCCGCCAAGATAATTGCCCACCGAGGCCGCCAGAAACCACGCCCCCATTACCAGACCCGCGATGCGGGCCGGAGCCAGTTTCGTCATGGCGCTCAGCCCCACCGGACTCAGGCACAGTTCACCGATGGTATGCAGCAGATAGACGAGTGCGAGCCACCCCGGACTGACCCGGACGCCGCCCTCCGCAAGCAGCGCCGCAACGGCCAGCACACCGAACCCTGATGCCGCGAACAGTAATCCGAAGGTAAATTTGGCAGGACTGGACGGATCCCGGCTGCCCAGGCGCACCCACAACCACGCCATCACCGGCACCAGCAGGATGATGTAGAGTGAATTGAGCGACTGCCACCAACTCGCGGGGAAGGACACGCCGAGAAGCACATTGCGGGTACTGCGCTGGGCAAACAGATTGAGCGTCGATCCCGCCTGTTCGAACAGCGACCAGAAAACCGCCGCTGCCCCGAACAAGACTGCGATCGCGATTAACTGCTTGCGTTCAGTCGGGGTCCAGGCCCTGGCCGCAAACAACCACACGAAGAATCCCAAGGTGGCGATCAACAGCAGGTAACCCACACCGCGGGTCACTACAGTCGCGTTCAACATCCCGTTGAACGCCAGCAGCGCGATACCCGCCACCGTTACGACCATACCGACCACCATCAGGTACACAGGGCGGCGCCCCGAGGCAGAGCGATCCTGGTCATGCACCGCGTGCTTTCCAATCTCACCTAGATGACGTCCGCCCGCCAGATATTGCGCCAGGCCCAATGCCATCCCCACCGCCGCCGCGGCGAAGCCCCAGTGCCAGGAGGTCTGCGGACCGATTCCCCAGCCTGACAAGATGGTTTTGAAACCTTGCCCCTGCGCGAGCCACCCGGTCACTAAGGGCGCCACGAAGGCGCCGAGATTGATGCCCAGATAGTAGATGGAGAATCCGGCATCACGTCGCCGGTCGCCCGTATCGTACAAGCCGCCCACCATGCTGCTGATATTGGGTTTGAGCAACCCGGTTCCCAAGACGATAAAGGCCAGCCCCAGATAAAAGGTGGCAATCCCGATCGCGGCCAGACAGATATGGCCGCACATGATGGCGACGCCACCATACAAGGTGGCCTTGCGCGCGCCCAGGAAACGATCGGCGACCCAGCCGCCGGGCAAGGCCAGTAAGTAGACCAACGAGGTGTAGGTTCCGTAGATCATCCCCGCCCGCGCCGTTTGCCAACCTAGCCCGCCCCCGGCCACCGGCTCGGTCATATACAAAATCAGCAGCGCCCGCATGCCGTAGAAACTGAATCGCTCCCAGAATTCCGTGAAAAACAGGGTGCGAAGTCCGACGGGATGACCGAAGAATGTTTTATCGATCGACATGCTTTCAAATTAAGGAACAATTAAGGTTGCCATCCTACTTTGTTCCGTCACGAAAACCATTATCAGAAACTAGTGTCGAACCGGCAAGAATCGCCCAAAATGGCAAAATATGTTAGATATACGACTGAATACTTCGAACATTGGCGCAGAATAATTATTGCGAACTTAGTTGACAACACACCCAATTCCAGCCTCTACGTTATTGCCGAGCCAAGACTTTCGGCTACCGCGACACGACAATGAATGACGACAAAAATGAAATAGATATCATGAAAAGCAGTGCCCTGGCTTTGATGCAAGACAATCGTCTAGCAGACGCGCAGGAACTCTAGTCGTAGGTTGCCACCATTTGCCCCGGGGATGTGGATGCATTGTATATGCTGAGCAGCATATATGGGAAGCTCGGCCGTATTGATGATGCAGAAATATTCTGTCGGCGTGTTCTTGCATTACAACATGATCACGGCGACACCTATATCAACTTAGGGCACATATATTCTAGGCGAGGCAACTATGAAGAAGCGCTCAGCAACTACAAAATGGCTGCACGGTATACACCGGACTCTGCTACAGCCCATTTCTATATTGGAAATATATTGAATGTACAAGGGCAACAAGAAGCAGCGATCGAGAATTACCAACAAGCCATTCGGCTTTCACCCACGCATGCCGATGCACACAATAATCTGGGTACCACCTATCTGCGACGAGGCAATTTTAATGAAGCCTTTTCTTGCTATGAGAAAGCACTAGACATAAATCCACTATATCTAACTGCGCTCAATGGCTTGGCCCAGACATGTCAATCTGCAACACAAAGGGAGAAATATCTTGAATATTACCGCCTGGCTATCGCGCGATCACCCGACCCCACTGAAGCGCGAAGTGGCTTCATCAAGGCATTAAGGACTATTGGCCCGGTCAAGTATGTTCCGTGGTTAGACGAGGAATTACAGAAATGCTTTCTAATACCTGACATTGAATACAAGCCGCTAGCGTTTGCGACCGCACATCTCTTGAAAGGCAAATATGGCCTGGAAGGGAAAAGCAACCTCAGCCAGAAAGAAACACAAGCGCTAACCGAACAGATTGGCTCAGATGAATTATTTATCATGTATATGGAAAAGGTCATAAATACCGATGCCGACCTTGAATCCCTATTCATAACGCTACGCCGGACTCTACTTTTCAAATCCAACCAAATAAGAACCCTTTCCCAACAAGACGCCAGAGTGATAGCCGCGCTTGCTTTTCAATGCTTCAACAATGAGCATATTTTTGTCGTCGATGCCGAAGAAGAAATACGGTTAGCTGATTTGAAAAATGCGATACAGCAACAAATATCTGGGGCTTCAATCCCCAGTGAATATTTGGAGTATATGCTCTTCATATTGGGCATGTACGAGGATCTTCATTCAGTTGCTTGGAGCGGGCTCATAGCCAGCCTCCCGATCAGGGCATGGTCAAAGCAGTTCCGTTCATATTTGGAACTCTCGCTTTTTAATTACTTGGAAGAACAGCAGATTAAAGAGGACATTGAAACCGTAGGAACCATTAAAGATCAGACCACTCAACTCGTGCAATCGCAATATGAGCTAAATCCCTATCCGCGATGGTTGTCAATTTCCAAAAAGAAGAAGGAGAAAGATAACGCGAAGTTGCTGAAATCTATAATTCCGCATTTTAATCCGCCTCAATTTTTGAAGGGTCCTATTAGTGTCTTGATTGCCGGATGTGGTACCGGGCAGCAAGCGATTCGGGCGGCCTTGGCATACAGAAATGCCGAAATAACGGCGATTGACATCAGTTCAAGCAGTCTCGCCTATGCTATTCGAATGGCGCACAAGTATGCTGTAAAGAATATAAAATTCATGCAAGGCGATATATTAGAATCGGCCGAGCTAAAGAGGCGCTTTCATATTATCGAGTGCGGCGGTGTTTTACACCATATGAAAGACCCGCTGGCGGGATGGAAGGTTCTTACC
Source organism: Gammaproteobacteria bacterium (assembly GCA_037381915.1). Classification (GTDB taxonomy): domain Bacteria; phylum Pseudomonadota; class Gammaproteobacteria; order DRLM01; family DRLM01; genus JARRQJ01. The sequence goes on along the minus strand of JARRQJ010000041.1, from coordinate 22,526 downwards.
GGTTTGCTAGTGAAGGATGGCTTGATGCGGATAGGGTTGTACAGCGAGCTAGCCAGAAAGCTTCATTACCAGGAGCACAGATATACCTTGCCACAATTAGCCCGGACATTAAATGAATTAAATTTAGAGTTCATCGGATTTGAACTGAAGGATATTGGCATAGCCAGATTATATCGGGAGTATTTTCCTGAAGATAAGGACATGAGGGATCTTGCTTTATGGGATCGCTTCGAAAATTTGTATCCAACAAGCTTTATGGATATGTATAACTTTTGGTGCAAAAATGGTCAAAAGAACCGACCCGTCCGATAATTCGGTCCTGAACGCCAGGCAGGCGATTGCATTACTCTGAGCCGATAAATCCTTGGATGACTTGGCTGGATTGCTTGTGGGTCGGAGGCCGCCAACCCAATGAGCAGTTGTCCGTTTGCTGCCATAGCAGATGCACAATTGTTCAATGTACATCCAAGCTTCTTCTAGCTCTGCAAGATTTCCACATATGACAGGTCGCCTAAGCTGTAGCCTCGAACACCGAAATCAGTTCATCCCGCGACAAGCCTCGTCTACCCGCATCTTCCTTGTCTCCTGCCGCGGACAGACTAAAAGCCGCTGCCGGCTCCACGGACAGCTTTCCGATATTGGTCTAAATGTCCTTAGTCAATCCTACTTCGCACTATGTTGCGATGCTTCCAGCGCCCCAGGATTCATGCGCCCGAAGTATTCATCAGCCAGCTGTGTCACCCTCGCCGCCCCCTATTGGGCCTCAATCCTGGAATAGCTTCCCGCTTGCGCTCTTTTTTCCCTTGGCCACGTCATAACCCAGGGCAAAGCTCGGCCTCGGTTCTTCAGCCGTCCTCCGAGCATCGGCCAGGGATAGCTCGATATGCCTGCCCAGGTTCGTCACCGGTGCTTTGCCGCTGAACCGATCGCGGCAACGCCACACGGGAACGGCAAAATTCCTGCGGAACGACAGGAATGACACAGTTCTATCCCCGCGCACCTTAAATCGCCCTCCCCTGCCTTGACCCATTTGAGAATGCAATATCACTGAACTTGCCCATTTTTCGTCTCAGTGCGTGTACCGCCAAATTTGCGCCACCCAACCTTACCGGTACACTTGGTGGTGGCCGCAAATTATGCGCGTCAGTGAGATGGCATGCCGCCAATACACTAAAGGTCTCATATCACGCATTGGCCTCGCGATGCAGTTCCTGCATCAAGAAATCCAAACGCCGCCCCGCGGGACTGCCTTTGTCCAGTACGCGCCGCACCTCGGCAAGATGGGCAGCAAGCCTGTCCAGTTCCTCTTCCACGTCGAGGCGTTGGGCAAGCAGCACCATCTCCTGCTCCATGCGCATCGGATCCAGTTCGCCCTTGATATCCGCCAGCCGCGCCAGCAATTTTTCGCGCAGCCGGGCGCGCACCTCGGGTAGACGCTGCGCCGCGGCAGCGGCCTGCTCCGCCACCCCGTCGCAACGCGCCAGGATCAATTCCTTCAACTTCATGCCTTCGCGGGCGCGGTTGGCTGTCAGTTCCGTCAGGGACTCCTCCAAGACCCGCAAGGCCGTCGCCGCCATTTGCTCGTGATCCGGTTGCGGCGCCTGAATGACGCCGGGCCAGCGCAGAATCTCCAGCGCGTTAACCGCCGCCGGCTGATCCAGCATGCGATCCACTTCGGCGGTTGCCGTCACCAGCCGGCCAATCAACTCCTTATTGAGTGCGAAATCGGAGGATTGCGGGGCGAAGGATTGAAAGCGCAACTGACATTCCACCTTGCCGCGTTGCAAGACGGCGCTAACCCGTTCGCGCACCTGGGACTCCAATACCCGGAAGTCCTCCGGCAGGCGCGGCGACATCTCCAGATAGCGGTGGTTCACCGTGCGCAGTTCCCAGATCAGCACCCCCCAGGGCGTTTCCTCTTCTCGGCGCGCGAAGGCGGTCATGCTATGAATCATATATTTTCACTCCCGGCAAGATCGAACCTTGCTTGGATATACGCCGAATCCGTTCTTCCGATGTGACGCCGTCCCGCGCCCCGCCACCCCATGCTTCGGCAAGCATGAAACTCCCGCTCGCCGCACCAAATCTAGGGGATCACTCGGAACCCCGCTTTTATAGTACCCTCTGCGGGGAATTTTGAGAAACCGTCCGCAGGTCATTGGCCTCGAACCACGGAACGGGGCTATAATGCTGGCCCCATCCCCTTAGCAATTTCGAGGACTACACATGCGACCCAGCGGCAGAAATCCCGACCAGCTACGCGCTATCAAATTGACCATCAAATTGACCCGCAACTATATCAAGCATCCCGAGGGCGCGGTGCTGGTGGAGTTCGGCGATACGCGCGTGCTGTGCACCGCCACCATTGAGGAAAAGACCCCGCGCTGGATCAAGGGTAGCGGTAAAGGCTGGGTCACCGCCGAATACGGCATGTTGCCCCGTTCCACCGGACAACGCATGAATCGCGAGGCAGCCCAAGGCCGGCAGGGTGGACGCACCATGGAGATACAACGGCTCATCGGTCGTTCATTGCGGGCGGTAGTGGATATGGACGCCCTGGGAGAACGCACTATCACAGTCGACTGCGACGTTATCCAGGCCGACGGCGGCACCCGCACCGCCTCCATCACCGGCGGTTACGTGGCATTGGTGGATGCGGTACAGCATCTGCAAAACCGCGGGACCATCAGCAAAAATCCGATCTACGGCTTCGTCGCCTCCGTATCGGTCGGGATCTATCAAGGCATCCCGGTCCTCGACCTCGATTATGCCGAAGATTCCAATGCCGAGACAGACATGAACGTGGTGATGAACGACGCCGGTGCCTTCATCGAGGTACAGGGGACGGCGGAAGGGCACGCGTTCCGCATGGACGAGTTGCAGGCGATGCTGGAACTGGCCAAGGGCGGCATCATCGACCTCACGGCTCATCAGCGCGCCGCGCTGCAAAGCGCGTAAGCTCCCTGTATCCATCTTCCCATTGGATTGCCATGAAACAAATCGTGCTCGCCACCGGTAATATGGGCAAGGTTCGGGAGATCAACGAACTGCTCGCCGGCCATGATATGGAGGTCATACCGCAGTCGGCCTTCGCCGTCCCCGAAGCGGAAGAGACCGGCCTCAGCTTCGTCGAAAACGCCCTGATCAAGGCACGCAATGCCTCACTCCACACCGGCCTGCCGGCCGTTGCTGACGATTCGGGATTGGAAGTGGATGCGCTCAACGGCGCCCCAGGCATTTATTCCTCGCGTTACGCCGGTGCCGGCGCTTCCGATGGGGACAACCTGGAAAAATTGCTCGCGGATCTGGCCGACCTTCCCGACGAACGGCGCACCGCGCGTTTTCAATGCCTGATGGTCCGTCTGCGTCACGCCCGGGACGCGACGCCGCTTATCTATCAGGGAACGTGGGAGGGGCGCATCCTGTTCGCGCCGCGCGGCGACAACGGTTTCGGTTACGACCCGGTATTTTATGTCCCAACCCACGGCTGTTCCTCCGCCGAATTGCCGCCGGAGACCAAGAATCGCCTGAGCCATCGCGGCCAGGCCCTGCGCCAGCTCCTTGCCGGATTACGCTAACGTCGCATGACCACAGCGTACTGGTCAAACTAGTCGGCCTGTTTATCCCCTATGTTCAACTTTACCGCTCTCCCGCCGCTTTCCCTGTATGTCCATTTGCCATGGTGCGTGCGCAAGTGCCCCTACTGCGATTTCAATTCTCATGAAGTCAAAGATGCCGTTCTTCCCGAACAGGACTACATCAATGCCCTCATCGCCGACCTGGAGCAGGAATTGCCCGCCATTTGGGGGCGACCCGTGGAAACGGTGTTCGTCGGCGGCGGAACACCCAGCCTGTTTTCTCCGGACGCAGTGGACCGGCTGGTGTCGCAATTGCGGGCACTGCTGGCCCTGCCCGCCACGGCGGAGATTACCCTGGAGGCCAATCCAGGCACGCTGGAAGCCGGCAGGTTCGCCGAATTCCGCGCGGCCGGGATCAATCGCCTGTCCATCGGCATCCAAAGCTTCGACGACGCCATGCTGGGCAGACTCGAGCGCATCCACGATGCGCGCCAGGCCATCGCTGCGGCGGAAACGGCCCGCGCCGCCGGTTTCGAGGAATTCAACCTCGATTTGATGTACGGGCTCCCCGGACAGACCGGCGCACAGGCAGTCGCCGACCTAGAGCAGGCCATCGCCCTGCAGCCCACCCATCTGTCTCACTATCAACTGGCCATCGAACCCAACACTCGCTTCGCCCATTCCCCGCCCGTGCGGCCCGACGATGACGAGATCGGGGAAATGCAGTCGGCATGTCAGGCGCGTCTCGCCGCAGCCGGCTTCGAGAATTACGAGGTGTCGGCCTATGCCCGGCCCGGGCACCACTGCCGCCATAATCTCAATTACTGGCGGTTCGGCGACTACCTCGGCATCGGAGCCGGCGCTCACGGCAAGCTCAGCAGCGCGCAACCCCAGGGCATCCGGCGCTGCGCCAAACTGCGCCATCCCCGAGATTATCTCGCCAGGGCCGCCGGGGCGGCGCGTATCGCCGAGGAGCATGTCCTTAACCCGCGCGAGGCCGGCTTTGAATTCATGCTCAATGCCCTGCGGCTTAACGAGGGCTTTGCCGTGGCGCTGTTCGCCCAACACACCGGTCTGCCGCTGAGCACCGTGGAAACACCGCTGCACACAGCGGAAAGCCGGGGGCTGATCGAGCGTGACATGCATACCATCCGTCCCACCGCGCTGGGCAGACGTTTCCTCAACGACCTCACCGCCCTGTTTCTCCCGGGTGACTGAAGCGGCGTCACGGAACTGCTACACTGATCCCCGATTAGCTCCGTCACGACATAAGGAACCCGGCTCATGGAACGGCGATGGCAACTTTTCCTGATCCTGATCCTGCTCGGCGGCATGGTGACGCCGTGCGGCGCTGCAGACTCGGCTGACTACAATCAAGTCGAATTTTCGGTACAGGCGGAAATGGAACTGCCCAACGATCTCGCGGAAGCCGTCTTGACAGCACAGGTGGAAAACGCCGACCCGTCCCGGGCCGCCGCGGAAATCAACAAGACCATGGCCTGGGCCTTGAACCTGGTCCGCGGCGACGACGATATCACGGCCAACAGCGGCGCCTATCAAACCTATCCGGTCTACGACAAGACCCGCCTCGACCATTGGCGCGCCGTCCAGACTCTGGTGCTGCGCAGCAAACGCATCGAATCATTGAATGGCCTGGTGGGAAAACTGCAACAACGTCTGCAGGTGCGCAACATGCGCTTTACCGTGTCATCCGAGCAACGTCGAACCGGCGATACGCAACTCATCGATCAGGCCCTGGAGCGATTCAAGACCCGCGCCCTGCGCATCCAGGAACGCCTGGGGGCCAAAGGCTACAAGATCGTGAACCTCAAGGTGGATACCTCGGGCAGTCCCGTGCCTATTCCCGTCGAACGCCTGGCCGTGGCACGGATCGAAAGCGCCGCCCCGGTAGCGAGCGAAGCAGGTACCAGCCGTCGCACCGTCACCGTCCATGCCGTGATTCAAATGCGCTTTTAGCCCCTTGGCCGTGCACAAGACGGAGATGGACTGCTAAGATGCGGCTCTGTTTTGTCCGATACTGACCACCATGGCGACCATTATCCTCCAAGGGCGGCAACTGACCGCCGTGCGCGCACGCGAAGCGGCGCAGCAATTATCCGGCACGCTAGAGACCCGCTCGGATCATTACCGGGTACGGACGCCGCGCGCACCGAGCGCCGAAGCCCTGCGCAGGCTGCGCGCCATGCTGCCCTTCGACATCAACTTCCTGCCGGAGAATTTTGACCCGGCAGGGGTGCGGCTACTCATCACCGACATGGATTCGACGCTCATCAATATCGAATGTATCGATGAGATCGCCGACTTCATCGGCAAGAAACCGCAGGTCGCCGCCATCACCGAGGCGGCCATGCGCGGCGAACTCAACTTCGAGCAATCCCTGACGCAACGGGTCGCGCTGCTCGCCGGGCTTGAGGCTTCCGCACTGGAGCACGTCTACCGGGAACGGCTGCGCCCCAATCCCGGCGCGGAACGCATGATCGCGGGATTGCAGGCGCGCGGCATCAAGGTCGCCCTGGTCTCGGGGGGGTTCACCTATTTCACCGATAAATTGAAGGCGCAACTCGGACTCGATTACGCCCGGGCCAATACCCTGGAGATCAGCGACGACCGGCTTACCGGCCGGGTCCTCGGCACCATTGTCGGCGCCCAAGGCAAGCTGGCGTTCCTTTCCGAACTTTGCCGGGAACTGGGCATCACGCCGCTGCAGTCCGTCGCCGTGGGCGACGGCGCCAACGATCTATTGATGATGAACGCCGCCGGACTGAGCATTGCCTATCACGCCAAACCCAAGGTCCAGGCCCAGGCCCATACGGCCCTGAACCACAGCACCTTGGAAGGCGTCTTGACGCTGCTTGATGCGTCCGCGGCTTGACGGACGTTCAGGGTTTCAGGCTGAACATGTCTTGCACGGTGCTGTGGCCGGCCTGCTTGTGCAGGAAGGCCAAGGCGACGTGACCGCCCCAGTAGGCCCAGACGAAATTGGCGATGAAGCTGTGAACGTCGGCGATAAACTCCACGGTATCGTCGGGCTTGCCGCTCTCCGGAAACACTACGAACAGGACGGCGCCGGTCAACGCCATGCCGGTCACGGCCAGAAAGCCCAGGCCATGCACCAAACCCGGCAGGCCGCCCCGTGAACCGCCATCCGGCAACTGCCGGCTCATCAGCTTACTCACGTCGGCCTTGACCTCCGCCCATGCGGCGCCGCTCCAGGGAAACAGGTGCGCCAAGCCGCCGTCCCTGCGGCTCGACAAGCTCCACAACCAGTGCGCCAGCACCACGATGACGGCCGCGAGCCCCACCGCCTCATGCGCCTCGAAAGCGGCATGGGCCATGGCAGAGGCGGATTCCTCATCGGGCGGCTCCATGATCAGACTGATCGCCAATTGCAGCGTTACCGTCACGGCCAAACCCATATGCAGCCAGCGGGTCTGCGCACTCCATTTAGCTTGCACCATATAAGACCTCTTTCAAGATATGAATGAATATCCCTATATATATCGTACAGAAAGACGCGCATGATACACCTTGCGCGCGAATTCTCCCTTGCCGCGATCTTACTGTGCAATCATAACGCGGAACCCCAGCTTTGCCATCCCTCATTCTCGTCCAGGCAACGGCGGCGACGGCTTAGACACCGCCTTCAAAATCCGTATTTTTTTATCTTGTACCACAACGCCCGCTCACTGACACCGAGCAAACGGGACGCCGCCGACTTGTTATCGCCGCTGCGCTGCAACGCGGCCCGGATCAAGCGTTTCTCCACGGCCTCGACGTGATCCCGCAACAGCAGGGATTCTGGTTCCGCTGAATCAAGCGTAATGGACGGTGCGGGCGACGCTACCTCGCCGCGGACAACGCCCAAGGGCAGAGCGTGCGGCTCCACGGTGTTGCCGCGGCACAGCACGGCGGCACGCTCCATGAGATTTTCCAGTTCACGGACATTGCCGGGCCAATCATATTCCAGCAGGCTGCACAGTGCCGCCTCGCTCAGCACCGGGACCGGCCGGCCCAGCTCGCTACTGTACTTGTGCAGAAAATGCTCCGCGAGCAACTGAATGTCCTCGCGCCGCTCCCGCAGCGGCGGCACGTCGACGCGCACCACGTTCAAGCGAAAAAACAGGTCCTGACGCATCACCCCTTCGTCCACGGCCTGCTGCAGATTGCGGTTGGTGGCCGCCACAATACGCAGGTCGACCTTCACCGCACGCTGAGCGCCCAGGCGCTCCACGCTGCCTTCCTGTAAAACCCGCAACAGCTTGGCCTGCAAGTTCATGGACATTTCGGTGATTTCATCCAGGAATACCGTCCCGCCGCTGGCGAGTTCGAATTTACCCATGCGGTCACGGTGCGCGCCGGTGAAAGCGCCTTTCTGATGGCCGAACAACTCGCTTTCCAACAGATCCGCGGGAATCGCCGCGCAGTTTATCGGCACGAACAGGCCGTTGCGGCCGGAAGCCTGATGGATGGCGCGTGCCACCAGTTCCTTGCCGGTGCCGGTCTCACCGACGATCAGGACATTGCTGCGCGCCGGGGCCACCTGTTGTATCAGTTCGTAGAGTTGCCGCATCTTTGGACTGCGCCCGATGAACTCGCCCCATCCCTTTGCCATTTCATCGCGCAGATAACGGTTTTCGCGCTGCACCGCGCCCATGGCCAGCGCGCGCGTCACCGCCAACTCGACCGTCTCCATTTCAAACGGCCTGATAATGTAATCGGAAGCGCCCAATTTCATGGCCTCCACCGCGGTTTCAATGGTGCCAAAGGCGGTCAAGACGATCACGGGAACATCTTCACCCCGTTCCCGCAGCGTTCCCAATAGCCGCAGGCCGTCCATACGTGGCATTTTCAGGTCGGTCAAGATCAGGTCGAACGGCGCCTCTTCACACCTGGCCAAGGCCTCGACACCGTCGGCGGCCATGATCACCTCGTGGCCCATATTCTTCAGTGACATCTCCAGGAGCCGGCGCATCTTTACTTCATCGTCGACGACCAAAATCCGATGTGTTTCCATTAGTCCCTGTCCGTTTTGTTGTCCGCATCAAAGCGAATATTAAAGCACGCCCCACCCCACTCGCTCTCCGTCACCCAAATTTCGCCGTGGTGCACCTGCACGATCTGCTGGACGATGGTCAGCCCCAGGCCGATCCCGCCCTCGCGACGGGTAAAGAACGGGTCAAACACCCGCGGACGCTGCTCGGCGGGAATGCCCGGGCCGTCGTCCGCCACGCTGACCATGAGCGATTCGCCCTCATTGCGCGTGGCCACGACAATGCGCCCGCCCGCCGGGACGAAATGCAGGGCGTTGATTACCAGATTGAGCACGATCTGGATCAACTGTTCCCGGTCACCTACCAATATGGAATGCCGTGCCGCCAGCTGCCGCAGCAGCCGCACGTGTTTATGCTCGGCCCTTGCGGCCAGCAAATCCAAAACGTGGGCGATGATGTCGTGAAGTTCGTGCGGTTTGAAATCCGGCGGCCGTGGACTGGCACATTCCAACAACATGGTTACCAACCGGTTCAGCCGGTCGGTTTCGCTGAAGATAAAGCCCGTCAGCTCCCGTTCTTTTTCCCCCAAGTCCGGCTGGCGTTCCAGGAGTTGCGCAGAGGAGCGCAAGATACCCAAGGGCGTCCTGACCTCATGGGCCATGACCGCCGCCATTTCACCGACCACGGCGAGCTTTCCCGCACGGACGATTTGCTCCCGCGAACGCTCCAGCGCCGCAATCATGTCGGCATAGGCCTGATTCAATTCACCCACTTCCGAGAATGTCGCAGTGGAACGCATGGGTTCGACCTGCTCGTCCTTACGAAAACGCCGGGTGAATTCCGTCAAACTCACGATGGGTTGCGCTATGCGCGCCGCCAGGCGCGACGAAATCCAACCGGCCACCACCAAGGTCAGAATCAGCAGCAGCACCATGGCCAACAATAACCGCCAGATGGGCGCAAACGCCACGTCGGTGGGTTCGACCATGAGCAAATGCCAGCCGAAACCCGGGAAATGCTGATAGCCGCTGGAGGCGGCGCTGCCCACCAGCAGGCGGGTATAACCCAAAGCCGTGCCATCCCTGATGTGCGCCTCGCTAAGGGTACTGTTCTCCAGCCATCCGCCCAAACGTAAAGAATAGATGTCTTTGCGTCGACGCAGCGCCGCGGATGCCGCGATCACTCGCCCGTCGGCATCGAGCAATAAGGCACCGCGTTTACTGTCCGTCACCGCATCGTCCAACAAATCCGTCACTTCGCTCCAATTCAACAAGGCGTAAAGATAGCCGAGATCACCTTTGCCGAACGCATCGGGGATGGTGGTACGCAACGCGACGATGATCGTCTTGTCGGTCTGAAGGGATTCCAGCACCATCGGGGTCGAGTCATTCCCCGGCACCTTGATCCAGGCGGTCTCCACCGGCTTGTGTTTTCCGATCCACGCGGAATCGCTGGCCGCCACCACCCGGTCGTTATTATCGGTGCACAGCAAAGCCTGGTATACGGCCCCGTGCCCTACCCGCAAATCGGAAAGGAAGCGCGACAAGCGCTTATCGACATCTTCGACGCGAATGTCCTGCATGACCTCCAAATGGCGCCAGACGCGTATGTTCTCCAAGCGCTCGAAGAAAAAGGCATCGATACGTTGCAGAACCGCGCTCGCACCGAACTGCAGGTTATGGGCAATCTCCGACTGCAGAGCCTGGCGAAATTGAAAAAAGGACAGCGCACCTACCAAGGCGATGGAGCCCAATACCAGCGCGAAGAAAGACAGCAAGACAGCTTTTCTTATGGTCACCGATGAATCTTCCTCTCGCACCGCCTTCTCGCCCGGGAATACGCAGATATTGGCGCCGTCATTCCACGCCCGCCGTTTGCGCATGCTGCAGGACTTCCCTAATTACCGCAAGCCTGGTATTTTTCCGCCGGCGATTCGAGCATTGCGGCATTGGCCCGAACATTACTCAAAAACGAGCTTGTAGATGATTGCTGAATCAATGGTCCGGCCTGCCGCCTTACTATTCACAGTATCATTATCGGTTCCCAACCCCAGCGCAACCACGGTCTGAACAGGCACCGCATAGGCCGATGCCGGGTCCGGACAAAGACTGACAGGCATTTCCCATTAACCGAAGAGCGGTACAAACAACATGGCGACGCGATTTGCCCACCCTAACAAGAATGCAGCGAAAAAATCCATGCCCAAAGCCGGACCCCGCATCATCCTAGGCATCTTGATTCTCGCTTACGGCGTTCCCGCACTGGCGGCCGCCGACGGTAACACGTTCTGGACTCGCTCCCCCTATCATCTGGGGCAAGGCCTCACCTATCCCGGTCTCGGCCTCAACATCGGCGGCTATCTCAGCGTCCGCTACGAGGACGTCAAGGACAGGGATTGGAGCATCGGCGCGCGCGACTTGAGTCTATTCGTCAGCAAAAGACTTACCAACCGCTGGCAACTCTTCTCGGAACTGGAAATCGGTCAGGCCGTGGACATCTCGTCCAACAGTGTCTCGGAACGTGACTCTGAAATCGACCTTGAGCGGCTCTATGGGGATTACCGTGCAACCAAGGAGATCACCCTCCGTTTAGGCAAGTTCCTCACTCCGGTGGGACACTGGAACCAGATCCACGCCGATCCCCTGGTATGGACGGTAGACCGCCCGCTGACCACCGCCGCGCCCTTCCCGCGCCACGCCACCGGCGCCATGCTTTACGGCTCGTTCTCCGCATTACAGAACGACTGGGACTACAATGTGTTCATAGACGACAGTGACTTACTCGACCCCGCGCAGCAAAACGAGCTCGCCTTCGAAGATGGCACCGCGGGAATTTCTCCCCATAACGCTTTCAAAAGAGGGGCGGGCGCCCGCATCTCCTATCACTTCCTGAATGACAGCGCAAACATCGGCGCCTCTTTCCTGAATTATGAAATGTCTGAGCTGCGGGAACGCCAGAATCTCTATGGCCTCGACGCCATGTGGTCCATTAAGCGCATGGAGTTCAGCGGCGAGTGGATCTACAGAACCAGCCTGGGCGACTTGGAAGAAAATGAACGCGGTGGCTTCATACAAGCCGTATTTCCACTGACCGAGCACCTTTACTTCATCGGACGCCAGGAACGCTACAAAGCCGCCATCCTCACGTCGACCGCCGTCATCAACAGCGCGGGACTCACCTTCCGTCCGCACCCGGCGCTCGCCGTCAAACTCGAGTACCGCGGAGGCAGTCACAACGAAGTCCTCATGCCCACGGGCTGGCTCGGTTCTCTGGCGGTGCTCTTTTAACGCCATGATCCGCTCGCAACGACGCATAGCGCAATGGATGATGGCCTTGCTGGCCATGGTCATGCTGTGCGGCGCCGCTCGCGCCGACGAAGAGATCGCAGTGATCGTCGCCCAGGACATGCCGGACTTCAGGCTCAGTGCCGCCATACTGCGTGATATCTATTTGAAAAAGATCTTCATCAATGAGCACGGTCAGGATTATATCCCGCTCAACTTACCCGCCGGACATGTCCTGCGCCGCGCCTTCTCCTTGGCCCTATTCAACAAAAACGCCCGGGAACTGCAAAACTACTGGAACCAGCGCTACTTCCACGGCATCACACCCCCTTACGTCCTGGCTTCCCCCCAAGCGGTCGTGGAGTTTGTCGCCAAGACACCCGGAGCCATCGGTTATGTGCCCCCCTGCGACCTCGATTCCGGTGTCAAACAAGTTCTGTCCATCCCCGTCCCCCCTTCGCAGCAGAAGGCGGTCGAAAAACTCTGCCCGTCCCCCGCCGCCGCCGCTAATTCGATCGCCCCCGAATAAGCCGCTTTCCGCTCTTTGTCCCGCCGCCCAAGGCGCAAATTGCTGCATACAATTTTTGCACACTGCAATATGTTGCGGCTTAAATTCGCCAGTTAAAATTTATTAAAGCACCTTGAATCAAACAGATATGCTGTTGGCACGAACTTGGCATTGACCCCGGGCAATGTCATGCCGTACGGCCGTTCCCAAGAGGCGTCAAAAATGAGTCATACCCGCCCATCAACTATCACCCGTTCCTGCATTATGCCGGGCGTACAACCCGTTCTTACCGAATTGCAGAAATCCGTCTCCACACATTTCTGCGGCGAACTCGGCGCCAAGCGCGCGGCCTTTGAGCAATTCATTCATCAGGCCTTCAAGCGGGCGTACGGGGCGGAGCTTCACAGCTGTTACCCCAATCTCCTGGCGTTCACCATCGGGGCGCAAATCCGCGGGGCAGTCGGGTTTCGCGACGGCATGGCAAAGCCCCTGTTCTCGGAACAATACCTGGATGCCGCCGCGGAAAGGGTGGTCGGCGTCCATCTGGGCCAAGACATAGATCGCCGGGAATTGGTGGAAGTGGGCAATCTCGCCCTCGCCGGACCGGGCGAAGTGCGTTGGGTCATCGCGGCGATGACCGTATTTCTGTACGCGGCGGGCTATCGCTGGGTCATGTTTACCGCCGTCAAGCCGCTTTACAACGCCTTCCAGCGATTGGGACTGAAGCCTGTTCAAATCGCCAAACCCGATCCTGAACGCCTGCCGGACGGCGGCAGCAGTTGGGGCAGCTACTATCAAGCCGGTCCGGTGGTATGCGCCGGCGATATCACCGCCGGCTACCAGAAATTGATCGCGTTTATTTCTCAGCGCCCACCCCAGTTGAGCGCCCTGCTGGAAGAGGCCTTTTTCCACGGACTCAAGACCCGCTTCATCGGCGCGGGGAAGGTCGATAAGGCAGGATGATCATGGGTAGAGTGCTGTTGGAACGCATCGCCCTCTTCGCCGCGGAGCAGCCGCAGCATCTCGCTCTCGCGGACAATGATTCCATTTTCAGCTACCTGGAACTGCAGCAGGAAATCGAGCGCGTCGCCCCTACGATTCGCGGGCGACGCGTCGGCCTGCTGATGGATAATGGCTGCTGTTGGGCGATCATCGATCTGTGTCTGCAGAAAAACGGCGCCGTTTGCGTTCCCATGCCGGCCTTTTTCTCCGACCGTCAATTGCAGCATCTCATCAGCAACGCCGGCCTCGACACCATCATCACCGATCAGCCGCTGCGCATCATCACGCTGTTGCAAACCGCATTGCCGACGCAATTGGCCATAGCGGAGCAGCGCTTCGATTGCTTTTTGTTGACACCCCCCGAGACCTTGCCCCTCCCGGCGCATACCGCCAAGATTACCTATACTTCCGGCACCACGGCTCAACCAAAGGGCGTCTGCCTCGCCGGCGGATCCATCGAGCGGGTGACCGAGTCCATGTGCGACGTCGTCGCCGCCAACGACCACGACAGGTCGCTGACGCTGTTGCCCTTATCGACACTGCTGGCGAATATCGGCGGAATCTACGCGCCGCTCTATCGCGGCAGTTCGGCGTTTCTGCCGGATCTGGCCGAATGCGGCATGACCGGTTCCACCGATGTCAATCCCGACTTGCTTATCGCCACTCTCAATCACGCGCAACCCACGGTAACCATCGTCGTCCCGTTTATGTTGAAGATCCTGGTCGAGGCCGCCATGAAAGGCACGCCGCTGCCCGGTTCCCTGCGTTACATCGCCGTGGGTGGCGCGCCGATATCACCTCTGCTTCTAGACCAGGCGCGGGACCTGGGACTGCCTGTATACCAGGGATACGGCCTTTCCGAAGCGGCCTCGGTGGTCAGCATGGAGGCCCCGGGGCGTGAGCACAACTACAGCGCGGGGCGTCCCCTTCGTCACGTCAATGTGCGCATCGCCGATGACGGCGAGATAATGGTGTCCGGCAATGTGTTCGCCGCCTATCTCGGACAGGCCCCGCACGGCGAACAAGAATGGCCGACGGGCGACATCGGATTCCTGGACGCCAGCGGCGAGCTGCATATCACGGGCCGCAAAAAGACCGCTTTCGCGACGGCGCACGGTCGCAAACTGGCCCCGGAATGGATCGAGAGCGAATTAACCAGCCACCCGATCATCGCGCAGGCGGTGTTATTCGGTGAAGGTCGCCATTTCAACACCGCAGTGGTCGTTCCCAACGGCGCCTCGGCCGTGTCCCAGATCGGCGATGTCATCACCGTATTGAACCACACGCTACCCGACTACGCGCGCATCTCGCGATGGATCATCGCCGAAGAGCCGTTTTCCATCCGTAACGGCCTTGCCAACGGCGCCGGCACCTTGAACCGCGACGCCATCGAAGCAAGATACGCGCTGCAGCTCGAAGAAATGTACCAGGGAAACGACTCCAATGTCTTTCTATAAGCAACTCACCACGCAAACCGAGCCCGATCGCAAGGAACTCCTCAATGTCCCCCTCCTGCGGCGTGCCGCGCAGGGCGACATTAGCAAGGACGCCTATCTCGCCTTTTTGGCTCAGGCCTATCATCACGTGAAGCATACCGTCCCCTTGTTGATGGCCTGCGGCTCACGCCTCCCCGAGCATTTGCACTGGCTGCGCCGCGCCATCGGCGAATACATCGAAGAGGAGATGGGGCATGAGGAATGGATTCTGGATGACATCGCCGCGTGCGGGGGCGACGCCGCCGCGGTGTACGGGGCTGTTCCGTCCCCCGCCACGGAGCTGATGGTCGCTTACGCGTATGATCTGATAGCACGCCGCAACCCGGTGGGCTTTTTCGGCATGGTGTTCGTCCTGGAGGGCACGAGCGTGCAACTCGCCTCGCAGGCCGCCGAAGCCGTCAAAAACAAGCTGAACCTGCCTGTAAACGCCTTCCGCTATCTGAATTCCCACGGCGCCCTCGATCAGAATCACATCAAGTTTTTCGAAATTCTGATGGACCGTATTGAAAACAGCGCGGATCAACAAAGCGTCGTCCATTGCGCACGGATGTTCTATCTACTCTACGGCAACATCTTCCGCGGCATTTCCGCGTCACTACAGTAATACGAGGTATCACCATGCAACGCGTCCCGCTATCATTATGGATATTGCTTGTATGCATGAGCTCCGCCGCAGCGGCGGCGCGAGCCGATGCCCTGGCTGACGGCATACTCGATATCCAGCATCAATGGGAACATGTCCACTATCAGCTCCCCAAGGATAAACAGGAAGCCGCCTTCCCGAAGCTGGAGAAGAATGCCGATGCGCTGGTGAACCGCTATCCAGGCCGTGCCGAACCGCTGGTGTGGAAGGCGATAGTTTTAAGCACCTATGCGGGCGTCAAGGGGGGATTCAGCGCTTTGCACATGGTGCGCGAGGCCCGGGACCTGCTGGAACAGGCGGAAAAGATCGATCCCGACACCTTGAACGGTTCCATCTATACCACCCTGGGCAGCCTGTATTATCAGGTCCCCGGTTGGCCACTGGGTTACGGCGACGACAAAAAGGCCGAGGCCTTCCTGAAAAAGGCCCTCCAGATCAATCCCAACGGCATCGACCCCAATTATTTTTACGGCGATTTTCTCTACCGCAACGGGCATTACTCCGAGGCCCTGTCGGTCCTCGAGAAGGCAATGCACGCTCCCGCCCGCCCCAATCGTCCGATAGCCGACAGAGGGCGCCGCAAGGAAATTCAAGAGGTGATCGCCAAGATCAAGGATAAGACCTAAACGCGGCTTAGCCACGTAACCTACTCACAATCGCCTGGGTGCCATATCGTGCCGCACTCTTCGTCGAGAAGGAAAATTTGTTCATGAACCTGGAAGCCCAACGCATCCTCATCACCGGCGCCGGTGGCGGCATCGGCAGGGAGCTATGCACTCTTCTGGCCCTGCGCAAGGGGCGCTTATGCCTCGTCGACAGAAGCCAGGAGACCGGCGAACACCTGAGGGCGGACCTGGCGAAATTGCCGGCGGACATCCTTAATGTCCAGGCCGATATCACCCGCGCGGAGGATCGTGAACGAACCATCAACAAGATGCTGCAGGTCTGGGGTGGCATCGATATGGTCATCAATCTGGCGGGGATCATGGATTTCGCCCGCTTCGACGAAGAAGATCCCGGGATCATTCACCGTATCCTGGAGGTGAACGTCGCGGCGCCCATGCAGTTGACCCGCAGCGTCTTGCCGCAGATGATCGAACGCGGCCATGGGCGTATCGTCAACGTCGGTTCCATGTTCGGCAGCATCGGCTTCCCGTGCTTCGCCGCCTATTCCGCGAGCAAATTCGCCTTGCGCGGGTTTTCCCAAGCGCTGCGGCGCGAACTGAACGGCACCGGCGTCGGCGTCACCTATGTGTCCCCCCGAGCGGTCAAGACACCGTTCAATCCCCCCATCGTCCATCGTATGGCGCAACTCGGCATGATGCACATGGACGAACCGCACTGGGTGGCGCAACGGACCGTCCATGCCATCGAGAAGGAAAAGGATGAGGCCTATTTGGGATTCCCCGAAAGTATATTCGCCCGCATCAATGCGGTCTTGCCCAAGATCGTTACCCGCTCCATCATCAAGCAGGTGCCGGCACTGATCTCCTTTACCCAGCAAAAGGCCAAGGCATAAGCCGGGCCGGCAATCATTGCTGATCCGTCCGTATAAACACCAAATCCCTGACCATGTGGCCGAGACCCCGTCCGCGCCGCTCGAATTTGGTCAAAGGGCGCTCGAGGGGGCGCGGTGAAAACGCACCGCTTCCCGCGGCATTTTCATAACCAGGTGTCGCCTCCATGACCGCCAGCATAGCTTGCGCATAATCATCCCAGTCCGTCGCCATGTGGAATACTCCGCCCGCTTTGAGTTTACGCCACAGCATGCTGGCGAACGCCGGCTGCACGATGCGCCGTTTATGGTGGCGTTTTTTTGGCCAGGGGTCGGGAAAGTACAGATACACGGCGTCGAGGCTGGCATCGGGCAGGTAATGCGACAAAATTTCGACCGCATCGGCGCAGACGATGCGGACATTGTCGACGGCGTCCCTCTCCAGCTTGAGCAACAGACTGCCGATACCGGGGCGGTGGACTTCTATGCCCAAATAATCGACGTGCGGGCGCGACTGCGCCATGACCGCGAGGGCGTCACCCATCCCAAAGCCGATCTCCAGCACGCGCGGCGCGCGACGCCGGAATACATCATCCAGATCGTACAGATCGCGCTCGCTGATGATGTAAGAATCGCCTAAACGGGCAAGGGCCTCCTGTTGGGCACGGGTGATGCGCCCTTCGCGCCGCACGAAACTGCGGATCTTGCGGTGAAGTTCCCGGCTCACAAACCATCCACCGGTCTCAGAGCGGGATTGACGCCCAGCACATCTTCCTTGCGTGCCTCGTGCTTGGCTCTTGTAAGCCCATCTAGAAAAAAGTGCCGTCGATGGGCGATGAGGCGCTGGCGAAGCGCTTGCGAGGGATGCGCCCGGCGAGGAAGGCCTCGCGTCCCGCTTCGATGGCCTTCTTCATCGCCGATGCCATCATAACCGGCTGCTTCGCCGCGGCGATGGCGGTATTCATCAAAACGCCGTCACACCCCAGTTCCATGGCCACCGCGGCATCCGAGGCCGTGCCCACGCCAGCATCCACCAGGATCGGCACTTCGGCGTTCTCGACGATGGTGAGGATATTGTAAGGATTGCGTATGCCGAGG
This sequence comes from Gammaproteobacteria bacterium, assembly GCA_037381915.1. Classification (GTDB taxonomy): domain Bacteria; phylum Pseudomonadota; class Gammaproteobacteria; order DRLM01; family DRLM01; genus JARRQJ01. The sequence continues at coordinate 4,410 of JARRQJ010000041.1, read as the reverse complement.
CCGGAACCAATGGGAGCCGCCAAGGGCATAACCGCCACGCAGCCCATGGCCTCGAAACGCTTGGCGATCACCGGGTCGTCGTTAGTATAGACCATGACCCGAAAGCCATCTTTGATTAATACCTCCGCCGCCGCGATGGTCTGGACGATATCGGGAAACAAGGTCTTCTCATCGCCCAGGACTTCCAATTTCACCAAATCATGACCGTCCAACAATTCCCGCGCCAAACGGCAGGTGCGCACCGCGTCCTTCGCGGTATAACAGCCCGCGGTATTGGGGAGATAGGTGAATCGCTCCGGCGGCAGGACTTCCAGCAGATTCGGTTCACCGGGAGTTTGACCGATATTGGTGCGCCGCACCGCCACCGTGACGATCTGCGCGCCGCTCGCCTCGATCGCCTCCCGGGTTTCTTCCATATCGTGGTACTTGCCGGTACCGACCAGCAGACGGGACTGATAGTCCGCGCCAGCTATGCTTAACAGGTCTTCGCTGTTCTTTACCATAAGGACAATCTCATTTGTTGCACAGGTCGAAATTGAAGAATTATACCCCTTCGGCAAGCGTGAGCCTAACCACCTCCGATGGCGTGAACGATCTCGACCCGGTCCCCTGCCTGCAAAATGTGGGTCGCATGTCGGCTGCGCGGCACGATTTCCAAGTTGATCTCCACAGCCAAGCGTTTGTGAGCCAAGGTCATTTTTTCCAGCAGGCGCAGCACCGTGCATCCTTCTGCCAGCTGCAAAACCTCACCATTCACTAGTATTTCCACCTGCCTGATCCTCCAATGCTAGATTTCGCAACACGGCCGATCACGCCGCAAGAACGGCGCGATCCGAACAGCCATATTGAGTACAGCGATCGGAGCCGCCGAGCGACGAGGGATGGAAATTCTATCACCACCATGCCGGCACGCCATACCGCCTCCACCCTCGCATGCCGCATACTCGAAGCGACACGGAGGGAGGGAAAGCCGGAAATTCATAGAGGATCACCCGGATGACGTACCGCGGCTGACGGGAGGTCTTCGTCATCGCAGCGCTTTGACTTGGCGGCAGAGCGATCTTCGAGGACTGCTTGCGGGTGACGATGCAGAATACCGGTCTCCCAGGGTAAGCGCGGCGCCTGGCCCCTTTAGGGGACGGATCTTCGCCAGCGCGGCCGGGGCGTGTTCCGCAAGACTCTTCCATTCCACGGCTGGAAGCCGCAGCAAATCATCCTCGTAACCCTTCAGCATGCGCCGGGGGAATAATCGGGACAGGAATAGCCGGCCTGCACGCGCGCGGCATTGCCGGGCCGGTAAACGCGATGTCAAACTGCGTCTTCAATAGATCCTCGTCTTCGGTGTGGGGCGCAAAGTTAGGACTGCGCCGCCGCTTGCGCACAAACGGCATCAAACACCAGACGGCGGATGTCGGCACTGTTCGCCCGCGATGACACAACCGAGGTCTGGGAAATGGCCATCCCTCCTTTCGGCTTGTTTTATTTGGCAAAACCCTGATGGACGCGCCTGGTTCGGAACGAGGCTGGTCAGTGCAAGATGATCTTCGGCCGTTTGATATGCTCTGCCCCCGCGCGGGCAACGTATTCTGCATACCCGTAGGGCTGATCACCGTTTTCTTGACTTCATCAAAATTTTGACCTACGACTAACTATGAGAATTAGACTTAGTCTTACCATAATACTAATTCCAAGACGCGGCAAGCATGGACTCACTTAACAAGGGAGAGAGGTCATGAAACTCATATCAAGACGCGAATTTCTCGGTATTTCCACCAAGGCAAGCGCGGCGACTTTCTTTGCCGGGACATTTGCCCCCACCGCCACCAGTTTCTTTGGATTAGCCGGCGTGGCGGAAGCGGCCACCAGAAAAGTCACACCGTTCAATTTTGCAATCATCAGCGACGCCCACCTGTACAACATCAAAGATCACAAGTTCGATCATATCCTCGAACGGGCGGTCAAGGACGTCAATGCCATGTCACCCCGCCCCGATTTTGTGATCTTCGGCGGCGATCTGGCTCAAACCGGCATGAAGGAGGAACTGGAAAAAGGTAAGAGGATACTTGACACGCTCAAGATACCCTTAAAGATCATACCGGGTGAACATGACTGGTATCTCGACATGGGAAAGACTTGGGGTTCGATGTTCGGCAGGATCCCCTGGTCCTTTAACCATAAAGGCGTGCACGTCATTGGCATGAACTCCATTTTGATCAAGGACTTCTGGACCGCCAAGGAGCTCACCCCGGAAGAACGAATGGATTGGGTGACGGAGCTGGAGTGCCATCGCTGCGGCCTCTGGGGCGTCAGGGACGAGCAGCTCGATTGGCTGGCGAAGGATGTCAAGAACCTGAGTCCCGATACCCCGGTGGTAATCATCACCCACTCGCCGCTGTGGGACTACTATCCGCGCTGGAATTTCCAAACCGAGGACGCCCCCGAAATCCACGCCATCCTCCGTAAGTTCGAAAAGGTCGTCGCCATTCACGGCCACGTCCACCAGGTGGTCTACAACAAGATCGGCAACATGTCCTCAGCGGGGCTGCTCTCCACCTCCTGGCCGTGGCCGTACCCACCGGTCCAACTTCCTTATCCCGACATCAAGATGAACCGGGTGGATCCGGCCGACATCTACGATGGACTCGGACCGGAGCAAGTCGCGGTGAGCAGCGACTTCGCGGGCATGATGAATTACCGTGCCTGGTCGGACCTGCTGCCGGACAACGTAAAACGCGGCTTGCCGCTGTAAAAAGGGAGAAAACAGCCATGAACAAGCGTAAGCATTATACATTTAGCGCCGTCGCCGCCTTGCTTGCCGCCGGCACCGTCTTATCGATCATGATGACGGAGCCCGCCCTGGCAAAAAAGCCGTTTACGGCGGCGGAACATGAGGATCAACGCAATGCCTTGCTGGCGGCGGTGGCCAAGGGCGATGCCTTGTGGCATAACCCCAAGCTCGGCAGCAACGGTCTCGCCTGCGCCAATTGCCATCCGGACGCCTCCGCGGCCAATCCCGAAACTTGGCCAAAATATCAAACCAATCTTGGCAAAGTAGGGACGCTCCGAGACATGATCAATTGGTGTATCCAGGTACCACTGGAAGGCAAGACCATCGATCCTGACAGCGATGACATGATCGCCATGGAGGCCTATGCAACTTACATGTCACGCGGCATCCCCTTGTCACCGGGCAAGGATTACCAAAGCGGGGCGGACCCGGTGAAGAGCGGGCCCGGTTACCCGACCGGTGACGATGGTGACTTATAGCGTCCGTGCAAGCGCCTGCAAACTTGAATTAATGTCAGCCCGCGGCGGAATTGCTGCGGGGGAGATTTTCACCCTCTGCAGCAACAGACGGCTTGCAGGATAAGAAGCGGACCCCTTGTGTTTACCAAGAGGGATGGATCTATGCATACCACCATCAAACTGATAACCATCATTGCTTGTGAAGTCCTGCTGGCAACATCCTCGTGGGCGCAGACCTGCCAGAGCAACACTATCGAAGAGTCGACGCCCACCTCGCGCTTTACCATCCCCGGACCCGGGCTGGTGACCGATAATCAAACGGGCATTACCTGGATGCGCTGCGCCATAGGCCAGAGTTGGAACGGTACCACCTGCGTCGGCAAGGCGACCACTTACGACTGGCAATCGGCGATGAGCAAGGTGAAAAAGATTAATGACAGCAATTACGGCGGACATCACGACTGGCGCCTGCCCTACATTCCCGAACTGGCCTCTATCGTCGAGCGGCAATGCTTTAACCCCCGGGTCAATCTGGCGGTGTTTCCGGCAACGCCCTCGATCAGCTTCTGGTCGGGTATGGAGCGCATGGGTTATGCGAATATGGCCTATGCTTTGGATTTCGGCGGGGGAAACGCCACGCCTGAAGATAAAGCCATCATGGGCGCCATTCGACTTATGCACGACGGACCGAACGGGCCGTGGTGGAAAATGCCCGATATGAATTGAATGTGGCAGAAACATTGACAGCCGAGGGTAAGCGGCGCGGCCTGGCGCAAGCATAGAGGCCACCCGCCGGAGGGCATGCTTCCCGCGAACCGTTCGAAGCTCTCTTCGAATAACGCGGCAGGTGAAGCCGTGCGGCTACTTGATGACGGCCTTCACGCTGCCATCCAGGCTGCTCGCCTTTATAAACCCGATTGCGTTCACGTTATTGCTCACCCTCTTTTTCACATCCTCATCCGAGGCGACTTCCCTCGGCGGCACTCCGTGCCCCGAAAACATCATCTGCGACCACAACAATTTCATATGAATGAGCTTTTTTCCAAGAATCTCATTGCAAAACTCATTCGTCTCAGGACTGTCCTGCGGCAACGACAAGGCCTCGATCGCCCCTCCGCTTCCCCAGAGTTTGGCCTCTCCCTTGTAGATCTTGACCACAAGCCG
>JARRQJ010000040.1:0-32694 GCA_037381915.1 Gammaproteobacteria bacterium | reverse complement strand
CAAATCTTAAAAAATTACCACTTGGCAGGAAAGGAGCTGAGATCTTGACTATGGATGCGCCACGAAATGATTTAAATGATGGGATATGAGGGCAGAAATCCCCACCAAAAATTTTGGGTTCGGGTTTTCACACAGCGTGGGTCGAAAGCTGCCATTTATAAGCTTTCGGGGACGGAGGGGCGCTCCATCCCATTAGATTCATCGCCTCGGGCGCGCCAATATACATAACCCATTAATAACCGCTGTCGTTGCGGGACCTAAGATCTAATAGTTTGCTGGGGTTGTTCTATGAAGATGAAGCGGATGTTGAAATCACTTTGGGTGTTAAGCACGATGTTGTGGGCCGTGGTAGCATCTGCCAAGGGGGAGAATCTAGGGGTGGGCCTAATGGTTGGCGCACCGACTGGCCTATCACTTAAGGCATGGCAGGATAGTATTCACGCCATTGATGTTGGCTTAGGGTGGACCGCTGAACACAACGAGAGCTTTCATCTACATGCTGACTATTTGTTCCACGATTTTTCGGTGTTCAAGCCTGGCACCGGGCGCATGCCATTGTATTACGGTATGGGCGGAACAATCTCCAGGAAGAGTGGTGACAATACCCATGTCGGTATCCGGGTCCCGTTTGGAATAAGTTACTTCGTCGCAAAAAGTCCCTTAGAGATATTCGGCGAACTAGCCCCGCGGGCCGATTTGAGTCCAAGCTCCCATTTTACTGTCGACGCCGCATTGGGTATTCGATTTTATTTTGAATAGCCGTTCCAAATTCCAGGGTGTATCGCTCAACCCCGTGCCCAGATTCATCACCTTGGGCGCGCCAATTTCTTCAAGCACTTTACCCCATAGACGATGCCCATTATCCTGCCCTGATGGAACATTCCCAACTCGCCGCGTCCCCTCAACACAGCGCAACGGTAATGGCCTCCGCGGGCACGGGCAAGACCTGGCTGCTGGTGACACGCCTGGTGCGCCTGCTGCTGGAAGGCGCCTCCCCCGACTCCATACTCGCCATCACCTTTACCCGCAAGGCTGCGGCCGAGATGGCGTCCCGCCTGACAGACAGACTACATGATCTCTGCGCTATGGAGCCGGAGAATCGCGCGCAGGCCTTGCGCGGGATGGGCATCGAGCCCACGGAAGCATTGCTCGCCGACGCCGCCGGGCTGTATGAAAAGTATCTGTTCGAACCCCATCAGCTGCGGGTAACCACCTTTCACGCCTTTTGCCAGGAGTTATTGCGCCGCTTTCCTCTGGAAGCGGATGTCCCGGCGGGCTTCGAGGTGCTCGACGGCGTGCGCTTGATGGAAGAAACGGCTTGGGAGGCCTTGGTCGACGAAGCGACCCGCGCCCCCGATAGCCCGCTGGCCCGGGATCTGGAAATATTGTTTCAGTGCTTCAACGGCCACTACGGCACCAAGCAGTCTTTGATGCGGTTTCTCTATCACCGCGGCGACTGGTGGGCCTATACCTGCGGTGAAACCGATCCGGCGGATCACGCCTCTCAAACGCTCGCCGACCAGTTGATGGTCGATACGAACGGCGATCCACTCGACGACGGCCTCACCGCTGTACTACGCGCCAGGCTGCAAACATACGCGGAAATGCTGCTGCGCCATCGCACCGCCACCTTTAGCAAGGCGGCCGGCCATATCCAGACGGCACTCCTTCACGAGCTTGATATCCAGGAGCGACTGGCACTCCTGGACCAGGCCCTTCTCAGGAAATCCACCACGCCCAAACCCAGCAAGTCGCTGGTGAAATCCCTGGGCGTGGACGGCCAGGACCGGCTTATCGCCCTGCACGAAGGCTTGAGCGCCTGGTTTACGGACATCCAGGATCAGTACCGCCGCCGCCGTACCTTGGGCCTATCCCGCTCCTGGTTCCGCGCCGGGGCGCGGCTACTCGATCATTATCAACGGCTCAAAGTCGAACAACGGGTACTGGATTTCAGCGACCTGGAATGGAAAGCCTACCTGCTGCTCAATCATGCCGATCACACCTTGTGGATCCAATATAAACTGGATCAACGCATCGATCATTTACTCGTCGACGAATTCCAGGACACCAATCCCACGCAATGGCACTTGATCTTTCCCTTGCTGCAGGAATTGGCGTCCGGGGAACAACACCGCCGGCGCAGTGTGTTCTTGGTGGGCGACGCCAAGCAATCCATCTATCGTTTCCGCCGCGCCGAGCCGGATCTGTTCCCCGCCGCCCAAGACTGGCTGCGCAAGCATCTGCACGCCGTCGATCATTCTCTATCCGCCTCATGGCGCTCGGCACCGGCCATCATTGAATTCGTCAATGCGATGTTCGGCAAGGACCCGCTGCGCTCGCTGCTGGCCGAGTTTCACGAGCATACGACTCACCGCTCCTCACTATGGGGCCGGGTGGAAATCATGCCTCTCATCATGGATGAAAACCGCGAGCAAGCGGCCGTCGTAGGATTACGCAATCCGCTGCGGCAGCCGCGCGAACTCATCCTGGACAGGCGCCACCGCCGGGAAGGGGACGTCATCGCCGCACGCATCCACGCCTTACTGGGACAAGGCACGATCGTCGGAGAAGGAGCGGCGACAAGACCACTGGGCTATGACGACATCATGATTCTGGTCCGCCATCGCACTCACGTCCTTGCCTATGAAGAGGCGCTGCGCGCAGCAGGTATTCCGCATATCTCCGCCAGCCGCGGTACCCTGCTCGACAGTATCGAGATCGGCGATATGGCAGCCCTCTTGCAAATCCTTATCCTCCCTTACCATAATCTGAGTCTGGCCACGATATTGCGCTCACCCCTGTTCGATTGCAGCGATGACGACCTCATGACGCTGGCCCGGGAGCCCGGCGACTATTGGCTGGAGCGGCTATCGTCCCTGGCACCGCGCCAGGCGCCGGGTACGCCGCTGGCGCGCGCTGCCTACTGGCTGCCCCGTTGGCAAAAGCTCTCCGGCGAACGGCCGGTGCACGACCTGCTGGACCGCATCTATAGTGAAGGCGACGTGGTGGCGCGCTATGAGGCCGCCTTGCCGGATCATCTGCGCTCGCGCGTGCGCGCCAACCTGACGCGATTCATAGAATTGGCGTTGGAGACGGACAGCGGCCGTTATCCCAGCCTCACCACCTTCATCCGGCGTCTCGCCACCCTCAGGGAGCAGGAGGATGACGCCCCCGACGAAGCGGTGGAGAGTTCGGCAGCAGGCAGCGTGCGCCTGTTGACTATCCATGCCGCCAAGGGCTTGGAGGCCGCGGTGGTCTTTCTCGCCGACAGCACGACGTCCCCTTCTACCCGCCGCGCCTATCAGGCCCTGGTGCGTTGGCCGGCTCACGCCGGGCGACCCAGCCATTTCCTGCTGTGCGGCAAGGCCGGTGAAATCGACGGCGTTACCGAGGCCTTACTCGAAGATGAAGCACGGCAGGAACTGCGCGAACAGACCAATCTGTTATACGTGGCGATCACCCGCGCCAAGCAAATGCTGGTTATCTCGGGCTGCAAGCCCAATCGCGGCGAGGAACTGGGGTGGTACGGCACGATCGCCGGGCAATTGGGCGATGCCGAAGCGATTCAGCGAAACGGTTGGAGCGCGGAGAGCGGCGCCGCCTCCCCGTACGTCGCGCCCGCCGCCGCGGTGACGGCGGCATTGAGCGTAGATCCCCGGCTCGCCAGACCGGTCCCGCTCGTCTCGCCGGATATGGAAATTGCGCCCAGTCGCACCGTTGACGACGCGGCCGGCATCCAAGGGGATCCCGAAGGCCGGAAACGGGGACTGGTCATCCATCGCCTTCTGCAATTGCTCGGCGATGGTCCGCAAGCCGACTCAGCGGCGATCAGACGGCGCATCAGCGCGGAATTCGATCTGGACCCAAGACTGGACGCGATAGACGAATGGCAGGCGGAGGCGGAACGGATCGTGAACGATCCCGCTCTGCGTGACTGGTTCGATCCTGCTTGTTACGACCAGGCCTACAAGGAGGTCCCCATCCATTACTACCTGGATACCAAGCTGGTGTACGGCGTTATCGATAGACTAGTGATCAAGGGTGATCATTGTATCCTGGTCGACTACAAAACCCATCGTGGCGCCAGCGCCGACACGCTTGCGGCCTTGGCGGCGCCGTACCAGGAACAATTGCGCCTCTATACGGAAGGCGTACGATCACTTTGGCCGGGAAAGTCCGTCCGCTCCTTTCTGCTGTTCACCGCGTGCGCCGGCGTCTATGCCTGGCAAGAACCATCGCCGCCCTGACAAGCGGCCGTTCAACGTCGGGCCGTTGCCAAGTGATCGAGCATTTTGCTCATGCGGTCGGGCGGAATATACCCGGATATCAGGCTGCCGTCCTCCAAGATCAGCGTCGGCGTCGCATCCACGCCCAACTTATCCGCCAACGCCATCTGCTGGCGTACCGGGTTGTCGCAGCTGCGCCTCTTCATCGGTTTGCCGAGCTTGGCCCGGGTCAAGGCGGCCTTGCGGTCCGGCGCACACCACACCGAGACCGCTTTGTAATAGGACGCGGTATTCACGCCCGAACGCGGGAAGGCCAAATAGCGGATGGCGATACCGTATTTATTGTAGTCGGCGATCTGGGAGTGCAGCTTGCGGCAGAACGCGCAGTCCACGTCGGTAAAGACGGTGACGGTGTGTTTGACCTTCTTGGGCGCGTAAATGATCATCGTCTTCGGGTCGACGGCGCTGAGGAGCTTGAGCCGCGCGGTGGAACGTATCGCTTCCGTGAGGTTCTGCCGCGTTTGGGTGTTGAGCAGGTCGCCCTCCAGGACGTAGCGGCCGTCCTTGGTGATGTAGAGCACGTCCGGGCCATAACTCACCACGTACAAACCGGGTATCACGCTCTCGGCTATGCGATCGGGCGTCTGCCCCGGTATGAGATGCTGCAAGACCTTATTGATGGCGGCGACCTCATCCCCCGCCTGGGCGTTAACCGCACCCAGCCCGCAGAGAATCACGCCAATCCCAAGTATTTTCTTAAACATGATGATGCACTCTCGGTATGTAATTTATTTAGAGCGCCCAAGCCGTCGATGGTGCCCTAAAAATCATCGGATAAACGTCCCCCAAGCTTGAATAGTCTAACCCCGGGGGTGATGCGTGGCATGCACGCCTTTCAGGCGTTCCCGCGCCACGTGGGTATAGATCTGGGTAGTAGATAAGTTGCTGTGTCCCAACAACATTTGTAACACCCTCAAATCTGCGCCGTGATTGAGCAAATGGGTGGCGAAGGAATGGCGCAGGCCATGCGGCGACAAACTCGCCGAGATGTCCGCCCGCCGGGCATAGCGCTTTATTAAATACCAAAATGCCTGGCGTGTCATGGCCGTCGCCCGTTGGGTGACGAAGAACTCGGCTTTGATGCGATCCCGCAGAAACGCGGGACGGACCTCTTCCGAGTAGCGCTGCATCCATTCCGCCGCCTCTTCCCCGAGCGGCACCAGTCGCTCCTTGTCGCCCTTCCCCACCACCCGCACCACCCCCTGGCGGAGATTGAATTGCGAGGCGTGCAGATTCACCAGTTCTGAAACCCTGAGCCCGCTGGCATACAACAATTCCAGCATCGCCCTGTCCCGCACGCCCAGCGGCCGGCCGACGTCGGGCGCCTGCAGCAGCGCCTCCACCTCGGCCTCGGTCAAGGCCTTGGGCAACGGCCGACCAAGTCTCGGCGCATCGATCTGGGCGCTCGGGTCTGACTCGAGACAAGCCTCGCGCACCAGGTATTGATAAAAGCGCCGCAGACTGGATAGCAGGCGTGCCGTGGTCCGCGGCCGGGCCCCGCCTTTTACCCGCTGGGCGAGATAGGCGAGCAAATCCGCGCGCCGGGCGGTCAACAGTGTCTTGGACTGGTCTCGGAGAAAAAGCGCCGCCCCTTGCAAGTCGCTGCGATAGGCCGCAAGGGTGTGATCGCTCAAGCCGTGCTCCATCCACAGGGCGTCGAGAAACCGCTCGAGCAGCGCCAGTTCCCGGCTATCGAGAACGGGGGCTGCCATCGTCACCGCCCCGGAAAGCAGACTCATGCGCCAATAGATGCTGCTTGATCCGTAAGCCCGCTCCCGCAGTCGTACCCATAAAACCGCCCATGCCGTGGGCGGCGACGACACGGTGGCAGGGAATAACAACGGGAATGGGATTGGCGCGGCAGGCTCCGCCGATTGCCCGCGCACTGCTCCCGAGTTGTCTGGCCAACTCGCCATAGCTGCGGGTCTCGCCCGCCGGGATACGTCGCATGGCCGCCCATACCCGGTATTGAAATGCGGTTCCCGCAGGTGCCGACGGCAAGTTAAAACGAGATCGGGGATCACGGAAATAGGCCTGCAGCTGTCCGGCTGTCTCGCCGGCGATGCCGGTGCGCGGAGTGTGCTGCATTGCGGGTGCTGTTAAGAAATCGATGGCGATAAGCATGTCATCGCGCACCCTGACGCCCAGTGCTAGACCAGCCCACGGCGTCGCCACCACCGCGTCGTAACGCCGTCCAGTAGCGGATACGGCCCGATTTCGCAGTGGGCGCGATGAACTACCCTCCCGCAGTACCGCTCCCCTTCCGTTCATGGCCCCACTCGCGTGATTGATCATGGAGATGACTGAGTATACGCAGAACAAAGAAAGGCCCGCAACGGAGCGGGCCGGACGCAAGAAGATTCCGGAGAAACAAACATCCCCGGACGAAATGGGTTAAAGCTTTTCTTTGATGCGCGCCGACTTGCCCCGGCGGTCGCGCAGATAATACAGCTTGGCGCGACGCACTGCGCCACGGCGCAGGACCTTAATCTTATGTACCACGGGGCTGTGGGTCTGGAATGCACGTTCCACGCCTTCCCCATGGGATATCTTCCGCACGGTAAAGGCGGAATTGAGACCGCGATTGCGCTTGGCGATGACCACGCCTTCAAAGGCCTGCAAACGCTCCCGGTTGCCTTCTTTCACCTTTACCTGGACCTCCACGGTATCACCGGGCGCGAAATCCGGCACCTTGTCTTTCATCTGTTCCGCTTCAAGTTCTTGGATGATCTTACTCATGTGCATTACCCCGAAATGATCTTCAACCGATTCACTAACCGACGTGTTGTCCTATTCTTCCCGTTCGCCCTTAAACTCTTCCAACAGCTGGCGCTGCTCAGCGCTCAAATTCATCCGCTCCAACAGATCGGGACGCTGCAGCCAGGTGCGGCCCAAGGCCTGTTTCAAGCGCCAACGGGCGATGGCGGCATGATCCCCGCCCAGCAGCACCTCGGGCACCCGCATGTTGTCTATCTGTTCCGGCCGGGTATAGTGGGGATGATCCAGCAACCCCGCCGCAAACGAATCCTGTTGCGCCGACTGTTCATGCCCCAGCGCGCCGGGCAGCAGCCGCGTGACCGCGTCGATCACCACCATCGCGGCCAATTCACCGCCACTCAACACATAATCCCCGATGGACCATTCCTCATCAATCTCGCGATCGATGAGGCGCTGGTCGATGCCTTCGTAGCGCCCCGCGACCAGGATCAGCCCGGTACGCTCGGCCAGATCCTGCATCGCCGCCTGATCCAAACGTCGGCCCTGGGGGCTGAGGTAGATCGTTCGGCTGCCGGGGGCGACGGCCCGCGCGGCGCGGATCGCGTCCCGCAGCGGCTGCACCATCATCACCATGCCCGGCCCACCGCCGTACGGGCGGTCATCCACGCTGCGGTGGCGGTCGGACGTAAAATCCCGGGGATTCCACAATCCCAGTTCAACCACCCCGCGCTGCACCGCCTTACCGGTTACACCGAAGCGGGTCACGATCTCGAACAGATCAGGGAACAGGGTGACCACATCGATACGCACCGCTAGAACTCCGGATCCCAATCGACGAGGATGACGCCCTGCTCAAGATCGACGTCGGTGACCACCGTCCCCCTCACATAGGGGATCAAGCGTTCCCGCTGGCCCTTGACCACCAGGACGTCGTTGGCACCGGTCTCCAGCAAGTGGTCCACGGTACCCAGGTCCACGCCCGCGGTGGTTCGCACCGTCAGCCCTTCCAGATCAGCCCAATAAAAACGCCCGGCTTCCGGATCGGGCATCTCGCCGCGGCGCACCGCGATATCGGCCCCGATCAGGCCGCGGGCCACGTCGCGATCATCGCAGGCCGCCAGCTGCGCCAAAATGCCCTTTCCGTGTCTTCGCCCCCCGCTGAGCGCCATGGCCTGCCACTCAGATCCACGCCGCAGCTGCCAGGAGGGATAATCGAGTATCGCTTCGGGGGGCTCCGTGGCAGACAGCACCTTGACCCAACCACGCACCCCGTAGACACCGACCACCCGACCGATGATGACTAAGCGTGAGTCGCGGTCACTCATTACTCTGTTCATCGACACCGGCGCGTCAGCCACCGGGCATCATCAACCCCAAGCTTATTGCTGAGCCTGCTCCTTGATCAGCTGGCCGACTCGCTCGGAGGCCTGGGCGCCCTGCGCCAACCAATAATTCACCCGCTCGGAATTGACCTGCAGGCGGGTTTCGCCGCCGGTCGCCACCGGGTTGAAGTAACCGATACGCTCGATAAAACGGCCACCGCGGGCGCTACGGCTGTTGGTTACCACAATATGATAAAAAGGCCGCTTTTTCGCGCCGGTGCGTGCTAAACGAATGGTCACCATGTTGCGTTGTATCCCCTTAAGACAATAGGCCAGCCTCCCGCCATGCGACGGGTAAGCTAAAAGCGCGATATTTTACGCTATTTCAGGCAAATGGGAAGAGGGAGGCGATATTACCCTATATTCAGAAGGGGATTCCGCCCGGCAGCTTGCCGCCTAAGCCCTTCATAAGCTTGCCTAACCCCCCTTTGGACATCTTTTTCATCATGCGCTGCATCTGATCGAACTGTTTAAGCAGGCGATTGACATCCTGCACCTGGGTCCCCGATCCGGTGGCGATGCGCCGCTTTCGGGAGCCTTTGATGATACCGGGGAAATGGCGTTCCTTGACGGTCATGGAATTGATGATGGCCTCGATGCGGCTGAATTCGCTATCCTTGAGCTGGCCTTTGACGTCATCCGGCACATTGCCCATGCCCGGCAGTTTATCCAGCAGGGAGGTCATGCCCCCCATTTTACGCATCTGTCTTATCTGTTCCCGGAAGTCCTCCAGATCGAACCCCTTGCCCTTTTTGAGCTTGGTGGCGAACTTCTCGGCCTGGTCACGATCGATACTGCGCTCGGCCTGCTCCACCAGGGACAAGATATCCCCCATGCCCAGAATGCGCGAGGCCAGCCGATCGGGATAGAAGGGTTCCAGGGCCTCGGTCTTCTCGCCAACCCCGAGAAATTTGATGGGCTTGCCGGTGATGTGACGCACCGAGAGGGCGGCACCGCCGCGGGCATCGCCGTCGGCCTTGGTGAGAATCACCCCGGTCAACGGCAGGGCATCGTTGAAGGCCTTGGCGGTATTGGCGGCGTCCTGGCCGGTCATGCTGTCCACGACGAACAGGGTCTCCACCGGCCGTAACGCCGCGTGCAAACGCTGGATTTCGTCCATCATGGCCGTATCGATATGCAGGCGCCCGGCGGTGTCGATAATCACCACATCCAAGAATTGCCTGCGAGCGACCTCCACCGCCCCCTGGGCGATGGCTACCGGGTCCTGACCTGCATCACTGGGATGAAAGTTCACTCCCACTTCCCCGGCCAGAGTCTTCAATTGCTGGATGGCCGCGGGCCGGTAGATATCGCAACTGGCCACTAGCACCGACTTCTTGCGGCGTTCCTTGAGAAAGCGCGCCAGCTTGGCCACGGTAGTAGTCTTGCCGGCACCCTGCAGACCGGCCATGAGGATCACCGCCGGCGGCGGCACATTGAGCTGCAGGTCCTCATTCGACGCGCCCATGAGCGCGGTCAATTCCTCCCGCACCACCCCGATCATGGCCTGGCCGGGCGTGAGGCTTTCCAGCACCTCCTTGCCGATGGCGCGTTCTCGCACCTGATTGATGAATTCTCGCACCACCGGCAGCGCTACATCGGCCTCGAGCAAGGCCATGCGTACGTCGCGCAACGCCTCTTTAATATTGTCTTCGGTGAGACGCCCCTGGCCGCGCAGGGCCTTGAAGGTGCGGCTGAGGCGATCCGTCAAACTGTCGAACATGGAAATACCCTCGACGCCGTCTCGCGGCACCGGTTTAACTCGAAGAAACCTATCGAAGGGGGATTATAGCGTCAAAACCTCACCGCTTATCAAGCGGAGCACCTTGTGGTCGCCCAGGGCATCGCGACATTCGGCGATTATGATGTCCTCTTCCCCGGGCTTGTTATGGGTGATGTAAATGTCCGGCCGATGCCGGAGCTTGTGCAAATCCTCGGCCAATAAGCTTGGGCAATAGTGTTTTGCGAGCCGGCTGATGGCGACATCGGCATTGCGAAACGCCGTTTCGACGATCAACAGATCCAGACGCTCATGGGCGTTCAAGGCCGCCCAAAAGCTGTCGTTGGTGGAGGTATCGCCGCTGAAGGCGAATACCCCCGTGGGGCAGGCGACTCGATATCCCACAGCCGGCACGGCGTGCTCGACCGGGATCATTTCGAAGCTGCGCCCACCGCTCATATCCAGCACCTGCCCGGGCGTCATGGTTTCATAATGCAACGCCGGCTTGTCACTGGAAGGTAACCGGGCGAAATCCGGCCAGATCACCCAATTGAAGATGTGCCGCTGCAAGGCTTCCAGGGTCGGGGGCTGAGCATGAATGATCAAAGGCTCGGCGCGCTCTTCAAAAATGCTGTCCAGCATGAGCGGGATGAACGCCACGTGATCGAGGTGCGAGTGGGTGAGAAAGATGTGGCGGACGGCAGCCATCTCGTCAAGGGTTAAATCACCGACGCCACTCCCGGCGTCTATGAGAATGTCCTCATCCACCAGCAATGATGTGGTACGTAAGCCTTGGCCGACACCTCCG
Source organism: Gammaproteobacteria bacterium (assembly GCA_037381915.1). Taxonomy (GTDB): domain Bacteria; phylum Pseudomonadota; class Gammaproteobacteria; order DRLM01; family DRLM01; genus JARRQJ01. Next base: position 21,780 of record JARRQJ010000040.1, on the reverse strand, counting down.
CTACATCCCAATATCCGTATCTTCATAATTTACCTTGTCATCGTACCTCTCGTCTGACGTGTCACCCCTCAGCTTCCTGCGCGTGAGCACCATGTCCTTCACTCTTCTGCCCTTTTCCCCTTTATATCCCCCCCTGAGGTATGCCATCATTCCCGCTGTTGACTTGCAGTGACAACGATGAACATTGACTATATTGCCATATTGGCCATCGTCCTTTACTTGTCTGCTGGTATCAAATTAGGCCTGCGGCTCGCAAAAGGCGCGTTAGCGGTCCGTTACAAAGGCGTATTCCTCACCCTCGGTTTCGGGGCAATAGTCCTCCATGCCTGGGTCTTATACCAGAACCTTTTTGTAGTTAACGGATTGAACATGGGAATTTTTAATGCCATGTCTCTGCTGTCGTGGATTATCGTCTCTGTGATCCTAGTAACCTCATTTACCCAACCGGTGGAGAACCTGGGAATCGCCGCCTTCCCCTTGGCGGCAATGGCCTTGACTCTGGAATTGGTCTTCCCCTCTTCCCCCGAGGCCCATCTGGTCAGCAAGGACGTACCCGCGGGGCTCAAGATCCATATCCTGGTATCCATCCTGTCCTATAGCCTGTTCACCATCGCCGCCTGCCAGGCCTTTTTGCTGTCTCTGCAAAACAAACACCTGCACAGTAAACGCCCGGGAGGGTTTATTCGGGCACTTCCGCCGCTGGAAACCATGGAAACCTTACTGTTCCGTATAATCGGAGTGGCATTCATGCTTCAGAGCATATCAGTAGTCAGTGGGATAATGTATCTGAAGAACATGTTTGCCCAACACCTGGTCCACAAAACCGTACTCTCCATAGCCGCCTGGGTGGTATTCGCCATTCTGTTGGTCGGGCGATGGCGGTTCGGCTGGCGGGGACGCACGGCGATTCGCTGGACGATGAGCGGCTTTGTGACCCTGTTGCTGGCCTATCTGGGCAGTAAATGGGTATTGGAGGTCTTGTTGGGGCGCTAAGGCATTTCGGGAAACGCGGGCGATTCCCGATTATTCAAATCCCCTCGCGATGGAAGCGGCTGAAGGGGGATGCCCGAAGACATGACAGCGTCTAGATAGATATAAGCCATGGACGAGATTCCGTTAAATATCCTGATCGGCGCCCTCATCGTCATGATCTTGTTGTCTGCTTTCTTTTCCGGTTCGGAAACGGCCATGATGAGCCTCAATCGCTACCGGTTGCGCCATCTGGTCAAAAACAAACATCGCGGCGCCACATTGACGCAGAATCTCTTAAACCGGCCCGACCGGCTGATCGGCCTGATCTTGCTCGGCAACAACTTCGTCAACATCGCCGCTTCATCGTTGACCACCATCATTTTTTACAGACTCATGGGCGAGACCGGCATCGCCCTCGGCGCGGGTCTGCTGACCTTGGTTATTCTGATTTTCGGTGAGGTCACTCCCAAAACCCTGGCCATCATGCATCCGGAAAGGATCGCTTTTCCCGTCGCTTACGTCCTGACCTTATTGTTGCGCCTGATGTACCCGATTGTGTGGCTCACCAACGGTATTTCCAACTCGCTGATCGGCCTATTCGGCGTCACCCCCCAGGAAACCGTCATGCAGCAACTCAGCCGCGATGAACTGCGCACCGTCGTCAACGAGGCCGGCGCACTCATTCCCCGGCGTCATCAACGCATGCTGCTGAGCATTCTGGACTTGGGAAACGTCACGGTCGAGGACATCATGATCCCGCGCAATGAAATTGTGGGCATCGACCTCGACAATGATATTGATGAGATCATGCGCCTGCTCACCACCAGCCAACACACCCGTCTGCCGATCTATCGGGAAAATATCGATCACGTCCTCGGCATCATCCATATCCGCAATGCGCTGCACTTGATCGCCAACAAAAATCTCACCAAGGAATCGTTGCAGGAAATCGGGCGCGAGGCCTATTTTGTGCCGGAGGGAACCTCCCTCCACACGCAATTGCTGAATTTCCAGCACCAAAAAAGAAGGATCGCCCTGGTCGTCGACGAATATGGCGACATTCTCGGCCTGGTGACGCTTGAGGACATCCTCGAGGAGATTGTCGGCGAATTCACGACCGATTCCTCCGCGACTATGCGCGACATTCATCTGCAGGAAGACGGGAGTTTCCTCGTTGACGGCAGTCTCACCGTCCGCGAGTTGAATCGTCTCACCGATTTGGGTTTGCCTACCGACGGACCTAAGACGCTAAACGGCCTTATCATAGAACACATGGAATTCATACCCGAACCCGGCACCAGCTTGTTGATTGCCGGCTATCCGGTGGAAATTGTGCAAACCAGCGTCAATGCCGTCAAAACGGCAAAGATCTACCCGACCCTCCGCCGACCGTCCGGCACCTGATCTAAGACCGTCATCCCGACAACGATACGGGGCGTGACGAACGAAACGCTTCTTATTGCGCCGAACAATGAGCCGGCGCGGCTCCATTTCAGGGTCTGGCCGCACCTGTCAGCAACACGACCTCGCCCTCACATCGCGGGCTATCGATCTCACCCATCCAATTCGCGACAAGCTCTTGCCGGGACAGGCCGCGATGCCAGCCGCTGTCATAGCAGCCACGATCGCCTTGTTCAGACCAAGACCCACGGGCATGAACGCATTTGAAACGGCAAGGACCTGCGACGGCCGAAAATAGCCCAACAAAGTCCGGGCTGTCCGCATATACCAAGCGATCCTTGCCGCTATACCCGCGTATCACCTCTCTATACGATAAACCCAAGACGATCCTTGCCCCAATTCCGGAAATAAGTTTGATGTAATATTTGTTGTCCTCTGCACAACCGGCATATATCGTGAGTCATGCATCCAAGCGGCAAGACGCCACACCAGGATAAATTGTTAGGGGCCTTTTCGTACAGGTTACTACATAAATTTTCTGGGTCCAGCGAAGTTGCTTTTGCCGCCACCAACAAGGGTAATAAACAATCAATACAGATAATCCTTCATGCTGTGCTCGACGGGATCAACACCCACCTCATAATCTTTTCGAACATTGACTTTGAAGTAAAACATTGATAAAAATTATTAAGCTCATCGTACAGGGGTTTGGTTCTTCTCCTTCAGTGTGTGTGGGGTGTGGCATGAAACGTGTCTTCGCATGCAGAACCGGCGCCAAGGCCCCTATCATTCAAGCTACAGAAATTACCGGAGGGCAATATTCCCGTCCGCGCGCCAAGAACCGAAAAGGGTGATGAGGACATCCCCATTTAACACCTCGGGGCACAAGCAGTGTATCTGCAAGATATGGACATCAGTCATATTCCGCTTCTAGCACGGGACAGTTGGTCAAAGGCGCGCACCATCACGGCGGTGAAAATCCATGATCTCGCGGAACCCGACGGCCACTGCACGAATAGAATGCAAAGGATCGAGTATACGCGCATGGCCGGTCCTGCCAAACAATCGCATCACTGCATCGTTTGCTCATTGTCTGTAGCTGTTCAGGCGCACCTTTGGAACCACCTGCGTTCGACTCGCCCCCCTACGGCCCGGACCACTCCCGGCAATCGAACCGTCGCCAGGCTCCCGAGGGCGGTAATTCGACGCAACGATAATAGCCGACATAACTGTTCCGATATTACTCACCATGAAGACGAAGATTGGGTCACAGACACTGGAGGCGCTTGCCTAATAGACTTGATCAAGCGCTGCATGGACATCGATCCTCCCTCGACATTGCAATCCGAATCCCTCGGCGGCCTTGCAGCCGTGAAGCGATCGATAGCGTCGGGATCAAAATTGCGCCGCAACCGGAACAGATCGTGCTCAGATCAATCGATTCGGCAGCACCCCCCTCCCCGGGCCCCGCTAGCCAAAATTCGACCGCGCCCCAACGGTAGTTGCTCATGGAGGATTAGTTATGCAAAAGCAACCTCACCTTGAATTAAGCCTCGATGTCCCTCAAAACCGCAATCCGCAAAATCACCCTGAGCTTGCCTCGGATCTGATTCTCCATTACCTCGAACAAATCGGCGTAGAATACGTTTTTGGCATTCCAGGTGGAGGAATCGAACCCTTGTACAATGCCTTAGCGCGCAGCCAACGCCGCGGCGGCCCGCGTCCCGTTATCGCCCGTCACGAGTCCGGCGCCGCCTTTATGGCTGATGGCTATGCCCGGGAAAGCGGGAAACTCGGTGTATGTTGTGCCACAACCGGGCCCGGCGCCACCAACATGCTCACCGGAGTCGCCTCGGCCTATATGGATCACACGCCCCTGCTGGCCATTACCGCTCAAACGTCGTTGCGTACCTTCGGCAGGGGCGCCACTCAGGAATCCAGTTGCACCGGCGTCAACACCCTCGCCATGTATCAGCCCTGTACCAGGTACAATTCACTGGTATCCCATGTAGAACAGTTGGAGAGAAAACTCATAGCTGCCATCACGGTAGCGTTGCAACCGCCTTTCGGCCCCACACATCTGAGCATCCCGATAGACGTCATGCGCACACCCGTCGATATCGATCACAACATAAATCTGACAACGTTGCTTTCACTCTCCAACGCTGTTGACGGCAAGGCAATAGGCTTTTTGTATCAGACCTTATATAGCGCTCAAAATATAGTATTCGTACTGGGGGCCGGCGTCGGCGAGGCGACCGGACTTATTCTTGAACTCGCCAAGCTCATCAATGCCCAAGTGATCGCCACACCCCATGGCAAGGGATTGGTCGATCCCTATCACCCGCAATACCGAGGAGTATACGGGCTGGCCGGCCATGTCACGGCGCACAGCATCCTCAAGGATAAATCCGTGGATGCGGTCCTAGCCATTGGCACCGATCTGGACGAACTCGCAACCAACGGTTGGTATCCAAGCGCGCTGCTCAGTAAAAGAATGATTTTCATAGACAGCTCGCCGCATTATTTTTCCCGCTCACCAATGGCGCGCTTTCATTTCAGCGGAAGTATTATGGAAACGTTCGCCAAGCTGCTAGCGCGCTTCGGCAGCATCACAAAGAAGGAGGCGGAACACCAGCTCAATCAACCCACAGAAAAACCGGCATCACCGGAGACTCCCGTTATCCGCTTCGAGCGTAGAGTGACAGAACGGCGGATCAAAACCTCATCCACAAAATTTACAGGGATAAGCTATCTTCACACAAAGGAACGACGCCAAGACGAGGAACGCAGGACTTCCCCCTATCCCGCACATCTCACCCGCCATTTTGCGCTGAAAGATGAAGACAAGTATCTTTCCGATGTCACCCCCATCAAACCTCAGCGTCTTATGTATGATCTCTCAAGATTATTTCCGTCCAATACCCGGTTCTTGGCCGATATCGGCAACAGCTTCTTATGGGCGATCCACTATCTCAATCCCGTCACCTGGGAGATAGTCGACAGCCGCCCGTCCAACACCGGGTCGGTCCGTCTGGGCATGGGATTTTCTCCGATGACCTGGGCGATCGGGACGTCCATCGGTACCGCCCTGGCCGCCCCCGGAAACCCGACGGTGTGCATTACCGGAGATGGCGCCTTGCTCATGGGAGGCCAGGAACTCACCACCGCGATCCACGAAAAACTGCCGGTGATTTTCGTCATACTCAATGACGCCGCCCTCGGCACCGTAAAACACGGGCAGCAACTGGCGGGGGCGGAATTGATCGGATTTGATCTGCCGAAAGTCGATTTCGTGGCCTATGCAAAATCGCTGGGCGCGGACGGCTATGCCATCCATTCACCCCAGGATATGGCGAAACTGGATATCGCTACAATGTGCAGACGCCACGGCCCGACGGTGCTCGACGTGCATATTGACCCCGATGAAGTTCCCCCGCTTGAAGAACGGATTAGCATGCTCAAGACCGATATGTCTTCTTAGAGGAGGAACCTGGCCCTATGACTGATTCTGTAGAAAAATTTCGCACGCGAATTTGGGAAGAAGTATCGGAACCCGACAATCCTTTCGCCGCGGCCGCATGCTATTGTCATGGCTACGATGTATATGGAGATATCCTGGGCAAGGCAAGCTGGATCGAATATCTATATCTATTGTTTCGTAGCGAACGCCCCTCCCCGCAACAAACTAGACTCCTGGAGGGCTTGGCGCTCGCCCTGGCCAATCCGGGCGTGCGCGACCCCAGCGTACATGCGGCCATGAGCGGCGGCGCAGGCGGTTCCACCAATGCATCTTGCCTAATGGCAGCCCTTGCCGTAGGCGCCGGGCAATTGGGCGGCGCTCATGAGGTGTATCGCGCCATGGAATACTGGCGGCAGTGCGGACGTGATTTAGCCGCTTGGCAACAGCGCTTACTCGATCCACCGCAAGAAGAACACATCGACATCTGGCCGGCAATGGAACATCCACCGGGCTTTGATCCGCATGGCGTCAGTTGCGCGACCCCCGTGCGCCAGACCTTGCTTTATCTTGCCAAGTGCAGTCCGGGAGAACATTTGCCATGGCTTGAGGAACAGCGTGACGCTCTCGAGCGCGCGGCGGAGCTTCCCTTGGGCATGAGCGGGGTGACCGCAGCAACTTTCATGGATCTGGATTTTGCACCACAAGCGGCCGAAATGACGCATCTGCTTTTGCGGCTGCCCGGCGCGGCGGTGCACGCACTCGAACAACGGGAATACGGCTGGCGGCGGTTTCCCTTTTTTGCCAACGCCATCAACCTCACAAATGACCCGGGCCCAGCAACCGTAGACACCCACCAGAAGGAACTGGAGATATGAAGTCACCTACCGCCTTGTTATCAGTGGAAGATCACTGGGAAACGCACATGGGCCTATCGTTCGCCGGCGAACGGGCTGTATATCGCGGCAAAGACCTGTTCAACGATTTGAAGCAATGGAGTTGGATGCAAGTATACTTGTACGGCATCACCGGGCGAACCTTCACTGAAGAACAATCTAAATTATTCGAAACGATGTGGATATTCGGCACCAGTTATCCCGATCCGAGAATCTGGAACAACCGAATCGGCTCGCTGGCCGGCACGGCCCGCAGCACGGGGATACTGGGACTAAGCGCCGCACTCGCCGTCTCTGAGGCCAACATCTACGGGGGTGGACCCAATATTCGATCTATCAATTTTTTTCTTCGCGCCAAGAAATCTCTAGATGAGGGAAAGGGCTTAACGAAAATTGTCGAGGAAGAATTAAAGAAAAACCGGAACATTTACGGATATGGGCGGCCCATCGTCAATGCTGATGAGCGCCTGAAACCCATGCTTCGACGCGCCGACGAACTTAACCTGGCGGATGGACCCCATACACAGATTGCGTTGAAAGTGGAAAAGATACTATTGGAGGGGCGCTGGCGCATGCGCATGAATATTACCGGTTTGTGCGCCGCCTTATCAGCGGATCAGGGCTTGTCCGAACGCGAACATTTCATGTTCACCGCCCCCTGCTTCACGGCGGGAATAGTACCTTGTTTTATCGAGGCCCATGAGCGTCAGGAAGGTACTTTTTTGCCCATTCGATGCAATCGCATCCAATATGAGGGCATAACTCGGAGGAAATGGCTGACTACAGACTATTAAGCCTATTCCGATATAAATATATCAAGCTTGATGATTAGGGAGGGGGGGAAACCCATAAACCATGAAGAGGACGTACGCGAGGGTAATAATCCCCGCTTTGATGTGCGCTTTAATAGCCGGAAAGGCCAGTTGTCAATCTTCGGAAGAATCCGATCTTGCTTTGACTTACGGCGATGAAGAGATTATCAGTATTGCCACGGGCACGACTCAACCCATATCCCGCGCGCCGGCCGTCGCCAGTGTTATTACCGCTTCTCAAATAAAGGAGATGGGCGCGACCCACCTCGACCAGGTCCTGGAAACCGTACCCGGACTGCATGTAGCCGTCTCCACTCGCGGCTACAATCCAATATATACCATCCGCGGCATATACTCCGAGACAAATCCGCAAGTCTTGATGCTCATCAATGGCATCCCTATCACCAATGTCTTCGTAGGCGACAGGAATCTGGTGTGGGGCGGCATGCCCGTAACCAGCATTGCGCGTATCGAAGTCATTCGCGGTCCCGGGTCGGCGGTTTATGGCGCCGACGCCTTTGCCGGCGTCATCAATATCATCACCAAAAGCACCGAAAATATAAAAGGTACGGAAGCGGGCGGCCGCCTGGGTTCATTTAACAGCAAAGACGCGTGGTTGCTGCACGGTGGGAAATATGCAGGGGCCGATGTGGCGTTTTCACTTGAATACGGCACTACCCATGGCCAACATCGCACTATCGAGACCGATGCCCAGTCGGCGCTTGATACCCAACTCGCAGGTGCGCCATATTTTGCATCTCCCGTGTCACTAGCGCCGGGCCCCGTCAATTTGGGCAGGAAATACCTGGACGCACGATTTGACAGCTCCTGGGATAATTGGCGACTGCGGTTTGGCTATCAAGGTCGCCGCGATGTTGAAACGGGGGCAGGAGTCGCGCAGGCCCTGGACCCTGCCGGCAGCAACAAGAGCGATCGGTACAACGCGGATCTATCCTATCACCTTTCCACCGTTCGGAATTGGGATACCACGGCGAGGCTGAGCTACTTCCATACCAGCATGCTGTCCAACCTGACACTGTTCCCACCGGGCGCCTTTGCAGGCACATTTCCTAATGGCGTCATCGGCAATCCCGACGTGTATGAACGGCACGCCCGCCTGGATTTTTCCACCTTCTATACGGGCTGGTTGCGGCATCGCATCCGCATTGGCACCGGAATAAATAACAGCAACCTATACAAGGTTAAGGAAACCAAGAACTACACGATTTTGCCCGGCGGCGTTCCGGTACCTTTAGGCGGCATAGTCGATGTCAGCAACTCAGCGGCCTTCATGACCCCGCACAATCGCACGGATCGCTATGTATTCACACAGGACGAATGGTCGTTCGCCAACGACTGGGCCCTTACCGCCGGGCTTCGCTACGACAGTTATTCGGATTTCGGCGATACCTTGAATCCTCGCGCCGCCCTGGTATGGCAGACCGCCTATAATCTCACCAGTAAGCTTCTATACGGGAGGGCGTTCCGCGCCCCCTCCTTCGGCGAACTCTATAATATCAATAATCCGGTTTCTCTCGGCAATCCCCGACTTAAACCCGAAACAATCGACACTTTGGAGGTGGCCTTCGATTACCAGCCATCTGACAAGGTCCGTACCGGGCTGAACCTGTTCCATTACCGCATGGGGAATATCATTCGTTTCGTACCCGATCCTGCGCCCGCCACCACCATCACGGCTCAAAACACCGGCGACCAGACGGGTTACGGTCTGGAATGGGAAATCTCATGGTCTCTCTCCGACACGCTGAAGCTTAATGCCAACTATGCCTACCAACATTCGGAAGATGTGACGACAAGTACGGATGCCGGCAATGCCCCCCATAATGAAATATACGGACGCGTGGATTGGAGCTTTGCCAAGGATTGGTCACTCAACCCTCAAATCATATGGGTCGGCAAGCGCCAACGGGTCTATGGCGACACCAGGCTGCCGCTGAAAGACTATACCCTAGTTGATGTTACCCTGCGCCGAAGCAAAATCAAGGATCACCTGGAATTCGCCGTATCGATACACAACCTTTTTGACGCCGATGCACGCGAACCCAGCCTCAGTCCCGGCTTGATCCCCAATGATCTACCGTTGGCGGGACGCAGCTTCTACGCGGAGCTGCACTATGACATATAATCAGGCCCGCCAACCTGATTAATGTGCATTGAATTGCCGCCTGGCAATCAGCCCTCGAAGGCACCATAAATTGCTTTTCAAAAAATTTAGGGGATTAGCCGGCGAAAAATGATCGGCCCGCGGCGGAATCGGTTTCACAGCCGCTGAGTGATGCTCAAGCCCAGCCCGGTGCCACCGTATCCACGGGTTGCACTCATGTCACCTTGACGGAACTCTTCGAATATATGCGCTTGTTGCTCCGCACTCATACCGATACCTGTATCGGAAACCGCTATTAGCAGCTCCCGCGCATTCTTCTCAACCCGCAGATCAATTTGACCATCCGTGGTAAATTTTGCCGCGTTCCCCAATAAATTGATTATAATCTGCCTGAGCTTCGCCCCATCGATAAGTACCGGTTCTCCGTCTCCGCGGACATCGACACTTAGCTTATTTCCATTCTTTCCCACCAGTATTTGGATCGTGCCGGCAATCTCGCTTATGAGATCATCAAGATCGGTCGGTTCGAGCAAGAGCTCCATGCGCCCGGCTTCGATCTTGGCCAGATCAAGAATGCTATTGATCATCGCCAAAAGGCTGTCGGCCGCCTTATACACACGCCGCAAATCGATGACGACTTCTTCTTTGCCTTCCGCTTCCATCTCTTCCATGACAATTTCCGTATACCCGATAATGGCATTGAGTGGGGTCCGTAATTCGTGACTCATATTGGCTAAGAACTCGGATTTATGCCGACTTGCCAACAGCGCATGATCACGCGCCTCGACTAATTCGCGGGTTCGCAAATTCACCTGCGCTTCCAGATTTTCATTCTGCTCGCGCAACTGCTTATCACGCTCATCGAGAACGGTCATCATGCTGTTGAACACATGTCCTATCCTTCTGATTTCCGAAGGCCCCTTTAAGGGAGCACGCAGCATCCTGCCTCCCTCTTCGGCCTGCTGCATGATGCCTGCTAATTCTTGCAAGGGCGACGTAATCCGGCTTACCAGCGCTCGCAACACCAGCAACAACACAAAGGCCAATAGCGCGGCGACGCTGACATTGTTTATGAATATGTCGGTCTGTGCATCGCGAAGGGCTTCTTTACTCAAAGCGACATGGACATAGCCAAGCCATTCCAATTCCGGTTTGTTCACCGCTCTTGGCACTTCGAATTCCGTCTCGCCTTGCTTCGGCGCAAATACTGGAGCGACAAAATGTAATGCGGAATCCGTTTCGTGAAAAAAATACGCCGCGTCGTGCTCGTTGATGTCCGATTGCTGTAGGCGCGGAATCCATTTCACCTTTTTGCCCATTTGCAACAGAAGCTTATCTTTCTTATTCAGAATCGCGACATATTTCACATTAGGAAACGCCAGAACGGCGCGGGCGGAGTCCAGGGCGTTTTCTTTGGACGAGAACACCAGCGCCAGGACGCTTTGCGACGCAAAATTATCGGCTATCTTCTGCCCCTCCTCGGTCAACTGCTCTTTGAGCTTATTGCTTTGCAACAAGGCCGTGGTCAAGGAAGCCCCCAAGGCCAAGCAGATGACTCCTATCGTCACCGTCAGCAAAAGCTGCCGGCGAAAGCTGTTGATAGGCAGAAACAGGCGCCTGAATGCGCTCATACCAATTCCCGGTCAATGTACAGGAAATACCAGGGCATAATCCTTACGCTCTTCACTCGAGAGCACCAGTCCGATATGTTCGGCGGTTCGCACATTGATTGCGGCCTGCAAATCCTCCAACGGGACTACCTTATTGCTCATATTGGCCGCATCATCGTTGCGATAGGACTCGGCCATCTTTGCGAGGCTTACTCCCATTAACCTGTTATCGGGGAACAACGCAAAAAGGGCTCCGCGCTTGACCTGGTAAGGGTTGCTGGAAATCAGCAATACATTGTTGTTCCATGCCCCCCTGAGCAATAACGGTAGCGTAATCCTGTTGTCTACGGCGACCGGGTCCGGAAGCAGCCAGATGGCGTCCTCCCCCGGCTTGGACTTAGTCAAAATATCCCGGTAAATCAAGGCGGAGTTTTTGATATCTTCCGATTTATGGGCCCGCAACTGCAGATTGAATTTCTTGCATGAATCCTGCGCGATCTGGACCAACCATGTGCTATTTGCGGCACTGTACACCACATGCACCCGCTTAACCGCAGGAACAAGCCGCTTAAGGTGGGCAAGCAGCTTCACGGGATCGGCGGCAAGGCTAATACCAGCCACACCCCCTTCGCTCTTGTCCGGTGTTAACAATAAGGCCCCTACGATAATAGGCACCTTACCCCGCCAGCGCTCGGCAGCGGCGAACCCTGTCCTGCCCAGCGCGATGATGGCGGCTACATGCTGCGAATCTATCGATTCGTTCAACTTGGAACTGTCATAATCCTTAAGCAGCGGATACAACCTTGTCGCTCCCTTGATTTGCTCTTGAATCCCCTCGATTATCGAGGAAAACACCTCACGATAAGGTTCCTCGAGTTCTGGATATATAACCGCAATCAGGGGTGCCTGTGCCGCCTGGACAATGGAAGGCGATAATCCAATGGCTTGGAATACAAGGAATGTAACGATAATGCGAAGTGAAAAGAAACGAGCCATCGTTACGCAGAAATAATTGTCACATTCTTCTTCCATGAATGCCAATAATCCGTCTGAAGCGGATTTCAATTAGCGGGGGCAAAGGAAATGACCGAAAATATACTACCGATAGTAAAGTGCAATCCTCTGCATCAGTAGAAGTTCATGACAGCATTAGCCTGTTGTACTGTCATTAAAACAATCAGTGTATCGTGCCCCTCCCAGGGACCTCACTTTCGTGATGCTGCTCTCCGGCATCCACCACGATCATACCACCGATTAGGCTATTATGGTCTTTACGACGGGGCCCTTGAAATGTCGGGTCTTCGGTGATCTCGAGCAACCTTAAACGGAGTTCTCCTTCGATGTCTTTATCACGATCGCTCATCTTCAGCACCTCCGACAAATTAAGAATAGATTAATCCTTTCGTTTCAGAGTCGAAGACAGTCCGTATATTTCATCGCTCCAATCAGGCTATCGGCACGGCACCCCTTTGCTTTAATTGCCGGCGTCGCACCTGACGGCGGGCATTTATATAACTCATTGTAAAGATACGGACTTTGAGGAGGGCCGCTGAAAAAATCAGGCCAAAACACCGCATCTTAGCAGTAAACAATAAGTTAACCACTCGCCCAAGAACTGGTTAACTCGCCGCTTCTCGTAGGGCTGGAGCATTTTGGGATTTGGATAAGGATAGAAGGGTTGAAACGAATGAACGCCTTGGCAGGCTATGACCTCTGCGACTTGGGCATCGTGGCAAATGCGCACCTTCATGGCAAGGGAACACGCCCAAGGACCGGCCCCCTGCAGATTCTGCCGAATATGAATGGTCGTCGTGTAGGGGTTTTGCTCCAAAACCTCGATGGAAACCGGGGATGAACCGGTCACCGCGAGCACGAAAACGCCTTTCCGGCGGGTCAAATCCGGCAACCACTCAAGTAGCTTGTTGAAGTTCCTCTCGTACAAGCTTAGTGAGTTCTCAATCTGATAATTCACACCATACCTTCCTTACCGATCACGATTTTATCATACTACAATAATCCTCATTTTAGCCAAGAGCTTTTCACTCCCTTACATTGCTCTTATCGTCGCATATGTTAAAGTGGTTTAGCCCTCATCCTTCTTCTGCGGCTTTATAAAGGAGGTAATCATATCCATGGGTAAGGGAAACACGATCGTAGAAGTCTTATCAGAAGCTATAACGGTTAACGTCTGCAGATAGCGCAGCTGCAGTGCCTGTGGCCGCCCGGACAAAATCTCCGCCGCCTGGACCAGCTTTTCAGAAGCCTGCAGCTCGCCCTCCGCGTGAATCACCTTGGCACGGCGCTCACGTTCCGCCTCCGCCTGGCGGGCAATTGCGCGGATCATGCTTTCGTCAATGTCGACATGCTTGATCTCCACATTGGCGACCTTGATGCCCCAGGCATCGGTCTGCTCGTCGAGTATCCTTTGAATATCGGCGTTGAGCTTTTCCCTACCCGCCAGCATGTCATCCAATTCGTGCTGCCCCAATACGGAACGCAATGTAGTTTGCGCCAACTGGCTGGTGGCGGCATCGAAATTCTCCACCTGAATGATCGCCTTCTGCGGATCAACGACGCGGAAATAGATCACGGCATTCACCTTGACCGACACATTATCCCGGGAAATGACGTCTTGACTGGGTACATCCATCACAATGGTGCGAAGATCGGCACGGACCATCTGCTGTATGACCGGTATGACCAGTATCAATCCCGGCCCCTTCACCTTCCAGAAACGGCCCAGCATGAATACCACGCCGCGCTCATACTCGCGCAGCACCCGGAAAGCACTGAGCAACACTGCAGCTGCCAGGCCCAGTAACGCTAGCAATGTGTAAGAAATCATAACTCTATCCTCCCGTTTTCTCCCCCGTAAGCGGCTCGACGTTCAAGATAAGCCCCTGCATGCTGCGAACGCGCGCTTGTTGCCCCTTCTGCAAAGGGATGCGTGAGTGGGCATTCCACACTTCACTATGTATTCGGATGCGCCCCTCGCCCTCAAAGTCTTCCAGAATTGTACCGACTGCGCCGATCAATTCCTCCTGGCCACTTACCACCGGGCGGCGCCTTGCTTTGAGCGCCATGCCCACCACGAACATGAAGAAAGCCGCGCTAACTAATGCAACCGCGGCAATCAAAGCCGGTGATATCCCGTAGCCCGGCACATTGGTATCAAGCAGGATCACGGAACCTATTACGAACGCTATGATGCCGCCGATACCCAAGGCCCCGAAGCTCGGCACCACGGCCTCCGCCACCATGAACGCGATCCCGAGGAGAATCAATCCGACCCCCGCATAATTGACCGGCAGCACCTGGAAGGCGAATAATGCCAACATTAAACATATCGCCCCCGCCACTCCGGGCAGCATCATTCCCGGATTGGCAAACTCATAAACGAGGCCGTAGATGCCCACCAGCATCAATATGTACGCGACGTTGGGATCGCTGATAATAGCCAATAATCGCGAGCGCCAATCAGGCTCCATCTTCTCCAGGCTCATCCCGGTCGTTCGGATCACCTGTTCCCGACCGTTCACCGTCACCTTCCTGCCTTGAAGTTGCCTCAGGAGATCCTGCATATCCTTGGCTACTATATCTATCACGCCCATTTTCAACGCCTGTTCGGCGGGCAAACTCGCCGCCTCCCGCACGGCCTTTGCCGCCCACTCGGCGTTGCGTCCCCGCAGCTTGGCCAGTCCTTGGATATACGCCACCGCATCATTGGTAATCTTCCTGGTCATGGTGTCTTCGCTCTCCGACGCTTTTGAAGACGATCCTTTTTTCTTTTCGCCTTCGCCGCTACCAGGCGAAAGAGGACTTGCAATCTGCACCGGGGTCGCCGCCCCTACATTGGTGGCCGGCGCCATCGCGGCGATATGACTTGCATAGAGAATATAGGTACCCGCGCTGGCCGCGCGCGCGCCGCTCGGCGAGACATAGCTCACGACCGGAATGGGTGAGGTAATAATCGCCTGAATGATTTCCCGCATGGCGGTATCCAGTCCTCCCGGGGTATCGATGCGGATGATGACCAGGGAGGCTTTTTCGCTTTCGGCCTTGTGCAAGCTCCTTTGTACATAATCACTGGTCGCGGGACCGATCACGCCGTTGATATGCAAAACGACGGCATGGGGGCTCTGATCCGCCCCGGCCACGGGGCAGCACACTATCAACGCTAAAACCAGGCTCATCACTAGTCGCACAGGCAATCTCCTGATGAACGGCCTTTCCCCAAATCATATACCATATGCCGCCACGAATACCCACTCCCGTATGCTCCACCACCGATTCTGGTCATTGTGCCCTAGCACTGAACTTGCTACATTTTGCGATTGTCATAACCAGGCAATACTAACCGATGAATCAAGCATATATGAATTCAAGCGCTCATCAGACACGTAAATATTATTTTTTGATCGGTACTGCGATTCTGGCGCTTGGCTTAAGCGTTTATCAATGGATTGAACTCGTTCAAATCAGGACAGGCGGCCCGGCCCCGCTGTGTTCATTGAGCGCCAAGATCAATTGCGCCACGGTGTGGAATTCCCCATTGGCGAACAAGATACATGTGTTAACCGGCATACCCTTCGCCGGCTGGGGGGTAATCTGGGCGGCGATCGTGCTTCTGATGGGAATAGAACTCATTGTCCTCGCGCGCAAGGGCGCCCCGTCGACTTCCACCATGCTGGCCTTGCGCCTCACGACCGCTACCGGCGTCATCATTTCCCTGGCGTTACTCGCCTACAGCATCTCGATCGGCGTCATCTGCCCGACCTGTTTTCTATTCTATGTTCTGGTCATAACCGCCGCCTTCATTGCGTTTCGGCTTCACGGAGACGGCGCCGCAAAATGGGGTCACGCCGTATTACAGCCCGTCGGGCTGCTTTTCATTTTTGTCGCACTGTTGTTGTATCCGGGACGACACACACCGGAGCAATCCCAGGATCTGGCTGCGCTCAATGCTTTGAACACCCCTGCCGGGGATGCCAACATGGACGAAGGCCCCCTGGCGAAATTCCTGCTCTCGCTGAATCCGCAAGTTCGGCAATACGTCAGCGACGCGCGAGCCATGTATCGCGAGGCCCCCCTGATCGACCGCCCCGTTGACATCAACCGCCTGATCACCGGCAATGCCCGCTCGCCGGTACATCTGATTGACTGGATCGACATCCGTTGCCCGCACTGCAAACACCTGGAAGAGGCGCTCACCCAGATCCGCAAGGCCACGCCCGTTAACAGCTGGAGCGAGGAAGGCCGTCATTTCCCCCTTGACAGCGAATGCAATCCCAATATGACCCGCAGCGACGGCACTCATGTCGCCTGCCTTGGCGCGAAGATGTTAATCTGTCTGGGCGGTTCACCCAAGGGACGTGAAGTGCGCGCCGCGTTTTTCGATAAACAGGGCCATCTCGATGTCGACGCCATGTGGAAAATTGCCGCCAGTTCGCCGGCGCAGAAGAAAACATTGAAATCCTGCGTAAACTCCCGGGCGACGGACGACATGCTGCAAGACGACATCGACTACGCCGTGCAACACCATATCAAAGGAACTCCATTGATAGTCATCAACGGCCGGCAGGCTCCCAATTTTCCACCGTTTATCTACGCAATGATCATTGCAGGCGGCAATAGCGATGCAGAAGGCTTCAAGGTACTGCCGCCGCCTAAAGAACACGATATCGGACAATGATCGCGAACGTTCAACATGACCACCGATCCGCCTGATACGCAACAACACACCTGCCTGGATCCGGTCGAGACGGGCGCCCTCACCGTCGCCGACGCCCGACGACAAATCCTTTCCCTGATTCAACCCCTGCCGGACCGCGAGCAGGTATCGCTTAAGGAAGGCCTGGACCGCGTCCTCGGCGAAGACCTTCACGCCCCCTTCAACATACCGCCATGGGACAATTCAGCCATGGACGGTTACGCCGTTCGCAGCGCCGATCTCCCCGCCAGCGGCCGACGACAGTTGACGCTCATCGGCACCGCCATGGCCGGCTCTCCCTTTCACGGTCATGTGGCACCGGGGCAGTGCGTGCGCATCATGACTGGCGGCGTCATTCCGCGCGGTTGCGACACCGTCATCATGCAGGAGCAGGTAACGCGTGAAAACGACATGGTCACCGTCAATGAGGGACATGAGGCGGGCCGGCATGTCCGCCGCGCCGGCGAAGACATTGCCGAGGGACAACGGGTCTTCAACGCCGGACGGCGTCTTAGCGCGGCGGACATAGGTCTCTTGGCCTCGCTGGGCATAGAGCGTGTCTCCGTTCGTCGTCGCCCGCGCGTCGCCTTTTTCTCGACGGGCGACGAATTGCGCGCCCTCGGTGACACGCTCGATGAAGGCGCAATCTATGACAGCAACCGCTATGTGCTCTACGGGGTGCTGCGCCGAATCGGCGTCGAGTTGGTGGAGATGGACATTGTTCGTGATAAGCGCGAGGCGCTGCACACTGCCCTCATGCAAGCCTCCTCCCAAGCGGACCTGGTCATTACCAGTGGCGGCGCCTCGGTGGGTGACGCGGATTTTGTCCGGGACGGCCTGGCCAGCCTGGGAGAGCTCCAATTCTGGAAGGTGGGGGTAAAACCCGGACGCCCGCTGGCCTTCGGCCGCATCGGGGATGCCTGGTTCTTCGGCCTGCCGGGCAATCCGGTCTCCACCATGGTGACCTATTATCAGTTCGTCCAGCCCGCCCTGCGGCGCCTGGAGGGGGAAGATGCGCCCCCGCCCCTGCAGTTCAAAGTGACCTGCGTGACGGCCCTCCAAAAGGCCCCGGGAAGAATGGAATTTCAACGCGGGATTCTCGAATTCAACGCGGCGGGAGAAACCGTGGTGCGCACTACGGGAGGTCAGAACTCCAACCTCCTCAGCTCCATGAGCAAGGCGAACTGTTTCATCGTATTGCCTGCGGAATGGGGCGACGTGCCGGCGGGGAGCCTGGTGGAAGTACAGCCCTTCGTCGGATTGTGATGGATGATTGCCGCCCAACCAGAGTATGCTCACTTCATGAGCCCGGAAACGCACGCTAGCACAGGCCGGTGGGAACACTTTCCCCACCAGGCTGACGTGGGAATACGGGGTATCGCGCCCAGCCTGGACCAAGCGTTCGCCCAGGCCGCCGTCGCCCTGACCGCCGTGGTCACGGATCCGCGGGAGGTTAAACCCTTGGAGACCGTAACATTAACCGCAGCGGACCCTGACCCTGAATTGCTGTTCGTGGACTTCCTCAACACCCTGATCTTTGAAATGGCCAGGCGCCACATGCTGTTCAGCCGTTTTCACGTCCGTATCGAGAATCAGCGTTTAAGCGCCGACGCCGAGGGTGAAGCCGTGGACATACCTCGCCATCAACCTGCAGTGGAAATCAAGGGCGCAACCTATACGGAACTCGCGGTCAAACAGCTGAAAGACGGCTCGTGGCTGGCGCAGTGCGTGCTGGACGTTTAGCTGCAAAGACCGTGGCGATCATATACACTTACATTATATATTGATTCCAACTTCATCCCCGGGAATTGCATGGAGACCCGGCCATGGACCGCGCCCGCCTGATCCAGGATACGGAAAACACCTGGCGCATCGAACCCTTCGGCAAGATGCGCGTCCCGGCGATTCTCTACGCCAGCTCCGCGCTCGTCGAGCAGATCGATCAAAAGGTCTTCGAACAGCTCACCAACGTGACCACCCTTCCCGGGATCGTCAAGGCCGCCTACGCCATGCCCGACGCCCACTGGGGCTACGGATTTCCCATCGGCGGAGTGGCCGCCTTCGACCCCGACGCAGGCGGTGTCATCTCCGCCGGCGGGGTGGGCTTCGATATTTCCTGCGGCGTGCGTACCCTGCACACCGGACTCCAACGCGACCGCATCCTCCCCGCGCAAGAACGCTTGGCGGAGGCCCTGTTCGCTACCATCCCCGCCGGGGTCGGCAGTACCGGCCGCCTGCGGCTCAAGGACAAGGAGATGGACGCCATGCTGCGCAGCGGCGCCCGCTGGGCGGTGGAACGGGGCTATGGACGGCCCGAGGACCTGCTCTATGCGGAAGAGCGCGGCTGCATGAGCGGCGCCCGCCCCGAATTCGTCTCCCAGCACGCCAAACAGCGTCAGCAGGACGAGATGGGCACGCTGGGATCCGGCAACCACTACCTGGAAGTCCAGCATGTCGCCGAGATATTCGCACCGCACGTCGCCCGTGTCTTCGGCATCGCGGCCGGCGACATCCTAATCAGCATCCACTGCGGCTCACGGGGGCTGGGTCACCAGATTGGCACGGAATTCTTGAAATCCATGGCCGTGGCCGCACGCGATTACGGCATCGATCTCCCTGACCGGGAATTGGCCTGCGCACCGATACGCTCGCCTTTGGGCGAGCGCTATCTCGGTGCCATGCGTGCCGGCATCAACTGCGCCTTGGCCAACCGTCAGATAATCACCCACCTCACGCGCCAAGCCGTCAGCGGGGTCATTCCCGAAGCCGATCTTCGCTTGCTCTACGATGTCTCCCACAATACCTGCAAGGAGGAAGAACACCTCGTCGACGGCCAGCGGCGCCGCTTGTACGTACATCGCAAGGGTGCCACGCGCGCCTATGGACCCGGTCACAGTGAACTGCCCGAGGCATTCCGCACCGTCGGCCAGCCGGTGTTGATCGGCGGCACCATGGGCACCGAGTCCTACATTCTCGTGGGCACGGCGGAAAGCGAACGACGGTCGTTCTCATCCGCCTGCCACGGTGCCGGACGGGCGATGAGCCGCCATCAGGCCACCCGCCAATGGCGTGGCCGGGAACTAGTCGATCAACTGGCGCAGCACGGGATCGTGATCCGCAGCCCGTCGTTGCGCGGCGTCGCGGAAGAGGCCCCGGGCGCCTACAAGGACGTAGCGGCGGTGGTGGATGCCTCCCATCGCGCGGGACTGGCCCGCAAGGTGGCACGTTTGGAACCCATGATCGTGGTCAAGGGATGAAGCACTGCTTTAGAGGCATCCGACCGTCCCGCTGCCGTGCATGCTAAGCGCCTAACCTTATTGTAGAGAATATGCCCATCCACAACGCCGATATCGCCGCACACTTCGAAGAAATCGCCGAACTGCTGAAAATCCAGGGCGCCAATCCTTTTCGCATTCGCGCCTATCACAACGCCGCGCGCACTATTAGTGATCTCGGTACGGAATTGACCGTCATGGTGGGCCAGGGTGAGGATCTCACCCGTCTCCCGGGCATCGGCAAAGACCTGGCGGCCAAGATTGTGGAGATCATCCAAACCGGCACCACGTCCAAACTGAAAGAACTGCATAAGTCGGTACCGGCAAGCGTAACGGACTTGTTGACGCTGCCCGGCCTGGGTCCCAAACGGGTCAAGACCCTCATGGAACAGTCGCGCATCCGCACTCTGAAACAGCTGTTGCATGCCGCCCGGGCCGGCAAGATTCGCCAGCTGCCCGGTTTCGGCGAAAAGAGCGAACAGCAAATCCTCCAGGCCCTTGAGGCCCATCTCGGCGCGGAGCTGCGCTTCAAACTCGCCGTCGCCACCCAATATGCGGACGCACTGCTTGCGTATCTCCGGCAGGCCCGGGACGTAAAAGACGCCGTGGTCGCCGGCAGCTACCGCCGCGCCAAGGAAACGGTGGGCGATTTGGACATCCTGGTCAGCGCCGGCGCGGAGAGTTCGGTGATGAAACGTTTCGTAAGCTACGACGAAGTGAAAAAGGTGGTGTCACAAGGAACCACCCGCGCCACCGTGGTACTCAACTCCGGATTGCAAGTCGATCTGCGGGTCGTTCCTGCCGAGAGCTTCGGCGCGGCCCTGCAATATTTCACCGGATCCAAGGCGCACAACATCGTGATACGCCGCCTCGGACAGCAGCGCGGCCTCAAGATCAACGAATATGGCGTATTCAAGGGGGCGCAGCGTGTGGCCGGCGCCACGGAGCAATCGGTATACGCCGCGGTGGAATTGCCCTATATCGAGCCCGAGCTGCGGGAAAACCGCGGCGAGATCGAGGCGGCGCGGGAACACCGCCTACCCAAACTCATCGAACTCAAAGACCTCCAGGGTGATCTCCACAGCCATACCCGGGCCACCGACGGCCACAACAGCCTGGAAGAAATGGCGCGTGCCGCCAAGAAACTGGGATTGCACTACCTGGCCGTCACCGAACATTCCCAGCGCCTCACCATGACCAAGGGCTTCGACGCCGACCGCCTCGCCCGGCAAATGGCGGAAATCGACCGCCTTAATGCCGAGTTGGAGGGCATCTGTCTGCTCAAGGGCATAGAAGTGGACATCCTGGAAGACGGCCGTCTCGACCTCCCTGACAAGATATTGTCACGCCTGGACCTGGTGGTAGGCGCGGTCCACAGCAAATTCAAGCTGTCCGGCGCGAAGCAGACCGCACGTATCCTGCGCGCCATGGATTCCCCGCATTTCACCATCCTCGCTCACCCCAGCGGCCGTCTGCTGGGCGAACGGGACGCCTATGACGTGGATATGGAACGTCTTAT
>JARRQJ010000039.1:0-33253 GCA_037381915.1 Gammaproteobacteria bacterium | reverse complement strand
CATACCTCGCCGACTACCCAGTTGCCTATCTCGACGATCAGCCCGGACTCTTCGGCAATGTGAATGAAACCGCCGGGTGGAATCACCTCGCCTTGGTGCCGCCACCGCAGCAGCGCCTCCACGCCTGCCAGTTCGTCGGTTGCAAGATCAATCAAGGGTTGATAATCCAGGTAGAACTCATTATGCGGGATGGCCAGACGCAGCGAACGCTCAATAAGCATGCGATGGCTGATATCTTCCGCCATTTCCCTGGTGAAGAACAGAAATGTATTCTTACCGCGCTCCTTGGCGCGATACATGGCGGTATCGGCATGGCTCATCAGGATCTTGGGATCGGTCGCGTCCTCGGGAAAAAGGCTGATCCCTATGCTCGGTGAAATCTTGTACTCCTGATCCTTAAGTAAGAAACCGGCGATGAACGCTTCGAGAATACGCTTGGCCATGATATTCGCCGCGTGGCGGTGTTCGATCTCCAGCAACACCACGAACTCGTCGCCGCCCAGACGTGCGACGGTATCCACTTCGCGGACACATTTTTTCAGACGGTTGGCCACCTGCTTGAGCAGTTCATCGCCTTCCTCATGGCCTAGGGTGTCGTTGATCATCTTGAAATTATCCAAGTCGACGAATAATAGCGCCAACTGGGTTCCGGCGCGGGCGGAACGCGCCAATGCCTGCTTCAGATGTTCATTGAAGATCGAGCGATTGGGGAGTCTGGTCAGTTCGTCGTGAGTCGCGAGAAATTCCATGCGTTGGCGGGATTCCTTGACGAGAGTGATATCGCTGAACATGCCGATATAGTTTATGATCTTGCCGTGTTCGTCGCGTACGACATTGATGGACAGCCATTCGAGATAGAGTTCTCCGTTCTCGCGGCGGTTCCAGATTTCACCTTGCCACCAGCCGCGGGATCCCAAGCTATCCCACATTTCCCGGTAGAAGTCGGCGCCCTGTTTCCCTGATCGGAGGATGGCCGGAGTCTTGCCGATTACTTCATCGCGTGTATAGCCGGTGACTCGCGTGAAGGAATCGTTTATCGTGAGAATCAGCTGATTTTCATCGGTAATCATGACGCCTTCGGCGGACCGATCGAAAACGCGCGAGACCAGACGCAGCTGTTGCTCGGCATGCTTGCGGTCGGTGATGTCACGTGATGAGCAATACAGCAGCGCCTTGTCGTCGATATGAACGCCGACCGTGCTGATTTCGACGTCAATCACGCTGCCGTCACGGCAACGGTGGCGTGTTTCGAAGACCGCGCGCGTGTTGATGAAGTCCGGCATACGTTGCCGGAGCTCTTCCGCTGAAAATTGCGCATCCCATTGGGTGACATTCATCCTCAGGACTTCGTCCCGGCTGTACCCCAGCATTTGGCAAAACACATCGTTCGCCTCCACCACATTGCCTTCTATATCAAGGATATGGATCCCATCATTGGCGGCGCGGAGCAATATTTCATAACGGCGGTTGGCGCGATCATTGTCCTGCTGCAAATCGGCACGGGAGCTGATCAAGCCCTGCTGCGAGACCAAATAAAAAATTCTCAGGATATAAATAAGAGCAATCGCCGCAAGGACGCCGCTGAGAGCCCTTGCAGTCTGGAGGGGGAAATGAAACAGGGTGACGAACAATTCGTTGTTGAAGCGCGAATTCGGAAACCATTCGTCGGGCGAGGCGAACACTCCTCCGAGCACACCGTAAGATATAAATGAAATGGCCAGCAGGTAGAAGGCGGCTTTGATCAATTTGTTGTTGGAAGAAGCCAACTTTGTCTTTACATACTGGTCCCAATAGACGAAAAAGCCGATACCCGCCAGGACCGCCCCGGCGAAGCCGAAAATATATTGGGACAGGATGATGAAATCCTGCGGGTTGTGCTGGGAAAAGGCGGTTCCATAGAGGACGGCGCCGAATATGGCAATATAGCTCCATGGTGACAACAGTTTTCCCGGGATGCTCGAGGGCAACTTGGAACTCAGATTGGATCGAATCAGGCGACGGCCGAATTCGAAAAGGAACAGGCAGGACAACAGTAATACGGCCGATTTGTATGTATCGTACCAGGGAATGTCGCCGTGAACCTCAGACCACAGATCCATCCATTCGATGAATCCATGGGTCAAGCCGAATGCGCCCAGATAGCGCAGCGTCCTTATGAAGCTGAACTCATCTTCATATTTCGGCCACACGAGTATCAGGAGCCCGAGAAATAAGAAGAATAGGCCAAGAAATTGCAGAATAATGTCCAACTTTGCTCCCTCGAGTGCCAGGCTGCCAGCCGCGCGGTGCGCTGCGGTACTCCGCTCTTTCGGTGCTTGTTAACCGTGCGCGTGATCTTGTCGCGCACCAGCGGATTAAGACCGATCGCAGTGCCGGCGGAAGGGCATACTGTATGTAACGGCTTGATCGGCGGTCGGGTTTAGCCTTGGGGAGGCAAAATGCTTGACATCATGAGGGCTTGAGGCGCGGCGGCCGCCGCGCACGGGAGAACTTGTTTTCGGGCATCCCTGCCCGCTGGAGGAGGGGTGCGCTGTGCGGCTACGGTCGGCGGCCGGGCTGGCGTTTCGCCGCGCGCGTGTCCTCGGTGCTCTCGAATTTCTCTGCCGTTTCGAGCCAGAGGGCGTTTATCAAACCGAAGGCCAAGGCCACGCCGATGCCCAATATCCAAGCGAAATACCACATGTTGTGCTCCTTCAGTATAAGGTATGGTTGCCTTCGCGAATGGTCTGGTTGGTGATCTTGCCGCGCAATATCCTGTATACCCAGCCGGTATAGGCGACGACGATGGGCAGAAACACCAGCACCACCCAGAACATCACTTGCAGCGTGCCATGGCTGGAAACCGCGTCCCACGCCGTCAGGCTGCTGTTGGGGTCGGAGGATGACGGCATTACAAAGGGAAACATGGACAAGCCGGCGGTCAATATCACTCCCGCAATGCTGAGCCCGCTGGTAACAAAGGCCGTGCCCGGTCTGCGGCCGCGTGACAGGAAGACCGTCAATATCGCCCCGAGGAAGGCGAGCAGCGGTGCGAGCAGCATCCAGGGATAGCTCGCATAGTTACGGAGCCAGGCCCCGCTTTCCCGGACGACATCTTTGGCGGTGGGGACGACGATGCCGTTTACCGGGGGGATGCTGACGATGCGGTAACCTTCCACGCCGTAGGCCACCCACACCCCCGCCGCGGCAAAACCCACCAGCATGACGATGGCGGCGACCTGCGTGGCGCGCACTGCACGCCGGTAGATCTCACCCTCGGTGCGCATCTGCAGGTAGACGGCGCCATGCATCACCAACATGCCCAGACTCACCACGCCGCACAGCAGGGCGAAGGGATTGAGCAACTGCCAGAACGACCCGGTGTAAAACACGCGCATGGTGTCGTCATAATGAAACGGCACGCCCAGCAGCAGATTGCCGAAGGCGACGCCGAATACCAGAGCCGGCACCGTACCGCCGGCGAACAGGCCCCAATCCCAGGCGCTGCGCCACGCGGGATTGGCAAGCTTGCTGCGGTAATCGAATCCCACCGGACGGAAAAACAAGGCGAACAGCACCAGCAGCAGGGCGACGTAGAAGCCGGAAAACGCCGCGGCATACACCAACGGCCAGGCGGCGAACAGGGCGCCGCCGGCGGTGATGAACCAGACCTGATTGCCTTCCCAGGTGGCGCCGATCGAGTTGATGATGATGCGGCGTTCGTCATCGTAGCGGCCCAGCAGGGGCAGCAGTGTTCCCACCCCCATGTCGAAGCCGTCGGTCACGGCGAAACCGATCAATAATACGCCGACAAACAGCCACCAGATCACTTTGAGGGTTTCATAATCGAAGATCATTTCCAGGCTCCTTGTCCCGAGGGGCTCAGCGTCTTGCTTTCGAAATGGTAGCGGCCGGTGCTCAGGCTGCTCGGCCCCAGGCGGGCGTATTTGAACATCAGATACAGCTCCGCGATCAGCAGCAGGGTGTAGAAGCCGATGAAGCCGGCGAGGCTGAAGTAGAGATCGCCGCTGGACAGGCTGGAGGTGCTGAGAAAGGTGGGGAGTGTGCCGCTGATCGTCCAGGGCTGACGCCCGTATTCGGCGACGAACCAGCCGAATTCCGCGGCGATCCACGGCAGGGGGATGCTGTACAGCGCCAGTTTGAGTAACCACGGCCGCTCGCAGGAATGGCGCGAAGCGCAAAGATAGAACGCGGCGCCGAACAGGAACAGAAAGAAAAATCCCAATCCCACCATGACCCGGAAGGACCAGAACATCGGCGCGATGGCCGGGACGGTATCGGCGGCGGCGCGGTCGATCTGTTGCGGCGTCGCCTCGGCCGGGTCGCCGGTGTATTTTTTCAGCAGCAGTCCGTAGCCCAGGTCGGCCTTGTGCCGGTCGAACAGCCGGCGGGCCTGCGGTGTCGCGACGCCGTGCTTGATATCCTGCAAGGCGCCGTAGGCCAGCATGCCGCTTTCGATGCGTTTGCGGTTGTCCTTGCGCAGGTCGACGATGCCCTCCACCGGTTCATCGGTGGAGCGCGTGGCGATCAAGCCCAGAACGTAGGGAATGCGTAATGCAAAACGGGTGGTCTCGGTCTTTTCATCCGGCAGGCCAAACACGGTGAAGGAGGCCGGCGGCTTTTCGGTGTGCCATTCCGACTCGATGGCGGCCAGCTTCATGCGTTGCACCTCGCCGGTGACGTAACCCGATTCGTCGCCGAGCACCACGACCGACAGGCTCGACGCCAGGCCGAAACCGGCGGCGATGGCGAAGGAGCGCTGGGCAAAGGGGCGATCGCGGCCGCGCAATATGTAATAGGCGCTGATCCCCAGCACGAACAACGAGGCGGTGACGTACCCCGCCGCCACGGTGTGGACGAACTTCACCTGCGCCACCGGATTGAAGATTAACTGACCGATACTCGTCAGTTCCATGCGCATGGTCGTTTCATCGAATACGGCGCCCACCGGATTCTGCATCCAGCCGTTGGCGATGAGGATCCACAACGCAGAGAGATTGGCGCCCAGCGCCACCAGAAAGGTGACCAGCAGATGCTGGCGCTTGGATAACCGGTCCCAGCCGAAGAAGAACAGGCCGACGAAGGTGGATTCCAGGAAAAAGGCCATCAGACCCTCGATCGCCAACGGTACGCCGAAAATGTCGCCTACGTAGTGGGAGTAATAAGACCAGTTGGTGCCGAACTGGAATTCCATGGTGATGCCGGTGGTCACGCCCATGGCGAAATTGATGCCAAACAACTTGCCCCAGAATCGGGTCATGTCACGATAGATTTCCTTGCCGGTCATCACATAGACCGATTCCATGATGACCAGGATCCATGACAGGCCCAGAGTCAGCGGCACGAACAGGAAGTGATACATCGCCGTCGCGGCAAATTGCAGGCGCGACAAGTCGACGAGTTCAAGGGTGGGGTGCATCGCAAGAATCCTTTCCGCTGCAAGTGGAAACGTGGATTGACGTCAGCAGGCCATCGGCGACCTGTTGCGGCTTGAGAGAGACGGGGTGGCTGAACCAGGCGAGCCAAATCAGATATAGCGCTACTGCCTTAATGAGCAGCAGCCAGGCGAGGTGTCGGCCCAGCGGGTGGCGGTATAAAGGTTGTTGCGGGCGAGCCATCTATTTATTGCTTCCTTCCCGGCGGCTTACGCCTCTAACCGGCACGGTTACACTGTGAGAGGTCCTGCGTTTCTGTGATCGCTAACAATTATAGTCGCGGGTCAGTTAGCAGTATATTAGAATAAGCTATTCCGATAATTTCGTGATGTAAAGATGCTCGGGGCGTGCCGGAAAAGAATCTTGGTCAGCGTGCCCGAGATTTTTGATGTCGTATCTATCAATAGGTTCTCTGTGACACAGGGGAGTGTCCGCCGGCGGACAGTCCGGGATTCGAGCCGCCAATACCCATCATCCTGGACAGCCCGATCCGGCATGAGAATCCGGCCGATTCCGTACTGTTCGCAGTGACGACGGCCATGCAGCGGATGCCGCAATCCCCTCAAACGGCAACGTTCTGCCGCATAGACGCCCATGGCGACCGTTCGTCGCGCCATGTTGCGGCGAGATCGAGGTTGCCTCGTCATCATGTACCCGGTATTGCGCAGGACGTTTGTACTGGACCCGGGCGGCCCGTTTCTTCTGGGAATCTTTCTCCGGTGGTCATGTTGCTCATCCCACTGGAAAATAATCTGGGGATCCCTGTGTTCTTTAGTCCCAGCGGAACCTAGGCTTTGCGGGCGTTTGGGTCTAGGCCAGGTACGGATCGTCGATTGCCCAGAATCTGCCAGCTTAGTGATGACCCGCTAAGCGAGGCTTTGTTCTCCAAGCCCACCGGGGCAGGGCCGGGAGCCGGCGGGAAACGCCCGCGACTGTGCGCCAGGCCCGCATTCGCGAGCGAATTTAATGTTGGTTTCATCTCGGTATCTATAATGGGCCGAGGCGCGCCCGAAGCATCGGATACCCGGCCGATGGGACAACTTTAAAGATTGAACAATGAAATCAACGGAGGTTGACTATGAAACCTACGCACAAACCGCAAGGAGACATGTTGGGTAAATTGATGATCGCGATCATCGGTGTCTCGCCCGCCACCGCCTTCTCGGACAACCAGGACCGTGCCATTCGCGAAAGGGTGAGCGCGGGATTGACTTTGGCCGGCGCCGCTCAGACCCTGGTGCACGACAACATGCGGACGGCATCTCCCGACTTCAGCAGGGGCTGGACCGGCCAGGGCTTGTCCGGCCTGAACGATTACATCGACTCGATCCGCATCGACCCCGCCACGGGCGTGATCACGGTCAATTACACGCAGCGGGCACGGAAGATCAGCATCTCGCTCACCCCCACCGCCGGCGGCGCGGGTCTGATTGCCGGCAGCACATCATTCGAAAATATCAGCTGGCGCTGTGCAGTGAGCAATGAAAGTCAAAATAAGTACGTTCCGGATTACTGCCGCCTGTAAAGAGGAGCGCGTCCAACTAATGCGGGCACAAGGGTGTGCCCGTTTCCATTTGTACGTAACATGTTCCCGAATACTCAGGCATTCCGGCTTGAGCCCGAATGACGTAGAGAAATATCAGACCATGGCCGCAATCAACCGGTCAGTTAAGAGGTGATTTCCCCCAGAAGGCAGTTCCTTTTGCAGGGATATCGGGCTCGGAAAGATTCGAACTCCCGACCGTCCGGTTGACAGCCAGGTTTGTCAATCTAATTATTGACTGTGTTGGGTTGAGCAACGGCGCCCGCAGCCGAAGCTGTCTTCTAAATGCCCGCCGCCAGCAGCTATGCCGGGAACGCGCTTAGGGTACGCGTCATTACGTACGTGGCAGCTTGTATGGACGCCATATACGAACTGCGATTTA
Organism: Gammaproteobacteria bacterium; assembly: GCA_037381915.1. Classification (GTDB taxonomy): domain Bacteria; phylum Pseudomonadota; class Gammaproteobacteria; order DRLM01; family DRLM01; genus JARRQJ01. The sequence goes on along the minus strand of JARRQJ010000039.1, from coordinate 25,893 downwards.
ATTCAAACTGTATAAGAATCACCGAGGGGCTACCATGGATGGGTACACCACGGCATTACGGTCGCCGACTGTCCTGGACGGGGCGTCACGAGATTGACTCCGGCTTACTTCCTATTGGTATTGCTTGCGAGGGTGGACAGCGCCTGGTGGGCGGTGGAGCCTCAAACAGTGCCAGTATAAGCGCGGTCTCGGTGGTGATTAAGGGGCATGCCATTACAGGCCCGATCGTCAGCGGTAATGTAACATTATATGCGATGACGGACTCGGGACGTAGTGGCGCTGCCTCATTCATGACGAAAACAGATGCAATCCGCAATTATAGCCTAACCACGCATTGCACCGTCTTGCTGATTCTGGCGGTCACAGGCGCCTCTTATATTCTTACGATATCGATCTCAATCAACCAGCCAAACCGTCGTTTGAGCGCCCACAGGGTCGGTCTCCAGGCGACGCCTAGGGAATTCACGGTAGGGGGTGCGATTCAACAGGAATTCCTTATTATGAGATTGGATACGTATCTTATCGATAACATGATATTAATATTCATGGCCATGATTCGCAATGTCCCAGCCTTTGATCGAGGGAGGACATATAATGACCAAACATAAAATGCAATCCCCATTGCGTGCTAATGAAGCGCAGAGATTGGCGGCCCTTTGCCGTTACGAGATTATCGACACAGCGCCGGAAGTGGACTTTGACATATTAACGCGTGTTGCATTTCATGCACTAAATGCAGAGTTGGCGGTGATCGGCCTTATGGATTCCGAGCGGCTGTGGTTTAAGTCGCGGATAGGCCTAAGGAGGCCTCATTTATATCGTCAGATTGTATTCTGCGCCTATCCAATTATGAGGCCTGATGAACCACTGGTTGTCGAGGATATGACTCATGATTGCCGCTTTCAGAACAATCCATTGGTCGTCCGCCCCCCTAATCTTCGTTTTTACGCAGGCTTGCCTCTGGTAGATCGAAATGGTTATGTGGTTGGTGCTATCGCTGTTGTAAATACGGCTCCGCGACAGTTTGGTGCCAGTCAGCGTGCAGTGCTTAATGACCTGTCTAGCTTGGTCATGGCTGCGCTGGACAGCCGGCAGCGAACCAACATATTAACCCATGTGGCTACCACGGACTATTTAACCGGATTAGCCAACAGGGCACAGTTCGAAAAAACTGTCGCCGCAGAAATTTCTCACGCTAGACGTACAGGGCAACCATTCTCTGTTTTCTATATGGATTTGGACGGATTCAAAACGATCAATGACACTTTTGGTCACGCTGCTGGTGATGAAGTTCTTTGCGAGGTGGCGCGTCGCATGAAAGAGCTGATACGTGCAGAGGATCTACTAGCGCGTTTTGGTGGCGACGAATTCGGCTTATTGCTGCGGCAAAATGACGACGATTCTGCTGACCCCCTTTCCAAACGAATAGCTGGCGCCGTCCGCAAACCGATTACTCTTTCAAGTGGCCAAGTGGTTAGCGTGGAGATTTCAATTGGGAGAGCCAAATATACAGATGCGGTCAAGCTTTCGGCCGATATGTTCGCGCAAGCTGATGAGGCGCTTTACAGGGATAAGCAGGAAAACAAATCGATTTGTTTACGAAAAAATTAAGTTGTAACAAAAATTCCTACGGTGTGGGCAATACAGTTGAAACGCCTCCCGATACCGATTGCAGTAGGTTGTGAGCTCACCAAACTAGTGCGAATTGGTCGTTGCAAGCCTGCGATAGTGCCTGGCGCTCTAGGGCCCAGGTTATTAGAAGATATATCAAAATGGAATCTGACTATTTGGAGGGAGAGGTACGAGAACGATCTTGTGGAGAGATGATCTTAGTCCTTTCTCCTTCAAAAGATGCTTGCGATGAAGGGATTAAATTAAGAAGTCAAAATGCAATGTTCCTCTCACCCTTTCACTCTCCCTGAGGGCGAGGTGGCGGCGATATCGCCTACCCTGGTGGTCGAGTAATTTTAGACCGCAGTCTAATTGCTGGTTGGGTTCTAGCGGCAAATGTATCCGCTAAGAACAGTGGGCGCTGGCCGGTAGCAGTCGGCAGGCCGCAGTGCCCGGATTCATCCTATCGGCTCGTTGCAGCTATTTAGCAAGATAAAGGCTTATGTTTATGGCGCGCCCGAGGCGATGAATCTGGGCGCTGGAGTGAGCGACTTTCCCTCCCATAACGCCGGCAAAGGGGCGAAATAGACATCCTACGTGAAACTCCCCTGGAAAGTATCCCTCGTCTCTTGATCCTTTACAGGCAGGCGACGCGCGTAATTATCAATTTATCTCAGTTTCCCCACTATGAAAGTAAGATATGCCCCAAGGATAGAGTTTTTCTTATTGATGTTACCTGAGACATTTACACTAAGTCCTATCCATCGGCTCTCAACAAAACGCCAGTCGATATCAAGCGCTATCCCATTTACTGAATAATTCTTAGTGGGGGTTTCATGATAGTTAGCATCCAATCTACCGAGCCCTACGGAAAATGAAAGATTTTCATTATCCAGTCTTCTTCCAACCAGCAGCGCCTGATCCATAAATTCTATTGTGGGCCCTCTACATGAGGACAAAATTAATGCACGACCCACACACTTGAATAGGTTGGCGCCATTATTGTGATATAAATTCCGGAGTGAAAGAATGGTTCTATTTTTGCTTATCGAAAGCTTTTGTACCATGCCGTTGCCGTCAAACTCACGGCTTAGCGATCCGCCGAGAAGCCCCAGCTCAAACCAATAATGGTAGCCTTCCGAATTTGAAGTCTCGGATGCTGCAGCAGCGCCGGCATTCAGTAACAGCACAACAATAGCGGCTATTAAAATATTAATTTTCATTATTACAGCCCATAATTGTTAGAAGCGAGATTAAGCGGACTTATATTTCATCAATCACTAAATCTCATATAAGCACCAACCGAGATCATCATGAGTCCAGACTAAGTCAATGTGCAATTGAGCCGGCTGTCGTATTCTGTTTTCCTATGCAAATAATTTTTCTACTCGACTCGAGTTTCCCCAATTAAAGGCAGCCTGCCGGGCTGAGTTGTTTGCTTCTTGACTTTATCGAACGGCGGATAGGGAAATTGAGATGGGAATGCTTGGATCGCCCATCCAATAGGCTATTGGTTAACGGCCTGCTGATTGCCTGAGATAAGTGGTGGGAGTAATTTGGTCGCGGCTCCAAAGCTCATCCTATGTCTTGGTCATTGGTATCCGCAAAGACAAAAAGTTGAGTTGATGGCGCGCCCGGCGAGATTCGAACTCACGACCTTCAGCTCCGGAGGCTGACGCTCTATCCAGCTGAGCTACGGGCGCAGGGGATTACCAGAGGGCGCTTGAGGATACAGCTTGTTCCGCCTCACGTCCATACGGCAGGGACGATTTTTCGACCGGAAGCTAAAGCTGGGCGGGGACTTAGCTGTGCGAAGCGGGCTCTTTTACTCCACCCCCGTCCTGACGTCGCACCTTGAATGGCGAGGGACGAATCTTTGGCTTAGTGGCGGGAGGAGGTCGCCTTGTCATGGGCTGCTCCGGTCGTGTAGGCATGCAGGCGTTGCGCCCAGGCGGTGGCCAGTGCCGCGCGTGCTGTCTCCGCGGTCACCGCCTTGAGGCGCTCCATGCGTTCCGGGAAATCGGGGTGGCGTCGCAGATAGACGGCTTCCCGCGCCAGGCGCTCCATGATGCTGTCGGGGTGGTCCTCGTCGATGAGCAGTCCCGCGCCCAGATGGCGGCGGGCGATGTCCAGTTCCTGCTCATTGATCCCCTCTTGCAGTAACTGTTCGACGCTGGCGGACACGATGTCGCGGCAGGCGTTTGCGCGGCGCGGGTCGCAGGCGGTGTGAATCGACCAGGTGCCGCCGTCGCTGTAGAACTCCAGGCGGGAATGGATGCCGTAGACCAGGCCGCGCCGTTCCCGCAGTTCCTGGAAGAGCCGTGACGACACCCCGCCGCCCAGCACATGGTTAGCCACCAGGCGGGCGTAATGATCGTCGGCGTTTGCCGCCGGAATGGGCATGATCCACAGCAACTGACTCTGTTCGCCGGGCAACGTAATGGCATGGATACCGGGGGTAAATTGCGGTGGTGGTTGGCGCGGCAGCTTGCCGGCGGGCAATTGCCCCAGGTCCCGGCAGGCCGTGACCAGGCTTTCGTGCTCCACGTCGCCGGCGGCCACCACCCAGATCCGATCGCCGCTGAGGTGATGGCGCATATAATCGCGCAGGGTCGCGGCGGTGGCCCGCTCGATGACCTCGGGGCGACCGAGGATGGGCTGGCCCAAAGGGTGCTCCGGCCAAGCCAGACCCATCGCCCGGTCTTCCAAGGCTTCCTCGGGATTATCCTCCACCATCGCCAATTCCTGCAGGATTACCTGGCGTTCCAGGGAGACGTCATGGTCGTCGAAGCGGGGCCGGCACAACATGCCGCCGAGGATCTGCAGCAGTTCCGGCACATAGCCTTTCGGCACCAGGCCGTGCAAGGCAGTGAGTTCTCGGCCGGTATGGGCGTTGACCTGTCCGCCCATGGCCTCCAGACGCACGCCCAGGCTGGGGCCGTCCAATTGCTCGGTCCCTTTGAAGAACAGGTGCTCGAGAAAATGAGCATAGCCGGTTTGCGCTGTGGTCTCATGGCGCGAACCGTTGAGCAGCCATAGCCCCAGGGCGGTACTGTGATGTCCCCGCAGGCGTTTGGTCACGACATGGACGCCGTTGGCGAGGATGGTGCTGTTTATCATAGGTACCGTTACCGGAAAGCTTTCGTGAATCTCTATATTAACCCAAGCGTGAACAGCGCGCCGACGGCGTGGTGCACATTAACAGTGCACAGCACCTTGACGCCGCACTATGGACAGGCGTGCGCACACACTGGGACACAAGGATTTGGATGATTTTCCTTGCCGAGCTGTGGTCCTCCCGACCGCACCAAAATAAGACAAGGCCAGCGCCTAAGTAACGGTGTGGCGATGGTTTCATCTCCATCGTTGACAATCGTTTCGTCCAACAGAGGGTACCGTCGCGGCTGCATGGCCGTACTGGCACATGGCTTGCTGTTGGGGTATTGAGTCCGAAGATTTTGGGGCGCGGGTCTATTCGAGCGTCTTGTAGGCGACTAGGGTTCCGGTCCATGGCGATGGACGTCCGGTCCGAGGGTCGTCGGCCTCCGCGGCGGGGTTACACGGCGGGACAAAAGCCCGGGAGATGCGTCGGTTCCTCACACTTTTTGTTCTGCACATTACCGACAACGGAGGAGAGCGATATGCATTACAGACCAAGGAAACCCGGCGCCTTTGCCCTCGGCGGCAAGGTTCGCCGCCACCACCCCAGCTTCGACAAGACCCAGCTGCACGGCTGGAAGATGATGCACAAGGAGGCGGATCTGCCCCACGCCGGCTGGGAGGCGGAGGAGAAGCGTGGTCTGGAACTGGGCCTCCCCGGCGCCGAGAGCATCGAGGACAAATCCATCCCCACCTTTTCCCGCGGCGAGCTGCCCCACTTTGCCGGGATCAACACCTTTATGAAGGCGCCCTACGTGGAGGACGTCAAGGACGTGGGCAAGTATGACGTCGCAATTCTGGGCGTGCCTTTCGACGGCGGCACCACCTATCGTCCCGGCACCCGCTTCGGGCCTCAAGGCATCCGCCGCATCTCAGCCCTGTATACACCTTACAACTACGAAATCGGCGTGGACCTTCGCGAGCAGATGAGCATGTGCGACAGCGGCGACGTGTTTACCATTCCCGCCAATATCGAGAAGACCTTTGATCAGATCTCCAAGGCCACCGCCCACGTGTTTGCCAGCGGCGCCATGCCGGTGATCCTGGGCGGCGATCATTCCATTGGATTCCCCACGGTGCGCGGCATTGCCAGCCAGACCGACAAGAAGATCGGCATCATCCATTTCGATCGGCATGCGGACATCCAGGAAAAGGATCTCGACGAGCGTATGCATACCACGCCCTGGTTCCACGCCACCAATCTGCCCAATGTGCCGGCCAGCAACCTGGTGCAGGTGGGCATCGGCGGCTGGCAGGTGCCGCGTCAGGCGGTGAAGGAGGCGCGCAAGCGCAATACCACCATCATCACCATGAACGACGTGGAGCAGCTGGGTCTGGACAAGGTGGCGGAGATCGCCCTGGAGACGGCGTGGAAGGATGCCGACGCCGTGTACATCAGTTTTGACATCGACTGTGTGGACGCCGGATTTGTGCCCGGTACCGGCTGGCCCGAACCGGGCGGTTTTCTGCCCCGCGAGATTCTTTATCTATTAGGCAAGGTGGCCAAGGAAGGCATCTGCGGCATGGAGGTGGTGGAGGTCTCGCCGCCCTATGACATCTCCGACATTACTTCACTGATGGGCATGCGCGCCATCGTCGACGTGCTGGGCGCGGTGGTGGCGCACGGCAAGATGGGCAGCCATCGACACATGATCCGCGGCTGGGGGGCGTAATCCGGTATGGCGGGCGCGGCGGCGCAGGCACAAGTGCGGGAAGACAGCGGCTGGCAGGCGCGCCTGCGCCTGGGTTTCGAGCGGCGCGGCGCACGCAGCGTCTGTCACGAACGCCGCCACTTCGGACCGTTGCGGGTGCAGCGCCCGTTCTATCCGGAGGGTGAAGAGGTCTGCCATGTGTATGTGCTGCACCCGCCGGGCGGGGTGGTGGGCGGCGATGAACTGGATACCGAGGTCGAGGTGAACGGCGCGGCTGCGGCCCTGCTCACTACCCCCGCGGCGGGCAAGTTCTATCGCAGCGACGGGCGCCTGGCGCGGCAGCGGCAAACCCTGCGGGTTGCCGCCGGCGCCAGCCTGGAGTGGTTGCCCCAGGAGACCATCGTCTTCGACGGTGCCGGCGCGGCCATGGCCACCCGTGTGGACTTGCGGGGCGATGCGCGTTTCACGGGCTGGGAGATCCTGTGCCTGGGGCGGCCCGGCGCCGGGGAAGGTTTCGCCTTGGGCACGGTGTCCCAGGCCTGGGAGATCCGGCGTGACGGCACGCCGCTGCTCATGGAGCGCGCTGTCTATGACCGGGACGGCATGGCGCTGGACGCGGCATGGGGGTTGGCGGGCCAGCCGGTATGCGGCAGCCTGGTATGCGTCGGTGACTACGCGGAATCCATAGATGAAATCAGTGCGGTGACGGCGGCGCTGCAGCCGGAAGGATTGTTCAGCGTCACTCAGCTCGCCGAGGTGTTGATGTGCCGCTACCTCGGTCCGCACAGCGAGGAGGCGCGCCGCTGTTTCGCGTGCACCTGGGAAATTTTGCGGCCGTTGGCATTACAGCGCCCGGCCTGCGCACCGCGCATTTGGGCGACGTGATCGTCGCAGGTTTACCGCAGAGGAGAAACCATGGAACTGACACCCCGCGAAAAAGACAAGCTGCTGCTGTTCACCGCGGCCTTGCTCGCCGAGCGGCGCAAGAACAGGGGGATTAAGCTGAACTATCCCGAGGCGGTGGCCTATATCTCCGCCGCCATTCTCGAAGGTGCACGGGAAGGCAAGAGTGTCGCGGAATTGATGAGCGAGGGCACGAATCTCTTGAAACGGGAAGAGGTGATGGAGGGCATAGCCGAGATGATTCCGGAAGTACAGGTGGAAGCCACTTTCCCCGACGGTACCAAGTTGGTGACGGTGCATAACCCGATTGTCTGATATGGCTCACGTAAAGGTGCAACGGCGATGACGACTTTATTACTGGCGATACTGTGTCTTTGCATGAGCCGCTTAATAAGAAGGAGAGCATCATGATTCCAGGTGAGATTGCGACTGTGGGCGATGATATCGAACTGAACCTGGGACGGCCCACTTTGCGTATCGTCGTGACCAATACCGGTGATCGGCCGATTCAGGTGGGTTCGCACTATCATTTTTATGAAACCAATAACGCGCTGGAATTCGATCGCCAGCCGACCTGGGGTAAGCGGCTCAATATCGCGGCGGGTACGGCAGTGCGTTTCGAGCCGGGCCAGCGCCGCGAGGTGGAACTGGTGGGCTACGTGGGCGAGCGGCGGGTATTCGGTTTTCAGGGCAAGGTGATGGGTGCATTGGAGAACGCTAAATGACTAAGATCGGACGCCACGCCTACGCGGAGATGTACGGCCCCACGGTCGGCGACCGGGTGCGCCTGGGCGATACCGCCTTGTGGATCCAGGTGGAAAAGGATTACACGGTCTACGGCGAAGAGGTGAAATTCGGTGGCGGCAAGGTGATCCGCGACGGCATGGGTCAGAGCCAGCGCACTTCCAAGGAGGTAGTGGATACGGTGATCACCAATGCCCTGATCCTCGATCACTGGGGCATCGTCAAGGCAGACATCGGCATCAAGGACGGGCGCATCGCCGCCATCGGCAAGGCCGGCAACCCGGACGTGCAACCGGCGGCGAGCATCGTCATCGGTCCTGGCACCGAAGTGATCGCCGGTGAAGGGCTGATCGCCACCGCCGGCGGCATCGACGCCCATATCCATTTCATCTGCCCGCAACAGGTGGAAGAGGCGCTGATGTCGGGTATTACCACCATGCTCGGCGGCGGCACCGGCCCGGCGGCGGGGACCAACGCCACTACCTGCACGCCGGGTCCCTGGTATATACAGCGCATGCTGCAGGCCGCGGAAGGCCTGCCCATGAATCTCGGTTTTCTTGGCAAGGGCAACGCCAGCCAACCCGAGGCGCTGGCGGAGCAGGTGGAGGCGGGCGCCATGGGTCTCAAGCTCCATGAGGATTGGGGCACCACGCCGGCTGCCGTCGATAACTGCCTCACTGTCGCCGAGCAATACGACGTGCAGGTGGCCATCCACACCGACACCTTGAACGAATCCGGTTTCGTCGAGGATACCCTGGCGGCGTTCAAGGGTCGCGCCATTCATACCTATCACACCGAGGGCGCCGGCGGTGGTCACGCCCCGGACATCATCAAGGCCTGCGGCGAGGCCAACGTGCTGCCGTCCAGCACCAACCCGACGCGGCCCTACACGGTAAATACCGTCGACGAACATCTGGATATGCTGATGGTGTGCCATCACCTCGATGCCGGTATTCCCGAGGACGTGGCCTTCGCCGAGTCGCGCATCCGCCGCGAGACCATTGCCGCCGAGGACATACTCCACGACCTGGGCGCCTTCAGCATGATCGCCTCGGATTCCCAGGCCATGGGCCGGGTGGGCGAGGTAATCAGCCGCACCTGGCAGACCGGCCACAAGATGAAGCTGCAGCGCGGCGCCTTGCCCGAGGATTCCAGTGAGCAGGACAATTTCCGCGCCAAGCGCTATGTGGCCAAGTACACCATCAATCCCGCTATTACTCATGGCATCGCCCACGAAGTCGGTTCCCTGGAGGTGGGCAAGCTGGCGGACATCGTGCTGTGGAAACCGGCATTCTTTGGTGCCAAACCGGCCATGATCATCAAGGGCGGCATGATCGTCGCCACCCCTATGGGCGACGCCAACGCCTCCATCCCCACCCCGCAGCCGGTGCACTATCGTTATATGTTCGCCGCCTATGGTGCGGCGCTGCCTAATACCAGCGTGAGCTTCGTCTCGCAGGCAGCCCTGGGGGCGGACATCGGTGCAGCGTTTGGTTTGCACAAGCGTCTGGTGGCGGTACGGGATACCCGCGGGGTGCGCAAGGCGAATCTGATCCACAATGCCTATCAGCCGCATATGGAAGTGGACCCGCAGACCTACGCGGTGCGCGCCGACGGTGTGCTGCTGCAATGCGAGCCGGCCGCCGAGTTGCCCTTGGCGCAGCGCTATTTTTTATTTTGAGGTCGGGAGGTCCGAATGATGTGTACAAGCCTAGGTCCGAGTTAAATCGACAGGCGAGACTCCGAATGCTGCAAATCACCGAACGGGCTACGGGCTTCCAGACCTATACAACGACCCTGACCTTGAGCTTCGAACGGCGCCAACGTACCCGGCAGCGGCTCTGTCTCGATGACGGGCGCGAAGCGGCCTTACGGTTGCCGCGCGGTACGGTGTTGCGCGGCGGCGATTGCCTCCACGCCGAGAATGGCGAAGTGATCGGCGTCAAGGCCGCGACGGAAGAGGTGTCGAGCGCCTTTTGCTCCGATCCGCTGCAACTGGCGCGGGCCGCCTATCACCTGGGGAATCGCCATGTCCCGGTGCAGGTCGGCGCCGGGTGGTTGCGCTATCTGCGCGACCACGTGCTGGATCATATGCTCGAAGAGATGGGGTTGCAGGTACGGGCCGATCGGGTGGCGTTCGAGCCCGAGAGCGGGGCCTACCACAGCCATGATTGATGAGCGCCGGAATGACGCTTCGGCCCTGCTGCGCCTGATGCAGTTGGTGAGCCCGGCCCTGCCGGTGGGTGCCTATGCGTACTCGCAGGGTATGGAGTTCGCGGTACACACCAAGTGGCTGCAGGATGAGGCAGCGGTGGGCGAATGGATCCAGGGTCTGTCGCAGCAGCTCTTGGCCCGGGTGGATGTGCCGGTGCTGGCACGCCTCTACCGGGCCTGGCATACCCATGACGAATCGGCATTGCTTTACTGGAGCGCCTATTTGCGTGCCTGCCGCGAATCACGGGAGCTGCAGGAGGAAGACCGCCAGCTGGGCGGCGCCCTGGCGCGATTGCTGCGTGATCTGGATATGACCGAGGCGGAAGCATGGATCGACCATCGCAATACGGCTTTCGCCGTGTTGTTTTCCCTGGCCGCGGTGCGTTGGCGGATACCGTTGCAAGTGGCGGCGCAGGGCTACTTGTGGGCATGGGCAGAGAATCAAGTGGCGGCGGCGATCAAGCTGGTGCCGTTGGGACAGACCGCGGGCCAGCGGATCCTGTCGCGGCTGAGCGGCTCGCTCCCCGCCGCGGCAGCACGGGGGCTGGCCATGAGTGATGAGCAGATCGGCTTCGTGGCGCAGCGCTGGGCCATGGGCAGCGCCCTGCATGAACACCAATATTCACGTTTGTTTCGGTCGTAACACGCCGCAGGCGTCGCTTTTCAATGAACTACGCAGATCAGGAGAAATCATCCATGACACACCCTAACCCTTTACGTGTCGGTGTGGGCGGTCCGGTGGGGTCGGGCAAGACCGCCTTGATGCTGGCCTTGTGCCAGACCCTCCAGAATCGTTATCAATTAGCGGCGGTTACCAATGATATCTTTACCAAGGAGGATGCGCAGTTCCTCACCCGCCACGAGGCCTTGTCGGCCGAGCGGATCATCGGTGTCGAGACCGGCGGTTGCCCCCATACCGCTATTCGCGAAGACGCCTCCATGAACCTGGCCGCGGTCGACGAGTTGTGTCGGCGTTTTCCGGACCTGGATCTGGTATTGATCGAGAGCGGCGGCGACAATCTTAGCGCCACCTTCAGTCCGGAACTGTCGGATCTCACCTTGTATGTCATCGATGTCTCGGCGGGCGACAAGATCCCGCGCAAAGGGGGGCCGGGTATCACCAAATCGGATCTGCTGATCATCAATAAGACCGATCTCGCGCCCTACGTGGGCGCTTCCTTGGCGGTCATGGAACAAGACGCGCGCCGCATGCGCGGAGATCGGCCCTTTGTTTTCACCAACCTCAAGAACGGCGAAGGCCTGTCGGCGGTGATCGAGTTTATCGTCCGCCAGGGGATGTTGACGGATTTTTCCGAGGCCTGTGCCTGACGAGTTGTCTCCCGAGAGAGCGCACTGATTGCAGGCGTCATAACTATACGCGCTTCATCATCGCGCACCGCGGGCGTTGTTATCCTGCAACGACTGTTGCAACTATGCATAAATGCAAATGTTTTCTCTTTGGCATGGTTCCTGCTGAACGTCTGTCGTGAGGGGTCTGGTGATGAACAGTCATCACGCGGCACCACTAATCTTTTCTTATTCATTAGGAGATAATTCAAATGACGATGTTTACTGCAAACAAGTTGACCAGGTATGGGTTGACTACCGCCGTAGCGGGAATGATGGTAGCCGCGCCAATGTTGGCCAGCGCCGGTGTGACGGGGAATATCGGCGTGTTTTCCGATTATGTGCTGCGCGGGATAAACGGTCCTGGTGGTACCGAAGGCGACGGTCCCGTGGTCCAAGGCGGCTTTGATTACTCCGGGGATAGCGGTATCTATGCGGGTTACTGGGGTTCGAACCTGGGTTACAGTAACGGCAGCACCGCGAGGGGTTTCGAGAACGATTTTTATGCGGGATGGGGTGGTTCGTCGGGGGGGTTCAACTACAGCATCGGTTTCATCCAGTATTATTACCTGCACGTGAGCAATTCCGACGGTTTGGAGATTAATCCCACTGTGGGTTACGGCCCCGTCACTTTTGGTCTGAAATATCTGGTTGAAGATGTGGCATGGGGTAACGGCGGCGATATTTACTGGACGCTGGGATATAGCACCGCACTGCCCGCCGATTTCAGTTTGAGCGCCACGCTCGGCTACTACACCTATGAAGGGTCGGGCAAGTACATCGCCTCATCTAAAGAAAGCTCTGCTTTCCGTCATCTGGACCTGGCCTTAAGCCATCCCATAGGCAAGACCGGCGCCGATATGAGCGTTACTTATACGTTGCCGGGTAAGGATCGTAACGGAACGGACCAAAAGGATGCCATTGTATTAGGCGTCTCATACGGCTTCGATATTTAGTCGGCTCGGACCAGGCAGTGGCCGGTCTTTCGGCCACTGCCTGACCGCCGGTTTCATGATACGAAGCTAAAGCAAAGGGCATGCTTATGAACGGGACGGCTCACGGTGCCAAGACAGCGCTCGGCGGTGAAGCACAGTCAAGTTCACCGTCCTGCCATTGACGAACAGCGGGAAACGCAAGAGGTTCTCCGAGATGCCTCTTCGGACTGGCGACAAGCGTCGTCCGGCTTCGCAGAAAAAAATCGGAAGTATGTTCTTGGAAGGAAGAGGGCTGGCCCGCCGTGCGGATGGGCCAGCCTTTCGTTAAAGACTTATAACAAAATTTTCAATCACCAGAAATTCTGTTGCAACTCTGTCTTAATTCCCCGAGTTGTTATCGTTACCCATATCCTCTTGGGAGTTATCCTCTTGGGAGCCCTCGGGTTTGGACGTCGACTCTCCTGACATGGGGGCCGCCTGGTCGGTGGTGGCTGGCGCCGGCGCAGCTTCCTGGCTGCTGGACGCCGCCGGCGCAGCTTCCTGGCTACTGGGCGCGGGTGCCATCTGACTTTCAGACGACTCTTCCGATTTCTTGGTGCATCCCACGGCGGTAAGGGCGATCAAGACCCACCTACATGTAAAACTATAGAGAATTAGTTGAGCGTATTCTCAGACATCCCTCCCCAATTTTCCCCAGGTCAAGCGCTGAAAACAGAATTTAATTTTATTATCATATATAAGATTATATTAATTAAGATGATCTGGAATATTATTTCGTTCATGGGAGGGGCTGCCTGCAATGAGGTGTCCAAAGACCACGATTTCGGACAAAATCGACGTAGTCGCCTGTGTGGTGAACTGAACGCGGAGGTTGAAATGAGAAGGCTGCTGCTTGTGTTGCTGTGTCTGGGGATAAGCGCTTGCGCATGGGTGAAATTGACCCAGGGTGGTGAAAAGGTGCGGGTGTTGGATGCCGACGAAGTGTCCACGTGCAAGGAATTGGGAAACACCACGGTTTCCTTGATGGCGAAGGTGGCCGGTGTCAATCGCGATGAAAAGGAGGTTTCCAAGGAACTCTCTTACCTGGCGCGCAACGCTGCGGCGGATATGCGAGGGGACACCATCGTGCCGATCTCTGCGATCAAGGACGGCAAGCGCACTTATAAGGTGTACAAATGTATCGGCGTTACCGCTGAGTGAAGTGCCTATTCGATAATCTCCAAGGGTACCTCCGACACCGCATGGTCCCGCAGGAAAAAGCCGCGCATTTCCAGGACGCCCCGGGTTTGCAGTGAAATGATCAGGTACAGGGTTTCAGGGTAATTGGCATGGGCCAAGTCGGTGGCGGATGGAAACGGTGGGCTTGAGGGGTGGGAGTGATAGATGGCGAATAATTGCTCGTTCCGGTCGCGCATGGTGCGCATCGCGGCAATTTGCTGCGTCGGATCCAGGGCGAACAGGCGCTGCGGGCTGGATGCGACGTTGGCGACGGGGTAACAGCGCGTGGGGACGTGATCTTTAGAGCCGATGAGTCCGCATACCTCTGCGGTGGGGCTTTGCTGGGCGTGGCGCAGCAGTTGGTTCACGATCGGACGCGGCAACGGTATGGCGTTCATCTCGTCATCCATATTGTCCCGAGGTGATGCGTGCATGGCCCGCGAGATCGCGCCGGCTCTCAATATGGCGATAATCCGCTTCCGCCAGCAAAGCGGCCACGCCTGCGGCTTGATCATAACCGTGTTCCAACAACAGCCAGCCGCCCCGCCGCAAATGTTGCGGTGCCTGGCGGACAATGGCCGCGATCATTTCCAGGCCGCCGGGGCCCGCCACCAGGGCCAAGTCCGGTTCCGCCCTCAGGTCGCCGAGGTGTGGATCGTTTTGCGCCACATAGGGCGGGTTGGAGACGATGACGTCGAAGCATTGAGCGGTCAAGGGCGCGAACCACGCGCCTTCATGAAACGTCACATTGGTGAGATGCAGGCGTTTCGCATTGCCGCGCGCGACATTGAGCGCACGGGGACACAGGTCGGTGGCGGTGACGCGGCACTGCGGGCGTTCGCTGGCGATGGCCAGGGCGATGGCGCCGCTGCCGGTGCCTAAATCCAGAATATGCAATTCACGCCGGGGCGGGATGTGTTCCAGCGCCCTTTCCACCAGCAGTTCCGTTTCCGGGCGTGGAATCAAAGTATGTTTATTGACGATGAGATCCAGGGACCAGAATTCCCGGTGTCCGACCAGGTAGGCCACCGGTTCGCCCTCCCTGCGGCGCCGGATCAAATCAAGAAAGACCTCCTGCTGGGACTGGTGCAACGGTTGTTCGGGGCGGGCATGAAGCTGCGCCCGCGATATGCCGAGGACATGCGCCAGCAACAGCGCGGCCTCCCGGGAGCGCTCAGGGTGTGCGGCGAGCATTTGTTCGCCATTGTATAGGGCCTCTTGCACGGAGGGTGCGGCCCGCAGGTCCGGATGATTATTCATTCGCACTTTGATCTATTCGCCCATGGCCGCCAACATTTCGGTTTGGTGTTCGTTGATGAGCGGATCGATGAGCTCGTCCAGGTTACCTTGTAAGATGCTTTCCAGCTTGTAGAGCGTCAGATTGATGCGATGATCGGTCACCCGCCCTTGTGGGAAATTGTAGGTGCGAATGCGTTCCGAACGATCACCGCTGCCGACCTGCAGGCGGCGGTTCTCGCTTTGCTGCGCGAGCTGCTGCTCCTGTTCGGCGGCGAGGAGCTTGGCTTGCAGCAGGGACAGCGCGCGTGCGCGGTTCTTGTGCTGAGAACGCTCGTCCTGGCACTCCACCACGATGCCGCTGGGGAGATGGGTGATGCGAATCGCCGAATCGGTCTTGTTGACGTGTTGGCCGCCGGCGCCGGAGGCGCGGTAGGTGTCGACTTTCAGATCGGTGGGATTGATGTCGATGCGGTCCACTTCCTCCATTTCCGGCAGTACGGCGACCGTGGCGGCGGAGGTATGGATGCGTCCCTGCGCTTCGGTTTCCGGAACCCGCTGGACGCGATGGGTACCTGATTCGAATTTGAGTCGCGAATACACCCCCTGGCCGATGAGGCGCAGGATAATTTCCTTGTAGCCGCCGTGTTCGCCCAGACTTTCGCTGATGATTTCCACCTGCCAGCCCTGCTGTTCCGCGTAGCGGGAATACATGCGAAACAGATCGCCGGCAAACAGGGCCGCCTCGTCGCCGCCGGTGCCGGCGCGGATTTCGAGGAAGATATTGCGGTTATCCAGGGGATCTTTGGGCAACAGCAATTTGTTCAATTCCACTTCCAGCGCCTCTTTGCGTTGCGTCGCCGCGGCGATTTCCTCCTGTGCCATCTCCCGCACGGTGCCATCGGGATCCTGCAGCATGTCGCGGGCGGCGGCGAGGTCTTTGAGCGTGCCTTGATAGCGCTCGAAACAAGCCACCACCGGGCTGAGTTGGGCGTATTCGATGGAGAATTCCCGGAATTGCGCCTGATCGGCGATGACGTCCGAATCGGCCAGGAGCGCATTGAGCTCCTGCAGCCGTTCGGAGAGGTTCTCCAATTTGCTGCGTAGCGAGGCTTTCACGGGAGTCTACGAGTGGGGATCTTTCAGATCGAACAGTTCGCGCGCGATGTCGAGGACATCGGTGCGGCCTTCAAAGCCGGCCTGGCGCATCTGGGTGCTGGGGCAATGGATCAATTTGTTGGTAAGGATGCGCGCCATTTGCGCCAAAACCTGTTCGGACGGCACGCCACGCTGCAGCAGGCGTTTGGCCTTGGCGACTTCCTGGTCGCGCAGTTGCTCGGCCTGTTCGCGATAGGCGCAGATGGTCGCCACCGCATCCAGCGAACGCATCCAGCCCATGAATTGATTGACCTGATTTTCGATAATCTCGTCGGCCTGTTTAGCCGCCTCCTGGCGGGAACGCAGTCCTTCCTGGATGATATCCTGCAGGTCGTCCACCGTATAAAGATATACGTCATCCAATTCATCCGCCTCGGGTTCGATGTCGCGGGGAACGGCGATGTCGATCATCAGCATCGGGCGGTGCTTGCGCGCCTTAATGGCGCGCTCGATGGCGCCCTTGCCCAGGATGGGCAGCTGACTGGCGGTGGAAGAGATCACGAGGTCGGCCTCCGCCAAATGAGCGGGGATATCGCCGAGGGAGATGGCGAAGCCGCCGAATTCGCTGGCAAGGCTATGGGCCCTTTCCACGGTGCGATTGGCGATGATCATCCGGCCGATGCGATGTTCATGGAGGTGACGGGCCGCCAGTTCGATGGTCTCACCGGCGCCGATCAACAGTACGGTGTGCGTGGACAGGTCGGTGAAGATCTGTTTGGCGAGGCTGACCGTGGCGAAGGCCACCGATACCGGGCTCGAGCCGATGGCCGTGTCGGTACGCACTTGCTTGGCCACGGCGAAGGTGTGCTGAAACAGCCTGCCCAACAAGGTCCCGACCGTCCCCGCCTGGATAGCCGTCAAATAGGCCTCTTTCATCTGGCCAAAGATTTGCGGCTCACCCAGAATCAAGGAATCCAGGCCGGAGGCTACGCGCAACAGATGACGTACCGCGAACTGTTCGGGGTGGACATAAATGTAAGGTCCGACTTCGTCGCCGCCGAGCTTGTGGTAGTGTTGGAACCAATCCAGCACGACGCCGGTGTCGGCTTCCTCCAAATTACAAAGGATTTCGGTGCGATTGCACGTGGACAAGATTGCCGCTTCGTGGATCTGCGGGATCGAGGTGAGCTCATGCAGGGCGTCCACCAGATTCCGCTGGTCGAAAGCCACCTTTTCCCGTACATCGATAGGCGCGGTTTTGTGATTGATCCCAAACGCTAAAAGAGGCATCGCAACAGGCCGACATAGAAATTGTCTAATTGTGGGGTAATTGTCGGCGGGCTGGCAAGTTTAATTGATAACTTGGGTCACAAAAGAAGAACTTATAGAAAAAGCTTGCCCCTAATTCAATGGGTTTGTACCTTAAGCAGGTTGTGGACTGGAGCATTAATATTATGAGTGGATCTCTCGTTAGGGCAGGAGCCTTCGTGGCGGCGGTGGTTGTAGCGGGTTGCGCCGTCAATCCCAGGGAGCAGGGAGCCGCCACCCCCGTGGCGACAAAGCAAGTATCTGAAACAAAAGAGGTTTCTGCGCCACCCTCCCCGGCGACGGCACCTACGTCTTCTTTGCCCGCCGATGTAATGTACAAGGTGCTGGTCGCCGAAGTGGCGCTGCAACGCGGTCATTACGACGTCGCCATTAAGAACTATTTGCAATTGGGCGAGGCGAGACACGATCCCCGTTTGTTGGAGCGGGCGGCGCGGATCGCCGTCTACGCCCACGACGATAAACACGCCCTGGAGGCCGCGAGACTGTGGGTTAAGCTGGAGCCGGAAAATGTGGACGCGCGTGAGGTGGTCACCGCCTTTTATATCCGCAGCGGTCAATATGACAAGGCCCAGAAGCAGCTCGAAGCCTTGCTGGCGCTCAACAAAGGTAAGGGCGGTGGCAACGCATTCATGTTGATCGCCGGACTGTTGGGGCGGCAACAGGACAAGCAGGCGGCGCTGGATGTTATGCAGCGGCTGGTGAATACTCGTCCCAACGACCCCAATGCCCTGGTGGCCTTGAGCCATTTGGCGGTGCGAGCCGGTGTGCTGGATAAGGCCGAACAGGCCATCAAGCGGGTGGTGGCGCTCGAACCCGATCGTGTGGATGCCAATGTGCAATTGGCGCGGATTCTCGCGATGCGGGGCAAGAGTTCGGAATCGCTCAAGCTCTTGAAAAAAATTGTAAAAAAACATCCGAAAGACGTCAATCTGCGCACGATCTATGCGCGATCGCTGGAGGATGATAAACAGACCGACAAGGCTTACGCTCAATTTAAGATCGTCGATAAGCAATCGCCGGGCAATCCGGAAATCCTGCGTGCCCTGGGCCTGGTGGCCGTGGAATTAGGCCATGTGGGTGAGGGCGAGAAATATTTTCTGCGATTGAGTCGATCCAGCCCGGCGTATGAATCCGAGAGCAGCTATTACCTCGGGCGCATCGCCGAGGAATACCACAAGAACCCGGATATGGCGATTAAGTGGTATTCCAGGGTAGATCAGAACAGCAATAATTATTTGGAATCTCAAATTCGCATTGCCTTGTTGTTGGCGCAAAAGGGCGAAGTGGACCAGGCCCGCGGTCAGTTGAGCGCCATTACCCCCCAGGGCCCGGGCGAATTGGTCCGCATCTATCTGGCGGACGGCCAGATTCTCCGCAGTGCCGATCGGCCACAGGAGGCGGTTGAGGTCTATACCTCGGGTCTCAAGGAGTTGCCGGACAACGCGGATCTGCTCTATGCGCGGGCCATGACCGAAGAAAAGATCGGTCAGTTTGGGATGATGGAAAAGGATCTTAAACGGATCCTGGCGCGTGACCCGGACAACGTGGATGCCCTCAACGCCCTGGGTTATAGCCTGGCCGACCGCACCCAACGTTACAAGGAAGCCCTCGGCTATATTAAACGTGCCCTGCAGCTGCGTCCTGACAGTTACTTCGTCTTGGACAGCATGGGATGGGTGCATTATCGGCTCGGCCACTACCAGCAGGCGGTGAGCTATTTACGCCGTGCCTTGGATGCGAGTTCCGATTCGGAAATCGCCGCTCATCTCACCGAGGTGCTGTGGGTGATGGGAAACAAGCAAGCGGCGCGCGAGGTGTGGGACAAGGCCCTGAAGGTGGCGCCGGGCAACAAGACATTGCTCGATGTCATGAATCGCCTGGATCACAAATAAATGCCGGATAATCAAGGGCGTACCCTGCGAGTGGCGTGGGGTGCCCGTCTTGAATACCGATTCGGAAGTAGTGATCGCCGTGGGTAAAAGCGCACGTATGGCGATCCGGGTGTTGAGCCTGATGGGCGGCTTGGCGCTGGCCGGCTGTGCCACCGCGCCTGCCATCCAGCACCCGTCTCCCC
This sequence comes from Gammaproteobacteria bacterium, assembly GCA_037381915.1. Classification (GTDB taxonomy): domain Bacteria; phylum Pseudomonadota; class Gammaproteobacteria; order DRLM01; family DRLM01; genus JARRQJ01. The sequence continues at coordinate 6,373 of JARRQJ010000039.1, read as the reverse complement.
AGCTGGAGCATCAATGGCTGACTCATCAGCAGAATCTCGCCCGGTTGCACAGCTGGGTCATATCCGGCCGGCTCGGGATCCAAATGCCCCACGAGGGCTGGCACGTGTCCTTCCGCTGGGAGCAAGGGGGCGCCGAGCTCTATCACATTACCCTGAGCGGGCCGCTGGGACAGGAATCGGCGGAACTGCAAGGTACCCCTCAAAGGGTCACCCTGCTGCTCTCGAACGGCCATAGTGTGTCGGCACCCGACCCGGACGAACTGCTGATGCGCCAACTGGGTTGGCGCTTGCCGATCAAAGGGCTGTACTACTGGGTCAGGGGCCTGCCGGTGCCGCATAGGCAGGAAACCCACGGTTTGAACGCCCAAGGGCGTTTGCAGTGGCTGGAGCAATCGGGCTGGCATATCGCGTACCGGCGTTACGAAGACGTCGCCGGGAGCGCCTTCCCGACCAAAATCTTTCTTAACAGCGCGAAGGTGAAGGTACGCCTGGTCATCCATGAGTGGACCTTGTCCTGAATGAATCCCGTAAGTTGGCCCGCCCCGGCCAAGATCAATTTGTTTTTACATGTCATAGGCCGCCGTTCCGACGGCTACCATTTGCTACAGACGGTGTTTCAATTTCTGGACTATGGTGATGCACTGCGCTTTGTTCGTCGCGATGATGGGGTGATCCGCCTGACCCGCCCTCTCCCTGGGGTTGCCGAAGCACAGGACCTGACGGTCCGCGCCGCCGCCTTGCTCAGGCGGCAGGCGGACCGCTCCCTGGGCGTGGACATCACCGTGGAAAAACAGCTCCCCATGGGCGCGGGCCTGGGGGGAGGGAGTTCCGACGCGGCCACCACCTTGCTGGTGCTGAACCGCCTGTGGAACTTGAATCTGCCCGCGGAGCGTTTGGCCGAACTGGCCGCACAACTGGGCGCGGATGTGCCGGTATTCGTTCATGGCCGCGCGGCCTGGGCGGAAGGCGTGGGGGAGCGCTTGACCCCCATCGACCTGCCGGAGCGCTGGTATGTGGTGGTCGTGCCGCCGTGCCAGGTGTCCACCGCCGAGATTTTTGCCGCCCCTGAATTGACACGTAACGCCCCGCCCCTCACAATACCCGCTTTTCTCTCCGGGGCGGGAGGTAACGCCTGTGAGGCGGTGGTATGCCGACGCTATCCGGAGGTGGGACGGGCGCTGGCCTGGCTGAATGCCCACGCCCCCGCCAAGATGAGCGGTACAGGGGCGGCGGTATTCGCGGCCTTTGCCGATCGGGACCGCGCACAAGGGGTTGCAGCAGAGGTCCCGACCCCATGGGCGGCGTTTGTCGCCCGGAGTTGCAATCATTCACCGCTTCACGAAAGATTGAGAATAGTAGCTTGAGCTGCGGCTCCGGGGACCGGAGCTTGGCGCTCGCGCCGTGTTTGATTGGGGTGTCGCCAAGTGGTAAGGCACGGGATTTTGATTCCCGCATTCCCAGGTTCGAATCCTGGCACCCCAGCCATATGCCGCTGTTTGATGATCGAGTAAACGCTTATCGCGTGTGAGAGGCAAAGGGGGCCGCGTGTCGTACAACTCGATGCTAGTCTTTTCCGGCAATGCGAATCGGCAGCTGGCGGAGGACATTGTTAACTATTTGAACATCCCGCTGGGCAAGGCCATTTTGGGCCGCTTCAGCGACGGTGAGATCATGGTGGAGATCATGGAGAACGTCCGTGGCAAGGACGTCTTCATCGTCCAGCCCACCTGCCATCCCACCAACGACAACTTGATGGAATTGATGGTGATGGTAGACGCGCTGCTCCGTTCCTCGGCGGGCCGTGTCACGACGGTAATCCCCTATTTCGGATATTCGCGCCAGGATCGGCGGCCGCGTTCGGCGCGGGTGGCGATTTCCGCCAAGGTCGTGGCGAACATGATCAGCAGTGCCGGCACCAATCGGGTATTGACCGTAGATCTGCATGCCGACCAGATCCAGGGATTTTTCGATATCCCGGTGGACAATGTATATGCCTCGCCGATTTTACTCGGCGATATCTGGCGGCAGAAGTACCCCAAGCAGATCGTGGTGTCGCCGGATGTGGGCGGGGTGGTGCGGGCACGGGCCCTGGCGAAGCGTCTGGGCGACGCCGACCTGGCCATTATCGATAAGCGGCGGCCGCGCCCCAACGAGGCCAAGGTGATGCACATCATCGGCGAGGTGGAAGACCGCACCTGCGTCCTGATAGATGACTTGGTGGACACCGCCGGTACCCTGTGCGAAGCGGCGCGGGCCCTGAAGGAGCACGGCGCCGCCAAGGTGGTGGCGTATTGTACGCATCCGGTGCTGTCCGGGGCGGCGATAAAGAACATTGAAAACTCGGTGTTGGACGAATTGGTGGTGACCGACACCATTCCGCTGCGGGCGGAGGCCAAGGCATGTTCGCGCATCCGGCAGCTGTCCATCGCCGGGATACTGGCGGAGACCATGCGGCGGATCAGCACCGAAGAATCGGTCAGTACCTTGTTTATGGATTAGAAGGATCGGGAGGGGCGATGTGGTCGCGCGTCGCCTCTCCTTGAAGAGGCCGCTCCGCGGAGCGGTATTGGCAAGCTGCCTGTAGGCAGCATTATTTTTTGGAGAATAACCATGGCTGTTGAATTTCAATTGGACGCAGAACTGCGTACGGATATGGGGAAAGGTGCGAGCCGCCGCCTCCGTCGCGCAGGCAAGGTGCCGGGTATCCTATACGGCGGAAAGAAAGGGCCCGCGGCATTGAGTTTTCCGCACAAAGATGTGGTGAAGAGCCTGGAACACGAGGCCTTTTATTCCCATATCCTGACCGTCAGTGTGGACGGTAAAGCGGAAAGGGCGGTGCTCAAGGACCTACAGCGTCATCCTTTCAAGCCCGTCATCATGCATCTGGACCTGCAGCGCGTCACCGATACCGACAAGATCCGCGTCCACGTTCCCTTGCACTTCATCGGCGAAGATGTAGCGCCGGGCGTAAAGCTGCGCAGTGGTATCGTCAATCATCTCATGAAACATGTCGATGTCACTTGTCTGGCGAAGGATCTGCCGGAATACATCGAGGTGGATGTCTCGCCGCTGGAGGCGGGCGAGTCGGTTCACCTCTCCGATCTCAAGCTTCCCGCCGGCGTGGAAATCCAGGGTGTCGTGGCCGGATCGGAGCATGATTTGCCGGTGGTGAGCATCGTCCTGCCCAGGGCGGCCCTGGAGGTCGAGGAGGCCGCCGCCGCGGCGCCCGAAGAGGCGGCGGCGACGCCGGAACAAGGAGGCGGCCAGGCAGCCGGTTAAGGCGGCCGGCCATGCCTTTGCGTGGTGGGGCCCGCGACGTCAGATGCAGCGATACGCCTGGTAGTGGGGCTGGGCAATCCCGGTCCCCGCTATCAGGCGACGCGGCACAACGCGGGGTTCTGGTTTGCGGATGCGCTGGCCCACGCGCGGGGTGGTCAATTTAAGACGTCCACCCGTTACCACGGCGAGTGCTGCGAAATCATGGAAGAGGGGCGGGCCTGCTGGATCCTCAAACCGGATGTGTTCATGAATCGCAGCGGTCAGGCGGTGGCGGCGTTGGCGGGTTTTTACAAGCTTGCGCTGCGCCAGATCCTGATTGTCCATGATGAATTGGATCTGCCACCGGGCACGGTACGGCTCAAACAGGGCGGCGGCAACGGCGGCCACAACGGTTTGCGCAGCGTCACCGCGAGTCTGGGCAGCGGCGATTTTGTACGATTGCGCATCGGGATCGGCCATCCCGGGCACCGGGATCTGGTCACCGACTATGTATTGACCAAACCCTCGCTGCAGGACCGCCAGGCGATCGAAGCGGCCCTGGCCGATACCCTGGCCGTGATGCCCGAAATCTTCAGCGGTAATCTGGAACGGGCCATGCACAAATTGCACACAAAGTAGCAGGCGTCTTGCTCCTCGTTACTTGGAACTGAATTATGGGATTCAAATGCGGTATCGTCGGCCTCCCCAATGTGGGGAAATCCACGCTCTTCAATGCCCTTACCCAGGCGGGAATAGACGCAGCCAATTACCCGTTCTGCACGATTGAGCCCAACGTGGGCATCGTACCCATGCCCGATGCGCGCCTGGAGGTGTTGGCCGGTATCGTCAAGCCGCAACGCACCGTTCCCACCACCATGGAATTCGTGGACATCGCCGGACTGGTGGCGGGTGCGTCCAAGGGAGAAGGGTTGGGTAACAAATTTCTCGCCCATATTCGCGAGACCCAGGCCATCGCCCATGTAGTGCGTTGTTTCGAGAGCAGCGATGTGGTTCATGTCGCCGGCAAGATCGACCCCATCAGCGATATTGAAGTCATTCATACTGAATTGGCCCTCGCGGACCTGGAGACTGTGGAAAGGGCGTTGGCCCGCCTCGCCAAAATCGCCAAGAGCGGCAACAAGGATGCGCTTGCGCAACAGGCCTTGTTCGAAAGATTGCGTACTCAACTGGATCAGGGGGCGCCGGTGCGGGCCTTGGATTTGGGCGACGACGAACAGCGCGTGTTGCGGGAAATCAATCTCCTCACCATCAAGCCGACCATGTATATCGCCAATGTCGCCGAGGACGGTTTTGCCAACAACCCTTTCCTTGACCGGGTGCAGGCCCTGGCCGCCGAGGAAGGCGCGGTGGTGGTGCCGGTATGCGCCGCCATCGAGTCGGAGATCGCCGAGTTGCCCGATGAAGAGAAGGGCGAGTTTCTTGCCGACCTAGGGCTGGCCGAACCCGGCCTCAACCGGGTGATCCGTGCGGGCTATAAATTGTTGGGTCTACAAACCTATTTCACCGCCGGGGTAAAGGAGGTACGCGCCTGGACCGTGCGGATCGGTGCGTCGGCCCCGGAGGCGGCGGGCGTCATTCACTCCGACTTCGAGAAAGGCTTTATCCGCGCCGAGGTCATCGCTTATGACGACTTCGTGGCGTGCCAGGGTGAACAGGGGGCAAAAGAGGCCGGCAAGTGGCGTCTGGAAGGCAAGGACTACATTGTGCAAGATGGCGATGTTATTCATTTCCGCTTCAATGTCTAAGTGGAACAAAACAGGTAAGTGAAAAGAAGAAAGAACGTCGTTATAATTAGCCCTCTTTTTGTTTCTGCATGATTTTCTGAGTCTTGGCTACGTAGCTCAGCCGGTTAGAGCGCGGCACTCATAATGCTGAGGTCGGTGGTTCGAGTCCACCCGTAGCCACCATTAGCCCATCCACCCGTACCATTGGAATTTGACGATACCCATACCCATTCAACCCCCTGAGCACAGATCTCAAGCCATATCCTTACAGGCAATGATTTAGCATTGACGTTGCATTATTGCGAGCGTGTGTTTGTCGGGAGTGCATGACGGAGCGAATCGATCTACGGTTTGGTTGTTCCATCGCAGCCTGTCTTTAATGGCGTGCGTGCTTCCGATATCTAGATATCTTGGGGCTAGGGCCGGAAGTGAGGCGCCAAGATGGTCGGGAATGATCTCATAACTAATAAACTGAGGCCGCGCCGGCATCGGGAGGCTTCCTTCAGGCGCTAAGTTCTTGATAATCAGTAATACCCACAAATACTTTAGTGATTTGCTCAAGGAGAGGGAGCCCTGTCTTCTTGCGCAACCTCAATCCAGACCATTTTCCACTCCGCCAAAATACCCGTCCGACCCTGCTTGCCGTCGATGCTGATGGCATTCGCAAGATGAAGAATAAAATCAATCCAAGCGTGCCATCGATTTGAGCATGCCAGGCTATGCCAGGGGAGACGCCCGCCAGTGTGATCAACTTAGTTTTTATATTTCCATATTCTTCCCACGCTATGCCCGCTGCGCAGCTTATCTCTTTCTTACACGGTCCCTAGGCTAGTGTTGTCTGACTATATTTAGATTTAGGGAACCTCTGATTTATTTACCCTCCCTTCAAGGGGAGGGCTGGGGAGGGGATGGGGTTTTGAACGGCTACAATACATTCAATCAGTTAGTAACCCCACCCCCATCCTGTCCTTCCCCCTGAGAGGGAAGAGACGAATTAATCAGGGCTTACTTAGGAGAGCAGGTCGGGACCTTTCGCCTTGGCGATGGTCCAAGTAGATGTTGGTACCTCTCAACATCAGAGGAGATTGAACCATGCAACAATTTATTCCCGAACATCCTGCCAGCTATCTTGCAGAGGCCGCGGTAATATTGATGATCGCAATTACAATCTTCTTCATGATTAAGGTATGGTCCTAAACGCGCAGTTCTGTCCAAAATTGCAGCCAAGTATCATTCCATCGCCCCGGCTTAGGCCGGGGCTTTTTTGCGCGGGGGAGTCACGGCAAAAGGCCTGGCTTGAGCTTCTCTAACGGTTTCAAGGACTTCTTGCCTGATGCAGGGCGCACAATGGCCTCAAGGAACCTCTGATT